>JBJENE010000050.1:0-36010 GCA_051880035.1 Butyrivibrio sp.
ATGTTTAATATGAGTTCTTTAATTTCTGTTGGTGTTCTCATCTGTTATTCCCTCCCATAATTCTCCGCTCATACTCTGTATGTTCATGAGACAAATTTAGAATTGTGTTATCTATCATCCCGATTTAAAAACTAATAACATCATAAATTTGAATTTTTTAATAATACATTTTCTTCCAGCCAGTGTGCCACCCCATCATCATTATTACTATCTATTACTCCTGTCGCAATAGATTTTAGTTCATGAACAGCATTCTCCATTGCATATGCCTCATCTGCTAACTCAAACATTTCTATATCATTAATCCCATCTCCAAAAGCAACAACATAATTACACCCCAATAGTTTTTTTAGTCTTTTAATCGCACTGGCTTTTGTTGAGTCTTTAGGCATAATTTCCAACCATTGTTCTCCCGAATACATATCCTTTTGAAAGACACAATGATATTTGTCTTTGTACTTATCATAAAATGGCTTTAATTTTTCCGAAGATTCAATACAAGTGATATAGAATATCTCTCCATCCATAAGTTCCTCCTCTGTGTCAACGATTCTCTTTCTGAGATCATTTCTTGATTCCATAAAATCCAGAGTTCCTTTTGAACTTTTTCTTGGAAGATTTGAAAATCTCTCTTTTCCATCAACCATTGCATAAACTGTAGGATATATGCCTTCTGAAAACAATTCATTTAAAAGCAGATAAATATTGTCATCTAAAAAATTTGCATCTAATATTTCAAAGGTTTGATTATCCACAATACAAACTCCATTATATGTAATCACGGGAATTTTCGCATCTAATCCCTTTGTAACAATTTTAGCTGTATGAATGGATCTTGCAGTAGCATATGAAAAAAATATCCCCTTATCCGTGAGGATATTAATAATCTTATTCAGTAAACAAACGAATTTCGGCACTTCCCTGATGTACTTCCTCAGTGGGCTCACAATCGAAACTGCCACCCTTTTCAAAGTTTTTTCCCTATCATTTCGTCACAACGCAGGAAATTATACTTATGTATTGTGCACATTTTGCTTCCGGCGGTACTTGCTCCATTGAAAATGGAGCTTAGTACCGCTCCGTGAAGCAACTTAGTGCAAACGGGTGCACAAACATAAGTATAATTTCCCCCTACTTGTGGTATGGTTCCCCATTCATAATCCTATACCCACGGTAAATCTGTTCCAGAAGAATTACGCGCATAAGCTGATGCGGAAAAGTCATGTCTGAAAAACTCAGGAGCATATCACTTCTTTTTAGCACACTCTCATCAAGTCCAAGTGAACCTCCTATAATGAAGGTAATATGACTTACACCGTCTACTCCCAGCTTTTCTATTGTATCGGAAAATTTTTCAGAATCCATTTTCCGGCCTTGGATTGCCAGGGAAATAACATATGCATCATCCTTAATTACAGATAATATTCTCTCGCCTTCCTTGGCCTTAATCTGGTCCTCGATTGCCTTTTTACAGCCATCGGGAGTCTTTTCATCTGCGACCTCAAATATTTCCAGTTTGCAATATCTTGAAAGGCGTTTGGAATATTCATCAATTGCCATATTGAAAAATTTTTCTTTTATTTTACCTACACAAATTATACTGATTTTCATATTTTTTTAGGTCTGCCGCATATGCAACAGACCTATTCTCCTGCGTCTAATAATTTTTCAAACTCATTCATCGGCATTGGTTTTGCATAATAAAATCCTTGTGCAATATCACATCCGATTTGTTTAAGGAACGGAACCTGTTCTTCGGATTCCACACCCTCACATACAGTAGAAATGCCAAGGCCATGGGCCAGATTGACAATCGACTTTATAATGTATTTTCCCTTTGGAGATTCGTCGCTTAAGAACTCCTTATCAAGCTTAAGCTCGCTTATAGGCAGCTGACTTAACATGTTAAGGGATGAATATCCGCTGCCGAAATCATCCATGGATATTTTATATCCCAGTTTCGACATCCTGTTCATCAGCTCAATCATGTCCCTTGTGTTTTCAGTGAAAGCACTTTCCGTAAGCTCAAAAATAATGTTGGATTTGCTTACGCCATATCTGTCGAAAGTGTTAATCAGCTTATTAATATACATAGGGTCATAAATGTGAAGCCTTGACTGATTAACGGAAATCGGAACATTGCGCTTCTTCCATTCCATTCTTTTGCGAATCATCGCACAAACTTTCTCAAGGACATAGAAGTCTACTTTAGTCACAAAGCCGTTCCGTTCAAATAACGGAATGAATGCACCCGGTGATACCATACCCTCATCGGGAGACATCCAGCGCACCAGAGCCTCTCCACCGACAATTTTTCCATCGCGGAAACCGATTTTAGGCTGGATGTACACGACAAATTCGTGGTTATTGTATGCACTGTTCATCTTGTATGTAATTCTCTGATTCTGCATAATGGTACGGCTTACATCTTTTTCAAGAATCATCACATTTTCAGAAATTGAGCCTTTGGCAAGTTTGGCGGCTGCGGCTGCCTTATCCACCATTTCATCAACATCCTCTTTGTAATCCGTTACCTCATATAAACCACAATTGCAATTTATTTTAAGAGTCTCTTTAAGACTGTCTATTTCATATTCAACTTCGGAAAGATTAGTCTTAACAATATACTGAAGACTGTCTATATCAAGATATCCCAGAATAAAAACAAACCTGTCTGCAAACCTTCTTGCAAATATACCGTTTGAAAGGACAAGTTCATTAATTCTGTCAGCAACAGTTCTTAAGACTTTATTTCCCTGTTCTCTTCCGTAAAAATCGTTAATTGCTTTAAAATTGCTGATATCCACATATCCGATTGCATAATGAACATCATCATATTTAAGCATTGTTTTTGTCTTTTCAATAAAATATTGATAATTATAATATCCCGTTACATCATCAATATTCATATGATCATCAATTAATTTTCCGGTACGCTTTTTACTGAGCCAGATTAAATATCCCGCTATTGTCAGAAAAATAATAAAAACAATCACAACAACATACGGATGGATTTTAACAATCCAATCTGTAAAATCAATATTCTCTTCTATTAGTTCTATCTGCTGTCCAAAAAACTGCTGTCCAAAAATCATCTGTCCATTACATAACAGCATTTAGTGGGGTCTTATAAAAAGACCCCGCTAAAGCATATTAAATTACTCCTATTTGTTGCTCAAATATTCATCAATACCCTTTGCAGCTGCCTTTCCTGCTCCCATGGCAAGAATAACCGTAGCAGCTCCGGTAACCGCATCTCCACCGGCAAAAACACCGATTTTGGATGTCTGTCCGTTAACTTCATTGGCAATAATACATTTTCTCTTATTAATATCAAGTCCGCTTGTAGTTGAGGAAATAAGTGGGTTTGGAGATGTTCCAAGAGACATGATAACTGTATCAAGATCCATTGTAAACTCTGAACCGGGAATCTCAACAGGACTTCTTCTGCCTGATGCATCAGGTTCTCCGAGTTCCATCCTTACGCACTTCATACCCTTAACCCAGCCTTTTTCATCAACAAGAATTTCAGTCGGATTGGTAAGAAGATCAAAAATTATACCTTCTTCTTTGGCATGATGTACTTCTTCAACTCGTGCCGGAAGTTCTTCCTCACTTCTTCTGTATACAATATGAACTTCTGCTCCAAGTCTTAATGCGGTTCTTGCTGCATCCATCGCAACATTACCGCCGCCTACAACAGCTACCTTTGTTCCGGCAACTATAGGTGTGGCATAATCCTCTTCAAAGGCTTTCATAAGGTTGCTTCTGGTTAAATATTCGTTAGCTGAGAATACTCCGTTGGCATTTTCACCCGGAATGCCCATAAATCTTGGAAGTCCTGCACCGGAACCGATAAATACGGCTTCAAAGCCTTCTTCCATAAGTTCATCAATTTTAACGGCTTTACCTACAACCACATTGGTCTCGATTTTAACGCCAAGCTTTTTAACATTTTCAACTTCTGCCTGAACTACTTTTTCCTTAGGAAGACGGAATTCAGGAATACCATACACAAGCACGCCTCCGGCTTTATGTAATGCTTCAAAAATTGTTACATCATAGCCTAATTTAGCCAGATCTCCGGCGCAGGTAAGTCCTGAAGGACCTGAACCGATAACTGCAACTTTTTTATTTTTCTTATCTGCGGTAACTGAAGGTGTGATACCGTGCTCTCTTGCCCAGTCAGCCACAAATCTCTCTAATTTACCGATAGAAACAGGCTCACCCTTAATTCCTCTGATACATTTACCTTCACACTGTGATTCCTGAGGACATACACGACCGCATACTGCAGGAAGTGCTGATGACTCACTAATGATTCTATATGCAGCTTCGAAATTTCCCTGTTTTACTTCATTGATAAATCCCGGAATATTGATTGATACAGGACAGCCCTGCATACACATTGCATTCTTACAATTAAGACATCTTGAAGCTTCTGCCATTGCTTCTTCTTCATTATATCCAAGACATACTTCTTCAAAATTCTTTGCTCTTACCTGTGGTTCCTGTTCTCTTACAGGTACTCTCTTCATAACATCCATTATTTGTCACCTCCGCAGCCACATCCGCCGTTTTTATGGGTATCGCCTTCAGTGATTTTAAGCATTGCCCGTCCTTCTTCTGTCTTGTACATCTGCTGTCTCTTCATAGCCTGATCGAAGTCAACAAGATGTCCGTCAAATTCCGGTCCGTCAACACATGCAAACTTAACTTCATTACCAACCTGTACACGGCATGCACCGCACATTCCGGTTCCGTCAACCATTATCGGATTAAGGCTGACGATGGTAGGAATTCCAAGTTCCTTTGTAAGAAGGCAAACAAATTTCATCATAATCATAGGACCGATTGCAACACAATGGTCATATTTAATACCTTTTTCATTAACAAGGTATTTGATTGTATCTGTAACCATACCACTTCTTCCGTAACTTCCGTCATCGGTAGTTACATAGAGATTACCTGCAACCGCTTTCATCTCTTCCTCAAGGATAAGAAGATCCTTTGTCTTAGAACCGATAATAACATCAACATCAACACCATGTTCATGAAGCCATTTTACCTGTGGATATACAGGAGCAGTTCCCACACCACCGGCAACAAAAAGAATCTTTTTCTTCTTAACTTCCTCTATATCATCTGTTACTAAATCTGACGGGCATCCTAAAGGACCAACAAAGTCTTCAAGATAATCTCCCGCTTTCAGTTCAGCCATAAGAGCCGTTGATGCCCCCACAATCTGAAATACAATTGTAACAATCCCCTTTTCTCTATCATAATCACAGATTGTCAGCGGAATTCTCTCGCCTTTCTCATCAATCTTGGCTATGATAAACTGACCCGGTTCACAAGATTTTGCAACTCTCTCGGCTTCAATATCCATGAGAAAAATCTTATCAGCCAGTTTTTCAGCCTTAAGTATTTTGTACATAAAGCACCTCCTAATATAGTCTGTTTTTATTTTATACTACCACAGCTTTTATTACAACCCAAAAATTATTTTATATAAAAAGGGATGTAAAAAAATTGTCCGAAAAAACGCCAATTTCTTTACATCCCAATATTTGATACAACAAGGGAATTATATATCCCTTCTGCTTATTCGGTATAAAACAGATTATTTAACTACTTTGAGTGTATAATCATCTTTATCGCCGGTTATTTTGAAAATTGTACCATAACTTGAATCTGCACCAAACCAGTAATCCTGCTTCTCTCCGTCTATATTGTAATAGAACATGTAAATTGTATTACCGTCAATGGTCTTCTTAGCATAGTAATCCATGGTACATTCAAGTTCATCTTTGTTAAGATGATCTTTATCGACATACTTCTTACTCTCTAACATTTCCCAGATAAGCTCTTCTGCTTCATCCTTGGTATAATTGGCAACATACTCAACCTTATATGTCTTGGTTGCAGTAGCTGTTTTGCCATGGGAATTGACAACAAGTACATTTACTGTTGTGGTCCCTGCAGGAAGTTCAAAAGGTGTTCTGTCATAAAGCTTACTTGACTGGGTCGGGGTTGAACCGTCTGTGGTATAGTATACTTTCGAGCCGGTTTCAATATTGCTGATTGTAACCATAACCTTGCCCGACTGGGAGATTTCCGTATCTTCCGGTGATATCTTAGGAACCTCCGGTGCTGAATATTCAACCACATATGTCTGCTCATAGACATCACTCTTAAATCCGTATTTATTTACGGAAAAATATTTTACGGTAGTTGTTCCTTCAGTGAACTCCAGCTTATCTGAATATATCTGTGATGTTTCTGACGGTTCTGATCCGTCAATTGTGTAGTAAACAGTGGTGTCAATTCCGCCTGATATGGTTACACGAACATCATCACTGAAATCTCCGCCTTCAGGAGAAATCTGCGGTTCACTTATAACATATCTTGAGAACATGCTTTTGATCTTTTCACTTTGGGAATCTTTCAATGAATCATAAAGATCAATTATAGAGTCATATTCTTTATTCTCGTCATATATCTGTATCAAATAATATACTGCGTTTTCGTTATCCGGATCAAGGGAAAGCACATTCTCAAGAGTCTCTTTTGCCTTATCTGCTTTATCTGTCTTGTCGTAACATTCGTAAAGATAAAGCATCATGTTAAGATTAGTATCGGTTGCCTCTTTACCTTCGTCATAAGTAAGTGCTTTTTCAAAATTGGTAATTGCACTTTCATAATCCTTGGAATCCAAAGCCTTATATCCGAGTTCGTTATAGTATCCGTAGTTATCACGGCTGCTGTTATATGCAGATCTGATAAGGAAAAATGCTCCGGTACCGATAAGGCCTACAACAACGAGAACAATTGCAACTATGATGACAATCTTTTTGGGACTTGTCTTATCATCCTGATTATCATCATTGTCTTCATCATATCCGTCGTCTTCATCTTCTTCATCATCTGTATCGGCTGAGGTAGTGCCGCTATCTATTTCAGGCATATCGGAACTGCCTGCAAAATTCCTTTTAACATATAAATTGGCATCCGTATTTTCTTCTTCAACAATCATTGCGATTGATTTTTCAAGTTCTTCATCAAAATTTTCGTCTAAATTAAAGTCATCCTTCATTAAATAATCTCCTTTATCAGACAATTAATCCGTTATTTTCATCACAACTAATATATCACATGAATGTTTTAAGCGCAACAAACTAAAAATTAAGTTTTTTTTACTTTTTTATAATTAAATTAATATTTTCTTCACAAACCTATCACATTGGACTTGTATAATAACACTCGATAGTAAAGTATTACTTTCTATCTCCCCCCTCATATTTAAAGCTTGCAGCCCCAAATTAGTTGGGGCTGCCCCTATTTTATTCCGTATTTCCATAACAATAAATGGTTATTCTGTATTTATATTTTATACAGAATAACCATTTATATTATCATTTTATTCAGTTAATGAACTTTCCCGGATCCACAGCCATTACTTTTACATAACATGTAACAGTCTTATCTTCAACAGTTGCCGTAATCCTGCATTCACCAGGCATTCTTCCCGTAACAACACCATTCTGGTCAACACTGGCAATTCTAGGATTTGATGAACGCCATGATATTCCTGACGGAGCTCCGTCCACAAACAGATTAAATGTATCATACTGTTCCAGCTTAAGGTCAACACAGCTCATTGCCAGAGAATGGATAATACATGTATCTTCTACACTTCCGGCAGAACTGTATGCAGTAACTTCACAATGTCCTGCACCTACGGTTATTATATTACCATACTGATCAACTGTAACTATTGATGTATCAGATGATACCCATTTTACCGTCTCATTGGAGTTGGTCGGATATAATCTGGCTGTCAGTTTTCTTGTCTTACCTTTAAGCATTGTAATTTCAGAAGAATTAACTGAAATTGAAGTAGCCCTTACAATATCCTTGACAATTACCGTACACCTTGCCACCACATCATTGCCGTCGGTGGATTTTGCATATACCACTGTTCGTCCCGGCGATACACCTACCACATCTCCGTCATAATAGGCTTTTGCAATCGCTTCATTATCTGATGACCATTCAATCTCTTTAATTGATGCATTAGGCGGATTAATTGTAGCTTTAAGATTATATGTCTCGCCTACATATATTGTTATCTTTGATTCACTCAATGAAATACTCGTTACAGCCTCAATAACGCGGATTACTACAGAATCACTTACACCGCTTCCGTCTGCGGCGGTTGCCGTAATAACCACATTGCCGGGAGCCACACCTTTTACTTTACCGTTCTGGTCGACTATAGCAATGGCTGAATTACTGGTTGTCCAGTATACAGCCCTGTTGGATGCGGTCTGGGTCAGGACCTCTACGGAAAGTTCCACAGAATCACCTACATTAAGTAAATCCGGATTTCCGCTAATTTTAACGGATTCCACGAACTCTTTTACTACAATCGTACATGTTGCCTTAAGATTACTTTCAACCGTTGTAACAACGATTTCACATGTTCCGCCCACAAGAGCAGTTACAATTCCGTTCTCATCAACAGTAGCCACGGACGGATCACTTGATAAGAAAGTAACATTTTTATTAGGTGCGTCCAACGGAAGAACCGTTGGTACAATGACGAATTTGGTTCCAGCTACCATTTCCTGATAATATGTATTGAGGGTAAGACCTGTTACAGGTTCTGTAATTTCCACTATACAATAAGCAACAACTCCGTTTTCCACACTTGTACATGAAATAGTTACGGTTCCGACAGCAAGAGTTGTTACCTTACCGTTCTGGTCAACCGTTGCAAGTGATGTATCTGAAGAAGCCCACATAACCTTTTTATTGTTGGCTGTATCCGGTAAAACTGTTGCTCCGAGATAAAATACCGTGCCCTTCTTAACTGACATTTCAGTATTGGAGAGGACAATGGATGTAACCGGCTGAAGAACCGTTACATTGGCCATGTCAATATATCCGCCGTCTTCTGTCTGAACAACTATTGTTGCGCTTCCGCTTCCTACAGCAGTAAGCATACCTGTTTTATCAACCTTTACGACTTTCTCGTTGGATGAAGACCATGTTACGTTTTTGTTGGTTGCATTATCCGGAGAAATAAGAGCCGAAAGACGGAATTCTTCTCCTACATTAAGGGTTACAGATTCAAAGTCTATCTTAATTCCTTCAACCTGCTGTGTTATAAGGAAATGACAATACGCAACCTTTGTGGAATCCGCATTGGATGTGGCACTTACATAAGTTTCGCCCGGTCCTACAAATGTAACAAGACCGTTCTGGTCAACCGTAAGAATTCTGGTATCAAGTGATGCCCAGATTACGGAAGTATCAACACCTGCAGAATCAGGAAGGACTGTTGCCTTTAACTGATATTTTTCCAAAGCCATCTGTGCTGTAACATCTGTTTTATCAAGAGAAATGCTTTTAACACCCTCAGTAACATAGAAATCAGCCGTTGCAATATACAGACCATCCTCGGTTACGGCAGTAATTGTCGCATTACCGCCATTAAGAGCCTTGATTTCACATAACTGCTGTTGTCCTTCCGTGGTTGCCGGACTAACCGCAATTATTGAGCTGTCGGATGAAACCCAGCTTATTTTGGTATTATCCGGAACTACCGATTCACCAAGGTTCAGATATGCCGTAATATATATTGCATTTCCTTTTTCAATGGCAATTGTCTCTTTAATTTCGGTACCGTTATAAAGAAGTGTCAGGCTGTTTACCGGATTAAGAACATATATATCACAGGAATAAGATTTAACAACACCATTAATTTCCTGAGTGGCAACAAGTGTAGTCTTTTTATTGGTGCCTGTTGCAAGTGCGGTAACCGTTGCGGTAAGTCCGTCTTCTCCTACAAAGAATGTAGCCATTGACGGGTCCGAAATAGACCAGTGTACAGGGGCTTCCGTATTGGTAACTGTTGCCGTAACGGTACCTGATGCTCCTACATTCAGGTACAAAGCACTGGTGGAAAGTGAAATACCGTCAATTACGCTTACCGTAACAGTTCTTGTATCTCCGTTCCATGTAACGGAAATATCTGCAGTACCCGTTGCATTGGCAATAAACTGACCTGTTGAGCTATCATATGAGATAACATTATTGTTGCTTGATGCATAATTTACTTCAGAAGGTCTGGCCGTTGTGGCAAATGTAAGTCTGTCCCCTACCAGAACCGTAGTGCTCGGTGCAGTTACTTTATATGGTACCGTAACCGTAATCATGTCACCGGCATTACCTGTAATATCTCCTTCACGGCAGCTGGCATATATTGTAGTAGTTCCTGCATATATACCGGTTACAACACCGTTACTTACGCTGGCTATTTCAGGATTGTCTGACCACCAGTAAACATCTGATATTGAATTACTGTTGGTTTCAATTGTCTTGGTGGTATTCTGCTCAACCTCAATCATATCCTGATCAATTGAAACACCAACCGTTACCGTAAAACTGTATGATAATGAATCCGAAGGAATAGATGCTGTAATAATTGCTTTACCACCGCTGACTGCATTAATTGTAGCCACGCTTCCGTTAGGGTAAGCGCCGTCTTTGGTAACGGAAACAACATTACTGTTGGAGGATGACCACTCTACGAATTTCGTGGTTGCCGCATTACAGGTTACAGTTCCGTATCCGTTTTTGGAAAGTACTCCGCTTACACTGTCATAATTTACAACAAGAGGAACCGTTACAGGAATTGTTTTGGTAGCATTGGTTCCGTCTGACAGGGAATATCTGACATTAAGTGAAGTCTTACCTGCTCCCTTGGAGTAGACGATTCCGCTTCCTTCGTTATTACTTACCGTAGCAACTTCCGTATCTACCATGGTCCAGTCCCAGCCTACAATCGATACATCATTATCCAGTGATAAATCAACCTTGGCCGTTAATTCCTGGGAAGTCTGTCCTTCCGCAAAATTAATGCTCGACAAACTTACTGAAATGGAAACCGTACTTGCCTTTACATATACCACACCGACAATTGTAGCTATAACAATTACCGATATGGCGGCAGATGTTTTCCAATGCTTTTTTAAAAAATTCAGAAATTTCATAAATTCCCTCCGGATTTATATAAAAAATCATATTCTTGGTTCATGGCATAATTATGCCTATACTTTCTTATCGGCACAGCTTTTTTATATCTTAACACCTTTTTTAAGAAAAAACATAAAAAAATACTATTTATGGATATTTTTTATGTTAATATCCACAATATATTGTTTTTCTTGTGAAAAAATCAGCAATCGTATATAATATAAAATATATATTTTGATTTAGGATACGAGGAAAAAATGACCATTTATGACATTTCAAGACTGGCAGGAGTTTCGATTGCTACCGTCTCAAGAGTTCTTAACAACAGTGAAAAAGTCAGTGAAAAAACAAGGCGCAGGGTTTTATCCATAATTGATGAAACGGGATATGTTCCTTCTTTTTCCCGAAATGACACGGTTACAAAGGAAATCGGAATAGTATGCACTACCATAACCGATATGCATAACGCATTTATTACGGAATATCTTACCACAAATCTTCAGCGGTCAGGTTTCAATATCCGTCTGTTTTGCAGCGGTTCCGATTTAAATGACAAAAAGGGTCTCATGTCCCGGCTTGGCAATACCAAAATGGATGCATTGATTATTGAAGGCAGGGATTTTATGGAATACGAGCCACAAAACAACAGCTATATTAAAACCATATCCGATAATTTCCCCGTTTTTTTACTTAATGCATACATGGAAGGTCCGAATATATACTGTGTGACATGTGAGGAAGAATTACTTATTTACTCTCTTACCGATAATTTAATCAAATCGGGCAGAAATGATATTTTATTTCTTTTTTCTTCAATGTCTCCATACTATATGTCCATGCTTGAAGGTTTTAAACGCGCCCTTATGCATCACGGAACAGAACCATGTCCGCAAAATATCCATCGCTGCACCGGTGGATATGAGGACACCTTAGAATACATATGTGAACAAATAAAATCAGGCAAAAAAACAGATGCCATCCTTGCAACGGACGACATCCTTGCATCTGCCGCTTTTTTTGCAGCACAGTCATTAGAACTTAGAATTCCTGATGATATTGAAATAATCGGACACAAACCCCCTATTTCATCTCAAATAACACCCCCGGCCGTTACCGCAATTAACTGCCGTGAAGAAGAACTGTGCATAACAATGCTTTCCACAATTCGAAATGTTTTAAACAACCTTCCGGCTGCATCAAGAATAAACATTCCGGCTACTCTTATTCACAGAAGTAATGCAGACCGTAATTAAACCGGATTCTGCTTTATTATGATGCTTTACGGTGTATTCAAGGGAGCTTCTTCGTCGAATCTAACTTTAACAAAATATCCCCGTTCCGTCTTTTCTATTTCTTCAACAATTCCGGTTCTTGATTTTATTCTCTCGGAAAACTTGTAATTTCTGGACATTGCCACAGCCGGAACTATTGTATAATACCAGCTTGAAGGAAGAACTCCTTCTGTAATCGTAACCTCATCCCCCGGCTTAACAAGATTTTCCCTTTCCATCTTAAATTCTTCAAACCTCATGTTATCATCCCTTTAAATGTTATAAAGGAGCATTACCGGTCTTATGGACATGCAATGCTCCTTTAAGTGTTTTATTCTTCGTCTTCATCAGGCATATCCCAGTTATGGTATACTGCCTGAACATCATCATCGTCATCAAGCATATCAAGTATTCTGTTCATCTGCTTAATGTCTGTCTCGTCTGTGAGTTCAACCCAGGTCTGAGGAATCATTGTAACTTCTGCCTGTAAGAACTTAAGCCCCTGGGCTTCAAGTGCTTCTCTCACAGCTCCGCAGCTGTCAGGGTCAGTGAGGATTTCAAATTCTTCCTCATCCTCATCGTTAAAATCTTCTGCACCTGCATCAAGTGCAAGCATCATAAGCTCATCCGCATCCATTGTGCAGTCTTCTTTGCTGATAAGAATCTGTCCTTTTTTATCGAACATAAATGACACACAACCCGGTGTTCCTACATTACCGCTTCCCTTGGTAAATGCATTTCTGACATTTGAAGCCGTACGGTTTTTATTGTCGGTTAATGCTTCAACAATAATTGCGGTTCCGTTAGGTCCGTATCCTTCGTATGTAATTGCAGTAAAGTTAGCTGCATTAGCATCTCCGGCCGCCTTCTTAATACTTCTTTCAATTGTATCGTTAGGCATGTTGTTGGACTTAGCTTTGGCAATAACATCACGAAGTTTGCTGTTATTGTTAGGATCGGCTCCGCCTTCTTTAACTGCAACCATCAGTTCCTTACCGAGTCTTGTGAAAATTTTACCCTTGGCAGCGTCATTTTTTTCTTTTTTATGCTTAATATTGGCAAATTTTGAATGTCCTGACATAAAACCCTCCGATTAATTTTCTTTTAAATCTTTAATACTGAAACTGTATCTTCCCATCTTGTCTTTACCGAGGCATACACATTTAACCTTGTCACCAAGTGTAAGAACATCTTCAACATGGTCAATTCTTTCTTTACTGATTTTGGAAATATGAACCATTCCCTCTTTACCCGGCGCAAATTCAATAAATGCACCGAATTCTTTAATGCTGATAACCTTACCTTCAAGTACAAGACCTTCTTCGTAATCAGTTACGATTGTCTGGATGTACTTAACAGCCTTATCCATGGCATCCTTATCTGTTCCGCATACAGAAACAGCTCCGTCATCGGTAATATCAATCTTAACGCCTGTTTCATCAATAATGGCATTAATTGTCTTACCTCTCTGGCCTACAACATCACCAATCTTGGCAGGATCAATCTGTATCTGAATAATCTTTGGAGCATATTTACCAACTTCTTTACGAGGCTCTGCAATTGCAGGCTTCATGCAGTTCTCCATAATGTACATTCTTGCTTCGCGGCATCTTGCAATAGCACCTTCTACGATACTTCTTGTAAGACCGTGAATCTTAATATCCATCTGGATTGCAGTAATACCTGCATCAGTACCTGTTACTTTGAAATCCATATCTCCGAAGAAATCTTCAAGTCCCTGAATATCAGTTAAAAGAACATAGTCGTCATCCACATCGCCTGTAACAAGACCACATGAAATACCGGCAACCATTTTCTTAATCGGAACACCGGCAGCCATTAATGACATACATGAAGCACATGTTGATGCCATTGAAGTTGAACCGTTGGATTCGAAAGTCTCTGAAACTGTTCTGATTGCATAAGGGAACTCTTCTTCTGACGGAAGTACAGGTAAAAGAGCTCTTTCAGCCAATGCACCATGTCCGATTTCACGGCGTCCCGGTCCTCTTGAAACCTTTGTCTCACCAACAGAATATGCCGGGAAATTATAGTGATGCATATATCTCTTAGAAGTTTCCTGCTCATTAAGTCCGTCAATCTTCTGTGCATCTGATAACGGAGCAAGTGTACATACATTACAAATCTGGGTCTGTCCTCTGGTAAACATTGCTGAACCGTGAACTCTTGGAATGATATCAACTTCAGCTGCAAGAGGACGAATCTGTGTAATTTCACGACCGTCAGGTCTCTTGTGGTCTTTAAGAATCATCTTACGGACAGTCTTCTTCTGATACTGGTAAATTGCATCAGGTAAAACTGCAAGCCACTCTTCATTGTCTGCAAAAGCTTCTTCAAGCTTGGCTGTAATCTGGCGGATGTTTTCTTCACGAACCTGTTTTTCATCGGTAAATACAGCTTCTTCCATCTGCTCAGGAGTTACAATTTCCTTCATTGCAGCAAAAAGTTCTTCCGGAACTGCACAGCTTGTATACTCATGCTTTGCTTTTCCGCATTCGGCTACGATTGTATCAATAAACGCAATTATCTTCTGGTTAACTTCATGTGCCATATAGATTGCTTCTATCATCTTGTCCTCAGGAATTTCATTGGCACCTGCTTCAATCATTATTACTTTCTCTCTGGTGGAAGCTACTGTTAATTTAAGGTCTGAGACAGCAGTCTGTGCACCGTTAGGATTAATAATGAACTGACCGTCAACCATACCAACCTGGGTCGTTGCACATGGTCCGTCAAAAGGAATGTCTGAAATGGCAACTGCGATTGCTGAACCAAGCATGGCAGTAAGTTCAGGACTGCACTCAGGGTCAACAGACATAACAAGGTTGTTAAGAGTTACATCATTTCTATAATCTTTAGGGAAAAGAGGTCTCATCGGACGGTCAATAACTCTGGATGTAAGAATTGCATTTTCTGATGCCTTTCCTTCTCTCTTATTAAATCCACCCGGAATCTTACCTACTGCGTATAATTTTTCCTCATATTCTACACTTAATGGGAAAAAGTCAATTCCGTCTCTTGGTTTCTCAGATGCTGTAGCTGTAGACAATACAACCGTATCACCGTAATGCATAAATGCAGCACCGTTAGCCTGTTTTGCAACTCGTCCAACATCAACTGTAAGAGTTCTTCCGGCTAAATCCATACTAAAACTTTTAAACATATTATTTTCTCCTTCTTCTGTCCAAATCGGACTTATTACTTATTTTCCTTGTGGGGAAAGATATCGAAACTACTGAAAAATACATAAATGCTTATATACTTTTCAGTGGTCTCGTACATCTTTCCTGACAACAATAGCTACACAAAGAAAAAGGCGGAAATACTCCGCCTTATTTACAAAACTATTTTCTGATTCCCAAACGGTTAATCAGATCACGATATGCTTCCACATCGTTCTTCTTAAGGTACTCAAGTAAACCTCTTCTCTGACCTACCATCTTAAGAAGTCCTCTTCTTGAATGATGGTCTTTCTGGTTAACCTTAAGATGCTCTGTAAGCTCCTTGATTCTCTCTGTAAGTAAAGCAACCTGTACTTCAGGTGAGCCTGTGTCTCCTTCTTTTCTGCCATACTCAGCGATAATCTGGGCTTTTCTTTCCTTTGTCATCATAATGATAATCCTCCTAAAATTTAATCACCGTATACTAAGAACCAGGTCGGAGTGTCCTGTGTCTGAGCATCGGATATGCATATTACTGAAATATGTTATCACACTTTTTCTTTTAAATCAAGAAATTTATATTAAAAAATATGTTCTTGTAAATTGTGTATCTCGTTCAAGCTGATTTTTAAGCATTTCCAGATTTCCGAAATTCATTTCGGGTCTTTGAAAATGAAACAGCAGAACAACTGCTTTTTCACCGTAAATATCTTCATTAAAATCCAGAATATATGTCTCTATCGTGACTGCCGGCACCTCTGACACCGTTGGCTTGATTCCTATATTGGTAACTCCGAAATATTCATTTCCTTTAATGAAAATTTTGGAAGCATATACGCCGTAAGGAGGCAGAAGTTTTTCTTTTGCGGGAATAATATTCGCCGTAGGGAATCCCATCGTTCTCCCGATTCTTGCTCCCTGAACTATCTCGCCTGCAACCATATACGGGTATCCGAGAAGAATATTTACATTTTCCATATTTCCGCTTTTAATTTCTTCACGAATCCAAGTGCTGCTTATTTCTCTTGAGTCATAAACTTCTTTTTGAATAATTGTCGCAGTGAAATCAAATAACTTCTGTGATGCTTTCAATAAATCGCCGTTTCCCATGCGGTCCTTTCCGAAAGTCCAGTCTTCTCCTACCACAACATGCGCTGCATTAAGTTTATTCTTAATTACGGTTTCGATAAAAGCAATCGGTTCCATCCCGGCAACCTGCTCGTCAAATGAGTATTCCACAAGTATGTCCACACCCATTTTTTCAAACAGTTCCCTGCGTTCCTCAAAAGTAGTTATCTGCTCCTTATCCATATAATCAAACCTGCAGCCCGGCGCAACCCGGAATGTAAATGCCGTCAGTGGCATATTTTCTCTCCGGGCAATTTCTTTGGCTGTGGTAAGAATTTTTTTATGGCCCCGGTGGAGCCCGTCGAATTTTCCGAAAGTCACAACTGTTTTTTCATTCAGTTTAAAATCTCTTTCATTTATAAAAATCATGTTATTTCTCCAATATGTTACAGGAACATTTTGACCGGCATAAAAAATCCTCTTTCCGAATCATACCGGTATATTCCCGCAAAAGTATGCCCCTCATCAAGGTATACTCTTACACATTCTAAATTGCTGCATTTGTCTCTGTCTCCCGGAAACATATTGCCGTTTTCCACAAGCTTTCTGTTTCTTTCATACACTGTGACGGCCGGATACTCCGAAAACACCTTGTCCACAGGTGTAACCGCATCTGATATTGCATTTTTGGATACAAGTGCCTCAATTTTTTGAAGAGTCAGTGATTCTTCTATTCCGAAAACACCTACTCTGGTACGGACAAGCGATTCCATACAGGCTCCGCATCCGATTTTTTCTCCTATATCCCGGCATAATGAGCGGATATATGTCCCCTTTGAACAGCTTACCGTGAATTTTACTCTGGGAAGGTTTATTTCTGTAATTTTAATATCATTAATTACAACATGTCTCGGTTTTCTTTCTATAGTTTTGCCTTCCCTTGCCAGCTCATAAAGTTTTTTACCGTTTATTTTAATTGCGGAATACATAGGCGGAATCTGGTCATATTCCCCGATAAAAGACATTGTTATTTTCTTCACAAGCTCTTCATCCAAAGGATATTCTGCCTCGGAAAGAGTTTTCCCTGAAGCATCCTCCGTATCGGTGGTTATCCCAAGAAGCATCACCGCTTCATATTCCTTACTTTTGTCGGTAATCATATCGCAAAGCTTTGTTCCGCTTCCTAAACATACAGGAAGAACACCTGTGGCATCAGGGTCCAGGGTTCCCGTATGTCCTATTTTTTTCTGTTTTAAAATTCCTCTGAGCCTGGCAACCACATCATGTGAGGTATAACCCCGGTCTTTATATACATTCAATATACCGTTTATCATAAAAGTTTACCTTTATAACTGTTCTGATGTAAGTAAAGCCACCTTCGCAACAATTTCGTCCACCGGTTCTTTGGTTGAGAATCCGGCTGCGCGGATATGTCCTCCTCCGCCGAATACATTGGAAATGCTGTTCACATCCACGGATTTTACCGAACGGAGGCTTACTTTAACCGTTGTTTTATCCAGATCATAAATAAACATTGCCACTTCTACGCCTTCCGTAAACCGAAGCTGGTCGATAATACCTCCCATATCTTTGCCTGATACGCCGTATTGGTCAAGTTCGGCTTTGGTAAGGTATGAATATATCAGTCTTCCGTCAAGTAAAAGTTCACTTTTTATAAGAGCTTTTCCCAACAGAATATTCTGCACATAACTTTTACGGAAAAAAGTATCGTCGATAATTGAGGTGTAATCAATTCCTTTGGACATAAGTACACCTGCAATTTCCATTGTACGGCCTGTAGTGGCCTGATATTTAAATACGCCTGTATCGTGTATTATACCAACATACAGACATTCCGCAGTTGCTTTCGAGATTTTACTGCAATCCAAAAGTTCATATAACACTTCACAGGAAGAACTAATCTTCGGAAGCACATGATTAACGGATGCAAAAGCACTGTTTGTCACATGATGGTCAATACATATTGTTTTGGATGCACTGTTTATATAACCGTGAACCCAGTCTGCCACCCTGTCTATTGTTCCGCAGTCAATAACAATAAAAACGTCATATTCTTGGTCTTTGTCGGCGCTGTGATGTATTTTATCCGATCCTGAAAGAAAATTGAAGTGTTCCTCAATATCTTCAAGATATACATCAGCCTGTATTTCCGGCATATTTTCACTGATATAATTATACAATGCAAGAGTTGAACCGGTACAGTCTCCGTCAGGCCTTACATGACCTGTTATTCCCACAGTCCGGGCACCTTTTAATTCCTCTTCAATTGAAGTAATCATTATTCCTCCGTATCATCCGAATCCATATCCTGAGATTCTTTTGTTTCCGTGTCATTACCGTTAACTTCATCAATGAGTTTTGACATATTTACACCATATTCTATTGACTGGTCAGGTATAAATGTAATCTCCGGCGTATTTCTTAAGTTGATACGCTTTGCAAGAAGGGTTCTTATATACCCTTCCGCACTGCGCAGACCTTTTATGGTATCTTCCTGAGACTGTTTGTCGCCCAGCACACTTATATATGCCTTACAATGCTTCAAATCCGGAGCAACATCAACCGCAACAACAGATGTCATGGGATCAATCCTCGGGTCCTTTATTTCGCCTCTTATGACATTACTGAGTTCTCTCATAAACTCATTGTTAATTCTTGTCAGTTTAATACTGTTTTTACGCATGGTTAAACCTCCTAGCGTGGAATTTCTACCATTGTGTAGGCTTCAAGAATATCGCCTTCCTGAATATCGTTAAATTTCTCAAGAACACATCCGCATTCATATCCTTCCTTAACTTCCTTGGCATCATCCTTGAATCTCTTAAGGGAAGCAAGAGGACCGTCATAAATCATATCAGAGCCTCTCATAAGTCTTATTGAGCAGCTTCTTGTAAGAACACCGTCAAGTACATATGCTCCTGCAATCGTTCCTACACCTGAAGCCTTATAAGTCTGGCGGACTTCTGCATGACCGATAACCTTTTCTTCAAACTTAGGATCAAGCATACCCTTCATGGCAGCTTCCACATCCTCAATTGCCTGATAGATTACACGATAAAGTCTTAAATCTACATTTTCTCTTTCAGCAACAATTCTCGCCTGATTGTCGGGACGGACATTAAATCCGATAATAATCGCATTTGAAGCAGATGCAAGGATAACATCGGATTCATTAATTGCACCTACACCGGCATGAATAACCTTAACAATGACTTCTTCATTGGAAAGCTTGACAAGGCTCTGTTTTACAGCCTCAACCGAACCCTGCACATCTGCTTTAACAATGATATCAAGTTCTTTAAGACTTCCTGCCTGAATCTGTGAGAACAAATCATCAAGCGACATCTTTGACTTTGTTTCTTCGAGAAGTTTTACTCTTCCTTCTCTGATATAGGTTTCTGCAAAGTTCTTTGCTTCTTTATCTGTTTCAGGAGATACAAACACATCTCCTGCATTAGGTACGTCATCAAGTCCCAGTATCTCTACAGGAATAGAAGGACCTGCTTTCTGGATTCTTCTGCCCTTGTCATCAACCATGGCCCTTATTTTACCATGGCATGAGCCAACTGCAATAAAGTCTCCTACATGAAGAGTTCCCTTCTGAACAAGCATTGTCGCAACAGGTCCTTTACCTTTGTCAAGTCTTCCTTCGATAACAAGACCTCTCGCACGTCTGTTAGGATTAGCTTTTAATTCAAGAATTTCTGCAGTTAAAAGGAGCATATCAAGAAGGTTGTCAATACCTTCTTTAGTATGTGCGGAAACAGGGCAAAAAATTGTAGAACCGCCCCAGTCTTCTGCAATAAGTTCATATTCAACAAGCTCCTGCTTAACTCTTTCGATATTGGCACTCGGCTTATCAATCTTATTAACGGCTACAACGATTTCAATTCCCGCAGCCTTTGCATGGTTAATAGCTTCAATTGTCTGTGGCATAACACCGTCATCAGCGGCTACAACAAGAATGGCAATATCGGTAGATTTGGCTCCACGCATTCTCATTGCGGTAAATGCTTCATGTCCCGGAGTATCAAGGAAGGTAATCTGCTGTCCGTGAACATCCACGGTATATGCACCTATATGCTGTGTAATTCCGCCTGCTTCTTTGGCAGTAACATTTGCTGAACGGATTGCATCCAAAAGTGAAGTTTTACCGTGGTCAACATGACCCATTACACATACTACAGGTGGTCTTGGAACAAGTGTTTCAGGATCTTCCTCATCCTCTTTCAAAAGTTCTTCGATTACATCCACCTTAACTTCATGTTCACAGATACAATTAAACTCTAAAGCGATTTCTTCAGCAGTATCAAAGTCAATTTCCTGATTTATTGTTACAACTGTTCCCTTTAAGAAAAGTTTTTTAACAAGAACGGCAGGAGCAACCTTCATCATGTCAGCCAGTTCCTTAATTGTAAGAGTATCCGGCAATGTAAGAGTTTTGATTGTCTCTTCCTCTTCTTTTTTCTGCTGTTGCTTTAATTTATTCATGTTCTTTTCAAGAGCCTTGGTATTTTCCATACGCTCGGTCTTGTCATAATTATTGTTATCTTTTTTGCGGTTTTCACGGTCACGGCTTCTTTGTTCTTTGGCCTCTCTGTCCTTCATTGCTTCGCCGCCGTCAAATGACGCATTATTTCTGTCATCTTTACGGAATCTGTTTCTGTCATTATTTCCAAAGTTGGATCTGTCTCCGGTTCTACCTTCAGAACGGGCAGGTCTTTCTCCCGGTCTTCCCTCAAAACGGGCAGGTCTTTCTCCCGGTCTTCCCTCAGAACGCACAGGTCTTTCTCCCGGTCTTCCCTCAGGACGCATTGGTCTCTCTCCCGGTCTTCCCTCAGAACGCACAGGTCTTTCTCCCGGTCTTCCCTCAGAACGCACAGGTCTTTCTCCCGGTCTTCCCTCAGGACGCATTGGTCTCTCTCCCGGTCTTCCCTCAGAACGCACAGGTCTTTCTCCCGGTCTTCCCTCAGAACGCACAGGTCTTTCTCCCGGTCTTCCCTCAGGACGCATTGGTCTCTCTCCCGGTCTTCCCTCAGAACGCACAGGTCTTTCTCCCGGTCTTCCTTCAGGACGCACAGGTCTTTCTCCCGGTCTTCCCTCAGGGCGCACTGGTCTTTCTCCCGGTCTTCCCTCTGGACGCGCCGGTCTTTCTCCCGGTCTTCTTTGTTCCCTTACTTCTTTTCTTCCGCTGTACTGCGGATTAAATACAGCCGAAATTCTTTTTTTAGGAGCCTCTGCCTTTGGTTCTTCAGCTTTTGAAGCTTTTTCTTTCGGTTCCTCCGCTTTTGGAGTTTCCGTCTTTGCAGCCTCAGTCTTTGGAGTTTCTGCTTTTGATGCTTCCTTTACAGGTTCCGAAGCCTTTTTGAAATGCTTTCTGGCATATTCGGCTTCCTGTTCGGAAACAGAACTCATATGGCTCTTAATTTCACTGTTATTTACGGCAAGAAGTTCCACCAGTTCTTTATTTGTTATATTTAATTCTTTAGATAATTCATGAACTCTCATTTAGTTATAACTAACCTCCTGTTTTAAGAATACTTAAATGCTCTGCAGTTTTTTTATAAGTGCCTGAGCCAATCCGTCATCGGTAACCGCAAGTGATGTCCGCATCTGGTAACCGATTGCGCGGCCGAGATTTTCTTTGTCTGAATAAAAGAAAACAGGTACTTCATAAAATGCACATTTATTAGTAAATAGTTTCTTGGTATTATCAGAGGCATCTAAAGCAACCACTACCAGACATGCTTTCCCGGTTTTAATTGCCTTCTCAGTGGAAAATTCTCCGCTTACCAGGTTATTGCTTCTCTTTGCAAGCCCCAGCATTGATAAAATATTATCCTGCTTCAATTCTTCCCATCTCCTTTTTCAGTTCTTCATAAACCTCTTTTGGAATCTGTGCCTTTAACGACCGTTCCAAACCTTTATTTTTCAGAGCTTTTTCCAGACAGTCACCGTTTTTGCATATATATGCACCACGGCCGTTTTTTCTGCCCGTATCATCAATCATGATTATATCTTCATTTGTTTTGATAACTCTGACCATTGATTTTTTGTCTTTATTTTCTCCGCAGCCGACGCACTGTCTTTGCGGAATTTTTTTAGCTGATCCCATAATCCTATACCTGATTACTGTTCATCGGCATACTCATCATCATATGCCTCATCATATTCTTCATCATATTCATCATAGTTGAAATCAAGAAGGCCAAGCTCTTTCGCCTGTGTTTCACTCTTAATATCAATCTTGAATCCTGTAAGTCTTGCCGCAAGTCTTGCGTTCTGTCCTTCCTTACCGATTGCAAGAGAAAGCTGATAATCAGGCACGATAACCTGTGCTGTTTTCTCATCTTCATCGGCAACAACAGATACAACCTTTGCAGGACTTAAAGCGTTTTCAATAAGGTTGGCAGGATTCTCATTCCAGTTGATAATGTCAATCTTCTCACCACGGAGTTCTTCCACAACCGCATTTACTCTGGCGCCGTTAACACCTACGCATGCACCTACCGGGTCAACATTAGGATCGTTGGACCATACGGACATCTTGGTTCTTGAACCGGCTTCCCTTGCCACATTCTTAATCTCAACCGTACCGTCGCGTACTTCCGCAACCTCTGCCTCAAAAAGTCTCTTAACAAGTTCAGGATGTGATCTTGATACAAGAATTCTAGGTCCTTTTTTGTCTGCTTTAACTTCAATGATGTAAACCTTAATTCTGTCGTTAGGCTTATATGTTTCACCTTTAACCATTTCGCTTTCGTTTAGGATTGCATCGGCTCTTCCAAGATTAATAATCAGATTCTTGCCTGCATATCTTTGAACGACACCGGTAATGATATCTTTTTCTTTGCTGTAGTAATCATCATATATTACTCTTCTTTCTTCCTCACGGATTTTCTGAAGAATAACATTCTTAGCTACCTGAATGGCAATTCTTCCAAGCTCTGCTGATTTAACATCAACATTGATTATATCTCCGATATCATATTTTGAATTAATCATCTTTGCATTAGCAAGACTAATCTGGGTTACATCATCAGAAACACTCTCTACTACTTCTTTGGCTGCCGTTACTGAAAAATCACCTGTCTCGCTGTCAACTTTTACGGTAAAATTGTCTGCTTTTCCGAAATGATTCTTGCAGGCTGTAAGAAGAGAATTCTCAATTGCCTCAATCAGGGTTTCCTTGCTGATTTTTTTCTCCTTTTCCAAAGCATCAAGTGCTTCAATTAATTCACGGTTCATTTTTTATAATTCCTCCTTTAGAAATATACTGTCTGTCTGATAATTGCAAGATTGGTTCTTTCAAACACAACCTCTTCTCCATCTTCCGTCAGAATGGTAACTGTGTCCTTGTCAAATGCTTTCAGAAGTCCGACAAAATCTTTTTTACGGTCTACCGGTCTGAAAAGCTTAAGTTCAACCTCTTCTCCGATATTACGCTCAAAATCCTTATCTTTACGGAAAGGTCTTCCAAGCCCCGGTGAACTCACCTCCAGAATGTACGCCTCATCAATGAAATCTTCCTCGTCAAGCCTGTCACTGAATGCCCTGCTCACAATCTCGCAGTCATCAACGGTAATTCCACCCGGTTTGTCAATATATGCACGAAGGTATTTACTTGAACCTTCCTTAACATATTCCAAATCCACAAGTTCATAACCGTTGGCCTCAATAATCGGCATAATCAGTTTCTCGGACTTTGCTTCATAGTCATCTTTTTTTGCCACACAGCCACTTCCTTTCAGAAATTTTATCTTATTCATACAAAAGAGTGAGCTCCGAAAAGCTCACTCTAGTACAAAAATCATATTACATTAAAATATTTTATCACACATTATTTCTTTTTGCAAGCCTTATTATTGCTGATTTTTAGTAAAATGTATGTGTGTATATAAATGGTCCTGACAAAATTCGTAATTTCCTTCACATTTGGAGCAGAAACGGAAAGTCAGATTATCTCCGTCCCTCTCGGTTCTGCCGCACACTGCACATCTGTGCTTTGTAATGTTACCTGCCTCATTCGCGCGCCGCTTGCGTTCCATTTTCTTATATTCATTATGCCGTTTGCGCTGGGCTCTGTTCATTCGTATATATCTTCTTGTTGTAAAGAAGAAAATTACGAAATTCAACAGCGAAGAACCGATTGCAAAAGGATAAACAAATCCAAGGGAGCCATATAATACCACTCCTGATACCATTTCGTATACAAGGAAAGCCGCATCTGCTATTCCCAGCCATTTTACCTTGATAGGGATTAAAAACATAAGTAAAACCCTGTCATCAGGAAATGTGGCAGCATAAGCAAGAAAAATTGACATATTAACATAGTAAGTGCTGTAAAATGTTGACAAATATCTGAAATATGCAGAAGCGCCTTCATATACATGCCGTCCGCTTTCAAATGCGTATTTTGTTATCTCCTGGGTTCTGAAAATATAACAGAATCCCATCATAAGGAAACTGCCAAGTACGGTAAGAATCATGCCGGAAAAAAGATATACATTGTATTGGAAGGCACCCCATGTTCTTTCAAGGGTGGTTCCGATTGAGTAATAAAACAACAGCATGATAACCGCAAAGAAAATTGAGCTTTCATTTGGCGGAATAAGTATCCAGCTGATTATTCTCCACACCTGGCCATGCGCAATTGCATACGGATCAAGATACAGATAATCCAGAAAACTTCCGCCGTCAACAAATGTAAGAATATAACCTGCAATATAGCAGAGAATCAGCACAAGGGATAAGTTGTGTATTGCATATCTGCCGAATTTTCTTTCAAGCTTATAAATAAAATTCATATAAAACTCCAATCAAATTAAAACAAATCTTTTTTGCGGAATATAAATGCAATTATCAGCGAGATGACAAGTGAAATTCCAATAACTATTGCAAATCCCCACTGACTGTCCGCAAACGGCATTCCGTTAGATTTTACATTCATTCCGTAGAAACTGGCAATCATGGTCGGAATCGAAAGTACGATTGTAATGGTAGTCAAAAACTTCATTACACTGTTCTGATTGTTGGAAATAACGGATGCGAAAGTATCCATTGTTCCGTTAAGGATTCCGCTATATATGTTTGCCATTTCGATGGCCTGTTTATTCTCGACAATTACATCTTCAATTAAATCTTCATCCTCCGGATATTTCTTAATTGCGTTAGATTTAAGAAGTTTTTCCAGAACGATTTCGTTAGCTTTAAGTGATGTGGTAAAGAACACAAGGGATTTTTCCAATTCCAGAAGTTCAATTAGTTCACGGTTTCTGGTTGCCTCATGCAGTTTCTGTTCAATACTGTCACTTCTTCTGTCAATTATTCTGAGGTAATTCAGATACAAGGTTGCATTACGGTATAATATCTGGAAAATAAACCTTGTCTTCATATATGTGTAAAAATTCCGTACTCTTCCGTCCATAAATGCGGTAAGTACCGGTGAATCTTCAAGACATACGGTTATAATGGCATCTTCGCAAACCACTATTGATAACGGAATCGTACCATACCAGTCTTTATCGTTTCTTTCCTCAATTGTAGGTATATCTACAAGTATTAAGGTATAATTATTTTCCACATCAATACGGGAACGCTCTTCCTCATCCAATGGGGCTCTTAAGTCGTCTGCTGCAATGTTATATCTTGTCACAACCTCGCGCATTTCGTCAGCCGTAGGATTAGTCATGGCTACCCAGCATCCGCTCTCGAAATTTTCAATCTGAAGAATTCCATTCTCAGAAGTTTTAAAAATCTTTACCATTTTGTCCTCCTTTGTGGACACAACGGCTTATATAAACATAAAAAAGCAGGCTGTGGCCACATGAATATGTATTTTAATGCTGCAACTGTGACAATTATCAGGTCCGCTTTCCATATGCCCACTTCCTTTCTTTCCAAAATTTTGCATCTCATGCCAATTATTAATTATATTTCCGCAAATATTATTTGTCAAACCATATGTTTAGATTTTTTTAATAATATAACCTGTTGAAATAATATTTTCCTTAATATATAATAAAACGGTTGATAAAATATTAAAATTAATCGTTTTATTGAAAATATATATTCAAATGCAAATATTCCAGGACTTCGTTTCTTTGAAGTTTGCACAGAAAAGGAGGTACGGCACCGTCCGCACATTATGAACAAATTATACAAGTTAGGAATTGACATAGGTTCCACCACCGTCAAAATTGCAGTTCTCGATGAATACAACAATATCCTTTTTTCAGATTACCAGAGACATTTTGCCAACATACAGGAGACTCTTGCTTCGCTTCTTTGCAAAGCAAGAGAAATAACAGGCTCTGTAGAGGTTCATCCTGTAATAACAGGTTCAGGCGGTCTTACACTTGCCAACCATCTTAATGTTCCTTTTAATCAGGAAGTTGTTGCCGTGTCCACTGCTTTACAGTATTATGCACCACAGACAGATGTTGCCATAGAACTTGGTGGTGAGGATGCCAAAATAATTTATTTTACCAACGGTATTGACCAGCGAATGAACGGAATATGCGCCGGCGGAACCGGTTCTTTTATTGACCAGATGGCATCTCTTCTTCAGACAGACGCTTCGGGTCTTAATGAATATGCCAAGAACTACAAGGCAATATATCCTATTGCTGCCAGATGCGGCGTGTTTGCCAAGACTGATATCCAGCCTCTCATTAATGAAGGTGCAACCAAAGAGGATTTGTCCGCTTCAATTTTCCAGGCGGTTGTTAACCAGACTATAAGCGGTCTGGCATGCGGAAAGCCTATAAGGGGACATGTTGCATTCCTTGGCGGACCTCTCCACTTTTTATCAGAGCTCAAGCAGGCATTTATCCGCACATTAAATCTTACACCGGATTGCATTATTGCGCCGGATAATTCCCATCTTTTTGCGGCAATCGGCTCTGCAATGACATACGAAGAAGATCAGAAAGCTTCCATCGACAGCCTTATTGAACTTCTTAATTCCAATATTAAAATGGATTTTGAAGTAGAACGAATGGAACCGCTTTTTGCCGACCGGGAAGCATATGATGAATTTCTTGCCCGCCATAACAAGGCCTGTGTCAAGAAAGGCGATCTTGCTACATACAAAGGCAACTGCTATATGGGTATTGATGCAGGTTCCACAACGACCAAAGTTGCTCTTGTAGGCGAAGACGGAACTCTTTTATATTCTTTTTATGATAATAATAACGGAAGTCCTCTGGCTACATCAATCAGGGCCATTACAGATATATATTCCAAACTTCCGGAGGATGTACATATCGTACGCTCCTGCTCCACAGGATACGGTGAAGCACTCATTAAAGCAGCATTAATGCTGGATGAAGGGGAAGTTGAGACTGTATCGCATTATTATGCTGCCGCATTTTTCGATCCTGCGGTTGACTGTATTCTTGATATCGGCGGACAGGATATGAAATGCATTAAAATTAAAGACGGAACCGTTGACGGTGTTCAGCTTAACGAAGCCTGCTCTTCAGGCTGCGGCTCTTTCATCGAAACTTTTGCCAAATCCCTTAACTATTCTGTCCAGGATTTTGCAAAAGCCGCACTTTTTGCCGAACATCCTATTGATCTTGGTACAAGATGTACGGTTTTTATGAATTCAAAGGTTAAGCAGGCACAGAAAGAAGGTGCCTCTGTTGCCGACATTTCTGCCGGTCTTGCTTACTCTGTAATTAAAAATGCATTATATAAAGTTATTAAACTTTCTGATGCCAGGGACCTTGGTAAAAATATTGTTGTACAGGGAGGAACTTTCTACAACAATGCTGTTTTAAGAAGCTTCGAAAAAATTGCCGGAGTTAATGCCATCCGTCCTGATATTGCGGGAATAATGGGTGCCTTCGGCGCTGCTCTCATTGCAAGGGAACGGTATGACGGACAGGAAAGCAGCATGCTTTCTCTTAAACAGATTATGGACCTGAAATACGACACAAGTATGACAAGATGTCAGGGATGTACCAATCACTGTCTCCTTACAATTAACAAATTTACCGGGGGACGCCAGTTTATATCCGGCAACAGATGTGAACGCGGAATCGGAAAGCAGCGTAATCAGGATAATATTCCTAATCTTTATGAATACAAAAATAAACGAATTTTCAATTATGAATCACTTCCGCTTGAAGAAGCCATAAGAGGAACCGTAGGACTTCCCCGTTCCCTTAATATGTATGAAAACTATCCGTTCTGGCATACATTTTTTACAAAACTGGGATTCAGGGTAGTACTCTCCCCTTCTTCAACCCGTAAAATATATGAGCTGGGAATCGAATCAATTCCAAGTGAATCAGAATGTTATCCGGCAAAACTTGTTCACGGTCATGTATCATGGCTGATACATCAGGGAGTTAAATTTATTTTCCTTCCATGTATTCCTTATGAGCGTTGCGAAGATGAAGGTACCAACAATCACTTCAACTGCCCTATTGTTACATCATATGGTGAAAACATCAAAAATAACATGGAAGAACTTAAAGACAATGATGTTCACTTCATGAATCCGTTTATTTCTTTTGCCAATGAAGAAATTGCAGAAAAAGAGCTTGTTAAAGTCTTTTCCAAGGAATTTGGAATTAAAGACTCTGAAATCGCCGCTGCATGTAAAGCCGGATGGGAAGAAATGATGCAGTGCCGTCAGGACATCCGTCAAAAAGGTGAAGAGACTCTTAAATATATGGAAGAGACCGGTCGCAAAGGAATTGTTCTTGCCGGACGACCATACCACATTGATCCTGAAATCAACCACGGCATTCCTGAACTTATTAATTCTTATGGTCTTGCTGTTCTTTCGGAAGATTCAATTTCACATCTGGGTCAGGTAGAGAGACCTATTATTGTTATGGATCAGTGGACCTACCACTCAAGATTATATGCGGCAGCAAGCTATGTTAAAACAAGGGATGATCTGGATATGATTCAGTTAAACTCATTCGGCTGCGGTCTTGACGCGGTTACCACCGATGCGGTCAACGACATCCTTTCATCCGGAAGCAAAATATATACTGTTCTTAAAATTGATGAGGTTAACAACCTTGGTGCTGCCAAAATCCGTATCCGTTCGCTTATCGCAGCCTTAAAGGTTCGTGAAAGTAAAGGATACAAGAGAAATATACACTCTAATGCATATCAGCGTGTGGAATACACGAAAGAGATGCAGGATCAGAAATATACGATTTTGTGTCCTCAGCTCTCTCCTATTCATTTTGACATTCTGCAGCCTGCACTCAACTCATGCGGATACAGATTTGTCATGCTTCAGAATTTTGAGAAATCCGCTGTAGACACAGGTCTTAAATATGTAAATAATGATGCCTGCTTCCCTTCAATCGTAATAACCGGTCAAATCATGGAGGCACTTTTATCCGGAGAATATGACCTTAATAAAACAGCCGTTGTTATTACCCAGACAGGCGGAGGCTGCCGTGCCAGCAACTATATCGGATTTATCCGAAGAGCCCTTGTTAAGGCAGGTCTTGAACATATTCCTGTAATATCATTAAGTGCACAGGGTATTGAAAGTAACTCCGGACTTAAATACAACTACACAATTCTTAAGAAAGCAATGATGGCCCTTCAATACGGAGATGTGCTTATGAATGTGCTTTACCGTACAAGACCTTATGAAGCTGTACCGGGTTCAGCCAATGAGCTTGCAGACAAAATGCGTAAGATTTGCGCCGAAAGCTTTGATGACCCTAAGTTATCAGTACATAAATTCAATAAAGTGGTTAAGCAGATAATTGATGAGTTTGATAATCTGCCTCTTCTGGATATTAAAAAGCCAAGAGTCGGAGTCGTAGGTGAAATTCTTGTTAAATTCCATCCTACAGCTAATAACCATATTGTTGAATTATTGGAAAAAGAAGGTGCCGAAGCCGTTGTACCTGACTTTATGGGATTCTTCCTTTACTGTGCACAGAACGCATATTTCAAAACAGAACATCTTGGTGCTTCCAAAAAATCTCTTTTGATTAATAAAGCCGTTATCGCAATACTTGAAGGCCTTCGTAAGAAATCCGGCAAACTTCTCAGAAAAAGCAAGCGTTTCTCGGCTCCTATACATATCGGTAAATTACAAAAGCTTTCCGTTCCTTATGTTTCAAGCGGAAACCAGACCGGTGAAGGATGGCTTCTTACAAGTGAGATGATTGAACTTATCCATAGCGGAACTACCAATATTGTATGTTGCCAGCCATTCGGATGTCTTCCTAACCATATTGTGGGCAAAGGTGTAATTAAGGAGCTTCGTCTGGCATTCCCTGATGCAAATATTATTGCAGTTGATTACGATGCCGGAGCCAGTGAAGTTAATCAGCTTAACCGAATCAAACTTATGCTTTCAACTGCCAACAAAAAATTGAATGAATCAAACTCCAAATAAACGAAATGAGCTGTGTATGATTTATAACACAGCTCATTTTATTTATAAATATTCAATTCAATCCATCAAGTAAAGCGGGGCTTAGCTTTTATATATTTTCAATCTGCCAGTCAATCGGCTCGATATTGTTGGCCATAAGAAATTCATTGCATTTACTGAAATGTCTGCATCCGAAGAAACCGCGGTAAGCCGACAAAGGGCTTGGATGCGGAGCCTTTAAAACAAGGTGCTTCGGATTATTTAACATGGCTGCTTTTTTCTGTGCGGGAGCTCCCCACAAAAGATATACAACCGGACGGTCAAGTGCATTAACAGCCTGTATTACCGCATCAGTAAACTGTTCCCATCCATGCCCCTGATGGGAATTGGCACTATGTGCCCTGACAGTAAGAACTGTATTAAGAAGCAATACACCCTGGTCTGCCCATTTTTTCAGATATCCGTTATTGGGTATGTAGCACCCCAAATCATCCTTCAGTTCTTTGTAAATATTTTGTAATGAAGGAGGAATATCCTTCTGGGTGGTCGGTACCGAAAAGCTCAGTCCATGTGCCTGATTTACATTATGATACGGATCCTGCCCCAGAAGCAGAACTTTTACTTTGCTAAGCGGGGTAAAATGAAATGCATTAAAAATATCATCTGCCGGCGGATAAATCACCGCCTTGCTGTATTCAGACTTTACAAACTGAAATAATTCTTTATAATATGGCTTTTTAAACTCCGGAGCAACCGCAGTAAGCCAGTCATTATCTATTGCTGCCATAATTTTTCTCTCGTTGATAATAATTAAATTCTCACAGGTATATTCTTCTGTGCAAGATATTTTTTAAGGTCATTAATTTCCATTTCTTTGTAATGAAAAAGTGAAGCCGCCAGAACCGCATCCGCATTGGCTTTGTCAAATGCATCATAAAAATGTTCCATAGTTCCGGCTCCCCCTGAAGCAATGACAGGAATACTTACATTATCCGCAACCATTCGTGTGAGCTCCAGATCATACCCCGCCTTCGTTCCGTCACAATCCATACTTGTAAGAAGTATTTCTCCGGCTCCCAGGCTGTTGGCTTTCATTGCCCATTCTATAGCATCCAGACCTGTATTAATCCTTCCTCCGGACCTGTATACATCCCATCCGCTTCCGCCTTCTCTTCTCTTGGCGTCTATAGCAACCACTACACACTGACTTCCAAACTTATCTGCAGCCCTGCTTATTAACTGAGGGTCATTAATTGCCGCAGAATTAATTGAAATCTTATCTGCGCCTTCCCTTAAAAGCAGTCTGAAATCATCAACGGTACGGATTCCGCCACCTACGGTAAACGGAATAAATACTTTCTCGGCAACTCTTCTTACCAGGTCAACCGTTGTATTTCTCCCATCTGAAGTTGCCGTAATATCCAGAAATACTAATTCGTCAGCACCTGCTTTATCATATTCGGCTGCCACTTCAACCGGATCTCCGGCATCTTTTAAATTAATAAAATTGGTTCCCTTAACCACACGACCATTATTGCAGTCCAGACAAGGAATAATTCGTTTAGTGTACATTGGTGTTCTCCTTTATTCCGGCAAAATAATTTCTACAGTTCTGCAAAATTACGAAGTATGGTAAGTCCCACTTCGCTGCTCTTTTCCGGATGAAACTGACATGCGAAAACATTATCTTTTTCCACTGATGCATGCACAAGTGCGGCATAATCGGATGTAGCCGCTACAATATCTTCATCTTCAGCCACCAGATAATATGAATGAACAAAATATACATATGACTGATTAGGTATTCCTTTAAAGAGTTTTGCACCCGGTTTTATTTCAAGTGAATTCCATCCTATCTGAGGAATTTTATATCCTGCTTTATCCGGGAATCTTACGATTCTGCCTTTTAAAATGCCAAGGCCTTTAACGCCCTCTGATTCTTCACTGGAATCAAAAAGCAGCTGTAATCCAAGACATATTCCAAGAAAAGGTGTGCCTTTATCGACAATCTTATGTATAACATCCACAAGACCATATTCACTAAGTCTTGCCATCGCATCTCCAAAATTGCCCACACCCGGCAAAATAACTTTATCGGCATTTAAAAGGATATCGGCATCTCTTGTAACAATTACCTCACATCCCAGAAACTGTAATGCCTTTTCAACACTTTTCATGTTACCTGCATCATAATCAATTATTGCTATCATCAAGTCTTCCTCCGTAGCCTGCCAGAATACTGTAATACTCATCTGCATCCGTCATGGAATTGAGATTAAGTGCTTCCTGTTCAGTAATTCCATATTGTTCAAGCACCTCAAGTATTCTGTTATATACAGAGCCCGCTTCCGCAGACACATTATATTTCTCAATATCTGCCTCACTCTTGTATTTGCGGCCCACTGCCTTAATAAGAGAATCTAATGCGCTCGTCTCATCTCCTATTGTTATGTAATTATTGTAGGATAAATATCCCTGATAAATAGAAGCAACTATACGACAGCCCTGATAAAAGTCCCTGTCCTTATCCTTAATACTTAATCCTGCAAGACAATCATATGAGACATCATATCTTCCGGCTTCAAAATACCGCTTTGCAGATTTAACGGTAAGCTTATAATTAATCATGTTGGAAAATACAACAATTAATACAACCACAACAGTCGCAATAAATACGGCTTTAACCACCGAACCTGTAGGGAACTTAGCCTTTGGCTGACCATCGTCGTCTTTTTGCGGCTTAGGTTTCTTTTCTTTCTTTGGCTTAGGTTTCTTTTCTTTTTTGGGTTTTTTAGGCTTTGCTTCTTTGGTTTTCTTGGATTTTTTACCTTTAGGAGCGTCTGTTTTTCCCTCCTCGGAATCCTCTTCATCCCCATAAAGTTCATTAATTAATTTCTGGTTCTCATCCACCTGTGAATCAGAGCCTTCATCTTCATATTCTTCCACAAAGAAATTCTTTAAACTGAATTTAGGTTTATCCTTTTTGGAAGCTTTTTCTTTTTTCGCTTTTTTGGTTTTCCTGGATGATTTTTTCTTAGGTTGGGATTCATTGTCAGGCTCTTCATCTTTATTCTCTTCATCACCCTGCAAAAGCATGTTTCTTGCCTCTGCGTCATCTGAAGGAATGTCAGATTCCATTGCCATTATTTTTTCCATTTCTTCTGCAGTCATTCCGTTATCGGATACATCATCCGGAATATCATCAATACTCATTCCGTCATCCAATGCAAGAATATCTGCAAGAGACTCTTCCAAATCCCCTGAAGAAGTGTGATATTCCTCACTGTCTTCAGATTTATCCTGATAAAAATTGGATTCGTTCACATCGGCGGATTCCTCCGGTTCAGATGATACCTCATCATCAGTATATCCGGGTTCCTCTTCTACATCATCAAAATAAACCGTTTCATCAGCGTCATCTTCCGCATCCTCTGTGGTCTGGACAATGTCCTTAAGGCTGTCGAGAAGCTGCGCCATATCTCCATTCTCAGGCTCATTATCTTCTTCCGGTTCATCCTGTACAACAGGCTCTTCTAAAGCCTCTTCATCTGTATTACCGGATTCCCGTGCCAGAAGTTCATCAAGAGAAAGTTTATCTATTTCATCAGCAAATTCATCATCAAGCCCGTCTTCAGAATCGTCCTGCCCTGTATTAAAATTTTCAATTGTACCTTGATGTAAGTCATCTCCCGTCAAATTACCGTTACTCATACTGTTCAGTAATTCATCCAGGTATGCCTCTTCATTCTTATCTGCCATGAAATCCTCCGGTCAAATACTATAATAATAACTTATCAAGCTCGTCAACTAAAAGCCCTATTTCCGGCTTTGACATCTGAATATCAGCTCCCAGTGCCTCACCTTTTCTCTTCATTTCAGGAGTAATCAATGAAGAGAATATGGCAACCGGAACAGTCTTCAATACCGGATCTTCTTTAATCAGCTTGGTAAGGTGATGTCCGTCCATAAGCGGCATCTCAATATCAGTAATTACACATTTAACATGTTCTGTTACTTTGTCTTTGTACTGCTGTTTTAAAACACACAGCTTATCCCAGCATTCTTTTCCGTTCATGGATAAATCCAGATTGGTATATCCTGCTTTGTCAAGAGAATCCTTAATAAGACGGATTAACAATGCTGAATCTTCAGCAATAAAAATAGGAATTGTATTTCGCTCGCGTGAAGATAATCTATCTACTTCATGAACCTTAAGTCCCGTATCAGGAGAAATATTACATACAATTCTTTCAAAATCAAGAATAACTACAAGAATATCATTAACCTTGATTACACCTGTAGATATTCCGTATTCCGAAGAATTAATCGTAGAGTCCGGCGTAATAATATCACTCCATGAAACTCTGTGTATTCCCAAAACTTTATGAACATGAAATGCAACATTAAGCTGGTTAAAATTCGTTACAATCAGGAAATCATTCTTAGGGTCCTGTGATGGTGGTGTATCAATAACCTTTGACAGATCAACAACCGATATCATCGTATCTCTCGGCATAAATACACCTTCTACAAATTTATGTGAATTAGGTACAGGTGTAATCGGCTGATATGTAAGGATTTCTCTTACCTTGGCAACATTTATTCCGTAGTGGTTATTTCCTACCATAAATTCAAGAACTTCCAGTTCATTCGTTCCGTTTTCCAATAAAATATTTGTATCCATATGCAACGCCTCCGAAACAATTATACTATCTAAATTGTAGCATAATGCAGTCCAAAAAAAAAGAGGTAATATAACAATGTTTACGGCAGGAATTTATTTGAAAAAATATTTTTAATAACAAAAAACGGCCAGATAACTGACCGTAAATTCCTCTGTTCCTTCAAAACCGCACACTAAAACTTTCCATATCAATTTCTTTTCCTTCCAGACCTTGGTCAAGCTCTCGACCTATTAGTATCAGTCAGCTGCACTCATTACTGCGCTTCCACCTCTGACCTATCTACCTCGTAGTCTTCAAGGGGTCTTATGCTTTCGCTTGGATATCTCATCTTGAGGGGGGCTTCACGCTTAGATGCCTTCAGCGTTTATC
>JBJENE010000051.1:0-35283 GCA_051880035.1 Butyrivibrio sp.
TTTCTCAACCTTCTTTCTTGGGATCCTCTACATTTTTAATTATACAGGAAGCTCCATTACAATTTTGTTAACAACTATATATTATTTTAATATACAGACTGTTTTTTTACAATGATAAAAAAAGTATTATAAATAGTAACTTATATGCCGAAATATATAGAACAAATGGATTTGTATAATTATTCAAGGAGGATATGCAAATGAGTACAGTTACACAGATTGAAAACACGGCAGTAAGAGATGAATACCGGGCAGATTCAAAGAATAAGAATACCCGGGTGTCAGGAAAAACCGTAGGGAATCCAAAGCTTAGCGAGGCGGGAGCAGAATATTATGAGAAGCTTAAACAGAAATTTTCCGGAATGGATTTTATTCTTGTAAGCGAAGATATGAAAGAAACCGCAAAATCACAGGCGGCATCATATGCGGGTGGCGGCAAAACGGTAGTCCTTATTGATGAAGCCAAAATAGAGCGGATGGCAACCGATGAAAATTACAGAAAACAGTATGAGTCGATTATTGAAAATGCATCAGTTCAGCTGACTTCGCTTCAGAGCAGCCTTTCTAAATCCAATTCCAATGTGACTTCATTCGGAATGCAGATTAATGATGACGGAACGGCAGCGTATTTTGCAGTTATTAAGAAGGCTTCCGATGCACAGAAAGAGCGTATAGAAGCAAAAGCTTCGGAAAAAGCCGCCCAAAGAAAGGCCGATAAGAAGGCGGCAGAAAAGAAGGCAGAAGAAAAGAGGCTTGAAGAAGTTTCGGAAAAAAGAAAAGAAGACTCGGTGGTAATAACAGCTAATTCCATAGAGGAACTTCTGAATAAAATAAAAGATTATGAATTTGAGCAGATGAGTAATTCCGTTCAGACAGAAGAAGAGAAAAATATAGGACAGCACATAGATTTCAGGGGGTAAGCCTATGATTTATCAGACAGGAACGATAAGCAGTTCGGTAAAACTGGCATGCCTTGAGCTTAAGTGGGAGCAGAAAAAGGCTGAGAGCTTTAATGCCATGAAAAAACAGGAAAATCTTACTCCCGAAGAACGGATGATTATAGAATACAAAGAAGATTTTGCAAAAATGCAGGAAAACAGCAAAATGCAGGCAATCAGCTCAAAAATTTCATCCGGCAAAGAGCTTACTGACGAAGAAATAACATATCTTCAACGAAAAAATCCGCAGCTCCTCAGTCAGTACAGAGAGGTGGTTGCAGAAAAAGAGGCTTATGAAAAAAAGCTTAAATCATGTCGCAGCAAAGAAGATGTGGAAAAGTTAAAATTATATAAAATGGGAGAATTTGCCGCAGAGGTAAAGCAGATAGCCAATAATCCAAATATTCCCAAAAGCAAAAAGATAGAGCTTCTCGGTAAGATACTGGGGGAAGCCGAGGTGGTTAACGAAGTACATAATGAATTCGTGCAGTCAGAAGAATATGCATCACTGCCCGAAAAGAGTGTGCCGGACAATGACAATGAAAAAGATTCATGTACGGCAGAGGAACAGAGTCAGACCGCAGAGACGGAAATACAGAATAATCCGGCAAATGAAGATGGCAGCATGGAAGAAACGGATGAGGATGTATTAAAAGCAGCCGCGGAATATATTAAAACCAACCGGTCCGCAGGCGAAGGACTCAATGTACTTTTGAATACCGAAAAAACATTATCGGACAAATCAGATTCATAATAAAATTAAACAGTGGACAGCCGGCTATTTTTTTGCGCCCGGCTGTTTTTACTTTATGTAAAAGTGAGTATGTACTTCTATTTTTATTGAGGATAGTGTATAATTATTTATTATTTTATGGGAAGGCAGAGCAGAAGAATGGATACAAAGGAATTAATTGAACAGGGAAAAGCTGTGTTGGGGATTGAATTCGGTTCCACAAGAATTAAGGCGGTTTTGATTGACGAAGATAATAAACCGATTGCCGGAGGAAATCATGACTGGGAGAATCGTCTTGAAAACGGAATATGGACTTACAGTCTTTCTGATATAACAGAAGGTTTAAGAGATTGTTACAGTGAGCTCAAAAAAGATGTTATGCAGAAATATAATACCGGAATTACTAAATTTGCGGCAATCGGAATAAGCGGAATGATGCATGGATATATGGCTTTTGATAAACAGGGTGAACTGCTGGTACCTTTCAGAACCTGGCGCAACACCATGACGGGAGAAGCTTCGGGCATCTTGACCGATAGGTTTGAATTTCACATTCCTCAAAGATGGAGCATTGCCCACCTTTATCAGGCTGTCTTAAATAAAGAACCGCATGTTAAAGATGTATCGTTTATGACAACATTGGCCGGATACATACATTGGAAACTGACAGGCCGAAAGGTTGTCGGAATAGGAGAAGCATCAGGAATATTTCCTATTGATTCGGGAACCGGAACATATAATAAAACAATGATGGAGAAATTTAATTCGCTTACCGAAGAGTATGGATTTGATTGGAAACTTCAGGACATCCTTCCTGAAGTTCTCATTGCGGGAACCGAAGGCGGAAGGCTGACGGGAGAAGGCGCTGCTTTTCTGGACCCGTCAGGGGAACTGGAAAGCGGAGCTTTGGTGTGCCCTCCGGAAGGTGATGCGGGAACCGGCATGACGGCAACCAACTCCGTACGCATAAGAACGGGGAATGTGTCTGCGGGAACATCCGTATTTGCCATGGTGGTACTTGAGAAGGAACTTCAAAAAGTTCATGAAGAACTTGACCTTGTGACTACACCTGACGGAAAAGCCGTTGCCATGGTTCACTGCAATAACTGTACTTCGGATATTAATGCGTGGATGAAGTTGTTTAAAGAATTTGCCGACAGTCTTGGAGTGAAACTTAAGACGGATGAACTTTATACAATGATGTTTAAAAAGGCACTTGAAGGAGACTATGACGGTGGCGGACTGCTCTCATATAATTATTTTTCAGGAGAGCATATAACAGGATTTGAGGAAGGAAGACCTCTTTTTGTAAGAACGCCGGACAGCAAATTTAATCTTGCCAATTTTATGAGAGTGCATTTATTTACTGCGTTAGGTGCGCTTAAAGTGGGACTGGACATTCTTCTTAAAGAAGAGGGTGTTAAACTGGACTGTATATACGGACACGGAGGTTTTTTCAAAACTCCTGTAGTAGGGCAGAAAATTCTTGCGGCAGCCATTGATGCACCTGTATCCGTTATGAAAACGGCAGGGGAAGGCGGAGCATGGGGCATAGCACTTTTAGCATCATATATGATTAATAAGAAAGAAAAAGAGAGTCTTGGAGATTTCCTTGACAGAGCAGTATTCTGCGGAGATACCGGGGAAAAAGTAAATCCTGACAAGGAAGATGTTGTCGGTTTCAATGAGTTTATCAGAAGGTATGTTAACGGATTTGAAGTGGAAGCAGCAGCAGTAAAGAGTATTTAGACTGTTCTGATTATATATTTTCATCCGGAGGTTATTGCTTAGTATGGAAAAACTGGATTTAAACGGACAATGGAATTTATGTAATGCGTCAGGTGCAAAACTCTGTAATGTTACCGTGCCGGGCTCGGTGGTCTCAGGTCTTCTTGATGAAGGCCTTATAAAGGACCCTTATTTTGGAACAAATGAATATGAAGTAAGGGATTTGCTGAAAGAAGATTATGTTTTTGAGAAAAAATTCGTTTTTAATCCCAATAAAGAATTTTGTTATGAACTGGTTACGGAAGGAATTGACACGGTTGCAGACATATATCTTAACGGCAGACTCTTAAAATCCGTTAATAATATGCATATAGGATATGAGACGGATTGTACCGGATTTTTAAAACCGGGTGAAAATTACATAAAAATATATTTCCATTCACCTGTGGAATATGTTAAACAGCATGTGCCGGCTCCCGGCAAGGAAATTACATTTGTTAATATGGGTGTTATGGAGGGCAGCCAGTATATCAGAAAGGCTCATTCCATGTTTGGCTGGGACTGGGGAATCCAGCTTCCGGATATGGGAATATGGCGTGATATTTACATAAGAGGTTATGATAAAGCAATAATCCGGGATGTGAAAATAAGTCAGGAACATTTGGGCAGCGTGGTAAAACTTCGTGCCCAAACAGAGATTACCGGAAAGCAGGATTCGGATGAAGAATTCAAGGTGTATTATAAGATAACAGACCCGGACGGAAATGAAGCTGTATTTTCTGATGAATACATAATTAATAATCCTAAACTCTGGTGGCCGAGGGGGTATGGAGAGCAGCCGTTATATGTTATACAGGCGGTTTTGGCATACAAAGACATAATCGTCGATACCAAAACATTCAATATAGGACTCAGAACCTTAACCGTAAGCCGGGATGAGGATGAATGGGGCAGGGAATTTGCTTTTTGCGTCAACGGAGTCAAAATATTTGCAAAAGGAGCAAACTATATTCCGGAGGATGCTATCTATTCAAGAATCAGCCGGGAGAGAATAGATAAATTGATTAAAGCAGCAGTGGATGCGGGGTTTAACTGCCTTAGAATGTGGGGCGGAGGATACTATCCTTCGGATTATTTCTATGATGTGTGCGACAAGTCGGGAATCATACTCTGGCAGGATTTTATGTTTGCATGTAATGTGTATGAACTGGATGAAGCATTTGCCGAAAATATAAAGCAGGAAGTAATCTATAATGCAGGAAGGCTTAAGAACCATGCCTGTCTTGGTCTGTGGTGCGGAAATAATGAACTGGAAACCGCATGGCAGAACTGGGGCGGATACAGAGACCATTCAGAGCTCCTAAAGAAAGATTATCTTGAGATTTTTGAAAAAATAATTCCGGATGCTTTAAGAACGGTGGACGACACAACCTTTTACTGGCCGTCATCCCCGTCTTCGGGAGGCGGATTTAAAGATACGGATTCCCAGAATGACGGAGATGTACATTACTGGGATGTATGGCACGGTGAAAAACCTTTTTCGGAATACGAAAAATTCTATTTCCGATTCTGCTCGGAATTCGGATTCCAGTCATTTCCGTGTGAAGAAACGGTTGAAAGTTATACAGGTCCGGATGACAGAAATCCGTTTTCAATGGTTATGGAAAGCCATCAGAAAAATGATGCCGCCAACGGCAAGATACTTAAATATCTGTCGGAAAATTTTCTCTATCCGAAGGATATGGGCAGTCTTATTTATGTCAGCCAGATTATGCAGGGAATTGCCATGAAAACAGGTGTCGAGCACTGGAGGCGCAACAGAGGCAGATGTATGGGAGCCCTGTACTGGCAGCTTAACGATAACTGGCCCGTGGCTTCATGGGCAGGAATCGATTATTACGGCAGATGGAAAGCTCTTCATTATATGGCACGCCGCTTCTATGCGGATATACTTGGTACGGTTAAGTTTGACAACAAAACCGCTACCCCGGTGGTCCAGAACGAAACAATGAAGAATGCAAAACTGGAAGTATGTCTGAAACTAAAAGATATGAATTTCAATGTACTTTGGAGCAGTGAAGATAAAATATCCGTTAAGCCACTGTCGGTAGAAAGCGGCAAGAGCGTGGACATTAAAAAACTTATGGCAGGAAGGGAAAAAGAAGTCTTTTTGGAAGCAGTATTCAGGCAGCCGGATGAGACACAGAGCAAACAGGTTGTTATGGCACTGCCGTATAAGCATATGAAACTTCCTAAGGCCCACATCTCATATAATGCTTCGATGCAGGAAACAGACGGAATGAACAGGCTGATAATCAGACTGAAATCCGATGCACCGGCATTTTTTACCGAGATAAAATTAAAAGGCATTACGGAACCGTTAAGTGATAATTATTTTGATATTACGGATGAGCAGGAATATATCGTGACGGCGGAGCTTCCTCTGCATATAAAAGAGCTCCCGGTAATCAGTATAAAATCGCTTTGCGATACATATTAAAAGGAGACAAAGTATGAATTATAAAATATCAAACGGAATTCTGGAACTTGAAGTTGACAGCATGGGCGGTGAGATGAAATCACTGAAAGCCAATGGAAAGGAATATCTCTGGAACGGAGACCCTGCGTACTGGAAAAGGACGGCACCTGTTCTGTTTCCGATTGTAGGCAGTCTGAAGAATAAGGAATTCATATTTCAAAATAAAAAATATATCATGGGACAGCACGGATTTGCAAGGGATATGGAATTTGAAACCGTGTTCTGTAAAGAGGATTCAGTCCGCATGATTCTTAATGACACCGAAGAGACAAGGCAGAAGTATCCGTTTTCTTTTTCTCTTGAAAATGAATACACCCTGAAAGACAATAAAGTTAATGTAAGATGGATTGTAACCAATAAAGGGAATGAACCGATGTATTTTTCAATCGGCGGGCACCCGGCTTTTCTGTGCCCTTATCCTGACGCACCGGGATTTATTCATCTTTATAAGGACAATAAACCGATAGAGTATTTTGAATGTACACATCTGACGGACTGCGGAACAGCCATGGATGTGCATAAAAGATATGATACTCCGGGCGGTGTACTTCGGATTACCACAGAGCTTTTCAAAAATGATGCGCTTGTACTTGAAAATTATCAGGCAGACAGTGTATCTTTGTCGGGAGCCGACCAAAAAGATTATCTGAAGGTGGATTTTGAGGCACCGTTAGTGGGAATCTGGACACCTGCCGGAAATGAAGCACCGTTTGTATGTATTGAGCCGTGGTACGGAAGGTGCGACGGAGAGAATTTTAATGGAACACTTGAAGAACGCATTTGGGGTAATATTCTTGAGCCGGGAGAAGTGTTTGATAAAAATTTCACAATAGAGGTTTGCAAATGAGTAATAAGCAGAATGAAATTATTTTCTTAAACCCTGTTTTTACCCATAACATCTGGGGAGGAAGAAGGCTTAAGGAAGAATTCGGATATGATATTGACGGAGATGATATAGGGGAATGCTGGGGAATATCCGCCCATCATAACGGAGACTGTACCGTAAAAGGCGGCAGTTTTGACGGAATGAGATTGTCGGAATTGTATAATACACACAGGGAATTGTTTGGAAAGTGCAAGTCAGAGGTGTTTCCTCTTCTGGTTAAAATAATAGATGCCAATGATGACCTGAGTATCCAGGTACATCCTGATGATTCATACGCCGCGGCCCATGAAAACGGAGCATTGGGAAAGAAAGAATGCTGGTATATACTGGACTGTCCGGGGCAGGCTGTTTTGGTGGCAGGCCACAATGCCCGAACCAAAGAGGAACTTGTGGGCATGATAAATGAAGGCAGATGGGAAGAGCTGATAAGAAAGGTACCTGTCCATAAAGGAGACTTTATACAGATTGACCCGGGAACGGTGCATGCCATAACATCGGGATGCCTGATACTTGAAACACAGCAGAACAGCGATATTACATACAGACTCTATGATTATGACAGAATTTCTGACGGCAGGAAAAGACCCCTTCATATTGCACAGAGCATAGATGTAATTACCGTTCCGGCACAGGATGCCCAAAAAAGCGTAATACATCCGGAAAATACAGATATATGCAGACTGATTGAATGTGACAAATATGATGTATACAGGATTATTGTTAATGGAACCATGGAACCTGAAATCTTTGGACCACAGGAAAACACTTTTTGGTGTTGTACGGTTATTTCGGGAGAGGGAATCATTAACGATAACAGCGTTAAAAAGGGGGATAATTTCATTATTCCATCAGGATATGACGGAATAAAATTATGCGGAGAAATGGAAATAATAATGTCTTCCGCAAAGCAGTGAAAGAGAATGATTTATGAAACATATAGTTCTGGGAATGGTGGCACATGTTGATGCCGGCAAAACAACATTATCTGAAAACTTTCTGTTTCTCGGAGGAGAAATCCGTAAAATCGGAAGAGTGGACAATAAAGATACCTATCTTGACAATAATGTTATGGAGAGAGAGAGGGGAATTACCATTTTCTCCAAGCAGGCGGAATTTAATACCGGTGCAATGGAGGTTACCCTTCTTGATACACCGGGACATGTGGATTTTTCTGCCGAAATGGAAAGAACACTTCAGGTACTGGATTATGCCGTTTTGATAGTCAGTGCATCGGATGGCATTAAAGGTCATACCAAAACTCTCTGGAAAATTCTTGACAGATATAAAATACCTGTTTTTATTTTTGTTAACAAAATGGACAGCCCGGGAAGCGATAAAGAGAATATATTAAGGCTTCTCAAAGATAGTCTGTCAGACCGTATTGCAGACTTTAGCGACACAGAAAGCAGCAGCTTTTATGAAGAAACAGCAGTTTGCGATGAGTCTGTTCTGGAAAAATATCTTGAGGACGGAAATATTTCAGACGAAATGATTACAGTCATGATTTCTGAAAGAAAGCTTTTTCCATGCTATTTCGGTTCTGCACTTAAATCTTTTGGCATTGAAGAATTTTTACGGGGACTTGAGAAGTATACGGCAGAACCTGTAAGAGAACCGGAATTCGGTGCCGTTATCTACAAAATTTCCAGGGATGCACAGGGAAACCGTCTGACTCATCTTAAGGTTACCGGAGGAAGCCTGAAAGTCAGAACAATTCTTGAGGATTTTGGGAAAATCAATCAGATCAGAATCTATTCCGGGGAAAAGTTTACCACTTGCGATGAAGTTTTTGCAGGCCATATCTGTGCGGTGACGGGGCTTGTTAAAACCCGTCCGGGTATGACGCTTGGCAAAAACAAAACTGAAATTCTGCCGGTTTTAGCACCGGTACTTACATACAGGATTATCCTTCCGAAGGGAATTGATGAAGCGGGAATGCTGCCAAAGCTTAAAGAAATAGAAGAAGAGGAACCAAACCTTCACATATTATGGAATGAGGAACTGAGGGAAATTCATGCCCAGATAATGGGTGAAGTGCAGACTGAAATACTTAAACGGCTTATCCATGACAGGTTTGGAGTAGATATTTTATTCGGACCCGGGAAAATCGTATATAAAGAGACTATAGCCGATAGAGTGGAAGGAGTAGGACATTTTGAACCTCTGAGACATTATGCGGAGGTACATCTTATAATTGAACCGGGTGAACGGGGAAGCGGAATGCAGTTTTTAACTTCCTGCAGTGAGGATATGCTTTCCAAAAACTGGCAGAGGCTTATTCTTACCCATCTTGAGGAAAAAGTTCACAAAGGTGTTCTGACCGGTTCTGAGATTACAGACATCAGAATTACGGTGGCAGCGGGAAAAGCCCATGACAAGCATACTGAGGGCGGTGATTTCAGACAGGCCACATACCGTGCAGTCAGAAACGGACTCATGAAGGCTCAAAGCCTCCTTTTAGAACCATATTATGATTTTATTCTGGATATTCCGGATAATTGTGTGGGACGGGCCATGACGGATATGGAAAAAATGCATGCAAAACCGGAAAGCCCCATACTTGAAAACGGCAGAGCATATTTGAAAGGATACGGACCGGTTGCTCTTTTGCGGGATTACCAGAAAGAAGTAACCATATATACAAAGGGAGCGGGACAGATATCCTATACCCTGAGAGGATATGATATATGCCACAATCAGGAAGAAGTTATTGAAAGTATCGGATATGACCCCGAACGGGATATAAGGAATTCGCCGGATTCCGTATTTTGTGCTCATGGAGCAGGATTTGTGGTGCCGTGGAATCAGGTTACACAGTATATGCATGTGGAAAGCGTACTCGAACCAAGTATCTCAGATGATACTCCTATTAATATAAAATATCCGGTCTCTGAAACTGAAAGCGGATATTTTGATTCGCTCGGAACTGAAGAAATAGATGAGATTATCCGTAAAGCAGGCGGCGCAAACGGTGTATCAAAGGAAAAGGGATTTAAAAAGCACAGAGCGGACTCTTTTGCCGTAACAAGAAATTATAATAAAAATTCCTCACATACCCAAAAGCCTAAGTATCTTTTAGTGGACGGATACAATATTATTTTTGCATGGAAAGAATTAAAAGAACTGGCAGCTTCCAATATTGACGGCGCAAGAGGAAGGCTTCTTGATATTTTATGCAATTATCAGGCAATTAAAAATGTAAATCTTATTGCTGTTTTTGATGCATACAGGGTGAAAAACCATCCTACGGAAATTTTTGATTATCACAATATTCATGTGGTTTTTACGGAGGAAGCCCGTACGGCGGACAGTTACATAGAGCAGTTTGCCCATGATAATAAGGGCAGATATGATATTACCGTGGCAACCTCGGACGGACTTGAACAGATTATCATAAGAGGGCAGGGCTGCTATCTTATTTCGGCAAGAGAGTTTGAAAAAGAAGTCCATGACACCATAGCTTCGGAAATTGCGGCTTATGAGGCAGCAAAGACACATGAATCAAGGTTCTTTTTTGATGAAGCGGATGATGAACTACAAAAACAGATTGCACAGGGATTTACGGATAATGACGATAAAAAGGAGACAGAATAATGCTTACAATAGGATGCCATTTATCGGTTTCAAAAGGATTTCTTCACATGGGTAAGGAGGCCGTTTCCATAGGAGCGGATACATTTCAGTTTTTTTCGAGAAATCCGAGAGGCGGAAATGTAAAAACAACAGACCCGGAAGATAAAGAAGCTTATATTACATATGCGGCAGAAACAGGAATTAAAACCGTACTTGCCCATGCACCTTATACATTAAATCCGTGTTCCAAGGACGAAGGGTTAAGGGAATTTGCCCAAAACACCATGTCAGACGATTTGAGAAGGTTATCCTGGGTGCCGGGCTGCATGTACAACTTTCATCCCGGAAGCCATGTGGGACAGGGAAGCGAAACGGGAATAATTCTTATTTCCGACCTGCTTAACAGGGTGCTTGATAAAGATGACGGAAACATAAAAGTTCTTCTTGAAACGATGGCGGGAAAAGGTTCCGAGGTGGGGAAAAGATTTGAGGAAATAAAAGCAATTATTGATAAAGTCGAAAGGAAAGACCGGATTGGCGTATGCTTAGATACCTGCCATGTGTATGATGCCGGATATGATATTGTAAATGAGCCGGAAAAAGTTCTTGAAGAATTTGATGAAATCATAGGCCTTGACAGACTTAGTGCGCTTCATATAAACGACAGCCTGTTTGGGCTTGGCAGTCATAAAGATCGTCATGCCGCAATAGGAGAAGGCAGAATAGGAACAGAAGCATTTGAAAGATTTATCAATATACCTTTACTTAAAGGTCTGCCGTGTTATCTGGAAACCCCTAACGAACTTCCGGGGTATGCGAAAGAAATTGCTCTCCTAAAGAGCTTATATACTCTTGATTAAAGTCTGAAATATGCTAAAATATAATGTTGTGAACAAAAATAATCGGAGGAAGAAATGGATAATAAAAAATTAGCTCAGTTATTGTTCCCGGATGTGATTAACGGACCGGAATATTATGAGGAGAAATTCCCATATAGAAATCTGCCGCAGAAAGCACAGGTAACCCGTATGGCACCAAGCCCTACAGGATTTATACACCTCGGTAATCTATACAGTGCACTTGCCGATGAGCGTATTGCCCACAGGAACGGCGGTGTTTTCTATCTCAGGATAGAAGATACGGATGAGAAGCGAAAGGTGGACGGTGCAGTAGATATTATTATTAATGTGCTCCGCTATTTTAATATTGAATTTGACGAGGGAGCAGGATTTTCAGATGATTCTCCTCAGAATGCATACGGACCGTATTTCCAGAGACAGAGAGTTGAAATATATCATTCCTATGCCAAGAGCCTTGTGGAAAAAGGTCTTGCATATCCGTGCTTTTGTACGGAAGAGGACCTGGCAGCCGTAAGGACACAGCAGGAAAATGAAAAAGAAATGACCGGATATTACGGAAAATATGCTGTCTGCAGAAACCTTACCCTTGAAGAAATCGAGCAAAAGCTCAATAACAAAGAATCTTATGTTTTAAGACTTCGTTCCCAGGGAAGCCCTGATAAGGAAATAACTTTTACCGACAGTATTATGGGAGAAATAAAGCTTCCTGAAAATATTCATGACATTGTAATTTTAAAGCGTGACGGAGTGCCGACATATCATTTTGCACACGCCATAGATGACCATCTTATGAGAACTACAATGGTTATAAGAGGCGGTGAATGGCTTGCTTCCGTTCCTATTCATTATGAACTTTTCCATGTGCTGGGATTTAAAATGCCTGCATACGGACACACGGCACATCTTATGAAAATAGACGAAGAGACCGGAGGCAAGAGAAAACTTTCCAAAAGAAAGGATCCGGAACTTTCACTGGATTATTACCGTAAGGACGGATATCATCCTGAAGGACTTAAGGTATATCTTATGACACTTCTCAATTCCAACTTTGAGGAATGGTATGAAAAATTCCCGGATAAGGGAATAGAAGAGTTCCCATTCTCAGTAGAGAAGATGAGCCAGTCAGGTGCACTTTTCGATAAGGATAAACTTCATAATATCTGCAAAAATGAACTTGCAAAGCTTAATGAAGAAGAGATGTATGATTTCTTATATAACTGGGCAGTGGAAAATGAACCTGAGAAAGTCAGTGTATGGTTTGCGGACAAAGAAAAAATGCTTTCAATTCTCAGATTATATATGGGAATCGGATCAAAGAGAAGAAGAAAAGATTTTATTTATGCAAAACAGATTTTTGAATTAATCGGATACTTTTTTAATATGGATTCTGACAGGGAAGCTTTCCGTTATGATGAATCTGAGGTTAAAACTGTTCTTAATGAATATCTTTCCGTATATTCCCATGAGGATGATAATTCCGAATGGTTTAATAAGCTTAAAAAGATTGCGGACAAGCTGGGATTTGCTTCAGATATGAAAGCATATAAGGCCGACCCGGATGCTTTTAAGGGAAGTATTTCGGATGTGGCGGAAATTGTCAGAATTGCCGTGACCGGAAGGTCCAACACACCTGATTTGTGGACAATTATCCATATTATAGGTGAAGACAGTATGAAAAAGGCAATCGAAAGATTCTGTTAATTATTTTTATAAATATTTAATCGGCCAAATGGAATTTTAAGGGCTGTTTTCATTGCGAATTAAGTTATTTCGTGGTAAATTATAATTATACAAATTTCTAAGGAGTGATAGGATGTTTAGTCAGTTATTCGGAAATTATTTAATGGAAAAGGGGGTTATTGATAAGGCGGGACTCAAGAAGATGTTACAGGAGCAGTCCGAAGCCAGGGTTAAGATGGGAACAATTGCTGTTGCAGAGAAGATTTTGACCGAGCAGCAGGCGGAGGAGATTAACCACCTTCAGACCCAGATGGACAAGAGGTTCGGTGATATTGCAGTGGAGAAGGGATATTTAACCGAACAGCAGGTTCTTGGACTTTTACAGAAACAGGGAAATTCATACATGAAACTTATGCAGATTCTTACGGACAGTCTTAATATATCCGTAAGTGTTATAGATGAGCATCTGCTTGCTTTCCAGAAGGAAAGAGGATTTACTGATGCTGAGATGTGTGCACTTAAGCAGGATGATATTGATTCCGTTGTTCCTGTATTTGCATATGCGTCCAAGCCTTATGTTACAGATATGGTAGGTCTGGTACTTCGTAATATTACCCGTTTTATTACCACCGATTACTATATTGACCGTATTAAGCATGTTAATAATTTTTCATATTCATTTATTTCAGGTCAGAAGGTAACGGGAGACCATACAATTTATCTTGCCTTTGCTTCTGAGAAGGATGATGACGGAATTCTTAAACTGGCATCCGCCTTCAGTAAGGAAGAGCTTACAGCGGTTGACAGTGAGACTGCGGACGCAATCTCTGAGTTTGCCAATATTAATAACGGTCTGTTTGCTTCTGAACTCAGTGAAAAAGGTGTTGATATAGATATGGAACCGCCTTTTACATATATGAATCAGACTGCAGAAGGAAGCGCATATGTACTTCCTGTACATTTCTTTGACAGTGTGGTTAATATATATATTTCAGTTGATTCACCTATGAGCATCGGAAAGATTCCTTATGTATATTCCCTTGATAAAACAGAGGGCAGTGAAGTTACTGCAGACAGCAAGGGTACTGTTGTTATCGTAGATGATTCCAAGATGATCCGTAAGATGCTCAGGGCAATCCTTGAGGAAGCAGGATACACCGTTGTGGCAGAGGCTGCCAACGGACTTGAGGCTGTTGTTGTATATAAACAGTTTAATCCGGATACCATAACATTGGATATTACCATGCCTCAGATGGATGGCGTGGAGGCTCTTAAGGAGATTAAGAAGTATGATCCGGATGCCAATGTTATTATGATTACGGCAGCAGGACAGCAGCAGAAAGTAATTCAGGCATTAAAGTTAGGAGCTTCCAAGTTTATTATGAAGCCGTTCATGAAGGATGAGGTATTGAACGGTTTTGAAAGGAAGTAATAATGCGCAAAACAAAAATTATCTGCACTCTCGGACCTGCCACAGACAGTCCCGAGGTATTGGAGAAGCTTGTAGATAAAGGCATGAATGTTGCCAGACTTAATTTTTCCCATGGAACGCATGAAGACCAGCAAAGGCGTATTGATGCAGTCCGTGAGGCAGCCGGTAAGTTTAATAAACCGGTAGCAATTCTTCTGGATACCAAAGGACCTGAAATAAGACTCAGGGATTTTACAGACGGACAGGTCATGCTTTGTGAAGGGCAGGAGTTTACTCTGACAGGCAGACATGTTTTGGGCGATAACACCATTGTAAGCATTACATTTGATAAGCTTTGGAAGGATGTGAAGACAGGAACGGCAATTCTTATTGATGACGGACTTGTCGAACTTAAAGTTACATCCGTAGAAGAAGGCGATATACATTGTGTTGTTGTGAATCCGGGAATTGTTTCCAATCACAAAGGAGTAAATGTTCCGGGAGTCCATATAGACATGCCGTTTATGAGCGCCTGCGATAAAGCAGATATTTTGTTTGGAATAGAAAATGATGTTGATTTTATAGCCGCGTCTTTTGTGAGATGCAGGGATGATGTGGAACAAATTCGAAAACTGCTTATAGAGAATGGCGGAGAAGATATTAAAATCATTGCCAAAATCGAGAATAGCGAAGGTCTTAAGAATATCGATGAGATTATAGATGTTTCCGATGCAATTATGATTGCCAGAGGAGACATGGGTGTGGAGCTTCCGGATGAAGAGGTTCCGATTGCCCAGAAAATCATTATCAAGAAAGTATACGAAGCAGGGAAACTGGCAATTACGGCTACCCAGATGCTGGATTCCATGATTAAGAATCCAAGACCTACCCGTGCGGAGACGGCAGACGTAGCCAATGCGGTATACGACGGAACCAGTGCCGTTATGCTTTCGGGAGAGACTGCTGCCGGCAGATTTCCGGTGGAATCGTTGGAAATGATGGCCCGTATTGCAGAGCGTACGGAACAGGACATTGACTACAGAAAGAGATTCTTTGCCGGGGAACGCAAAGATAAACCTGATGTCACAAATGCCATATGTCATGCTACATGTACAACGGCATATGACTTGAATGCAGGGGCAATAATTGTTGTTACCAAATCAGGAACTTCGGCAAGGATGATTTCAAAATACCGTCCCGCCTGCTGTATTATCGGCTGTGCCACATCCCCCAAAGTATGTCGACAACTGAATCTTTCATGGGGTGTGGTTCCGGTACTTCTTGATGAGAAAAAGGATGTTTTTGATCTTTTCTCATATGCGGTCGATGAAACCGTAAGACAGGGATACATCGGTAAAGGAGAAATAGCGGTTATAACTTCGGGAGTTCCCATAGGAATGTCAGGTACTACCAATATGATTAAGGTAGAAACGGTATAATAGAACATTTTACGGGAGATATACAATGAGTCAGATAAAAGAGCAGGAAGAATTCTGGGAAGATATTAAAGCAAGCAGCATGTCTGCTGAAACAATGAAAAAGTTTCAGAAGCTTATGATGCAGTACCAATGTGCAATGCTTGAGGTCAAAACCAAACTTGACGTTCTTAATGCGGAGTTATCCAATCAGGACAGCAGAAATCCGTTTGAGAGCATAAAGTGCAGAATTAAAAGTCCTTCAAGTATTTTTGAAAAATTAAAGCGTAAGAACCTTGAAATATCAATTGACAGTATAGAGAAGAATCTTTATGATGTTGCGGGAATCAGGGTAATCTGTTCATTCCCGGATGATATCTATAAACTTGCGGACTGTCTGGCACAGCAGGATGACATTGAAATCCTGGAGAGAAAGGATTATATCAGAAATCCAAAGCCTAACGGTTACAGAAGCCTTCATTTGATTGTACAGATTCCTATTTTCCTTACCAATGAGAAGAAAAATATGAAAGTGGAAGTACAGTTCCGTACAATAGCCATGGACTTCTGGGCAAGTCTTGAACATAAGCTTAAATACAAAAAAGAAATAGACAATGCCGAGAGCATTTCAAATGAATTGTTTTACTGCGCGGAGTTAATAAGCCAGTTAGACAACCGTATGCAGCAGATCAGAATTAAAATTGAAGAACCTGAATAAAATAGTTTTTACCTCGCGGCAGAAGCTGCGGGGTATATTTTAAATATGTTGAAAAATTAAGTGCATTTTATGATACATAATCAGACATGGGGGTAAAATGGAACAGCAGTATATAATGGCTTTAGATCAGGGCACTACAAGCTCAAGATGTGTAATTTATAATAAACGCGGTGAAATTCATTCCATGGCCCAAAAAGAATTTGGGCAGATTTATCCGAAACCGGGATGGATTGAGCATGATCCGATGGAAATCTGGTCATCACAGATAGCCGTTGCAACGGAGGCTCTGGCAAAAGCAGGACTTTCATACAAGAATATTACCGGAATAGGTATAACCAACCAAAGGGAAACCACAATTGTCTGGGATAAGAATACGGGAAAACCCGTATACAATGCCATAGTATGGCAGTGCAGAAGAACCGCAGACAGAATTGACAGAATGAAAGAAGAAGGTCTTACCGATAGGGTAAAGGCGGTAACGGGACTTATACCGGACGCGTATTTCAGTGCTTCAAAAGTCGAATGGATTCTTGATAATGTGGCAGGAGCAAGAAAGGCAGCAGACAACGGAGAGCTTTTGTTCGGTACCGTGGATACATGGCTCATATGGAATCTGACCAAAGGCAGAGTTCATGCAACGGATTATACCAATGCGTCCAGAACAATGCTTTTTGATATACATAATCTTTGCTGGGATGAGGAACTTTTGAAATATTTTAACATTCCGCCTGCGATGCTGCCAAAGGTGTATCCTTCGGGACATCTTTTTGGAAAAACCTCTCCTGATATATTCGGAGGAGAAATACAGATATCCGGAGATGCGGGAGACCAGCAGGCTGCACTTTTCGGTCAGTGCTGCTTTGAACCGGGAGAGGCCAAAAATACATACGGAACAGGATGTTTCCTCCTTATGAATACGGGAGAGAAACCTATTGTTTCCAATAACGGTCTTATCACCACAATCGCTGCAGGTACAGGCAGACCGCAGTATGCACTCGAAGGAAGTGTTTTTGTGGCAGGTGCGGCAATTCAGTGGCTAAGGGACGGAGTCAGAATGATAAAAAATGCTGCCCAGTCGGAAGAATATGCCGTAAGGGCAGAGAATACGAACGGTGTGTATGTGGTTCCTGCTTTTACAGGGCTCGGTGCCCCGTATTGGAATCAGTATGCAAGAGGTACGGTTGTGGGAATTACCAGAGGATGCACCAAGGAACATTTTATCAGAGCTACATTGGAATCAATAGATTACCAGGTGGCAGATGTGCTGAGTGCGATGGAAGAGGACTCGGGAATACGCCTCAGGACGCTTAAAGTGGATGGCGGGGCAAGTGCCAATGATTTTCTCATGGGTTTTCAGGCTGATATACTCAATACTACAGTTCAAAGACCTTGGATGATAGAGACCACATCCCTGGGAGTTTCGTACCTGGCAGGACTTGCAACAGGGTATTATGACGGATTGGATGAGATTAAAAGCAATTGGAAGTGTGGCAGGGAATTCGCTCCGTCAATGGAAGAAGAATACAGGAAAAAGCTTCTTAAAGGCTGGAGAAAGGCTGTAAAATGTGCATCTTTCTGGGCAGAAGAAGAATAATGTTATAAGGAGACCAAAATGTTTCGTGATGTGGATTTGAATGATATATCTGACGGAAAAGAATATACTTCATCGGATATGGCGCGGGTTGATTGTAACGGCTGCATGGGATGTTCCAAATGCTGCCATGGTATGGGAAAATCCCTTGAACTTGACCCGCTTGATATTTTTAATATAATAAAAGCAACGGGATACGGCATATCTGAACTCCTTAACAAATATATTGAGCTTTCGGTGTCGGGTGGTATTATTCTTCCCAATATTAAGATGAGTGGTAAAGACGAAGCCTGTTTATTTTTAAATGATGAAGGACGGTGTACAATCCATAAGTACCGTCCGGGCATATGCAGGATGTTTCCGTTGGGAAGAATATTCAAAGACCGGGGGCATTTATATTTTAATCAGATTTATGAATGTCCATATGAGTCAAAGACCAAAATTAAAATTAAAAACTGGATGAATATTCCTGATTTAGACCGATACGAGAAATTCGTCGATGACTGGCATGATGTGAAGATGGAGATTATGGAAGAAGTCATGAATACAGATGATATGGATGCAAGAGGGCAGATATGTACCGGTTTTCTGCAGCTGTTTTATGTAAACCCGTATAATACCGACGGGGATTTTTACACCCAGTTTTATGAAAGACTTGATTTTATAAAAAAGCAGACAATATAATTTTTAAATATGTGGGAAAGGAATGTATATTATAATGGAACAGCAGAAATTACATATTAAAGGCAAGAAATTAACATATGTGATTAAGATACTTACACTGGCGCTGGCCGTTCTGGCACAGATTGCCGTAATAGTCATTCCTTCTGTATTTTTCGGAAAATATATGGGGCCGATAAAGTGGATTCTTGAGATTTTGTCAATCCTAGTAGTACTTTATCTTGTCAGATCTGATATTAATCCGGTATATAAAATTCCATGGATTATTCTGCTTCTTCTTGTGCCGGTGTTTGGAGGAATTGTGTATATAATATACGGAAGAGCGCATTTCGGAAAGAAAGAACTTAAGAAAATGCATAATGCATCCGAAATGGCCAGGGCTGCCATTGTATCCAAGCCTTATTACAATGACGAACTGAGGGAAGAGAACCGGAATATATCCGTACAGGCAGATTATCTTTTCAGATGTGCCGAGGCTCCGGTTTATAAGAATACCACATCCAGATACTTTCCTCTGGGAGATGACATGTTCCCTGTTCTTCTTGAAGAACTCCGCAAAGCCAAAAAATACATTTTCATGGAGTATTTCATTGTACAGGAAGGCAAAATGCTTAATCCGATATTAGAAATACTTGAAGAAAAGGTTAAGGAAGGCGTTGAAGTCAGATTTATGTACGACAGCTTCGGAAGCATATTAAAGACTCCGGGAGATTTTGTACGAAGCATGAGAAAAAAAGGCATTCAGTGCTATGAATTTAACTGTTTCAGGAGTATTCTGGATTCCAGATATAACAACAGGGATCATCGTAAAATCTGCGTAATTGACGGCGAGGTAGGATTTACCGGAGGCGTAAATCTTGCAGATGAATATATCAATACCAGAACAATTTACGGACAGTGGAAAGATACAGCGATAATGATTAAAGGTGAAGCTGTATGGAGTCTTGTTATTATGTTTCTTTCATTGTGGGATGCAACAACCAAACAGACTGATGACTTTTTACAATATGCCACAGATAAAGAATTTCACTATGATGACGGATATGTGGCTCCTTATACGGATTATCCTCTTGATGATGAGCCGGTGGGCAAAAATGTATACCTTAATATGATACATCGTGCCAACCATTATATATACATCATGACACCATATCTGATACTTGATAATGTACTTGTATCCGCACTCAGTGATGCGGCCAAAAACGGAATTGATGTAAGGATAATTACGCCGGGTATTCCTGACAAGAAGCTGGCATTTATGCTGACACAGTCATATTATGAGTGCCTTATTAAAGCGGGAGTAAGAATTTTTGAATATGATCCGGGATTTGTGCATGCCAAAATATTTTTATCTGATGATGAAACGGCGGTAGTGGGTACAATCAATCTGGATTACAGAAGTCTTACACACCATTTTGAAAATGCAATCTGGATGTACAATAACAATGTTATATGGGATATTAAGCAGGATTATTTTAATACACTGGAGAAGTGCCATGAGGTAAGTTATCAGGACAGCAGAAAGAAAACAGTTCTGGAACATATTCTTCTTCCGATTCTGAGGCTTATTTCACCTTTGTTTTAACAGAGGCGCAACAATGTATGACAGGCTTTTGTCCAATAACCAAAAGGAGAGACAATGGAGAAGTATATCGGTTCGATTGCAGTGGGAGCTGTACTGCTTGTAATAACAGCTTTCATTATATATAAGCTTATTAAAGATAAAAAATCCGGAAAAAGTTCATGCGGCTCCTCCTGCACAGGCTGCAGCAGGAAGAACTGTTCCGGTAACGGACATACATAAAAGTCCGGTTCGGAGGAAAAATGAATTTCAGTAACAATCCACATGCCAACAAAAAACAGCATTTAAAGCCTGCACTTATACTTTGCGGTGTGATGCTGGTAATAATACTGGTGATGTATATATCATCCCAAAAAGTCAATAAAAATGTTGCGGAAAATATGACAGGGTATATGCTTTATACTGCAGATGGCGGCAAACTTTATTTATATGACTTCAATGAGCACAATACCAAAGAAATTGCAGACGGGGCAGACGGTGCCGGGTTTATGACCCGTGACAGCATTTTTATTATAAAGGATAATATACTCAGTCTTTTCCATTCCGAAGAAGGAAGGGAGGAAGAGATTGTTTCATTGGAAACCGGCAGAATACTTGAGACAGATTACTCTGATAGTAAGAAAACGACGGCAGTTCTTTGGGAGAGTGAAAGCTGTCATGGTATTGATATAATAGATGCAGAAGGGAAGACACAGAAAAATCTCATAAAAGATGTATCAGATATTACATCTATATGTTTTTCTGCGGATGGAAAATCCATATATTTTGCGCAGGATACGGATAGCGGAAGCTGCATATATGCTCTTTCGGTATCTGGCCGGGATACCAAAAAAATAATCGATGTAAAGGATACATCGGTATCCGGTACGGATATATATGAAAATACACTTTATTTATCCTGCACCGACAATGCTGTATATAAACTTAATCTCAAGACAGAACGGTTGTCAAAGCTTGAATTTTGTTCAGACGAATATTCCTGCCGGGAGTTATGTGTTGCATATGAAACCCAGTATCTGGTTGTTTCCGATAAAGAGGGAAGCAAAGCAATTTATGTATGCAACGGATCCAATATGGATAAGGCGGATTTGGAACATGATAAAATAATAGAACTTTTGGATTATATCAATGACTGATTCGGTAAAAAAAGAATAATAAATATTGTAAAAACAAATCAGAGTGGTATAATATTCTCATGAAAAAAATGTGTGTTCGGAGGGTTTTATGAAAGAAAAGAAAGAAAAAAAACAGAAGAAAAATCATAAAAAAGGCAGAATCAGAATTCCTGTTTTCAGATCTCTTTCTACCAAAATCGCATTATTTGTTATTATAGCGGTCCTTGTAGCACAGACAGCTCTTATTATTTCTTTTAAGAGTGCCATGGAAAAGGATATTCGTGGTACAGTTGAGAATTACATGGTTGATGAAGCGGATTTAGGCGGTAAGCTGCTTGATGAAGCGACGGAATATCTTGGATATGATAAGGCAACATCGGCAGATTACCTTAAAGAAGTCCTTAAAGACATTAAGATATCCAATTATAAGTCCTCATATGCTTATCTTGTTGCGGCAGACGGAACCATGTTATATCATCCTACAGCATCCAAAATAGGCCAGCCGGTTGCCAATGATGTTATTAAAAAGGTGGCACAGGATCTGAACTCCGGTACATATGCGTTTAATACCGTTTTTACAGAGTATGATTATAACGGAATTCATAAATTTTCGTCTTACAAAATAGTGTGTGACAATAAATGTATTCTTGTTATTACCGCAGATGAGGATGATGTACTTGACGAGCTTAACTCAGCAAGCGGCAGCTGTATAATGATTTCTTTCGGAACTCTTGTACTTATTTGTATTGCGGCGGTAGTACTGGGAAGAATAATTGCAAAGCCGATTGTTAAGGTTACCGAGCAGGTTAACGGATTGTCCAAGCTGGAACTTAAGCTGGATGACAGCATTTCCAAAATGGCGGGAAAGAAGACAGAGACAGGACTTATGTCCAAGGCTGTTATCGAACTTGGAGATAACCTCAGAAAGATTATTTACGAAATACAGAATCAGAGTAATACTCTTTATGCCACATCCGAAGAACTGGCTAACAGTTCAATCAATACCGTTAATTCCATAAGACAGGTTGAAATTGCCGTCGGAGAAGTTGCTGATGGTGCCAACAGCCAGGCTGAGGAGACAACCAATGCCACAAGTAATGTCATTGATATGGGCAATATGATAGAGGTTACTAATGATGAAATCGGTAAGCTTAAGACAAGCTCAGATGCAATTATGGAGGCTGTTAAAGAAGCTACGGACATTCTTCACAAGCTTCTTAAGATTAACGAAGAGGCATCAGAATCTATTGACATGATTTATGACAGAACCAATACCACCAACCGGTCGGTAGAGGATATTAAAGCAGCTATTACCATAATCACTTCTATTGCAGAGGAGACGAATCTTCTCTCTCTTAACGCAAGCATTGAAGCGGCAAGAGCAGGAGAGCAGGGAAGAGGTTTTGCTGTTGTTGCATCGCAGATTCAGAAGCTGGCAGAACAGTCCAATGAATCAGCCAAGCATATAGAAGAGATAATTGAAAAACTCATAATCGATTCTAATCAGGCCGTATCCGGAATGCAGGATGTTAAAGCAATAATGGAACAGCAGAGCAGAAATGTGGGTGAGACGAATAAAGCATTCGACCGTGTTAAAGTTAATATCGATGCATCAATGCGCGGAATATCAGAAATTGTAGATACCACTACCAAACTTGATAATGCAAGAATTGCCGTAACAGATACGGTACAGAATCTGTCAGCAATAGCAGAAGAGAATGCTGCAAGTTCACAGGAATGTTCAGCATCGGTTACTGAGGTATGTACAATAATGGATAAGGTTACCGAGGGTACTGAAAGACTGAAAGAAATTTCCAAAGTTATTGATGAACAGCTTCATGAGTTTATCATCTGATAATTAATCAGTTACACAAAAATATCGGCCTGTCGTTTATGGCAGGCCGTTTTCATGTTTAGGAGGTATAAAAATGTATGACGAGCTGACCGATAAGGATATCCGGAAAATGGAGGAAGAAATTGAGCATAGAAAACTGGTGCTCAGAAAAGAACTTATTGAGGCGGTAAAAGAAGCAAGGGCACATGGGGATTTAAGCGAAAACTTTGAATACTATGCCGCCAAAAAAGAGAAAAACCGTAATGAAAGCAGAATACGCTATCTTGAGAAAATGATTAAAACAGCAAAGGTAATAAGTGACGAGTCCGCAGAGGATGAGGTGGGTCTGAATAATACGGTGGAGCTTTACTTTGAAGATGATGACGAAACGGAAAAATTTAAGATTGTAACAACTGTAAGAGGAAACTCGTTAGAAGGATATATAAGCAATGAGTCACCAATCGGGAAAGCTGTTTTGGGACATAAGGCCGGAGACAGGGTATATGTGCAGGTTAATGAAAATGCAGGATACTATGTGGTTATTAAATCAATTGAAAATACAGTGGATGACGGAAGTGATAAATTGAGAACTTTTTAGGAGGTAATACAGCCCTGATTATGAACGAAAATAAATTTTTACTTGTGGCAATTAATTCAAAATATATTCATTCAAATCCGGCAGTATACTGCCTTAAGTCGTCAGCAGATAAATATTCAGATATGGTTGAAATTAAAGAATATACAATTAACAACCATACTTATGACATACTGAGGGGAATATACGAAGCCAAGCCTGATATTATCGGATTTTCCTGCTATATATGGAATATTTCCCTGATTGAAGAAATCCTTTTTGAATTGGAGAAAATTTTACCGGATGTCCCGGTATGGCTTGGCGGACCGGAAGTATCGTATCATCCGGAGGACTTTCTTAAAACACACAATAATGTTTCCGGGGTAATGAGGGGAGAAGGGGAAAGTGTATTTCCAAAACTTCTTGCATGTTATGCAGATAATACGATTGATAAAATTACCAATCTGGATGGAGTTTCCATAAGAGATTTATATGGCAATATTGTCAACAATCCATGTCCTAAGCCTGTGGATTTGAACGATTTTTCCATGCCGTACTACGCTTCGGATTATGACGGTGAAGGCTGCAAAAACAGAATAATTTACTATGAAAGTTCAAGAGGATGTCCTTTTTCATGCAGTTATTGCTTATCTTCGGTGGACAAAAAACTCAGGTTCCGTAATCCCGAAACCGTGAAAAAGGACCTTTTATTCTTTATTGAAAAGGAAGTTCCCCAGGTAAAATTTGTAGACAGAACTTTTAACTGTAACAAAAACCATGCAATGGAAATCTGGAGATTTATTAAAGATAATGACAGAGGCATAACCAATTTCCATTTTGAGATTGCCGCAGATTTGCTTACGGATGAAGAAATAGAAATCCTTAACTCATTAAGACCGGGGCTTGTTCAGCTTGAAGTGGGAATTCAGAGCACCAATCCACATACAATAGAAGCAATCCACCGCTCAATGAATCTTGATCTGGTAGCGGATAATATTAAAAAAATAAAGTCTGCCCACAATATACATGTACATCTTGATTTGATTGCAGGGCTTCCTTACGAGGACATAGTATCATTTGAAAAGTCTTTTAATGATGTATACAGGATGGAGCCGGATGCCCTTCAGTTAGGGTTTTTAAAGCTTCTGTACGGCTCGCCTCTCAGGGATGAAGCCGACGGATACGGAATTGTGGCACAAAACAGTCCGCCATATGAAGTGCTTTTTACAAAATGGGTAGACTTTTCACAAATGATACAATTAAAACTTATTGAAAATGTGCTGGATATGTATTATAACAGCAAAATGTTTGTATGGAGTATTAAATATCTTATCTCAAATTGGGAGTCAGAGTTTAGGTTTTATTCTGATTTGGGCAAATATTATGATAACGAATATCCAAACGGAAGTCTGCCGTCCAAAAACGGGAAATATGAACTTTTATACAGATTCGGATGCGGTTATTTGGATGATAAACGGATAAAATATCTCGGTGAGCTGCTTAAATTTGATATGTTTTGCAGGGAAAATATTAAGTCACTTCCGTCTTTTCTTAAGTTCGACAAAGTTAAATCGGATAAAGCGGGAGAATATGCGGGTGGCAGAAAACTGACAAAAGCAGAACATATAGAAATATTTGATATTGATATTCCATATTTTATGGAAGCGGGAGTTATCAGGGAAAAAGAAACTGCAATTCATTTTGACTATATGCACAGGGATAACCTTTTTAATAATGCTTTAATTGTTTTTTTATAGAATTTTTATTGAATATAGGCATTACCGGTTATAGAATTGAATTCTATAAGGAGATTGAACAATGAAACATATTTTTGGAAATCTTAAAAAATACTGGGTATCTGTTCTGATTATCGGTGTTCTTCTGATTGTACAGGCATTTTGTGATTTTTCACTGCCTAATCTTACTTCAAAGCTCATTGATACAGGAATAACCAATCAGGGAATCGAGTATGCTACTCCTGATTTAATCAGTAAGGAGACATACATGGGTATCGGGCTTCTTATGAATGAAGAAGAGAAAGAACTCTGGAATGATTCCTACAGCCTTGAAGATGATGGAATATACTATCTGAATGACGGGCTTGATAAGGCTGAACTGGATGAGACTTTTACTTATCCAATGGCCGCATATGTACTTATAAGTCAGGCGGCAGGACAGAGTGAACAGGATATGGCAGTACCGTCCGATGAAGCTGTTGATTTTGCTTCAATAAGAAGCAGTATTGATTCAAAACTTGATTCAATGGGTGATTCCATTGTTAAAGGTTATGCAATTACGCTGACTAAGAGCGAGTATGAAAATCTTGATGTGGATTTGAACCATATAAGAAATACTTATCTGTGGAGAAAAGGCGGATTGATGATGTTATTTGCCCTGGCAATGGGACTTATATCAATCGCAATCGGATTTATCGCATCCCGGGTAGGCGCAGGAGTCGGCAGGGATTTAAGACAGAAAATATTTGCAAAGGTAGTAAGCTTTTCGGACAGTGAGATTAATAAATTTTCCACCGCATCTCTTATTACCCGTACTACCAATGATGTGCAGCAGGTACAGCAGGTAACGGTTACTCTTCTCAGAATGGTTTTGTATGCACCGGTTATGGCTATAGGCGGAATTATTATGGTGTCCGGGACAGGTGCAGGAATGGGATATGTAATAGTAATTGCCGTGGCTGCCATTTCGGTACTTGTAATTGCATTAATGATAATTGCCATGCCGAAATTTAAAATTATGCAGAAGCTTGTGGATAAAGTTAACCTTGTATCCAGGGAAATGCTTACAGGTATTTCGGTAATCCGTGCTTTTGGAAGAGAAAAGCATGAAGAAAAAAGATTTGACAAGGCTAACCGGGACTTGACGGGAGTAATGATTTTTACCAACCGTGTTATGAGCTTTATGATGCCGGCTCTTATGCTTATTATGAACGGTATTTCGGTACTTATTGTATGGGTGGCATCTCACAGAATAGATGCCGGAACCATGGAAATCGGTACGATGACCGCATTCATAACATATACAATGATGATTGTAATGTCATTTCTTATGCTTACAATGATATCAATTATGCTTCCTAGAGCCGGTGTTGCGGCTGACAGAATACATGAAGTGCTTACGACAGAATCTTCCATTGAAGATGGTAAGCTGACAGATTCTCTTAAAAATGCCAAGGGTGTAGTCAAATTCAGCCATGTTGATTTTGCGTATCCGACGGCAGAGGGAAAAGTATTGGAGGATATTGATTTTGTTGCAGAACCCGGAACGACTACTGCCATTATAGGAAGTACCGGATGTGGCAAATCCACGCTTGTTAATCTGATTCCAAGATTCTTTGATGTTACCGGAGGCGTGATTACGATTGACGGTACGGACATAAGGGATATGTCTGTAAGTGAACTGAGGGCCAATATAGGATATGTTCCCCAGAAGGGTATTCTGTTTTCAGGTACGATTGCAGATAATATAAAATTCGGTCAGGCAAATGATTCCGATAAGGATATGGTCGAGGCGGCCGTGATAGCCCAGGCGGAGGAATTCATTAACGAAAAAGCCAAAGGATATGACAGCGAAATTTCTCAGGGAGGTACAAACGTATCAGGAGGTCAGAAGCAGAGACTTGCCATAGCCAGGGCAATAGCAAGGAATCCTCTTATATATATTTTTGACGACAGCTTTTCGGCTCTTGATTTTAAGACCGATCTGGCGCTTAGAAAAGCCCTTGGTCCTAAGATAAAGGATAAAACCGTTTTTATCGTGGCACAGAGAATAAGTACAATTCTTCATGCGGATAATATAATTGTTCTTGATGAAGGCAGAATTGCAGGAATGGGTAGTCATAATGAGCTTATGGAAAACTGTGAGGTTTACAGGCAGATTGCTATTTCCCAGCTTTCCGAAAAAGAACTGAATACAGGTGCAAAGGAGGAAGCGTAATGGAAGACAGAAAACATAATACTGCTTCGGCTCCGAAGCATGGACGAATGGGGCACGGAATGAACAATGCTGCCGGAGAAAAAGCCAAAAACTTTAAGGGCACCATTGCAAAGCTTTTCCGTTATATAGGCAATTACAAGTATGCAATCATTGTTTTTGCCATATTTGCTGTGGGAAGTACGGTTTTTAATGTTATATCACCTAAGACTTTAGGTAAAGCCACTAATGAGCTTCAGACAGGACTTATTGCAAAGCTTTCCGGAACCGGTGAGATTAATTTTGAAAAAATAGGCCAGATACTTCTTATTGTTATAGGACTTTATGGCGTATCTTCCATATTTAACCTTGTTCAGGGTATAATTATGACGGGAATAACCCAGAAGCTCTGCTACAGAATCCGTAAGGAAATTTCCGAAAAAATGAACCGTATGCCTATGAAATATTTTGAAAGCCACACAAACGGTGAAGTTCTTTCAAGAATTACCAATGATGTGGATACGTTAGGAAACGGTCTTAACCAGTCTGTAACGACTCTGGTGACTTCAATAACCACTCTTATCGGTGTTTTTGTCATGATGCTTTCGATTAACGGAATCATGACTCTTATAGTTGTGCTTGTGGTTCCTGTAAGCATTATGCTTATAAGTACCATCATGAAAAAATCACAGAAATATTTCAGAACCCAGCAGGAATATGTAGGACATATTAACGGACAGGTTGAAGAAGTATACGGCGGTCACATTGTGGTTAAGGCATTCAATAAAGAGAATGATATGATTAAGACATTTAACGATACCAACTCCGTACTTTATGAATCAGCCTGGAAATCCCAGTTTATATCCGGAATGATGATGCCTGTTATGCAGTTTGTGGGCAATCTGGGATATGTGGGAGTTGTTATAGCCGGAGCGTTTTTTGCAGCACGAGGAGTAATTTATATAGGTGATATACAGGCTTTTACACAGTATGTAAAGCAGTTCACCAATCCTATACAGCAGATTGCCCAGGTAACCAATATGCTTCAGTCCATGGCTGCGGCTGCGGAAAGAATTTTCGAACTGCTTGATGAGGAAGAGGAGGACATGGGAGGAACCCTGACAGCAAGCACTTCCGATATATCAGGATGCGTGGAATTTAAAAATGTACGGTTTGGATATAAAGAAGACCGGACAATAATTAAGAATTTCAGTCTGGATGTTAAAGCCGGAAAGCAGATAGCAATTGTAGGACCTACCGGATCCGGAAAAACAACTCTTGTAAAACTGCTTATGAGGTTTTATGATGTTAATGCAGGAGAAATTCTTCTGGATGGTCATAATGTAAAAGAATATGACAGACATGGATTAAGGGAAGCCTTTGGCATGGTTTTGCAGGATACATGGCTCTTTAAAGGAACAATAATGGAAAACATCAGATACGGTCGTCTGGATGCGACTGATGAAGAAGTCATTGCCGCAGCAAAAGCAGCGCATGCCCATCATTTTATATCAGCCCTTCCGGGAGGATATCAGATGGAACTTAATGAGGATGCCACCAATATTTCACAGGGGCAGAAACAGCTTTTGACAATAGCCAGGGAAATACTTGCGGATAATCCTGTTCTCATTCTGGATGAGGCTACATCTTCGGTTGATACAAGAACCGAACACAGAATCCAGAAGGCGATGGATAATCTGATGGAGGGCAGAACCAGTTTTGTAATAGCACACAGGCTTTCCACAATTAAAAATGCCGATTTGATTCTTGTTATGAAAGACGGAGATATAATTGAACAGGGTAGTCATGATGAACTTATGAGCCGGAACGGTTTCTATGCAGAACTATATAATTCACAATTCGAGGAGGTCAGCGCATAATGTCAATCGAAAAGGTTAAAGCCTATTTTAAAGAATACGGTATGGAAGAGAGGATATTGGAGTTTGACAGCTCCAGTGCAACTGTGGAGCTTGCAGCCAAGGCAGTGGGATGTGAGCCGGAAAGAATTGCCAAGACCCTGTCTTTCTGGGTGGACGATACCTGTATATTAATTGTGTGCGCAGGAGATGCTAAAGTTGACAATCAGAAATATAAAGCAAAATTTTTTAAAAAAGCCAAAATGTTAAGCTTTGATGAAGCAGAATCAGTTATAGGACATGCGGTAGGCGGTGTGTGTCCGTTTGCCGTTAATCCGGGTGTCAAAGTATATCTCGATGAATCTTTAAGACGGTTTGAAACAGTCTATCCGGCAGCCGGCAGCAGTAACAGTGCAATATGTATGACAATGGATGAGCTGGAAAAATATTCAACAAATTTTGTGGAATGGGTAGACATCTGCAAAGATTGGAATTAATATGTATATATGTATAGATAAACGGAGGACAGATAATTGAAGAATATACAGGTAACAATTAATCCTACAGAAGTAAGAAGCGTTCATTACAGCAATGCATTTTCCAAAAAACCGGGTGAGAAAATATCTCTTTCGGTTAAGTCAGAGGCATCAATCAAGCTCAATCCGGTTAATCCTGTAGTTGCAGTAGTAATTGTAAAGGTTACGGTAGAAGACCCTGACAAGTGTATTGCGATGGATATAGAGACAATCACGGGAGTTACCGTAAGCACCTTCATTGACAATCTTGATCAGTATATTAAGGCTAATTATCTTCCGATAATTATTATGTCTGCCAATGAAAAGGTTCGTGCGGTAAGTGCGATGATGGGTACTCCGATAAGAATCCCTAACCCGAAATTCGGTATCGGTGATGAAGGAGAAAGTTCAGAACTTACCCAGTAATTTATATACCATATACATGCTTACATTAAGATAAAGCTTTTCGGGCAGTGTTCGAAAGGCTTTTCTTTTCATAAAGGAATAATATAACAGATTTAAGGAGCAGATATGTACGATATAGTTGTAATCGGAGGCGGACCGGCAGGACTTACGGCCGCCATATACGGAGCGAGAGCAGGTAAAAAAGTTATTCTTTTTGAAAAAAAGGTTTGCGGAGGGCAGATTGTTTTTGCAGATAAAGTAGAAAATTATCCGGGATTTGCACAGATAAGCGGAGCTATGCTGGTAAGCAGCATGCTTGAGCAGGCAGAAAAATTCGGCGTGGAAATACAGTATGATGAAGTAAAGAGTATACAATTATCCGATAATAATAAGATAATAAAAACTGCCTCCGGAGAGGTTATGTGTCACAGTATAATAATTGCCTCAGGAGCCAAGTGCAGAAAAGCCGGATTTGAAGGTGAAGAAAAATATACCGGCAGGGGAGTTTCATACTGCGGCGTATGTGACGGAGCTTTTTTCAGGAATAAAGATGTGGCCGTTATAGGAGGCGGAAGCACGGCTGTTGCAGATGGAATATATCTTGCGGGTATATGCAATAAAGTATATATGATTCACAGAAGGGATACATTCCGAAGTGAAGAAATTCTGACGGACAGGCTGAAAGAATTTTCCAATGTTGAATTTATAATGAATTCCGTACCTGTTAAGGCAGAAGGAGATAATATCATACAAAAACTGTCAGTCAGAAAAGTAAGTCAGAGTCCGAAAGAGCAGGAAGATAAGGAAGTAAGAATGCTTGAAGTGGACGGCATTTTTGTAGCAGTGGGAAGAATTCCTGATACAGAAGAATTCGGGAATGTGGTGCGCCTCACCCCGGATATGTATTTTGACGCAGGAGAAGACTGCAGGACTTCGGTGGAAGGAATTTATGCGGCGGGAGACTGCCGGAACAAGGATGTAAGGCAGCTTACAACCGCAGTTTCCGACGGGACGGTAGCAGCCTTGAAAGCCGTGGATTACTGCAATAATCTTAAATAATATATATTTTATCTTCTGACACATATTTTAACAGTTCATTTTTTGCAAATGAAAGCATTTCGTCCGCCAGTTCTTTTTCATAAGTGCAGACTCCGTCAATGTTGCTGTAAGGATACATGGTAATACGGCATGAACGCTTTTTTCTCATTGACTTAATGTATGTTGAAGATATTCTGAAAAGGCCGAGGCTTACATCAAGAATGTCACGGGCGTTAAGCACATCAAATACATTTTTATATAGTCTGCCATATATTTCCCGGTAATCCGGAACATAAATCATTGGGTCAAAACAAAGACGGACGGTATACCCGTTATTAACTGCTGTCCTTGCAGCATTGATTCTTATGGCCGGTAAAGGCGTATTATGCTCAAAGGATGATGTGATTTCATCAGGGGAAATTGTCCATGCGAAAATAATTCTGTCGCATGGAGGAATCGCAAGCATGCTTACATCATAAGCCGATTTTGTACGAATTTCTATTTTCAGGTCCGGGTGGGACAGTGTAAAATTACACCACCCGGCAGTTATTCCAGTTATTTCTTCCATTGCCAGCAGGTCAGTATCATATGATATACACAAATACATCGGATGTTCTTTAAGTATTTCTTCCGCTCTGGAAAAGTAATCCTCAATGTTTACAAATATTACGATACTGCCTGAAGGGTACATTCCCTGAAGATAACAGTATTCACAGTCATAGATGCAGTTCATGATGCTTGAAGTATAATAGAAAAAATCATTTCCGAAGCTTTGGCAGACTTTGGCTCCGGGATATATTAATTCTCCGTGATTAACTGCAAGAATAAGGGATTTGGCCTGCTTTTGCAGTATAAAGTCCTGTCCTGCCCTGTTGAAAACATCTTTATAATGTCCGATTCCGATTATGTTGGAATCAGAGAATTTCTTAAGGATTTTGTCTGTCAGCGCATATCCTTCGGCTTCTTTTTCTACATAAATATGTGAAAATGGTCTAGCTGAGGACTTTGTTTCGGATAAGTTCATAAATCTTTTTCCCTTCAGTTTTATTTTGAACCGGAAGAGGATACTCATCCGCAAAAGGAGTAATTAAATCCAGCGGGCTGTATCCGGTAGTTCTATAATAAGACATAAGACCATAAAATGAATGAACCATTGTTTGGCTTAACATAAGGTCCTGACACATTTTTTCAATGGAATCCATTTCTTCTTCCGTGAAAATGTCCGTATTCTCAGGGAAAAAATCTGTTAAATAATCTCTGAACCTTGAACTTTCCAAAGGGGAGGTAAAGCATCCTGCCACAACACGGCTTGAACCGTACAGGGATATTGCTTTTGAAACAATCTCATAAATTTCGTGTCCGGTTATTTCTCCCTCTTCATAAGGATGATTATAAAGAATGTCGGGATAACAGGAAACATTGGTCAAAGAATCTGTTATTTTGTTGTAAATTATATTACGGGAGCCGTATTCCGGGTAAAAGAAAAATTTGTCCATAGCTGTTATTCCTGTTTTCTGTGGATTCGGTGATAAATCGGTTTTACCGTAAGCGAGGCAGGCACTATTGTGTCCGGATATTTGAGAAGGTCAGAGATTATTCCGGCCACCTCGTCAGGAAAAAGACAGCATCCTTCACTTGTATCAGCCTCGAAATCAGCATTTCTGTATAGTCCGGTGTCCGTCATGTCCGGTTCTATGGTTATTACCTTTACCCCGTACTTTCTGGCTTCATCAAAAATGCTTTTTCCGAAAGAGGAAAGCCCTGCTTTGGTAGCGGCATACGCAGCACCGTGGGGACTGCTTCCCGTTGCCGTAACGCTGGAAATATTAATTATTGTGCCTTTATTTTTTTTGAAATGTCTTAACAGGAGATTTGAAAGAACCATGGGTACGGTAAGGTTTACCGTGACCATTTCCTGGATTTTACGGGGATTTTGTTCCTCGTGGAGACCGTAGTAGGCACATCCGGCATTATTAATCAGAATATCCACAGGGGTATCTTTGTTTATCTGCGTAACCGTTTCCTTAAGCTGTGAAATATTCTCCAGATTCATAATGTGCTCACTGAAAAAATTATGTGAAATGTCCGAAGGGGTTCTTGAAATCCCGATTACTCTGTATCCTTCATTAAGGAGTAAAAGTGCGGTTTCTTTACCGATACCACCGGAAACTCCGGTAATCAAAACTGTTTTCATTATATATTGCCTTCCTTAAGACGATTTAATAAAATAAGTATAAGTAATTAGTACAAAAAAGTCAAAACATCGTTGACTGGGATTTTATTTTGACATATTATTGAAAAGTAGTATATTTTGGAGGTTGTTATTTTGGAAAATAAAAATAATAAGAAAAAGATATTATCAATTGCGATTCCTGCGGCGGTTGTTCTTGTGGCAGCAGTTGCAGTGGTAATGATGTTTGTTTTGAAACCTGATACAGAAGTTACTCCACAAGAGCATATGGAGAATGCGGAACAGTTTGTTATAGAAGGCGAGTATGGAAAAGCTATATCCGCATATGATATGGTACTGGAGACAGAGCCGGAGAACTTTAAGGCCATAAAAGGTAAAATTGATGCTTATCTGTCCATGGGCAATGAAAAAAAAGCCGTGGATGTCATGGTTGAGGCAATTTCCCTTATTGAAACGATTTATAAGCGTGATGCAAAGGTGCCGGAAGAAACTACATATATTTATTACAGATATGCGGATATCAAAGTTGCATCAGGAGACAGTAAAGGTGCCAAATATCTTTTGGAACAGGGTTCTCAGATGGTAGACAAACTTCTGGACAATTATGCCAATCCTGATTTTGATCCGGGTACGGACAAAGCTGTTTTAAAAGATGATAAAATTATATTCGGTTCATATCCTCAGAATGAAATTCCTTCCGAAAAAGTATCAGACAATATCATAAATGCCGATTACTCCGATACAAATAAAGCACTGGTTGAAGGAACCGGATATTACAGAATTCCGGAAGGCGATACATACAGATATTTTGTAGAAAGTAATATATCATGGGATATCATTAATGAAGATGATAACGGATATCTTCTTATGACCACATATGCAATCGACGGAGTGTCATATGATACAGAATATAAAGAAAGCGACTGGTCAACCTGTTATCTCAGAAGCTGGCTTATTGAAGATTTTTTTACAACAGCTTTTAATGAAGAACAGAGAACATATCTTAATGAGATGGAAGTTAATCCTTCGAGAAATCCTGATTACGGAATTGTAACAGGAGCGTATCTGAAAGATATGGTTACAATCCTTTCGGCAGAAGAGGTATCTGAAGGAGCCAACGGATTTGAGGGAGACCGTAAGGCATATGAAGAAAAAAGAATTACCGGTGCTACTGCATATGCCGAGGCAAGAGGAGTCCATGTGGACAGCTCAGGGGTATGCAAATGGTGGTTAAGAACCTGCGGCGTTGATGTTAAATCGGCAATATTTGTTAATACCAACGGAGTCCTCGCCTGCGACGGATATTATGTAATGGGAAATGATATAGGTGTACGACCTGTGATTTATCTCTCAAAGGATGCCTTGGAAAATTAATAAATATATATTTATGACAGCTAAACAGAGCCGGGACTTGTATAAAGAATCCCGGCTCTGATTGTATTGGCAATAAAAATAAACCACCTGCTATGCAGGTGGTCCCTAGTTAGCTT
>JBJENE010000052.1:0-33857 GCA_051880035.1 Butyrivibrio sp.
GATGTATCAGCAATATGTCCGCTTCTGAAAAGTTATGGAATACTTACATTGGTGGATTCGGTATCGGCTATGTTCGGAGCCGAACTGAAAGTAGATGACTGGCAGATAGATATTGTATGCGGCGGTTCCCAGAAAGCACTTTCCGCACCTTCGGGCCTTACTTTTGTTTCCGTAAGTAAGGATGCGCTTTCTGCCATGGAAAGCCGTAAGACACCTATTGCTTCTTTTTACTGCAATATTCTTACTTTTAAAAATTACTATCGGGATAAATGGTTTCCGTATACAATGCCTGCAAGCGACATATACGGACTTGAAGAAGCCGTTGACATTGTGGCTGCGGATAAAGACCGTCAGAACCGTCACGAACGCATTGCGGCGGCAGTAAGAAAAGCAGTCTGCGAAGCCGGTCTTTCTCTTTATCTTGAAAGCGGTTTTTCACCTACCGTAACTGTTATAAATGTTCCGGAAAACATATCCGCCGATGACATTATTATAACGATGAAAGACAAATACAAGATTCTCATTTCCGGGAGTTTTGATTACCTTGCGGGAAAAGTAATCCGAATAGGACATATGGGTAATTCCGCCAATGAGCCGGATGTTTCCAAAACCCTCCAGGCGCTGCAGGATACCTTGTCAGAACTGGGATTTGACTGCAAATGCAATATGAAAAAAGTATTTGAGAGCTGCTTATAATATATTGGAAATAAAAAACCTGTTTGAAAGAACACCTACGCATCCAAAACTTTCAAACAGGTTTTACATTATAATTAATTAAATCTATCCAAGGGACTTTTTCTCCCTCTCCAGCTCAAAATACAGTTTCTTAATACTCCATTTACTGTTGACGGGAGTCATGACTGCTTTATACACTATCCCTGCGTCTTCGCTTTTCAGTCTGGCAAGTATTCTGTCTAAATGCTTATCGCTTACTTCGCAAAACACAATTAAAGTATCATAATTAACACTGCCGCTGTTACCGGCAATTCCCCGCCCTTCTGCTAACATTCCCAATGTATTGTCATACATTTCCCTGTCAACAGATACGGCTTTAATTTTCAGGGCAGACGATATTTTTTTAACAAGGTCGGTCTGCTTATCATCAAGTCCAAACATCAAAATTTTCCCGTTCATATTGTTCTCCGACTTATTTTATATTTCGTTGTCTGTATCTGCATAATTATTCTTTTTACGCTGACGCTTATTTTTATACATATTTTCGTCTGCTTCTTTTATTAATGCCTGATAATCCGTCCTGCCGTCTATCATACTGAAGCCAAAAGAAAATCTGAGAGGAATGCTTAGGTTATCATTAAGTTTGGCAACGCTGCCATTCTGAATCTCCCTTAATGCACTGACAGTTTCAGAAAGTTTCTCTTCTGATGGATAACCATATAAAAACAGTACAAACTCATCGCCTCCCGGTCTGGCTGACACACTGTTGTCCGGATTAATGTCTTTAATGATTCCTGCAATTTTTTTCAGATATATATCCCCTATCTCATGTCCATATGTATCATTTATAACTTTCAAATCATCGGCATCTATCATAATAACCGCACCAAATCCCAGTTTTTCAGGATCTTTAAAGAGATCTGAAAGTCTTGCATCAAGACCGTATCTGTTATACAATCCCGTCAAAGAATCAATATCTCTCTCTACCTGCATTTTCAGACGCCTGGTTATCTCATCCGTAACATCAATTAATACTCCGAATACCCTGTCACTTTCCACTACTTCTTCAATCCTGATATACCTGGCAGCCGGTCCTTCAAGCTTATACACTCCTTCTTCACCGAATACAGGATTTTGGAATATTTCATCAATGTATTTTTTGAATAAACTATTATCAGAAGATAATTTCTCCGCCTGCTCTTCGTCAAGCATAAGTAACTTAGGAACAAGTTCCGTATAATGCACAGGCTTTAAATACTCAATATACTCGTACACACCAATATGCATATTGGTCTTTCTGAGAACATATGACATATTTTTTGTATTATTAACAATGCTCTTAACCATGATATTAATATATCTGCTTAATTTTGAAAACTCTGCACTGGTGTGGATATCTATTTTTTCTTCAAGATTTCCCTCTGCTATCATGGCAAGCTTGTTGTTAATGTTCTGAATACCATCCACAACATATTTATTCATACATTTTGTTACCGCATAGATAAGTATAAACGCAATTATGGCAAGACATACCGCAAGAATTGCCATATTGTAAGGTATCTGCTGATACAGTACACGGCCTGCAACCACGCGGCCGATATATTTATCTCCGGCTTTCTTAAATACGCAGTAAGAATATCTGTCATTAATATATGTATGAAATCCGTTACCGTTCTCCGAAATATTATGAACCGTAAATCCGATTTCCGTAAGATTTTTACCCACAGCATCCGAATCCGTGGCACCTACGACTTCTCCGGTCTCAACATCTATCGCATAATACCCGGCCTCAGGATTAACTCTAAACAGGGAAAAAATATATGACAGTTCGTTTTTCTCCGTAACTTTCATCACATTAACCGGTTCCATTCCAACCTGAACGATAAACTTTCCGGTATCACTCCACACTGCAGAGTACTGCATTAACTTAGATTCTGCCGTATTAGGCTCGATATCCTGAACAAGCTTTAGTGACTTATCATCTAACATTGGTTTAAAAAAACTTATCTGTTCTCCCGAATCAAAAGTAAAACCGTAGTATTCAGGATGTGTTCCGGTAAAAATCCGTCCGGTCTCATCAAAGAGATGAATTTCATCAACCTCCATCTTTTCGGCCAGGTTCTTCAATTCATCTATATCATATAAGATATCAGATTCATCTTCGATAATACGGGCAATAACCTCTGCATTATTGAGACATGTCTGTTCGTATTCTTCCATTACGGTTTCCAGCTCTTTTTGATTCTTATCAAGCACCTGTTCAATCCGTGAAAAAGTATTTATGGCTGTCTCCTGTGCCCTTTTCTGCTCATTATTGGCCTGAATACATGCTGTAATTATAAGTATCACAAATACGGTTATCCATGTAATAACACGCATATATTTACCGATTATTTTCTTGAGTGTTTTCATCAAAACCTCCGGAATAATTCATATACTCCTATAGGATTATAATTATAATCATTGTAACACATTTATATTTTCAAAACAATCTTATATAACACTAATTTTCATTGTAACACAGACTGAAATTTAGTGACAAATTTCCAAATTTATCCTATAATGAAAGAAAATATTACATTTAAAAAGGAGTACGGAATGAAAGAAAAACACACATATAAATTCCGGCTGAGCCTTGCAGCCGGCATAATAGCGGCAATAGCTGCCGTATTCACATTTAGTTTTATTTCCCCTCACAATGATGTATATGCAGAAGAACTTAACACTACAACCGTTTCTGTTCCTTCATCATTATATTATAACAATGAGCGGATTTATCCGACCATGATTAACGATGCCGCACTTTACATATCAAGTAACGGAACACTTTACGCCGTAATCGTTCCTTATACTGAAACACAGGCTTTAGCGCGTACAGGAGACAGTCTTAAGGTTGTTCTCCCTTCATCAGTCAAAAAGATTGCGGCTGACGCTTTCGGATATTCATCTGATTCGTATGACGGATGCACCTCCACATTAAGGAGTTTAACCATCCCTTCAGGTGTTACCGTAGAGAGCGGTGCATTCTATGGAGTTACTCTGGGCAATGTGGCATATTTTCCTTCTGTTGTTCCGTCCGACTGTTTTATGTATTCAACCATTAACAGCATTAACTTCGGTTCAACCGTTAAAACCATCAACACCTCAGCCGTATATGGTTGTGAATTAAACTCACTTATCGTGGGTACCGGTGTTACTTCCATATCCGATTATGCATTTAACTGCTCTGCCAAAAATGTAACAATCGGTGCCGGCATCTCCACCTTAACCTACGAGAAAATCGGCGGAATCTATAATATTGAAAGCTTTAAAACTACCGGAACAGCTATCAAAAAGCTTGCACAGGGCTGTTTTAACTACGATTTATGCAATACTCTTAAAACAGTTACACTGGGAAATTCGGTAACTGCAATTGATGAGTATGTTTTTTCGAACTATTCGGCACTGACAACCGTTACTGCCGAGGGAGTTACCTCTGCAGGCGCCTACGCTTTTTCATACTGCCCTTCATTGACCACAGTTAAGATGAATAAAATAACAGCTATTCCCGAATACCTGTTTAAGGGTTCAGGCTTAACCTCTTATACTATACCATCTTCGGTTAAATCCATAGGTGATTATGCATTTGCTAACACCAAACTTAAAAAACTTACAATCGGAGGCAATATCACATCCATCGGAAGCAGTATCCTTTGTGAAACACCAATTGAGGAGCTGTCAATCGGCGCACATGTTTCAACTCTGGAGTACACTTCATTTTACAACATGCCGGAACTGAAAAAGCTCTACATCTGGGGCAGTTACATAAACACCATTGGTTTCGGTTGCTTTGATAACTGCACTAAATTAACATCCGTATCAATAGGAAGCTGTGTAAAGACTATTGAGTCATGTGCATTTGAGGATACGGCATTGACTACGGTTACAATTCCTTCTTCGGTCACAAGTATAGGATCTTCCGTATTTAATAAATGTACCAATCTTAAAACTATTGTTTTAGCCAAGCTTAATGATACATTTGTCTCAAATTCAGTCTGGATGGGAACCAATAATGCAACCATCGTATGCTCCACATGTGACACCGACATGTTTTATCCTTTTAAAATATGCGGTGCCAAAGTATCATCAAGCACTGCCATAGGACTTAACTTTACCAACCTTACAATGCTCAAAGGCGATAAAATGCAGCTTAAACTCAACAACACAGGAAAGTATAAGGGCACATTCAGTTCAGCCAATACAAGCATTGCAACAGTTGATGCCAACGGCTATGTTACAGCCAAAGCCACCGGTACCACAACAATTACCGTTAAATTTAACGGAGTTTCTTACAACTGTAAAATTACCGTAATCGCAAGAACAGTACAAAACAGATGCAAGCAGTTAGACTGGAATTACGGCTTAAGCTATATGTCTGATTACCATATAGTAAAAGCCTGCTATATCTGGATGGCAGTAAACTGTTGTTATGACTATACTTATACAAGATATTATGAGGACGGAATACTTCTTGATTATACAGGTGTATGTAACTCATATATGTGTGCTACAAGAGTTTTAATGAATTATTTCGGAATAGATAATGTTCAGTGTACTTCATGGGAAATGAACCACACCTGGAACATAATTAAAATCGGCAAGAATTATTTCCATCTGGATGCTACCTGGGGTGACTTCCTAAGTACCGATACCCAGATACAAAGTTCAGGCCACTATGCATATTCCCCTGAGGGAAAATGTAAATTCACATACATAGATAAAAATTACTATACCAAAATAAGAAAGCTCCACACTCCTGTGGTAACAGTGGCCAATACAGATAACACCATTAAAGTATCATGGAACCAGGTTAAGAATGCTGCCGGATACATTATTTATAAGAAGACGGGAAGCGGAAATTTTGTTAAATACTACACTGTGACATCCGGAAGTAAGCTTTATATCGTAGATTCCAATGTAAAAGCCGGAACAACATACCAGTATTATGTTGTCGCATACAACGGTTCCGTAAAGAGTGCCAATTCAGTCACCAGGACCATCGTCAGACTGACAACTCCTAAAACAACTTTAACCAACTCCACCGTAAGCGTTAAAGTAAGCTGGACCAAAACAACCGGTGCAACAGGATACTATGTATACCGTAAGGAAGGCAACGGCAGCTGGGTTAAAATAGCAACAACCACTTCCGCAGCGGCTGCATACTGGGATAAGACCGCAGTAAAAGGAAAGACCTATACATATACCGTTAAGGCATATAACGGCACCAGCGTAAGTAACGGAAACACCGTACAGATAACACATTAATTGTAAAAAACCTGTTTGAAAGAGCATTAAAAACTTTCAAACAGGTTTTTTTATACTATACTTCATTTCTCAGAATGGCAGGAACCGCTCATTGGACACTTAGAACATCCGCATCCACAGGATGTTTTACCCTTTTTCTTATTCCGGACCATACTGATTATAATTGCCGCAACTACTGCAACTAACACTGTGCAGATAATAATAGTTCCTATATTTTCAGAAATCCATTCAAGCATCTTTCCCTCCCAATGAAAAATTATTTTCTTACCTTCAGGTTTTTGGTCAGTTTAGTTGATTCTTTATAAGGTTTAAAAATCATATACAGCATAAACGCAAGAACAATAACCGCACAAATCAGTCCGATTATATTCAGGTCTCCGGTAAATACCGAACCAATCTGGTAAATCATCAAAGAGACCGCATATGCAAACAGGCACTGATATCCTATTGCAAACCATGTCCATTTTGCAGAATTCATTTCCCTTTTAATAGCACCGATTGCTGCGAAACAAGGTGCACAAAGCAGATTGAATACCAGGAACGAATACGCTGCAAGTTTTGTCATACCCTCAAAATCCAGAACACCGAAAACACCTACGACTTCTTCTTTGGCAACAAGACCCATAATTGTGGCGATTGTTGCTTTTATATTGCCAAAACCAAGCGGTGAGAAAATCCAGCAGAGGGCATTACCTATAATACCGAGAATACTGTTTTCAAGTTCCATTTCCGTACTGAATGTGAATGCGCTGTCCACAACGCCAAAGCAGGAGCCGGCCCATATGATAATTGACGAAAGGAGAATAATTGTTCCGGCTTTTTTAATAAAGGACCATGCGCGTTCCCACATGGAACGAAGTATATTACCGACTGTAGGCCAATGGTAAGCCGGAAGTTCCATAACAAACGGAGCCGGTTCTCCCGAAAACATCTTTGTCTTTTTCAGCATGATACCTGAAAAAACAATTGCCGCAATACCGATAAAATATGCGCTTGGAGCTACCCACCATGCTCCGCCGAACAATGCGGATGCAACAAGGGCGATAATCGGAAGTTTGGCTCCGCACGGAATAAATGTGGTTGTCATAATCGTCATACGACGGTCACGCTCGTTTTCAATTGTTCGGGACGCCATGATTCCCGGAACTCCGCATCCCGTTCCGATAAGCATCGGAATAAATGATTTTCCTGATAAACCGAATTTACGGAAAATTCTGTCAAGAACAAAAGCAATTCGAGCCATATATCCGCACGATTCCAAAAATGCCAGAAGAATAAAAAGTACAAGCATCTGAGGCACAAATCCAAGAACGGCACCAACACCGCCTACAATACCATCCACGATAAGGCTGTTTAACCATTCAGGGCTGTTGGCGGCATCAAGTCCCTTTTGGACAAGAACCGGAACTCCCGGTACCCAGACGCCGTATTCCGAAGGGTCCGGAACTCCACTCGCATCTTCTCCCAAAGCTGCTTCATATATTTCAGAAATATCATATCCCTCTTCAGCCAATGAATCTGCATAAGAGCCATATGCCTCATCAAATGCGCCGAAGTCTTCATCCTCAATGGCGGACTTAATATCTTCTGCACCGATAACATCCTTATCAGCCGCTTCGTTCACAATTGAAATCATATCTTCTGTCCAGACATTTTGGGCGGCATAATCAGTCATTGCGTCCTCATATGCAGATGTTCCGATACCGAACAGATGCCATCCGTCACCGAATACTCCATCATTGGCCCAGTCTGTGGCAAATGTTCCTACGGTTGATACAGAAATATAATATACAAGAAACATAATAACGGCAAAAATAGGAAGCGCCGCAAAGCGGTTGGTGACCACCTTATCAATCTTATCGGAAATCGAAAGTTTTCCTGCTGATTTCTTTTTATAACAGCCTTTAAGAATCTCTCCGATATACACATAACGCTCATTAGTAATGATCGATTCCGCATCATCATCCAGTTCTTCCTCAACATCTGATATATCTTTTTCAATATGGTTGATGATTGCTTTATCTAAATTCATCTGCTCAAGAACTTTGTCATCCCGTTCAAACAATTTAATTGCATACCATCTTTGCTGCTCTTTTGGCATATCGTGTACTACCGCTTCCTCAATATGCGCAAGTGCATGTTCCACCGGTCCTGAAAATGTGTGCATCGGTATTGTTTTATCGTTTCCGGCAGCTTCTACAGCCGCCATGGCCGCTTCCATCACCCCTGTGCCTTTTAAGGCTGAGATTTCAACAACTTTGCATCCCAAGGCTTCCGATAATCCGTCGGTATCAATCTTATCTCCGTTTTTCCTGACAACATCCATCATGTTAATTGCAACAACCACAGGTATGCCAATCTCTGTAAGCTGGGTTGTGAGATAAAGGTTTCTTTCAAGATTTGTACCGTCAATGATGTTCAGAATCGCATCCGGGCGTTCTGTAATCAGATAATTTCTCGCTACCACTTCCTCCAGTGTGTACGGAGAAAGGGAATAGATACCCGGAAGGTCGGTAATAATTATTCCCTCATGTTTTTTAAGTTTTCCTTCTTTCTTTTCTACCGTAACACCCGGCCAGTTTCCGACAAACTGATTGGCACCGGTTAATGCATTGAACAGAGTTGTTTTTCCGCTGTTCGGGTTACCTGCAAGGGCAATACGCAAACTCATATGTTTTTCCTCACTTTCACGATTAGCATATGCTAACCAATATTCAAAATAATTCGGGGACCGTCATTCCCCGTAAAAATCAATTCTATTCTATTTCTATCATTTGAGCATCTGCTTTACGGATTGAAAGCTCATACCCCCGTACGGTTACCTCTATCGGGTCCCCAAGCGGTGCGACCTTCCTGATATGTACTTCAACGCCTTTTGTCAGGCCCATATCCATTATACGGCGTTTCACCGCTCCTTCGCCATGGAGCTTTACAACCCTGACCGTATCGCCGACATTTACTTCTCTCAATGTCTTCATGTCCGTTTCTCCTCCTTGAAAAAATTTATAGGTGTAATTGCCGTAGAAAATTAAATCATTATTTTTCGGGCCATTTCCTTACTGATTGCAATGCGGGATTCCTTTACATGAACAATAACATTTCCGCTAATCGTGTTAATAACCGTAACGGCTCCTCCCACAACAAAACCCAGGTTTTCAAGATGGCTTTTAACCTCTTTCTTTCCTCCGATTTTTTTAATAATATTTTCTTCTCCAACTTCTGCAAGTGTAAGCGGCATCATTTTCCCCACCTTCCTTGGTGAATATTTTAGAATTAGCATATGCTAACTCAGTGTCAAAAGTATTAGTTAGCCTCTGCTAACCTTATATCATTATATTCACCGTTTTTTATTTTGTCAACTGTTTTTTTAATTTTTCTATCAGGGGCTTTTCCTTGATTTTTTGATATATTTATGGTACGCTATCAACAGTTATTTCGTCAGGAGGCGCCTTTAATATGCATTTACAGGAATCCGGAGAGATGTATTTGGAAACCATTTATATTTTATCTCAACAGAACAATTCTGTCCGTTCAATTGATGTAGGCGAATATATGGGCTACTCTAAACCCAGTGTAAGCCGTGCGGTTAATATTCTAAAAAACGGCGGATACCTTCTGATGGATAAGAACGGTTTTTTAACCCTTACAGATTCGGGTCTGGCGGTTGCCAGAAAAATATACGAAAGGCATACGATTCTTACCGATATTCTGGTAAGCCTTGGGGTAGATGAAGAGACTGCTGCCCGGGATGCATGTAAAATGGAACATGTCATTAGTGAAACTACATTTAAAGCAATGAAAAAGCATGCCGCAAATCAGAAAAAATCATAAAATTTCAGCCGCAAATCAGTATTTCAACTAATTTGCGGCTATTTTTTACCTTTATATACACGGAAAAACAGCTCCATAGGATTCAAATATTTCATGAATCCTACGTATTTCTTCATCTGAAAGCCTGAAGTATCTGTTTTTTTCTTTCCAATATACCACAGGGCATGAATCACAGGCCGGACAGAAGGTCTGTCCTTCATTTATTTTTATTGAAATTTCTTCAGAAAATCCACATGCAGGGTCATCCTTGTATAATATTTTTCCATTGAAGATATTGCAAATTTCCGATAATTCGTTTTCTTTACATTCCTCATTAATATTCAGATTATTGCTGATATATACAATTTTTCCGTCTTTGGCAAAATCCATATTAACCGATGTATTTTTTCTCCATACCAAAAATCCGATTATAAGTACCGCCACAGTTGCAACAACAGCAATCGTAATACCTATAATTCTTTTATGCATTTTTGTCACTCCTTTTCTCTTGCTTTCTCCATAATTTCTAACCCATTCTCCACACTCTGTCCAAGTATTTCCTGTGTCTTTGCAAAATCATGGGTTTCATGGAGTATATCATGGCATTTAAGGAACTCCTTTTTACCGTATTTTCTTATGTACAGAGCCTGGGCTTTGGCTGCTGCGGCACCGTCATTGTCAGGTGTATAAAATCCTTTGGTACAATCCATAATTGCATCGCATTCATAACAGCCGTCCAGACCTTTCTCTTTGCAACATTCTACATTAGGACATGTTTTATTTTCAAAAATTGTGGCAAAAGAGCAGATGTTATATTCTGTTCTGCAGGAACCGCACCATTGTCCGAGAAAACAGTGATTACATGAAAAACCACAATAAGCAACCGGGTCCACACCTTTTCTTGCGTCCTTAGCCAACTTATTTTTGATTCTCTGTGCAGCCTCCACATGCATGATTAAATGTCTTGAAAACGGCATCTTAATCAAGCCAAGAACATTCTTGTTACACCAATAATCAATAAGCCACACAGCTTCCTCGTCATCGCTTACACAATGGGAGTCTGTAAGAGCCTTTTTAGCAGTATCCGATACTTTACGCTTAAGGTCGGCAAATGTTAATTCATCAAGCATTTTATCGGTACTTTCCATAACAGCCATTGCATAGTCTTGTAATGCCTTTAAATTAAGCTGTTTTGAGAAATCGGCAATTTCCTGTCCTTTAAGTTCATTTCCCGTAGTGATTATTGGGGAACATGTCTTTATGTGAAAACCGTCACGGAATAAAATCTCCTCATTCTCCAGAATAAGCGTATGTGCCACAATATCTTCAATTCTCATCATATGCCATACGGAATATGCAATTGTTTTATTGTGATATCCCTTTGCTTTTGCATAAGGCATCTGATAAAAGGCCTCGTCAGGAAGATTCCATAACCAGTTAATTGCACCTTTAAGGTCTTTTCGCATTTCCTTTAAAAGGGATATTCCCTCTTTAAAAGTTGCCTCTTTACTGATTAGATCCTGCATCCGCCTGTTTTTTTCTGCCAGTTCTTTATCCATTTTATTCCCTCCTGTATATTTATCCGCGTAATTAATAACCTCTGACCTCATAAGCCGTATATTCATGACTAAAGTGATATCCCAGCTTTTCGGCCAGTGCCACCGACCAGGGATTCTGCGCATCCCAGCTAGGATATAAGCCTCTTTCCAGACATGCCAGAATAAGCCCGGCACCACATGCATATGCAATACCTTTTCTCCTGTGGTCTTCTCTTGTGTCTATCTCAATCTCAATGCCATCCCTGAATCTGCTGTAGGATGAGGCACCTGCCACAAGTTCACCGTCTTTTAGAACGGCAACTCCCAGTCCGAGTTTTTTGTATGTATCATAATCTTTAAACTGTGATACCAAGTCATATGACCACATGTTTTCCAGACACTTTTCATACTCATCGGCTTCAATTAATTTGAGCTCATATCCCTGTGGAAGTTTCATGACAGCCTGCCTTAGCTTATCCCTGTCAAAAACATCCTTTTCTTTTTTAATTGCATATCTGGTAACTTTTTTGGCTTTCTGCCCATAACATTTTTCAATTAACGAACCCCACTCATCATTCCGGGGAACCATAATAATAAAATCACCTTTAAAGCTTTCCGGCTTAAACCTAATCAGTTCTTCACTTGGCTTTCCGGCATAAAAAGAAAAAACACCCAATAAAGCCATCGCGGCATCGTCTGCGGGAGCATTGGTATATATTTCTCCCATTATTCCCTGCAGGCATGACCATATAAGAGTTTCGTCCCATCCTCCAAATAATTCCTCAGCTTTCACAGCCAAACCTCCGCTTCTTCAAACATTAATTCAATCAGTTTTGGTGTCAGACTATCCCAGAATGCGCAATCGTGACCGCCTTCAGACTCAAAATACTTATGAGTTACATTTCTGCTGTCCAGAAACTCATGAAAACTTCTGTTCCTTTCCAGCAGGAAATCCTCCGTACCTATTGCAATATATATATCAGGCATCTTTGCCCCCTCGGCAATAATCTCGTCTATCAGGACTTCGGGATTATTTCTGCTTTGTTCAATAACTTCCAAATCTCCAAAACATTCTCTGTAATACTCATAATTCGCATGCTCGTCCAAATCTCCGGGCTTCATGTGGGCTCTTGAATGCATAATCAGGGCAGGGGATAACGCCGCAGCCTTTCCAAAGGTCTCCGGATAGGCAAGTGCTGCCCTCAGCGCTCCGAATCCTCCCATTGAAATTCCCATAATATATGTCTCGTCCGCATCCATGCAAAGATTAAAAGTTTTTCTAAGATATTCAACAAGCTCAACCCCGATAAATGTACCGTATTTATGTCCTGTTGATATACCGTCAACCCAGAATGCATTTTCTCCGTTCGGCATAACAATTGCAAAATTATACAAGGTTGCCAGATGCTCCGGTACCCAGTTTCCTGCAGCACCCGTATATCCGTGCAGCAAAAACAGTGTTTTCATTCTCTTCCCTTTTCTCTTTTGTTCCGGTTCCCATCGTTCATTAAAATCATTGGGTATAATCATTTTAAACTGAACCGGGCGCATCAGACTGTTTGAGTAAAAATCAATAGTAAAATTTGCCATCTTTCTCTCTCCTGTTTCATATATAAATTATTATTTAAAAATCTTCTTGTTGCTTATTTTATCTTTAAATTCAAAAAAGTGTTCGTTTAGTTTACTGAATCTTCCGATTAACCAGCCGTTAAGCAGTGCACATACAACAGTTCCTGCCTTTACACCTCTAAAAGACCCAAATCCAAAGAAAGCAAAAGACATAATAATTGCAATTACACAGCTGCTACAGTCATATATCATTTTGGTTTTATTAATGTTAAAACCATACTTGTGTGAAATCTCCTTTACTAACAGTTCATAAGCCTCCGGGGCAAAATAGGTATGAAACAGCATGGATACACCATAAGCACAAAACATCAGCCCAAATACATAAAACAAAGCCCTGCCTGCAATGCCATACATCGGAATCATTCCGGTCAGACCAAGCAGTAAATCCAATATGAAACCATAGATTATAGCTGTTACAAAAGAAAACAGATACATTATTTTAAATTTCCGCCATATAATCGACGATGCAATCAGCAATACTGCCTGAAGCAGATATTCTGCCATGCCAAAAGTAAACCAGCTGATACTTTCTGAAATCTTAAGATACAGCAGATATGCGGGCGCAACCACCATTGACATTCCAAAATCCGCCCGTTCCATTAATGCAGTCCCGAAAGCCAACGCAAATATGCCTATAACATATGCTGCCTCGGAGTATAAAATTTTTTTGCCTTTCATATTTCTGACCTCTGTCCTATATCGCTAAGACCTAACAGAATTCTGCTTTCACGCAGCGATTTTGAAGAGTCATAATCATACTCTATCGTCTGAATATTAATCTCAGGATACATCTCATGTAGTTTTTTAAGTATACCCCGTTCGCATACATGGCTTACAAGGCAGCCGAACGGATGCAGAATCAGTATGTGGTCATATCCTTTTGAAATAAGGTCCGCAACCTCTCCGGCAATAAGCCATCCGTCACCGGTATTACATCCCTTTGATATAATGGGTTCGGAAAGCTTAATCAGATTTTCAAACGATTCATCAGCGATAAATCCTGCTTTATTTAATGCCGTATTGATATCATTCTGCAGTCCTTTCATATAATGCAGTACAAAATCAAAAAATTTCAGCACGGCTTTTGGGACCCCCAGAAGCATCTGATGTTCTTTCTCGCTGTCCACCACAAATATGGCATAATTAACAAACCCGCCCATTCTGTAATCGAAATTCCGGCTTTGCAGAAAATCCTCCAGATAATCATTTCCAATTTTAGAAAATTTAATATAAATTTCTCCGGTGATACCGACTTTTTTTAGTTGGAGCTTATTAGTGGGAATTGCGGCAAAACCGGAAATTATTTCTTCATATCTCTTTTTTCTTGCCATTCCCGATATTCTGCTGCCATCGCGGATTTCTTCACATAAAATCTCTATCCATGATTTATAATATTTTTCGGTTGCTCCCGGATGCCTCTCATATGGGCGTACCTGCTGTAACAATGTCATTAACAAATCTCCGTAACATACGGCCGCAATTGCCCGTATCAGTAAAGGTAATGTAATGGAAAACCCTTCATGCTTTTCATTACCGAATGCATTCAGGGAAATAACAGGAATCTGTCCGTAACCCGCTTTTTGAAGACAATTAATCATGGAATCATAATAATTTCCGGCACGGCATGCTCCTCCTGTCTGAGGTTCCATAAAAGCAATCCGGTCTGTGTCCCATTTACCGGATTGAACAGTTGCTAACATCTGTCCCAGAATCATCACTGCAGGAAGGCAGTAATCTCCGTTCATATAAGGAAGGGATTTGTCACGCAGATGACCTGTTTCACTCATAATCTCCAGGTGATACCCTGCTCCGGCAAATGCGGCTTTCAGCAGATCATTGTGATAGCCAAGCATTTCAGGCATTAAAATTACATGGGATTTTCTCATTTCTTTGGTAAATTCTGCCCCTTTTTGATGCCGCATATAATCACCTCCCTGTTATTAGCCTGATATAAGAACAAAGCGGACAAGTCCGCCTCTAACTCCCTAAATCCCTCAATCTTTGAGGGACTTGCTCCGCTTTGCGAGCCGAGCACGGTCAGCTTTAGCTGACATTTTCCTATCGTGCGAGTGCTCATCCTTAGCGGAGCGTTTTTTTGTTTAACAGGAAATTCGGAGGAATTTCCTGTTAGATAAAAAAGAACAGCCGGTTATCAGCCCAACAACTTTAACTGCATACAGTGATAACCGACCGCACTTATTTTAAAAATATTTTACAGACTCTTTAATGTTTTACCTTTTAAGATTCCGTTTTTGTAACTGTTAAGCTTTGAAGCCGGAACATATATGGAAGCTCCGGAAGCTATTCCTTTAAGAGCATCCGTTCCGACATATGTAATCTGTGTACTTCTGAAAATTATTGTCTTTAATGCCTTATCATTATAAAAAGCGTATCCCGAAACAGTTGTAAGGGCAGTTCCGGTATTAACATAAGAAATTGAATTGCAAAGTCCGAAAGAATACCATCCGATAGTCTTTGCAGACATCAGTGTAACTCTTCCTGATGTATTTCCTACAGTTGTAAGAGCACTATCTCCGCAAAAAGCATATTTCTCAACAGCGGTAACCTTTGTGCATCCGGCTACAGACACTAAGGCTGTGCAGTTTCTGAATGCATTTTCTCCTATTTTGGTTATACCTGCCATACCCGTTACTTTTGTAAGGGAAGTACATCCATAAAAGGCTGTATTTCCTATTGAGGTTACATCTTTTCCCACAAACAGGGTTTTAATCTTAGTCTTTACGGAAGCCCATGGAGTATTTAATGAGCTGGTATATGAATACATTGCACCGCTGCCCATTATTGTAAGGGCTCCGGTTTTGGAATTAAACTGCCAGGTTACATTTTTTCCGCAGTTACCCGTCATGGAAATAGTAAAAGTCTTGGAAACACTGTTCCAGTAATTACCTCGTCCGGTTATCTTTACAGTACATGTTCCCGTATTCACATTATCACTGTATGTTATTCCATAGTCTGTCCATGCTTTCAAGGTCTTACCGTTCTTTACAACCGTAATTGTAGGAAATACCTTATTGCCTGTATATCTGACATTTGGAGTAACGGTTACGGTAGAGGTTCCTATATTGTAATTTAAATCTCTGTATGTATATCCCACACTGTCTGCAAAAGTCTTGGCCGCAGTGCTTCCGTATCCGTATACAATCGGCTTATTGGTCACATTAAAGAATGCCTTGGCCGAAACCTCAATATCATCCGAATAAATATATACATGGGCAAGATTAATGAAATATGCAAAACAGTAATTTCCGGCATATGTTACATTTTCTTCGATTACAAGCTTCTTGACGGAATTTCGAAAATCGTACCACGGCGTCTCGGATGCCTTGGTGTAATCTGCCATCATACCTGTGCCGCTTATTGTAAGGGTTCCTGAATTAATGTCGAATTTCCATTTTACATCGCCTGTTGTACCGTTATCTTTTTTCTCAAAAACAGCTGCTACATCGTCCCATCTCATCTTACAGGTTGACTTGTTATACCAGTCTCCGGTATCCCACAGATAAGGTGCATATCCGTATTTATCAGATAATTCAAGAACATATGCGAGAAATTCCGCATCACCGTCCTTACGGTTATATGTTGTGGAGTTAACATACTGAGGAAGTACACTGTACTCTCCTATTATTACACCGTATCCCTGGTTTGTAAATTTCTGCATCTTCTTAAAATAGCTGTCCATTAATTCCTTATCGGAATCACTGCCCCAGTCGCTCTGATATCCGTAACCTTCATCCTGGTAAAGACCGCAATATATCCATGGGGTATAATAATGAACTGATATAAGCAGATGATTGCTTATTGTGTCAGTAGGCATCTTAAAGCTGTCATTACAGGTCTTATCTATATCCGTATTACATCCTGCAATAAGAAGATATCTTTTATCGTTATTGCCGCCTGATTGTCTTACAAGGTCTACAAATGTCTGGTTAATCTCATTAATAAGGTCGTATCCGAACTCGTAATGCAATTCCTCGTTGGCAGACTCAAAAATAAGTTTCTCAGAGTAATCTTTGTAGTGGGTTGCAATCTGCTGCCACATTGTCTCATATCTGTTCATGGTACCGGTCTTATCGGATATAAAATTATCCCACCAGCCGCCATCATAATGTATATTGATTATTGCGTACATTCCTTCATCAAGTACATATCCCACGATTTCATCAACCCTGTTGAAATATGCCGGATTGATGGTATATGTAGAAGTATCCATCATGTTGGACCATGCTACGGGAATTCTTACCGAATCAAATCCTGCTTCCTTATATCCGGCAATCATTTCCCTTGTGGTTACAGGTTGTCCCCACGCAGTTTCAAAATCCGTAACGCTCGGATTCCATGTCCATGTATTCAATGCATCCATGGTGTTACCAAGATTAATGCCGTTACCCATATCCTCAGCAATTTCTATTGCCGTCCTGGTAAAAGAGCTATCCTGTGCAGTCGTACCTGCCAATACTCCGGATGACGGAATAATTGAACTTATTAAAAATAGTATACTCCCCAACAATGCTGTGATTTTATTAATCTTTCTCATTTTAACGCCTTTCCTTAAGGTTATTTTCAACGCATCCATGACTTTATTATATTATGTACTACAATTTTATTCAAGAAATAAAAGGCAATTCATTTTTATTATTTTTTTTGTGCATAATATATAATTTTTTTTAGTATATTTATCCATGCAGAAAAATGTTGCACAAATTACATGCTTGAATTACAATTGAATTTGTGGGGATTATCTTATTTCTGGTCTGAAAGATAATCTCTTTAATTTTAGTATCATTTAATATGCAATACAGAACAAATCGGGTGTAGTTTCTGTATTGGGGTTTATGAAAGGAGAAGTGCACAATGAAACTTAAAAAAAGGGTAATGGCAGCACTTATGAGTGCATTTATGCTATTTACCGCAGTTGCATTATTAATTGTTAATCGTAATAATGTAGCTGCCGCAAATGACGGCTTCAATGATCTGAGTCAGTCTGAAATAACAGCTGCAATGGGGGCAGGCTGGAATTTGGGCAATCAGCTGGAAGCTGCCAACAGTGGAACACCATGTGAAACTAACTGGGGAAATCCTGTTATTACGGAAGATTTGATTCTTGCTGTGAAGGATGCAGGTTTTAAATCAATTCGTATTCCTGTTTCATATCTGAGTATGATTGGAAGTGATTCAGACTATACAATTCAGTCTTCATGGCTGGACCGTGTACAGGAAGTTGTTGATTATTGTATTGACAATGATTTATATGTAATCATCAATATGCATGGCGACGGTTATACATCAATTACCGGAGGATGGCTTTTATGCGGAGCCTCCGACCAGAGCCAGATTAAAGCAAAATATGAGGCATGCTGGAAACAGATTGCAACCAGATTTAAAGATTATGATGAACATCTTATTTTTGAATCAATGAACGAAGAGTTTGACGGCACATACGGAACTCCAAGCCAGACAGCCTATGCCAACATCAACGCTTACAACCAGATTTTTGTAGATACAGTAAGACAGACCGGTGGCAACAACAATAAGAGATGGCTTCTTATTCCGGGCTGGAACACAAACATAGATTACACCGCAGGAGACTACGGATTTGTAATTCCTACTGACAATTATCTTTCCTCTTCTGTTCCGTCAGGCGAAAAGCGTATAATGATATCAGTTCATTATTATGATCCATGGGATTTCTGCGGAACCGAATCCGGAACAGTAACACAATGGGGCGATACCGTAACAGATTCCTCCAAAGCAGCAAGCTGGGGTGACGAGTCATATATGAAATCTCAGTTCAAGAAAATGTATGACAAATTTGTTGCAAACGGATATCCTGTGGTAATCGGAGAATACGGCTCTATTGACAAATCAAATTATGATTCCGCAAACACTGCAAACCGTAAGGAGTTTGCATACAAAGTATGTTACTATTCAAACCAGTACGGTCTTGTTCCTGTATACTGGGACAACGGCTACAACGGAGAATACGGCTTTGGACTTTTTGACCGCTATACATACAAGGTAACACAGTCTGAAATTATTGCCGGCATTATGGAAATATATGGTGATACCTCCGAAGCAACAGCTACGGGAATATCCCTGGATCAGAATACACTTACCATTGGTGTGGGAGAAGGTAAAAAAGCATTGACAGCCACATTATCTCCTGCCGGATGCACAGACAAGATAACCTGGTCTTCAAGCAATGAAGATGTTGCTACAGTCAACTCCAAAGGAGAGGTAACGGCTGTAGGAGTCGGTACATGTACAATAACCGCCAAAACACCTAACGGATATACTGCACAGTGTGTAGTAACTGTTCCGAAATCATCAGTAATCAAGGCTAAGCTTTATCTCCTTGAGACATCCAACTGGACATCCGTAATCAGCGATGAATCAGTAGATATCAATGCCAACGGCGGAACATATTCACTTACTCTTACTGCAACAGAAACGCAGCTTAAGAATATAGGTTCACTCTATATCCGCGATATCAGTGTCGGTGATGAAGAGGCATCCGCATTTAATAAAGCAACCTTAAAAGTTGAATCTTTTGTTTTGAACGGAACCACATATACAATGAATGAGGATACATTCACTTATGATGTTACAGCCGAAGCTTCCGACGACGGACTTGTAAATCCGATATTTAACTTCTCATTCATTAATGTATGGGCAAACACACATATCAACAATGTAACTGTTGATTCAGGCAATTACAAAGCATATTTTAATAATGCTTCTTACCAGACAACAAATACACTGACAATGAATTTTTCGGTAACCGGTATTGATGGTTCTTCATCAGAAACATCTACTGAAGAATCAACAACCCAGAGCACCACAGAGGCTCCAACAGAGACCACCACAGAAGCCACAACAGAGGCTCCTACTGAGGCTCCTACTGAATCAGAGACTGATTCATCACAGTCTTCATATGTAACAGTACTTGCAGAAAACACTTCCAAGTATGAGAGCAATGACGCAAGCTGGCTTAAATCTGCCGACGGCAGTGATGTAATCACACTGGTATACACATGTACAGATGCATCCCACGGCAACTGGGGCATCCTTGGCTGGGGAGCATCAGTCAATAACTGTTGGGTCGGTGGTCCGAATTACAATGCTGCATCCAATGCAACTGATGAAGTTACCGTCACATTCACAGCTGAAGATTTAAGAAACGCTCTTAATATCCAGTCAGGCTCAAATGTGTCATATATCTGCCTCTCAAGCTGGAACGGCGGTAAAATTGTCAAACTGTCAATCGCAGGAAAAGACTCCGGCGAATCATCTACAGAAACAGAAACCGAAGCTCCTACCGAGGCTGAGACAGAGGCTCCAACCGAACCGGAGACCGAAACTCCTACCGAACCGGAGACTGAAGCTCCTACCGAACCGGAGACCGAAGCTCCTACCGAAGCAGAGACCGAAGCTCCTACCGAAGCAGAGACCGAAGCTCCTACCGAGGCTGAAACATCAGATTCAGGAACTTCATTATCAGGAACCATTAAGGTAACAAGTGACTGGGGAAGCGGCGGACTTGGCCACATTGAAATCAAGAATACATCAGGCAAAACCTTTACTGACGGCTGGACCGTTGAGTTTACGGTTGACCGCGAAATCACAAGTATGTGGAGCGGTGTGCTTGTAAGTCTTGGAAACGGACGATACAAAGTATCAAATCCTGGCTGGGATAAATATCTGGCTGCGGGCGGTACAATAAAATTAGACTTCTCTTTCGGAAGCGGAACCGCTAATCCAAGCATTTCAAATATTATTATTTATTAAAATATATAAAACCTGTTTGAAAGAACTCTTAGTTGATGCCACGGGTACTTAAGTTGCACAAAAACGCATACCCGGTACCCACGGCATCCTAAAACTTTCAAACAGGTTTTTAATATCTATTCCTCTATTATTTCAAATCCGTTCTCTTTCAGAACCTTAACCACACTTTTGGTAATTGATTTATTGGCACCCCAGCTGATATTTAAGAAGCCGTCACCGCCTCCGAATCCGGCTATAACCGCCTCCTGACCGGCGTCATCTTCAGTAAGCATAACGGACAACCCCACATAACTGCTGCATCGTAAATAGAATTCTTCAAAACAGAGTATGACTACCCTGTCATTCAGTTTTCGTTCATCACAAACCAATTCTGCAGACATAACACTCTTTACTTCATCTGCAAGCATGGAAACCGATTTGGTCGCTGATGTAGAACGCATCTTAATAATCTCTGCCATATATACCTCCCTTAACTTAAAAAGGGCAGCATATAATGCTTCCCTTCGTATTACATATTATGATCTGATAACGCCAATACATGTACCTATGTATTCAACCTGATCCATTCGTTTAAAAATAATATCTTCTTTGGTATTGTGAATACTGCGCAGGATATAATGATTACCAGCTTCAATATACTGGCGGATATGTCCTCTTCCATCCTTGTAAAAAATAGCATATTCCTTATCTTTAGGAAACCGGTTGGCCAGAATAATGACATCACCCTTGCAGTAATTAGGAACGAAATCATTTGAAGAAAGCTTAATCCCTACAAAGGCTTCTTCCTCAGTAGTATCTATTTCCGTGACTTCACAGTCATCATATGTTATACCATCCCTGATATTACCAACTGCGAGTAAGCATGGAATTCTATGCTTTCCAATCTTATCCCTCTCTGCCTTTGCCGTGGTCGCTTCATACTTAGCCACAAGCTGTATAAGGCTTCTGCCATGATTTCCGCAAAACCTGTAATACCCCAGCAGCTTCATCTCATCCTTATCGTATGCACATTGTCCCATAAGACAGTTAACACTGTAACCAAGTGCCTTCGCCATCTTAAGTACCGTTGAAACCTTAGGATCAGTTGTCTTACCATAATAAATATTTCTGACCGTTTCAAGCGGCAAATCACACATATCAGCAAAATCTGAAATAGAAATATTCTTGCTGTTCAATATTCCCCTTAATCTCTCATCCAACATATAACCACCCCATGTGTCATCCTTGACACAAAAAAAACCAACTTTCGACAAATTTAATGTTACACCTAATATTTCAAGTTGTCAATATTTGTCATATTATAAAATCACAAAAAATAAAGGGGATAAATATAGATGGAACAAAAAAAAGAAACACATTTAGAATCACAGGAGAAACCACCACATTACCTTGTTGAGGACACAGAAATCCATGATGTCCTGTTAAAAATAGGTATTCCGCCAAATCTGCTCGGATATACATATCTGCTTTATGCAACAGAACTTATTTTATCGGATCCGGAATACATGCAATCGATTACCAAAAGACTCTATGTGGATGTTGCCAAAAAATTCAAATCCACACCTTCCAGGGTCGAGCGTAACATCAGAAACGCTATCAGAACAGGCTGGCTGTACGGCAATATCAATTATATTAATCATATGTTCAGATACTGCATAGCTCCGGAAAAGGAATCACCTTCAAATTCATTATTCCTATCAAGGCTATATTACTATTTCCATAAAAGCGCATAAACAAGCTTGCCACTCCCACATTAATGGTAATATAGTCGTTGATTTTGGCATAAACTAAGCATGCTGCCATGAGGCAGCCTGCTTTTGCGTGATTTTCTATAGATTATTCTTCACAAAATCAGGTGGCAAAATAATCGGAGTCTGTCCAAAAGAGGATGTTATTTCGGCTATTAACAACGAAATTCTGTTCATTAAATTTGCTGTAACAAACTGTCCATTTTCACGAAATTCTTCTTCAACATTGATTTTTGACCAATCTAATTCTTTACCTGCCTTATTAAACTTAAGAACAGCACCATACGCCACTGATAATTCAAAGATTTCTTCCGGTTCAAATTTCAATGTTCTACAAATAGTTAATCTCAAAACATCTTCATATATATTGGTTTTAATTGTATCAATACAGTTTAATGAATACTCTTTTGTTTGTCCTTTTTTGTCAATTCTGTTATAAGAAATATTATCAAGATAAAACTCCTGTTCCGTCTCAAAAAAATTTACTAAACTATTCAACACGCTTACGCCCCCTTACTCAAATCTCATTTTCAATTTTTCATTGTTAGGAAATTCAACCACATTGGAATTTTTAAATATTGTTTTACCATCATATTCACAAACTGATTCCGTCTTTAAAGCCTCAACCAGTATTTCCAATTTTATTTTGAAGGCTTTCTTTTACATGGTCCTCAGAAACATATTCTTCAATTGCTTTCTCTACAGTAGCATTAAGCGTATCTCCGTTTTTAGAAGACACCATAGCCAATTTTTTATGCAATTCAGGATTTATGCGGATATTAAATATTCCTTTATATTCCTTTTCCGGTTGCTTTCCGACTTCCGAACAGAATTCCAGATAATCGTCAACAGCATTTCGGAACTCTTTCTCAACTTCCTGAATGCTTTTACTCTCAAAATTAACTAAATCATTAATTCCTTCAATTTTTCCACGAAGAACCATTTCTTTTGTATCAAATTCTATTTTTGTATGATATCCTTTATATTCCAATATATTTTTATTCATTATAATTCTCCTAGATTCTGTAAAAATTCAACCAGATCCTTTAATGCCCCGGGATTCATTACATCCCCCGGATGTGGCTTGTGCAACATAATAACTTTTTGATCTTCTTTTCTGTAAAATTTTACTCTTGAACCGGAAGTTTTTCCTTTGGTAAATTCCAGAAATCCTAATTGCATTAATAAATTTTTTGCCTCTGTATAAGTATAATCTTTAGGTAGTCTTCCTATTCTTTCTTTTGCTTTTTCAAATTTGCTCATTTTGCACCCCCTCACCCCCTCATATAATATTATGTAACTATTTCTTAGTTGCATAATACATTCTCTATGAATAATTGTCAAGATTTAGCCTGTTTTTCTTTCTTACAACCAATAAGAAAACCTTTCTTTTTCATCGCATACATACTATATAAAGACAGTATCAGAGATGGGATCATGCCGACAATAATAGCCAAAGGATTACCGTAATACCAGTCATTATTATAACTTATGAAAATCGGCAGCAGGTTTGCCATTCCATGGCTGATTGTACAAGGAAAAATGGATTCACTTCTCCTGAACATATATATCATAAAAGGAGTCATAACAATGTTACTTATTGTAATCTCCACGAAAACCACAACCGGATGTTCCATATAGAAAATAATTCCCAGATGATATATTCCTCTGATAAGTCCAAGAAGCAGACATGCCGACAGCGTGCCGGACATTTTTTCAAGCTTAGGGAAAAAATAACCTATCCAGCCCAGTTCTTCTCCCAGCATTTCAATGAAACAGGCAATACCAAACACCGTCATCATTCCGATTTGTCCAAGTCCTGCTATTGTAAAAGTTGACTCAACCTTATCCCTGAAAATAAGATACATCATAAACTGGGTGGCATAGACCGTAAAAAGCGTTCCGACTATGGAAAAAACATACATTTTCCATCCTTTTTTGAAAGAAAAACAGATACCTAAATTATTCCATCCCTCTTTTTTAATTTTGGTAACAATTAATGTAAAAATCATCGGAACAAATGATGCTATTGCCGCGAAAATCATGGAATAGTCTGATTCCCCGTTTCCATATGCAATTACCCAGAAAATATTGCTGATTAACAGTACAATAATTAATTCAATTATGATTCCTATTTTGGATTTCATATTAATCCTCCCACATTTCATATTTGTATTATTTTATAAATCTTTTATGTATACTCTGGACGGTTCTCCGCCAATGTCATTCATCATCTGATAGAACCTGCATCCGTATTTTTCGTACAAGCCCTCATGATTCGTTGAAATATAGACTTTATGAACGCCCTCTGTCTTTGCTATTTCTGCTATTTTCTCAAACAGTTTTCCCACATAGCGGTGTCCTCTTCTATGAGGAAAAGTATAAACCCAACCCATCCATGGTTTAATATTTACGGGCTGAATATCATCTTTTTCTGCGTATGTACAAAATGATATAAGTTCGTCATCTTCTACCAGCATAAGAACCTTCACATCATCTCCAACAGCCTCCTGTAATTTGCCCTGTTGCAGTAAATCATGCAGGAATTGTCCGGCTCCCCAATCGCATTTTCCGATTTCCTCAAGCCAGTGCTCCTGCCTGTCACTTTCAAAATAATTAATTACTTTCATTGATTCTCCATCCTCTCTGCATATATTTGTTTCATACATTATAACATATGTTTACCAAAATGCCGACAGATAATTGAAAAACAGTATATTAAGTGCTAATCTTAATGTATTGATTTTAAATAGGAGGGAAAACAAATGAAAGTTAATACATCTTCATTTCTTCTAAACTGGTTTGTACTTTTTTATTTCATAATACTCTTCGTCGAAAGACTCCAGAGCATTATAAGGTCCTGTATGGACAAAAACATCAGGCTGACAGGAAGCGGTTTCAATGCTTATGTTTATATTATAACAATTCTGTCGTTAACCGCATTCCTCGTTCTGCTCTTTGTCGGAAACGGCTGTTTCTTCAAAGCTCTTTTTACAAGAGATGCTGCCATTCACGGGCAGATTAATTATCTCATGTTAAGCATTACTGCCGGGGTAATTCTCGTTGGAGGAATGGTACACACCGAATACACAATCGCACCTGTACAGTTCATTTCATACGGAATGCTGATTATCGCCCTGATAATTAAAACAGCCAATATGAACGGGGTTGTTTCAAGCAGTCTCCTGTTATGGCTTTCCATTATTTATCTGATTACTTTTTCAATGGCCATTCCGGTTATGTACCATTCGGATATTGCACATGCAGGAATTTTTCATGTGATTGAAGCAATTGTTGCCCTTCTGCTTGTGGCAATATTCACATACCTTATGTATCTGGTCTTTATCGGAAAAGCTGTCAATCTCTTTATGATTTTCCCAATCGCAACTGCCGTAATAGGCGACGCTGTTATTCTCGCAATGAGATGGAAAGAAAAAGTAAACAGCTTTGTATTGATATTCCTGATTGTGTCGGTCATTCTCTGGATAGCCGGAAAAATAACGACAGCTGTAAAAATGCATATATAGTTTCCAAATTATAATAAATATGGTATAATTTGCCATAAAATGCAGGCTCAAAGGAAAACATTATGAAAACGAACAAAAAGATAAAAATAGGCAAAATAATTCTGAGAGTTTTTGCAGTTATCGGAACAACTCTCGGAATGGTTGTGATTTGCTTATATGCCTTGATGTATATCTGTACACATGGTCCGTCGCATATAGCGAAGGATTTATTTGTGCTGTCCGTCAGGGAGACAAGTGTGGGCGGATTCCTTGCCAACATGGTGGTTTCCAAAGAAGAAATCGCAGAAATTGAAGAGAGAAATAATGTTGAAATACCTAACGAAGAAATTGATACAACTTTAATCAACTTTAAGGATCGGGATGACCCTGATAACAATACGGAAATAGAGGTTGAAGGAAAGACTCCATATCTTGAGAAAGACGGAATTAAGTTCTATAAAGTCTCAGGACCTACTTATTCCGGCACAATGGTCGTAGTTGAGGATCCTTCAAGAGTATTCGTAGGTTCCTCCGGTGATTATAAAGGAGAGGCCGGACTCAGCGTGCCGCAGATATGCGACAAATATGGCGCAACTCTTGCTGTTAATGCGGGTGGTTTCTGGGACGGCAACGGACATGGGGACGGCGGTACTCCGCTTGGCATAGTAATGTCAGAAGGAAAGCATAAATACGGTGATTTGAATACTCCATATAATGTAATAGGTTTTGATGAAAATGATGTATTCATTATCGGAGCAATGACTCCCGCACAGGCAATTGCCAGAGGAGTAAGGGATGCCGTAACATTTCAACCTTTTCTTATTCTTAACGGAGAACCTCTTCCGGTAGCCGGTATGGGCGGCGGTCTTAATCCGAGAACGGCAATCGGTCAACGCGAGGACGGAGCGGTACTTCTCCTTGTTATTGACGGAAGACAGACCCACAGTCTCGGTGCATCCATGATTGATCTAATTAACGAAATGCTTGATTTTGGTGCCGTTAATGCAGCAAATCTCGATGGAGGCGGATCCACGGTGCTTTATTATGATGGTGAGATTCAAAATGAAATTTCATCCATTTATGGTGCAAGAGGCGTGTCTACAGCAATTTGTGTCAGATAACGGAGGATTAACATGAAGAAAAAACTTAAGTTTAAGCATATTCTCTGCATATATGCAGGTGTTCTCGCTATTGCCACAATTGTTATCTGCTGTATTGTGTGGTCCGGACTGAAAAAATACCAGAATTCATATGACAAAGCCGAGGCATCCGGAAATCCTGAATTATTCATGAGTAATTTTATTGAAAACTGGAACAAAGAAACCGTAAGTGCCTATATAGAGGAATACGGTCTTCAAAATGTCAGTAAATATACTACCAATGAGCAGGCATGCGAGTATTTTATGAGTTTCCCGGGTGAGATTTCATATACCGAAACGGAAAAGTCAAATAATATCCGCCCTGTATATGATATCTACGCCGGCGACAGGCGAATTGCAGCGATATCACTCAAAACGGTCGGCAATAACGACGAGTTTGGATTTCATGACTGGATTTTGAACGAGATTGTTTTTGATACCAATTCACTGGAATGTAATGATTATGAAGTAATTGTACCTGCAGGTTCGACTGTTGTGGCAGGTAATATTACCCTTACAGAGGAAGACATTACCGGAATAATTAAAAGCGATTCTCCTGTAGCGCTCAAGGCAGAAAGCTTTGGTGCCGTACTTGTGCAAAACGAGGTATACAAAATAGATAATGCGGAATTCGAGCCTGTTTTGACAGTAACATATCCTGATGGAAGTGTTGCACAGAATGTCGAACCGGTCGACGATGTGTTTGATTATTCGTATAAGGCGGATACTTCTTTTGTAGATGAGATGACACCGTTTGTCTATGATGTCTGCGAGGCGTACACAATGAATATTTACTGCAAACTCAGTTTTGCGGAAGTATGTAAATATATTGAGTACAATTCAGATGCTTATAAAATTGTTCAGGAAGTACAATCGGCAATTATCTGGGGATGGCAGCCGGATGTTGTAGAAATCACCGAGAAAAATGCATTTGATTTTGTTATATATAATGACAATCTTTTTTCATGCAAATATTACGGAAAAGTCTACAGAGCTGATGAGGAAGAAGTCAGGGAAGAAACAGTCAATTACGATATGCTGTTTCGTAGGACAGGGGACGGATGGAAACTTACATATTTTGTAATAGAATAACTTCTATGAAAAAGCCGCAATGACGAAACTCACTGCGGCTTTTATTCGGCTGAAACAATATTTATAATATTATCCTAACCCTTGTGTTTAATTTATGCATAAGCGTCCACTATCTTCCAGACACCGTCATACTTAATCAGGAAACATTGCAATGTTGTTCTTTCTTTATATTCGCTTCCCTTACATAAAATAGTCAAATGAACATGAACCGCGGTTGTTTCATCATATAAGGATGTATCAAGAACCAATGTTTTCAATTCATCCGATTCTATCTCCTTAATAAATGTGTCAAACATTTCTTCCGGCCACTTCTCTTCTCTTGGAGTAACTACACCTATCTCTGTATCAAAATTATCGCCAAATTCTTCAGTTAATGTCACCATATATTTGTCACGATAGTAGCTATAGTAATCATCCCAACTGTTTACAGGATAAGGAGGCTCAACTTCATCATAAGATTTGGTAATATCCAAGGTTATGACTCTTTCCTCATATTTTAAAAAATCCATTTCACTGTTCATATCATCATACTTTATCATTTTGGCCTGACAATAATCTTTATTGGAATAATAGTAATATTTATCCATAATCTCTTTATCATTCCGAATGTATCCTTTAGCATATTCAACAGCAATCTGTTCCGCTTCGCTTAATTCCTTCTCATCCACAGTTTCTACATTGGAATCCGAACCCGGTAAACCTATCAATGAACCGAAACCACACCCGGTAAAATTAACTGCGATTAAACAAACAAGTAAAATGCAAATTATTTTTTTCATGTAAACCAACTCCTTTTTCTTTGAATTCCTATATATAATCGTATCATAAAATACATATAGTTTCAAGTTGTTTACAGGCTTTTTGACCTATGAAAAATTAAGGTTTTTATTTTCCATAGAAGATGATATAATAAATCATAAAATTTCTATTTCGGAAAGGCAGAGTTATGTCAGCTCCAAAAAGTAAAAAAAAGGGACTTAATATTATTATTGTAGGCTGCGGTAAGGTGGGTGCCACACTTATCGAACAGTTAAGCAAGGAAGGTCACGATATTACCATAATTGATACCAATTACAATAAAATACAGGAAATAACCAATCAGTACGATATAATAGGGCTGACCGGCAACGGTGCCAGTTACAGTGTGCAAATGGAGGCAGGCATCAAAAATGCCGACCTTATCATATCCGTAACCGGTTCGGATGAGTTAAACCTCCTTTGCTGTACGATTGCTTCGCAGGTGGGTAAATGCGCCTCCATAGCAAGAGTCCGCACCCCCGACTACAGTAAGGAAGTCAATTATCTGCGTAACAGACTGGGCCTTGCACTTATCATTAACCCGGAACTGGAGGCTGCCAAGGAAATCGCCCATATTCTGTGCCTTCCTACGGCACTTGAAGTCAACTCCTTTGCCCATAACCAGGCCGAACTGATAAAATTTAAAATCCCACAGGGCAATCTTTTAGACGGCATTACCATTGCCGGACTGGGTAAAAATATAGAGCACAAAATCCTTATTTGTGCCGTGGAGAGAGGCGGGGATGTGTACATTCCTACCGGTAACTTTAAGCTTATGGCAGAAGACGTTATATCCTTTGTAGCCTCCAGCAGAGTTGCAAAATCCTTTTTGGAGGCAATAGGCTTTAAAACTACCAAGGTTAAGGACTCCACCATTATAGGAGGCGGCAAGGTTGCATATTATCTTGCCCAGGAGCTGCTTAGGAGGGGAATTTCCGTCAAAATTATTGAATCCTCAAGGCAGCGCTGTGAAGAACTGAGTGTTCTTCTTCCAAAAGCAATTATCATTAACGGAGACGGTACCGATGAAGAGCTTCTTAAGGAGGAAGGCATAAGCTACACTGAATCATTTGTTCCTTTGACAGGCATCGACGAGGAGAACATTCTTCTCACCCTTTATGCCAAAAAGGTTTCCAATGCCAAGGTTATTACCAAAATTAACCGGATTAATTTTGGCAATGTTATAGACAGTCTTGATTTGGGAAGCGTTGTTTATCCAAGATATATCACTGCCGAGGCGATTATTGCATATGTACGCGCCAAAAAGGAATCCATGGACAGAAATATCGAAACCCTTTACCATATGTTTGACTCAAGAGTCGAGGCCATTGAGTTCAGGGTTGCACAAGCAGAAGGCATTACCGGAATACCCCTTAAGGATTTGTCCCTCAAAAAAAATATATTAATATCCTTTATTAACCGGAAGGGCTCCATTATCATCCCCAGCGGTCAGGACTGCATTCTGCCGGGAGACACGGTTATGATTGTCACTACTCATCCGGGCTTTAGTGATATACAGGATATACTGCAATAATTTTTTTCGGGAGACACGGTTATGAACGTTGCAATTATTCGCTATATTTTAGGATATATACTTAAAATAGAGGGGCTTTTTCTCATGCTACCCTCTGTTGTGGCTGCAATTTATCATGAAAAAGAAGGTTTCTTCTATCTGGGTGTGGGAGTATTCTGCATTATATTCGGAATACTTTTATCCCTGAAAAAGCCTTCTGACTCCGTATTTTATCTGAAGGAGGGCTGCGTAGCCACAGCTTTAAGCTGGATATTTTTAAGTATTTTCGGTGCTATCCCTTTTTCCCTGACCGGGGAAATCCCCTCTTATGCAGATGCATTATTTGAGACTGTTTCAGGATTTACCACCACCGGTGCCAGTATTTTATCGGATGTTGAAGCTCTTTCCCACTGCTCACTGTTCTGGAGGAGCTTTACCCACTGGATAGGAGGCATGGGGGTACTGGTATTTCTACTTGCCATAGTGCCCATGACGGGAGGCTCCCATATGAATCTTATGCGCGCCGAAAGCCCCGGACCTTCTGTAGGCAAGCTGGTTCCAAAGGTACGATATACCGCCAGAATACTTTATTTGATTTACCTGGGGCTTACCATACTTGAATTTGTTCTTCTGCTTTGCGGAGGAATGCCGGTATTTGATTCCATGACCACCAGCTTCGGCACCGCCGGTACCGGAGGTTTCGGAATTAAGAATGACAGTATTGCCGGTTACTCATCCTATATACAGTGGGTGGTAACAGTATTTATGATACTTTTCGGAATTAATTTTAACGCGTATTATCTGATAATTTTTCGTAATGTTAAAAAAGCACTGTGCATGGAGGAGGTTCGCTGCTATCTCATTATAATACTGGTATCCACGGGCATAATTTTTGCCCAGCTTTTGAGAACAGGAATTAACACCTTTAAGGCAATTACTGACGCTGCCTTTCAGGTATCCTCCATAATTACCACCACAGGCTTTTCAACGGTGGATTTTAACATATGGCCCCAGACCAGCAAAACCATTCTCGTAATGCTGATGTTTGTAGGTGCCTGTGCCGGAAGTACCGGAGGCGGAATCAAGGTATCCAGATTTATTATATTGGTGAAATCCCTTGTCAAGGAGCTCAATTCCTATATTCACCCAAAAAGTATCAGCAAAGTTAAAATTGAAGGCAAGGTTGTGGAGCATGAAATTGTTCGAGCCACCAATGTATATATCATCACCTTTGTAATTATTTTCACAATCTCGGTTCTTGCAGTCTCAATTGAAGGCAAGGATCTGGTAACCAATTTTACCGCCGTTGCCGCTACCATTAACAATATCGGACCGGGACTGGAACTGGTAGGCCCGACTCAGAATTTCGGAAGCTTTACCGTTTTTTCCAAGTTCATTCTTATGTTTGATATGTTGGCGGGCAGGCTTGAGTTGTTCCCACTGCTCATACTTTTTCACCCGACACTCTGGAAAGATATTATTATTCAACAAAAAAGGCGCAGCCGCCGGAGCTAAACTCCGAAGGCTGCAACCGCTAATAAATATTTAAATTATTCTATATGTCAGCCCTGCGGTTTTTGCGAAATTAGTATCGCTAAAAACATGCAAATAATACTCAATAGGAAGATTTTTTTGTTAAATGAGGATGTGTCACGATTTTTGTTTCAGTTTGACCTCTATGGGATAAAAGCCTGTTTTCATCACAACCTCTTGTGGTAATTTTCCTCTATTTTTCTTCAAATCCACAACGAGTCATCAAGGATACCGTCTCATTTTGCGCATTGTTGTCCAAACTTAGTGTAAACTCTTTTTCTATAATCGGCAACTTAAATTCTATGGATTTTAGCCACTGACCATTCTCTTTGCGTTCTTCATAAATCTGTACATTATCCACTAACTGTGACAGGAACTCTCTCTTCTCTGCTTCGTTCATTTGAGCATACAACTTATCAAAGAAAATGAGTGCCTTGTAGATATTATCCCCGGTAATCTTATCTGCCAGCAGAGAACGTCTCTTGGCTTTTGCAGATACAAGCAGTTCCTCTGCCTCCTCTATTTTACCATAGGTTTTGTACAAACGGTTCTCCAAATCTGTTTTTCTTCGTTGATAATGCTTATCTTCGTAGTCAAGTGAATCAATATCAGATAAGATAGAATCTTTGTTATGATATAGCTGCCTTAATTGCTTCTCATAATTTGCTATCTCTTTATCCAATGTACCGGTATCTACTTCCATGTTTATCTTGCTACGGATCAAATTTGAGAGCTTAGGATTGCTAACCAACTTGCTGATCACCTCTGCAACAGCAGCGTCCAACATTTCTTCATGCACCTGTCTTCTGTAATCACACTTATGGCCTCTGGTCATATTGCGGTGTTTGCAACCATAATAATAAAAATCCTTATAATTGCTTCCATCCTTGCGTTTCTTGATAGCCTTATTGTCATACATTCCTGAGCCACAGACAGGGCATTTCAAAATTCCCGATAAAAGATGAATCTTTTCTCCCTTGTCACGATTGACTTTTTCATACTTTTTTGCCTGCGCAGCCACTTTGATCTGTGCCTGTTCTCACACTTCTTCTGATACAAGAGCTTCCTGCAACCCATCTACTAATAGATAATCATCCTTTTTTACCTGCCTATACTCATTCCTTGTACCATGAACCTTTTCTGTACGTCTCCTGCCATAAGAAATTTTACTGCAATAAACCGGATTCTGAATAATTCTTCTGATAAGAGTAGCATCAAATAGTGGATTTGTACCATTCTGTCTGGCTATCTTATGGATTCCGTGATTTTCCAAATACTTAGCAATTCCATTAGCTCCCAAATCCGTATTTACATATTGATCGAATATCGTTCTGATGGCAACTGCTTCTTCCTCATTAATTTCCAGTTTTCCATCAATAAGTGAATATCCATACGGTGCAAAGCCACCATTCCATTTGCCTTCCCTGGCTTTCTGCATCCTACCTTCCATGGTCTGAACACGAATGTTCTCACGCTCAATCTCCGCCACTGCTGACAGCACAGATATCATAAGTTTACCGGCATCTTTAGATGAATCAATTCCGTCCTCTACACAAATTAAGTTAACTCCAAAGTCCTGCATCATCTGTAGTGTGGCAAGTACATCTGCTGCATTTCTGCCAAATCTGGAAAGCTTGAATACAAGGACATAAGACACTGCATCTTTTCCTGATTTGATATCGTCCATCATCTGATTAAAAGCAATTCTTCCTTCTATGGATTTACCGGATTTTCCTGCATCTTCATACTCGCCAACAATCTCATAT
>JBJENE010000053.1:0-6968 GCA_051880035.1 Butyrivibrio sp.
ACGACCTAATGTATATCCTGTAGCATCAACTACATACCATTTTCTTTCAATTGTTGATGGACTAGCCATAAATGTTTTCATTGGTTTACCTCCTTGAAAATATCCAAAAAATATAATTGTTAGCTTAATTATTGCGCTTAAGGGATGTCCGGCCCCTGTGCGCAGTCTATATAAAAATGTTTCTCCGGGGCTTTGGTGAAACACTTTCTTCCAATGTCGCCACAGTTAAATATTATATAATACGAATATTACAGTGTCAATTGTTTTTTTGTATAAATTTATCATATCTGCTTATAAAACGGCGATTACAATTCCTGCTATAATAACAGCCGCACAGATTAACTTGTAAAGGATATTTTTTTCCTTAAAAATAAATTTTCCGCCAATGATAGTTACCAGGCAGCCGGATTGTTTTATAAGGGTCATAACCGTAACTTTGCTGTCCGGATATCCGTTTGCAATAAAAAGTGCCCGGTCTGCCAGTACGAAAAGAATGCTGAGTATCCATATCCAGTAATTTTTGAGGAGGCTCTTCCAGTTAATATGTATTCTTTTAATAAGAATATATATTCCGTAATAAGCCACAAGGAAAAGCATATACCAGAATTGGAGCTGCCCGCTGGTCATATCGGTGCTCATGAGGTATTTATCCATGGTGCCGGATACGGCATTTAAAATACAGCTTATAAGGGCAAGAACCACATATCCCGGTTTGACGGATTCTTTCTCATTGGCAGGCATGTTTTTCTTATGCATTAGTGCATTGGGAAGAGGAAGCATCAGAAGACCGGATGCAACAAAAGCAAGTCCCCATATCTGCAATGTGCCCATAACTTCACCAAGAAAAGCAACTCCCATTAATGTGGCAAAAATCACTCTGGAAAGGTCAAGTATTCCCATAACACTTACGGGAAGTTTTTTAATTGCATTAAAACTGCAAATCCACGCAGCAAAAATCACAAAAGATTTCAGTGCAATAAGAAGGTATTGGTTTACTTTTAAGCCTCCGGCATGCACTACCTCAGGCGTAACAAAAATAAATGATACAAGTGTATAAAAAAATAAAACTTCTATTACGGAGTTCTTTGTAAGGGCTTTTTTCTTACAGATTTCCCGTCCGCCCTTTGCAAGGCCGTAAAAAAGTACCAAAAGCATCCAAATCATTCGTTAAGTTCCTTATATCTTATCTCCATTAGTGTGAGCCCTTTTGCCGGTGCCGTAGGTCCCGCGAGCTGCCTGTCTTTGCTTTCTATAGCTTTTTTCACATCCAAGGGCTCCATAAGTCCCCTTCCCACATAAAGAAGCGTTCCCGCAATTATCCTTACCATATTATATAAGAAGCCGTTACCGGTCACTCTTATTCTGATTATACTTCCATCTTTTGTAACCGAAATGTCTGTTATATTTCTGACTTTATCCACCACCTGGGTATCCGCAGAACAAAAGGCCGTAAAATCATGTTCGCCCTTTATATAGGCTGCTGCTTCATTCATCTTATCAATGTCCAGATTTCCATAATAAAAATATGAATAAAGGCGCATACACGGGTTCTCAAAACGGTTATTCCAAACAGCGTACTCATATGTTTTGATACAGTCCGTATGTCTTGGGTGAAAACCGGCGGGTACCTCCCTGGACTCAACCACCTTTATGTCATCCGGAAGTCTCGTATTCAGGGCATATGAAATTTTTTCGGCAGGAATCTGAGTCTCAACATCAAAAACAGCCACATTACCCATGGCATGTACTCCGGCGTCAGTTCTGCTGGCGCCTGTAAGCTCTATGCTGCATTTGAACAAATCCGTAAGAGCCTCTGTAAGTTTTTTTTCAACCGTAACCACATTGGGCTGTATCTGCCAGCCCGAATATGCCGTTCCGTCGTATGCAACCCGTAACAATACGCGCATTGCCCGTCTCCTTTAAAAAATATAATTCCACAAAATTTTGGCACCGATAATCATTCCAAGATAAGCAAATAAAATAAGATAGGCTATACCGTCTCTTTTTTTGTATTTGAGGGGTTTCATCTTGGTTCTGCCGTTACCGCCGTTATAGCATCTGGCTTCCATTGCGGATGCCAGTTCTGTGGCCCTCCTGATTGCAGACACAAACAAAGGCACAAGAAGAGGAATCATAGCCTTAATTCTTTTCAAAAAATTACCTTCTTCAAAATCTGCGCCCCTTGCCATCTGGGCTTTCATGATTTTATCCGTCTCCTCAATAAGGATAGGAATAAAGCGAAGTGCAATTGACATCATCATTGCAATCTCATGGACAGGTATTTTAATTTTTTTAAGAAATCCCAATGCCTTCTCCAGTCCGTCGGTAAGGCTGTTAGGAGTGGTTGTCAATGTCATAAGGGATGAACCCATAATTAGTAAAATCAGTCTCAATCCCATATATATTGCCTGGACAATTCCCTCGTAAGTTATCTTAAGTTTCCAGAAACTTACGATAACCCGTCCTTCCGTAAGAAACAGATTAAAAACGAGGCTCATTGCAAGCAGAATAAGAATTGCTTTAAGCCCTCTTAAAATGTATTTTACAGGGACTTTGGAAATCCATATACATGTGAACAAAAAGGCAATTGCCAACATATATACTATAGGATTTTTGGCAATAAAAATACTGATTATATATAAAACCGTACCGAATAATTTAACCCTTGGGTCAAGTTTATGAATAACCGAATCAGTTGGATAATACTGGCCTATTGTAATATCTCTTAGCATTCTTTGGTCCTTTCGTTATCTGTGCAAAGCCTTCAAAATACTTTCAAATCCCTCATCCACCGTCGTCGCGGTTACATCCACATCCATACCCTTTTTCTTAAGCATATTCATGATATAAGTAATCTGCGGAGCTGCAAGTCCTATTTTTTCAAGTTCTTTATAATGTCCGAATATTACTTTTGGCGTATCATCATATAAAAGCTCACCCTGATTCATCACAAGGATTCTGTCCACATATTTGGCCACATCCTCCATGCTGTGAGAAACAAGAATAACGGTCATTCCCGTATTATTGTGCATATTCTGCACCATATCCAGGATATCATCCCTACCTCTTGGATCAAGCCCTGCCGTTGGTTCATCCAGAATAAGCACCTCCGGCTTCATTGCTATTACTCCTGCAATTGCAGCCCTTCTTTTCTGTCCACCCGAAAGTTCAAACGGCGAACAGTAAAACAAATCCGAATCCATTCCCACTAACTCAAGTGCCTCAAAAGCCCTGAGTTCCGCTTCCTTTTGGGTAAGCCCCAGATTTTTGGCCCCGAAGCATACATCCTTAAAAACAGTCGCTTCGAAAAGCTGATGCTCCGGATACTGGAATACAAGTCCTACCTTGCTTCTAAGCGTCTTCATACTGAAATTTTTATCGTAAATATCCTGTCCGTTATAATACACAGTTCCCGAAGTTGCTTTTAAAAGCCCGTTAAGAATCTGCGTAAGAGTGGATTTACCGGAACCGGTATGCCCGATTAACCCGATAAATTCATTTTTATCTATGACAAGATTAATTTTTTTCAATGCTTTTTTTACAAATCCGGAACCTTCACCGTATATATAACTTACATTATCTAATATAATCGACATAATTCCTCCACCAGTTCCTCTGATGTGAGAATTCCGGTTGGCAACGGAATTCCGGCTTGTGATAACCGATATGCCAGTTCTGTAGCCTGCGGCACATCAAGTCTTAGTTCTTTTAATTGGGCAACTTGTGAAAAAATCTCACGGGGATTTCCTTCCATAACAATTTTTCCTTTGTCCATAACAAAAATTTTATCGGCTTTAACAGCCTCATCCATATAATGAGTGATAAGAATTACCGTAACTTTTTCTTTTCTGTTAAGTTCCATTACAGTATCAATTACTTCCTTACGGCCTGTAGGATCAAGCATTGCCGTAGGCTCATCCATAACAATGCATTTTGGCTTCATTGCTACAACCCCTGCAATTGCAACACGCTGTTTCTGTCCTCCTGAAAGCTTGTTCGGAGAACAGTCCCTGTATGCGGTCATTCCTACCGCCTCAAGGGCATTGCCTACACGGTCCCAGATTTCTTCTGTCGGAACCCCGATATTTTCCGGTCCGAAAGCAACATCCTCTTCAACAATGGTACCTATAATCTGATTATCCGGATTCTGAAATACCATTCCTGCATTCTGTCTTATTTTCCATGTATTTTTCTCTTCTCTGGTATCCATTCCTTCAACAAATACCGCGCCTTCCGTAGGCATAAGAAGCGCATTGATATGCTTTGCCAGAGTAGACTTTCCGGAGCCGTTATGTCCCAGTATTGCAATAAACTGACCCTGTTTTACTTCGATATTTACATTGTCAACTGCCCTGTTGACAGCTTCCACATTGCCTTCTTCATCACGCCTGATATATTCAAACACAAGATTATCAGTTGATACAATACTCATATACGACTCTCCTTTCCCTACATATGGAAACGGACGAATGCTGCGAGGCAACATTCGTCCTTATGTTTAGCTGTTTACTTCTGATTAAACTAACTCAAGAAGCACTTCCATAGCTGCATCACCTTTACGCTGGCCAATCTTTACAATTCTTGTGTAACCACCGTTACGATCTGCATACTTAGGTGCGATTTCATCAAACAACTTGTCAGCCACGCTGATTTCCTTTGTGTTTCTCTTTCTTCCTGCAGCTTCGGTAGGAACCTCTGTTACAGAATAAAGAACCTTCATCATCTGTCTTCTTGCGTGAACTCTTGAAGGATTGTCCTTCTTAATTGTCTTCTCTACGCTGTCATAAACGGTTTTTTTCTTTCCGTTTACTTCTTCCTTAACTCTCTTGCCATCTTTATCCTTACGAGCTACTCTTGCAGTAACCGTAACTGTCTCAAAGTTATCTTTTTCTTTAACTGCCAATGCAATTAAGCCTTCAGCAACTTTGCGGATTTCTTTAGCTCTGGCTTCAGTTGTAACAATTTTACCGTTATAAAGCAAAGCTGTTACCTGGTTTCTGATTAAAGCTTTTCTCTGATCGGATGTTCTTCCAAGCTTTCTATAACCTGCCATCTGTTGCTTCCTCCTTGTAAATACTCTAACTTGACTAATATTTAATCATCACTTGAATTTAACTGTAATCCAAGTTCTTTTAATTTAGCAAGAACCTCTTCAAGGGACTTGCGTCCAAGGTTTCTTACCTTCATCATATCTTCAGATGTTCTGTTGCACAATTCTTCTACAGTATTGATGCCCGCTCTCTTTAAGCAGTTATATGAACGAACTGAAAGTTCAAGTTCATCAATGTTCATTTCAAGAGCTTTTGCTGTTTCATTGTCTTCTTTTTCAACCATAACATCAATATCCTTGGTGCTTTCTGAAAGGTCAATGAAAAGTGACAAATGCTCACTGAGAACTTTTGCTGCAAGGCTGACTGCATCATCCGGAGACAATGTACCGTTTGTATATACTTCTAATGTAAGTTTATCGTAATCAGTTACCTGACCAACTCGTGTATTCTGTACTGACAGATTTACACGTTCAACCGGTGTATAGATAGAGTCAATTGATAAAACACCGATAGGTGTATCATCATGTTTATTCTTCTCAGAACTTACATATCCTCTTCCGTTGGTAATTGTAAGTTCCATAAATAACTTACAGTCTACACCACCGTTTAATGTAGCAATAACCAAATCAGGATTCAAAATTTCGATATCTGAATCAGCCTGAATGTCAGCAGCTGTAACTACGCCTTCACGACCGTCACACTCAATATATGCAATCTTAGGTTCGTTAGAATCGCTGTTGTTCTTAATTGCTAAATTCTTGATATTCATAATGATGTCGCTGACATCTTCCTTAACTCCGGGAATCGGACTGAATTCATGTAATACGCCTTCAATCTTAACCTGACTCACTGCTGAACCAGGAAGTGAAGAAAGCATAATTCTTCTGAGTGAATTACCAAGTGTTGTACCATAGCCTCTTTCCAGCGGTTCTACTACAAATCTACCATATCTTTTGTCTTCAGATATTTCTTCGATTTCAATTTTTGGTTTTTCAAATTCGAACACTAAAAGCCCCTCCTTTTATTGGGTTTGTCTGCATCGAGGGTGTCGTCTATTATTTAGAATACAACTCGACAATAAGCATTTCGTTTACAGGAACATCAATCATATCTCTTGTAGGTACTGACTTAATGGAACCTTTGAGATTCTCATGGTCAGCCTCAAGCCACTCAGGTACAAGTCTTCCGTCAGTAACTTCAAGAATATCTTTGTATCTCTGTGATGATTTAGCCTTTTCTTTGATTTCAATTGTATCTCCGGCACTTACAAGGTAAGATGGGATATTTACACACTTGCCATTAACAAGTACATGCTTATGGTCAACAATCTGTCTGGCTTCTTTTCTTGTTCTGGCGTATCCTAATCTGAAAATAACATTATCAAGTCTGAGCTCAAGCATAGCCATAAGGTTATCGCCTGTCATTCCGCTCATTCTGTCTGCCTTTGCAAAATAATTTCTGAAAGGCTTCTCGAGAACACCATAGATAAATTTAGCTTTCTGCTTCTCACGAAGCTGAAGTCCGTACTCACTTACCTTTTTGCTGGCTCTCTCTAATTTTCTTTTTGATTTCTTATCTATTCCTAAATAAACTGGATCAAGTCCAAGTGATCTGCATCTTTTAAGAACAGGAACTCTGTTAACTGCCATACTTTAATTACACCTCCTATTAGACTCTTCTGCGCTTTGGTGGACGACATCCATTATGTGGAACCGGAGTAACATCCTTAATGCTTGTAACTTCAAGACCACATGCCTGAAGAGCACGAATTGCTGCTTCACGACCTGAACCAGGTCCTTTTACCATTACGTCTACTGATTTTAATCCGTGAACTAAAGCTGCCTTAGTTGCAGTTTCCGCTGCCATCTGAGCTGCATAAGGAGTAGATTTCTTTGAACCTCTAAATCCAAGACCACC
>JBJENE010000054.1:0-31106 GCA_051880035.1 Butyrivibrio sp.
CAACAGAAGGATTTGGAAATAACCACATTGATTTTATTCAGCATATTGGTCAGGCAGGCAAACGGGGAATACCGGTTGTGGGCGTATCATTCTGTGCTTATCAGGGACAGCTCGTTGTAGGAAATGAATATGCAACTGCCATGGTAGAAGAAAATATGGATCAGGGCGGATTTGAGAATAATGTTGCCGGATGTTCATGCGTTACAAAGGAAGTGGCTGCACGTGCAATTCAGATGTTAAAGAACCGTATGGCAGGGGTTGAGATTAAGCCGGCTCCGAAGAAATGGAATAATGATGTTATTAATCAGAACAATGAATTGCTGGGTCTTCCAAAAACAGTACTTTTGGATAACGGAACCTTACATTAATGGATTACACTATCAATCCTGTTCTGATGGGAGGACTTGTTAAAGAAATATCCGGAGATATGGTAAAGGTTCATTTACACGGAAGGCTGGGAGTTATCACTGTTCCGAAAACTCTTATCGTAGATGATACAGAAATAGAGATAGGACATGAGGTACAGTTTTATTTCAGTTATTTATGGGTAAATGAAACACCATATGATTATGACAGTGCAGCAATGAACCGGGATTTTGAATTGAGTCCATGCCTGTTGGGAGCAACAATTACAGAAGTAAATGATACAGCAGTAAAAGTGGAAATAATTGATGGCTTAGGGACTGTAGCAGTGCCAAGACGATGGGTGTTCACACCTGCAGCACTTAAGACGGGCCGGAATGTTGAATTTTATTTCAGCTGTATGAAAATCATAGGGAAGAGAGATATCCCAAAAGAATTTATATAAAAGAATTTTAGGAGGAAGAAACAAATGAAATTGACAACTGTTGAAGGAATGACTTCTGAAATATTTGTACCGATTACACCTGCACCGGTTTTCACAGAACTTAAAAAGCCGTTAAGCGAATGTAAAGTCGCATTTATTACAGCAGGCGGAATTCATAAGAAAAGTCAGACACCATTTAATACATCGGGAGATTTCTCATATCGTACGATAGAGTTTTCTACACCATCGTCAGAACTTATGGTAACACATGGTGGGTTTGATAACTCTGATATTAACAAAGATGTAAACGCTATGTTTCCGATTGACAGACTTCATGAACTGGTAGAGGAAGGATTTATCGGTTCTCTTGCGGATGAAACTTATACTTTCATGGGCGGCGGCGGAAATGTAGAAAAATTCATGAACGAGACCGGACCGGAAATCGCAAGAAAATTAAAGGCGCAGGGCGTTGATATTGTACTTTGTACAGGTGGATGCGGAACCTGCCACCGTTCGGCAACAATCGTAACAAGATGTTGCGAGGCAGAGGGAATGAGCTGTGTTGTAATCGCTGCACTGCCTCCGATTGCCCGTCAGCAGGGTGCTCCTCGTATTACAGCACCTCATGTACCAATCGGTTCAAATGCCGGTGAGCCAAATAATATCCCTATGCAGACAGCAATTATCAAGGAATCTCTTGAGTGGGTGCGTGATTGTCCGAGCTATAATCAGACAAAAGTGCTTCCATACGAGTACAGACATAATGTATAAAGAAAAAGTCCGGCTCGCCGGACTTTTTATAAACGGATATAGTATTTATGAAATCAAATTAGGTAAAATAGTCTGTAAGCTTTGAATGAATCGTTTGGCAGCCGGAGACAGATTGTTCTGTGAAAGAAGAGCTATACCAAGCTGACGCGAATAGAAGGGTTCCAAAGGAAGAGCTAAAATCTGGTTCTGCACGCCCTCTATGACAAGCTGTGGGAGAATGCTTATACCCAGATTATTTGCAACCATGGAAACAATTGCGTGGTCGTCTTTTGAAGAAAAAGGGATATCAGGCGTAATACCTGCCTGCTTCAATGCATTGTGAATATCATAATCGGTTCCTTCGGCTGAGATAATAAACGGTTTATCTGATATCTCCGAAATAGGAAAGCTTTTTCTGCCGTACACCGGATAATCCTTTGGAAGAATGGCCATGAGAGGGTCATCATACAGAGGAATCCATTCCAGAGAATTGGTGTTTCGTTTACTTAAAAGACCAAAGTCTACGATACTGTTTTCTATCCAGCCTACTATATCATCTGTTCCGCCTTCAAGCAGTTCGATTTCGATATTGGGATATTCATTTTGGAAGAAATAGATAATTGTAGGGAGCCAGTTTCTTGAGATGCTGGCAAAAGTGGCAATTTTCAAATGACCGGTATCCAATCCGTTAAGAGAAGAAATGGTCTGTTCAAGCTGTTCATTTATGGATAAAAGCTGACGAACCAAAGGAAGAATTGCCTCTGCATTGGAAGTAAGTGTTACTCCCTGTTTTGTACGCAAAAAAAGAGGAAAGCCAAATTCGGTTTCCATGGCTTTAAGGATGTGGCTTACACCGGATTGCGAGTATCCCATGCGTTCACCGCTTTTTGTGAAATTTTTCGTATCTGCTATATCTGCGAAAAGCGCATATTTATTGATTTCCAAGTAAAAATCTCCCAATAAAATCTGTAATTTTTTATTATATTATAGGAGATAAATATTTGTTTGACAACAGAAAAATGCAATAACTCCCACCGGAATATTTAAAACTACGCGGTGAAGAAGGAGGATAAATATGAATAATTGTGTAAAAGTGTTACAATACGCTTATAAAATAAAGACTATAGATTCACATACCATGGGAGAGCCTACGCGTATTGTGTATGATGGTTTTCCGGAACTTCCCGGTAATACCATGATGGAAAAGAAGGATTACCTCATCGAACATTACGATTTCCTGCGTAAGGCACTGATTTTAGAGCCCAGGGGACATAGGGACATGTTCGGAGCACTTTTGACTGAACCGGTACATGAAGAGGCGGATTACGGTGTGATTTTTATGGATAGCGGAGGCTGCCTCAATATGTGCGGACATGGCAGTATCGGAGCGGCTTCCATGCTGGTGGAAACGGGACTTGTTGAGGCTAAGGAACCTTATACGGAAGTAGTGCTTGATACACCGTCGGGTATAGTCAGAACAAAAGTACACGTAATAAATAAAAAAGCAGTAGATGTAAGTATTCTGAATGTTCCGGCCTTTCTCTATAAGGAAAGTCAGACGGTTGATATTCCCGGAAGGGGAAGCATTACTTTTGACATATCTTTTGGAGGTTCTTTTTTTGCATTGGTAGATGCGGAAAAAATAGGACTGGAACTGGAAATTGAGAACATAGAAACGATTACTGAACTGGGGATGGAGCTTTTAAAGAAAATTAATGAGACCATAGAAGTAAGCCACCCGAATCTGAATATAAATACTGTTGACCTTGTGGAATTTTACAGTCATACTAAGAATGAAAAAGCAGACCTGAAAAATTGCGTCATCTTCGGAGATGCCCAGGCGGACCGCTCCCCGTGCGGAACCGGAACCAGTGCCAAGTTAGCAGCACTTTATGCTAAAGGCGAATTGAAGCTTAATCAGGAATTTGTTTATGAAAGCATTACAGGTTCAATATTTAAGGGAGAAGTGATAGAAGAAGTGGATATGGACGGGAGAACCGGAATAATCCCTAAGATTACCGGAAGCGCATATATTACAGGAGTCAATGAGTGGATATTGGATGATGATGATTCATTGGAGTATGGTTTTTTGCTTGATAACAGAAATAGTGATTTGGAAAGGAAAAAATGACTATGGTTAAGGAAAGAATTGAAAAACTTCGTCAGGTAATGAGAGATGAGGGAATTGATGTGTACATGGTTACTACAAATGATTTCCACAGTTCGGAATATGTGGGAGATTATTTTAAGTGCAGAAAGTACATTACAGGCTTTACGGGCTCGGCGGGAACTGCCGTTATAACCATGACAGAGGCCGGACTCTGGACGGACGGAAGATATTTTATTCAGGCGGCAGCAGAACTTGATGGAACAGGTGTAAAACTTATGAAGTCAGGCCAGCCGGATGTACCTACTATTAAGGAATATCTTGAGAAGAACATGACCCGGGGACAGGTGTTAGGTTTTGACGGAAGGTGTGTTACTTCCGAATATGCATCCGATCTTGAGAAAACATTGGAAGAAAAAGGCGTATCAATAGTGTACGATAAGGATTTGATTGGTGAGATATGGACAGACAGGCCGGAACTTTCCAAGGAGCAGGTTAAGATTCTGGATGTAAAATACTGTGGTCGATCAAGAGCCGATAAACTTGCCCAAATCCGCGGATTGATGAGAGAAAAGAAAGCTGACATATATATCATTCCGTCACTTGATGATATAGCCTGGCTTTTTAATATCAGGGGAAATGATGTGAAATGCAATCCCGTTGTTCTGTCATATGCTGTTTTAACGGAGAGTGAGGCACTTATCTATGGACAGGAAGAAGCTTTTACCAAAGAGGTTATGGCGGAATTATCCAAAGATGGTGTGACACTAAAACCATATAATGACATATATGAGGATATAAAGAACATACCTTGGGACAAGACTGTTATCATTGATGCCAAAAGGGCGAATTACGCCATGGTAAAGAATATTCCTGAGAATGTAAAGGTAATCAATGAGATAAATCTGACACTGCTTCCAAAGGCAATAAAAAACAGTACTGAAGTCGAGAATGAGAGAATTGCACATATAAAAGACGGAGTTGCCGTAACCAGATTTATGTACTGGCTTAAAAAGAATATCGGAAAGATGAAGATTACAGAGCTTAGCGCTGCCGGATATCTTGAGAGTCTTAGGGAACAGGGCGAAAATTATATGGGACCAAGCTTTGAACCTATTGTGGCATATGGTGCAAATGCGGCAATGTGCCATTACTCACCGACAGAGGAGAGCGACACGGAACTTCTTCCGGAAGGCTTTGTTTTATTTGATACAGGTGGACAGTACCTTGAAGGAACAACTGACATTACAAGAACTGTTGCGCTGGGACCATGTTCCGATGAACAGAAAAAACATTTTACCGCTGTCTTAAGAGGACATTTAAATCTTGCCGCCGCAAAATTCCTGTATGGTGTCAGGGGTGTTAATCTTGATTATCTGGCAAGAGTTCCGTTGTGGGAGATGGGACTTGACTACAATCATGGAACCGGACATGGTGTGGGATATTATCTGAATGTCCATGAAGAGCCTAACGGATTCAGATGGAAAATTGTTCCTGAGAGATTTGACAGTGCAGTATTGGAAGAGGGCATGATAACCTCAAATGAACCGGGCTTTTATCTGGAGGGAAAATACGGTATCAGGACTGAAAACATGATTGTCTGCGTGAAAGACAAGGAAACCGAATACGGAAAGTTTATGAAATTTGAGAATCTTACCATGGTTCCTATAGACCTTGATGCCATAGATTTTGATTCTTTACAGCAGATTGACAGAGACAGGCTTAATGAATACCACAGACAGGTATTTGAGAAGATCTCACCGTACCTTAATGATGAAGAAAAAAATTGGCTGAAGGAGGCAACCAGAGAAATATAAATAATATTTTATATATTTTTAGGAGGATATAAAATGAGATTAAAAGACACAGGCTTAACAGCACAGGACATTAAAGACAAGGTTCAGAAGTATATGATTGAGACTTATGAACGATTTGATTTTTTGGCAGAAACTGCAAAAGATCAGTACATATATGATGAGAACGGAACTCCTTATCTTGATTTTTATGCAGGGATTGCAGTTAACTCAGCAGGAAACTGTAATGAAAAGGTAGTAAAGGCAGTACAGGATCAGGTTGCAGACATTATGCATACATTCAACTACCCATACACAATTCCACAGGCACTTCTTGCTGAAAAGATTTGTGAAACAATCGGAATGGATAAGATTTTTTTCCAGAACTCAGGTACAGAAGCAAATGAAGCTATGATTAAGATGGCAAGAAAGTATGGTATTGAGAAGTATGGTCCTAACAAGTATCATATCGTTACTGCTAAGATGGGCTTCCACGGAAGAACATTCGGCGCTATGTCAGCTACAGGTCAGCCGGGTAACGGATGCCAGGTTGGTTTCGGACCTATGACATACGGATTCTCATATGCACCATACAATGATCTTGAGGCATTTAAGAATGCATGTACAGAGAATACAATCGCAATTATGTTAGAGCCTGTTCAGGGAGAGGGTGGTGTTCATCCTGCAACAATGGAATTCATGAAGGGCTTAAGAGAATTCTGTGATGAGAAGGGTATGCTTCTTCTTATCGATGAGGTTCAGACAGGCTGGTGCAGAACAGGTGAGGTCATGTCCTTTATGCATTACGGAATTAAACCGGATATCGTATCCATGGCAAAAGCTCTCGGTGGCGGTATGCCAATCGGAGCTATATGTGCAACCAAAGAGGTTGCAAAAGCATTTACAGCCGGTTCACATGGTACAACATTTGGTGGTCATCCTGTAAGCTGTGCAGCTGCACTTGCTGAGGTTAATGAGTTATTGGACCGTGACCTTGCAGGCAATGCAAAAAAGGTCGGAGATTACTTTGCAGCCAAGTTAGAGACACTTCCTCATGTTAAGGAGGTTAGACATCAGGGGCTTTTGGTTGGTGTTGAATTTGACGATACAATCAGTGGTGTTGATGTTAAGCACGAGGCTCTCCACAGACATCTTCTTATTACAGCAATCGGAGCCCATACAATCCGTATGATTCCACCACTTATTATTACAGAAGCTGATTGCGATAAGGCATTTGAAATTATTAAGGAATCAGTTGAAGCATTAGGATAAGGAAAAGAGGATAAATAATATGAATAGCTTTACATTTTCTGTGCCACAGAATATTGTGGTTGGAAAAGGAAGTATCAAAAGACTTCCTGAATTAGGAAAAGAGTTAGGCGGAAAGCATGCTTATATAATTTCAGATCCGACACTTGCGAAAATCGGAATTGTAAAGGTATGCGTTGATGCACTTGAAGCAGCAGGCATGAAGGTTGATGCTTTCACAGAAACAGAAGCTAATCCGTCTGTAGAGACTGTAGAAAAAGCAACCGAAGGATTTAAAGCAAGCGGTGCAGATTTCATAGTTGCACTCGGTGGCGGTTCTTCCATGGATGTGGCAAAGGCTGTAGGTGTTCTGGCCAAATATGGCGGAAGTATTACAGAATATGAAGGTGGCGGAAAGGTTCTGGGAGACATTGTCCCGCTTATAGCAATACCTACTACTGCAGGAACGGGCTCTGAAGTAACGGCATTCTCAGTAATAACCGATCATAGCAGAAATTACAAGCTTACGGTTTTCAGCTACAAGCTTTTACCTGCTTATGCTATTCTTGATGCAGAACTTATTACAACAGCACCGGCATCAGTTGCGGCATCATGCGGTATTGATGCAATGATTCATGCTTTAGAGGCATATATTTCAACAGCAGCATCTCCATTTTCCGATGCAATGGCTGAGAAGGCACTGGAGCTTATAGGAAGCAATATCCGTAAATATGTTGCAAACCGTGGTAACGTTGAAGCCGGAGAAGCAATGCTTGTTGGTTCCCTGTTTGCGGGAATTGCGTTTTCATGGGCACGTCTTGGAAATGTACATGCCATGAGCCATCCTGTCAGTGCATACTTCAATGTGGCACATGGAACTGCAAATGCAATTATTCTTCCGGTAATTGTGGAATACAACGCTTTGGCGGACAATGGCAAGTATCATAAAATATATAACTATATTGCCAAGACCTCTATCGGGAAAGAAGATTTTGATCCATTAATGTTGGTGGATGAAATCAGGGAATTAAATGATTCGCTGGGCATACCGGCATCACTCAGTGCCGTTGGAGTTACGGAAGACAAGATTGACGCTATGGCAGATGATGCCATGAAGAGCGGAAATATTGCAGTTAATCCGAGAAGTTCAAGAAAAGAAGACATCGTAAGATTATATAAAAAAGCATTATAATTCATGTTTCTATAATTAAATGTTACGCAAAATATGCTAAACAAAAAAGCTACGCGTGTAAACAACCCAATATCATTAAAACTACCCCAAAACTAACCTTGTAAATTTAAATATATTTTATAAAAATGAATTTAAATTACATAAGGATATGGAGGTATGTCTATGAAAAAAATAATAAAGTCTGTTCTTGGGACCGCAATAGCTGTTGCGATGATTTTGGGAACAATATCTGTAATGCCGCATAAGGAAGTATACGCAGCGCCAAACGAATATGAACGGGCGGAACTTACTGTAGGAACAAAATTATATCCGGGAGATGTAATTACATTTGAAGAAAACACCTGTATTGTAAAAGACTTCTATAGCAACGGTATTTTTACGGAAACTGTCAACGCCAGCGCAACCTTTGACCATGAAATAACGCTTGATTCCGTAGAAGGATATGATAGTTGGATAGTTGTTAAAAATCAGGATAAAGATATAGATGACCCACCATACCGGAATACCACGAAATACTTTAAACTGGTAGCCGCAAAAACTACAGATACCGTTACATTACCGTGTTGTCTATTTGATGGTGAAGATATACAATTCGAAGGTGAAGCGATAATAAAGCTTTCAGAAACTGTAAATTTGTATCAAACTCCATTAGAGATTTTTGAGGATGGAGGCTTTTATGGTGATAGTATATATGTTGTAAAAGGATTTTCGAACAGTGATATGACAGAAAATTATCCGGAATATATTGCACCGGAATATGAGTTTGATGATATTTATCTTTTTTCTAATTTTAGCATTACTCTGGCATATGGAGAAAGTAGGGAACTTTCGGCCAAAATAACCGTAGATATTCCAAGCGGTATGGATATAGCTAAGGTATATAAGTATGATTTTACAAATAACGAATTTGTATATTTAGGATTATGTGAAGACGGTAAGGTAACCTTTGATTGTCTGAATGTAGAAAGTGGTCTGGATTTGACTGGTGGAGCTCATGATTTATTTGGTTACGGCGGATACTTAGCTTTTCTGGAAATGAAAGATTATAGTTTCACGGAAGAATCATGTGGCCAGACATATACAATTGGTAAGGATGATTCGCTTAAGCTTACGGCAGATGCAGACTTTGCAAAGTTTGAGTCTGTTGAAGTGGACGGAACAGTTATTGCAGCAGAAAATTACACAGCCAATAGTGGAAGTACCATTGTTGAACTTAAAAAGGAGTACATGGACAAGCTGTCAGTAGGAGAACACACGGTAACGGTTAACTGGGTTGACGGAAGTGCAAGTACCGGTGTAACAATTAATGCAAACGGTGGCAGCGAACCGGGCGATGATAATGAATCGAAAGATGATATTGGAGCGGGCGATAACTTTAATGTGGTAGTGGCAGCGATATTTATTATTGCAGCCGTCGGTTTGATGACAATATCAATTCGTAAGAAACAAATTGAAAACTAAAAAATAAGATTAGGCGTCCGGGAAATTTTCCGGGCGCTTTTTTTTTATATTAAAATGATGTATAATCAAAAAATAAGGATTATTATTAATACAACTATGTAAAGGCGTAAGTGAAAAATGCAGAAGATAAAATACAGTAGAACAATTAGAAATATAATAGTCATAGGGTTGTGCTTTTTGTGGACATCATCAGGATATTTATCCTGGCTATATAATCTAATGCGTTATACATCATTATATAATGCGGATATTCTGTCAGAGGTTGTAGGTTATATTTTTCAGGCATTGGGAATAGGCGTATACTCTGTATTATTGAGAAAAAACCACGAAAAGTTTGCCGGAAATAAAGCATTTATAATAACAATGGTTACTGACTTTGTGTTTATAGCCGCAGCAATTTTTGCACAGGGACTTCCTGCAGTTTTAATATTTGGATATTGTATGAATTTTATGCATGGAGTTGTTGCTACCCACTACTTAATCAGACTTGCAAACGAGGTCGACTGGAACAAAAGGGGAATAACCTTCGGAATAGGTTACGGAATAGCAAGTATTTGTTCATATCTGATATCCAAAATAGACAACAATAATTTCCTTAAGAATGACAATATAATTTATGTGTATTTTGTTTTAGTATTGATAACAATAGTTACAGTGCTCTTGAGTAAGGGACAGATTAAATGTATCATGTCTTCCCAAACCGGTATTACCCCTGATAATATCAGGAATAAAGGCATATTTTTATGCGGAGCAACGATTCTTATGCTAAGTCTGGTAAAATCCATGGGCTTTTTCTTTCCGTCGGCAGATATTTCTTCCGGTGTAAATCTGGAATTATCCAGAGCGTTTTATGCGATAGGACTTATAGTGGCAGGAATAATATGCGACAAAAACAGAAAGTATGGAGCGATAAGCTGTATTGTTTCTTTGGTATTCCCGTTTGCGATGATTGCACTTGCAGGTTCGGTTAATGTAAGCATTCTGCTGTGGATTATTGCCTATGTATTCACGGGATTCTTTGTTGTATACAGAACGGTTTTATTTTGTGATATTGCAAATGATATGAAGTATATTTACATTTCTGCTTTTGGCCTTTGCTTTGGCAGAATTGGAGATGCAATAGGTTACTATGGAGGAATAATGGCAGGGGATAATACAATTATTCTTGTTGCAGTATCATCAGTTTGCTATGCAGTAACTTTGCTTCTTTTCTTTAAATCTTACAATAAAATTTATTTTGAACAGATGGAAAATGAACTCTCAGAAGATGAGAAGATTGCTGCAATTATAAAGGACTACAATATATCCGGCAGAGAAAGTGAGGTAATGCATTTAATTTTGCAGGGGATGACCAATATTCAGATATCCGAAAAAATGTACATATCGGAAAATACGGTCAAATTCCATATCAGAAACATATTAAAGAAAACAAATACCAAAAATAAAGTTGAACTCACTTCGCTTGTAAAAGAGGTTGGAAAATAAGAGACCTGTTCAAATTTTTGTATATTTCAGAAAATGCATGGTGTGATAAAACAGTTTAAGGGGGGTATTATATGTCCAAAGGAACCAATCAGAAGCTTAAGTTTCTGTATTTGTTGAAAATAATGCTGGAAAAGACAGATGATGAGCATTCTATCTCAATGTCGGAAATTGTTAATGAGCTGGCCAAATATGATGTAACCGCAGAACGCAAAAGTATATATAGTGATTTTGCGGATTTTGAAAAATTTGATGTGGAAGTTATCGGCGGGCAGAGGGGACGGAATTACGGATATCATGTAGGAAAGAGGTATTTTGAACTGGCAGAAATTAAGCTTTTAATTGATGCCATCCAGTCATCCAAGTTTATTACCGAGAAAAAATCCAATGAGCTGATTAAGAAAATCAAAATGTTTGTCAGTGAAAACAATGCAAAGCAGCTACAGCGCCAGGTGTATGTGCACGGACGCATTAAAACGATGAATGAGAGCATCTATTATTCGGTGGATTCAATACATAATGCAATTGCAGAGGATAAAAAAATCCGTTTTCAATACTGTGAGTGGAATATCCGGAAAGAACTCGTTCCAAAACATGAAGGAAAATATTATGAAGTAAGCCCATGGGCATTAACCTGGGATGACGAGAATTACTATCTTATCGGTTATGATTCCGATGCCGGCAAAATCAAACATTACCGTGTGGATAAAATGATTAATATTTCTCCCGCTGACAGCAGACGGGATGGTAAAAACGAGTTTCCGAAAATTGATCTGGCTGCATACGCCAAGCAGAGTTTTGGCATGTATGGCGGTGAAACCAAGTCTGTTATACTGGAATTTCCAAATGAGAAATGCGGCATTTTTATTGACAGGTTTGGCAAAGATATTAATTTCCAGAAAGTAGATTCCTGCCATTCCCGTACTATGGTTTCTGTGGCGGTAAGCAATCAGTTTTTGGGATGGATTTTCGGACTGGGCCGGGATGTGAAGATTGTTGCTCCTGATGATGTGGTGGCTCGGATGAAAGATTATCTGAAGGAAATCGCATTAAATTATTAATTTTTTCGTAGGTAAGGAAAGCCCCCTCGCTACGCTCGCGGGGTGGTAAGGTAAGCCCCCTCGCTACGCTCGCGGGGTGGTAAGGAAAGCCCGGGGATTACGATGATGAAGTGGGATTTTGGCTTTTTTGCTCGTAGTAGAGCCCCGGGATTACGATTAAAAATGGAATTTTCGTGTTTTTGCTCGTAGCCCGAGCCTCGGGATTACGATTAAAAATGGAATTTTCGGATTTTTGCTCGTAGTAGGAGCCCTGGGATTACGATTAAAAATGGAATTTTCGTGTTTTTGCTCGTAGCCCGAGCTCTGGGATTACGATTAAAAATGGAATTTTCGTGTTTTTGCTCGTAGTAGGAGCCCCGGGATTACGATTAAAAATGGAATTTTCGTGTTTTTGCTCGTAGCCCGAGCCCCGGGACTACGATTAAAAATGGAATTTTCGTGTTTTTGCTCGTAGTCCGAGCCCAAAGACTACGATTAAAAAACAGAAATAAGATGAAATGCTCGTAACCGCAAAAAAGGCTATAAAATCGAGTAGGAAATATAGCAAGTTAAATCAAGCAAAGACCGTTCGGATTCTTTACAATATAGGAAGAACAGTTGAAGCGAGGAAAAAGATGTACGAGTGGTATGAAAATATTCAGAAAATAGTTCATGAGATTGACTGCTGTATAAAGAACCGGAACAACGAATCGGCAACATTATGTAAACTTGCCGGCAAGCTGGGATATTCTGAATTTTATGTTTCAAGGAAATTTAGAGAGATTTCAGGAATGCGGTTGAGAGATTATCTGCGTTACAGAAAGCTGGCTTTTTCCCTGAAAGATATCAGGGATACACAGACCGGTATTCTGGATATTGCATTAAAATACGGCTTTTCTTCCCATGAAGCATTTTCCCGTGCATTTAAAGAGGCATATGGTATTACACCAAGCGAGTATCGCAAAAATCCTATACCTGTTGTGCTTCGTACAATAATTAAGCCTTTTGACTGTTATCTTTTAGGTATTGGAGGATCAGGTATGGCAAAATCAACCGAAGGTGTAAAGACTTATTTTGTGACGATTCCCGCACATAAGTTTTTGCACATAAGAAATTATGAAAGCATAGGGTATTGGGACTTCTGGCAGAAGCAAAGTCTTATTCCCGGACAGGATTGTGAAACTATCTGCGGACTGCTTGATGGCATTAAAGGAAAGCTGGATGATGTGGGCGGAGATGAAAATGACAGCGGCAGCGGTCAGCTTATGGCATTTATTAACGAACCGGCAGGCAGGATTTGCAGCTGGGGAATTCCTCTTGCAGAAGCATATGGAGTCAGACTTCCGGCAGATTATGATGGTGAAATCCCGCCGCAGATGCAGATAATGGATGTTCCGGAAGGAGAATACATTGTTTTTGAACACGGAGCATTTAATTATGAAACTGAAAATTCCATCGTGGAAGCCAAAATTGAGAAAGCGATGAAAGAATTTGATTATGAGGAAAGCGGATATGAGCTTGACACCGCTTTCGGCAGGGTTTTCTATTTTTATCATGACTGCAAGCGGTTCTGGAAATATGTAAGACCGGTTAAAAAAACTGAATAAAAAGATTGGATGTATATTCAGATAACAAAATCTTTAGTGCAAAGACTGCAATAATATGGTAGAATCTAAAAAGAGGCAAATGTTACGGTACGAGTCTTGAATAACATAACAAAGGAGACGGATATATGAGGAAAATAACATTTAAAGCATTGCCTTTTTTATTCTGCTTTATTATTGCAGTTTTATTTCCTGTTACAGTTAAAGCGGATGAGGGCGGAATAAAAAGTGGTGACTGGGAGTATGTAATTACCGATGACGGGAATGCGGCAGTTATAGGTTACTATGGAGCTGAAACTGATATTACCTTGCCTGACAACATAGACGGGTATCAGGTTACTGAGATAAGACAGAATCTTACAGGAAGCAGTAATATCAAATCTGTTAGAAGTATAATTATTCCGGACGGTGTGACAAGCATTGATGAATTTACATTTTATTGTGCTTTCAATCTGGAGCGTGTTGTTATACCGGACAGTGTAACAAGTATAGGTGATTCTGCCTTCGCAAGCTGTGAAAGCTTAACCGAGGTACAAATCCCTAAAGGAGTTACCACTATAGGTAATCATGTGTTCGGGGATTGCATAAGCTTAAGCACTGTAGTAATTCCGGAGGGTGTAACCTGTATTGATGTTTATGCGTTTATGAATTGTAAGAGTTTAAGTGATATTAACATTCCGGAAAGCATGACAAGCATAGGTCAGGAGGCTTTCTATAATTGTGTGGGCCTTAGAAGTATAGAAATTCCGGATGGCGTAACGGATATAGGTGAGGATGCCTTTTTTGCCTGCAATTTTCTTACTATGTATGGACATGAAGGAAGTGTGGCGGAAACTTATGCCAAATCCCATTTCATAACATTTGCCAAATTGCCGGATTCCACTCCGGAGACTTCTGAGGAGACTGAGGCAGAAAGCGAGACAGAAACTGAAAGCGAGACGGAAACGGAAACCGAGTCGGAAACAGAAAGCGAGACTGAGACTACAGGTGAGACTGTAAGCGAGACGGAGAAGACCACTGATACAGAAAAGAGTGAAGATAACGGACCTGATTACAAAATTATCTTCATTGTAATTTCTGCTGTTGTTGTGGTGGCGGTTCTTGTTGTAGTCATATGCCTTGTGGCAAAGAAAAAGAAACATAAATAATAGGTATGTAATGTGAAGTTTGATGCCTTGAAAGGTTATATAAGATGGGATTATTGACGATACAATATTAGTATTAATGAAGTTGTTTACGAGATGTTGGAGGATAAATGAGCACTGCCAAGAAATACAAAATAGGATATGTTCCGGGTGTGTATGATATGTTTCATATCGGTCATTTGAATTTAATTAACAGATGTAAGGAACAGAGTGAATATCTGATAGCAGGTGTATTGTCGGATGAACTGGTACAGCATTTTAAGAAGCATAAGCCGGTAATTCCTTATGAAGAAAGGGCTGCCATTGTTGCCGCTATACATGGTGTAGATGAAGTTGTCAAAGTGGATTTTGACAATACGGTTAAGATGGATGCATGGAAGTTATATCATTACGATGCATATTTCTCAGGAAGTGATCATGAACATGATTGGGACAGAGAAAGACAGGAACTTAGGGCAGTAGGATCAGACATTGTTTTTTTTCCGTACACAGAAGGTGTAAGCTCAACTAAGCTTAGAGAAGATATTGATACTGTGACATATGTTTTTGGTGCCGGAGTAAGGGGACAGAGACTTGCAAATAGTCAGGAGTATAAGATAGAAGGATTTCTTGATAATTCAGATGAAAAGCATCTTACCAGGATAGAAGGAATTCCGGTGTATAAACCGGAGGATATTTTGAAACTGGAACAGAATCGTTCTTATAAGGTGATAGTGGCTATTAAAGATTATGACTCGGCAATTAAACAGCTGAATCAGCTTGGAATACATAATTATGAGGTCTGGTGTGAAAAGTAGTAGGTTAAAGGGAATAATCGGATATAGCGTTTCGCCATGCACCGGATTGGTGGAAAGAGGGTGCAAAGACAGATTTTCCACATTGGATTTGTATTGGGCGAATAAAGGAGAATGCTTTTCATTGGAAGACAATGATGAATATGAGTTTGCTGTTGCCACATACGAAACGGAAAGACCTGAGCAGTATATATATACATATGATTATGAGGTTGAAGAAAAATGGGTTAATTACAATAATGACCTTACAGAAAATTCTTACAGAACCGACACATATATATTTGAGAAAGACTGCTATTTTCGAATTATCGTACGAAGAAGCGATGGATATGGGCTTTCAAAAGAAGATGAAATTGTTATTAACAATTTGATGCGGTTTGATGGTCAGGGGAAAAAATTTATTCCTAATCCTTGTTTCACGGAAGAAATCAGCAGAACAATAGATTCTGTTAATTCACTGACGGGCAGTAAATATATTATATTGACAGATTCTCATTATACTGTAAACGGAACATGGGATGATACAATTGATAACATTAGAAAAGTCGTTGCACAAACAGAGATTGATGGGATTATTCATCTTGGAGATTTTATCGATGGGATGATTTCGGGGGCGATAAATGCTAAGTATGTGGATATAATGAAATCGGATTTGAAATCGCTTGGACTTCCTCTTTATATTGTGCTTGGTAACCATGATTCAAATTATTTTCGAAGCAATCCTGATACATATGATGATAAGAGACAGCAGGAACTATATGAAACTTCGCTTTTTTATTCTTCCGATATTGAAGAACAGAAAATCAGAATGTTCTTTTTAAGCTCATTTGATTATCGGGAGCATGAAAGATATGGATTTTCGGATGAAGAGGTAAATTGGTTTGAAAATGAACTTAAGAAAGTTCCGAATGATTACAAGATTTTGATTTTTAGTCATGTTCCGCCTCTTGCTGAAATCCATTACTGGTCTGATGTAATCAGAAATGGTACAAAGATGGTTGAACTGGTTGAGGCGTTTCAAAAAAAGCATGGTTTAACAAGTGTTCTGGCGTGGATTCATGGACATAATCATGCAGATCAGATATATACACGCAGAAGATTTCCGATTGTTTCGTTGGGATGTAATAAGTGTGAATATTTTACGGATAAAAAACCGAATAGGTCAGTTACATATTACAGGCAATTAGAAACGGTTACACAGGATTTGTGGGATATTTTAACAATATCAGAAAAAGAACTTTTTTTTACCAGATTCGGTGCAGGGGAAGATAAGTATATTCCTGTTCGGGAGGAAGAACGAATGAAGAAGGTAATAACTTATGGGACTTTTGATTTGTTTCATGAGGGACACTACAATTTATTAAAGCGAGCAAAAGAGCTTGGAGATTATCTGATTGTGGGCATTACAACTGAACATTTCGATGAAGCAAGAGGTAAGGTAAATGTTGTTGATTCAATCATAGAACGCATTGATAATGTCAGGAAAACGGGTTTCGCAGATGAAATAATTGTTGAAGATCATGCCGGACAGAAAGTTGAGGATATTCAAAAGTATAATATAGATGTTTTTACCGTGGGTTCTGATTGGACCGGACATTTTGATTCCCTGAAGGACTATTGTGATGTTATTTATCTTCCGAGAACGCCGAATATATCTTCTACATATTTGAGAAAAAGCCGTTTCCCGATTATTAGAATAGGAATTGTGGGTACAGGAAGAGTAGCTCCGAGATTTATAGATGAATCAAAATATGTTTCGGGACTTAATATCAGATGTGCATACAATCCTATAAAAGAAAGTGCAGAGATTTTCGGCAAAAAGCACGAATTAGAGTGCTTCACAGAGAAATATGAAGAATTTCTGGAAAAGGTGGATGCAGTGTATATTGCATCACCAAGCGAAACACATTATGATTACGCCAAACAAGCACTTTCATATGGCAAACATGTATTGTGTGAGAAACCGCTTTCATTTACCAGGGAGGAAGCGATTGAACTTTATAAGTATGCACATTCCAAAAACTTAGTTCTGATGGAAGGCGTTAAAGCGGCATACTGTCCCGGTTTTCAACAAATGCTGGCGATTGCAAAAAGTGGCAAAATCGGTGAGATAAAGGATGTTGAAGCCTGCTTTTCCCGTATTACCAATCCGGGATTAAGAGAAGTAGCAGATGCAAGATACGGAGGTGCTTTCCTGGAGTTCGGAGGATATCCTCTTTTGCCTATAATTAAGCTGCTTGGAATGGATTACAAAGAAGTTCAGATTAATAGCATATATGGCGATAATGGTGTTGATTTGTATACCAAAATTCAGCTGTGCTATCAAAACGGACTGGCCATGGCCAAAACCGGGGTTGGAGTTAAGTCAGAGGGTCAGCTTGTAATTGCAGGAACCAAAGGATATATTCTGGCTCAATCACCATGGTGGCTCACAAGAAGATTTGAGGTCAGATATGAGGACCCGAATAAGATTGAGGTCTACGAACCTGAATTTAAAGGGGACGGACTTCGTTATGAAATTAACGAATTTATAACCAAAATAAACGGAACCAACAAAAATGAGTATAGATTAACAGCAGAAGAATCAATTGCAATGGCAGGAATTGTTGAACAGTTTATGAACAAAAGGAAAAAGGAACAAAATTGGCAGTGAAAGACATCCGAATCGGAGTTATAGGAACAGGAAGAATTACAGATCGATTTTTCGAAGAGAGCACCTTTGCAGATAATGCAAAGGTTGTTTCTGTGTTTAATCCCAGATTGTCCAGCGCAAAAGAATATGCGAAAGCACATAATCTTTTATTGGCAACAAATAATTTTGCTGAGTTTATTGATGAGGTAGACGCAGTATATATTGCATCACCACATGAGTATCACATACGATATATATTAGATTGCCTTAATGCCGGAAAGCATGTTCTTTGTGAAAAGCCGCTTGTCTTAATGGAAAAAGATGCAAGAGAAGCTTTTGAATTGGCGAAGAGTAAGAATCTTGTGCTTATGGAGGCTGTAAAAACAGCTTATACTCCGGGATTTAAGAAGATTTTGGAAATAATAGATTCAGGATTAATAGGGAAAGTATATGATGTGGAAGCATGTTTTACCAAGCTTACGCCTTCTGATACGAGAGAGGTGTGGAGTGAGCACGGGGGAAGTTTTACGGAGTTGGGAAGTTATTGTCTTCTGCCGGTTGTCAAAATACTCGGAACAAGTAATTTGGATGTTAAGGTCAATTTAATAGAAGCTGCATCGGGTGTGGATTCATATTGTAAGGCTACATTCGGGTATGCCGATGCAATGGCAACTGTCAAAACAGGTATTGGAGTTAAATCTGAGGGTGAACTGATTATTGCCGGAAGTGAAGGGTATATCCAAGTCAGATCTCCGTGGTGGTCTCCAAGGCATATTGAAGTCAGACATGAAAATCCTGCGCAGACAGAGGTGTTTGACTGTGAACTTGAAGGTACGGCTCTCAGATATGAGATAAAGGAATTTATAGACAGAATAAATGGGGAAACAGAAATCTCATTAACTGAAACTGAATGTATCTGGATGGCTCGTCAGATAGAAAAGATTTCCGGGTGCAGAAAGCAACCATCGGTTATTAAACCAAAGGTATGGGCACACAGAGGATGTAGTAAGGCATATCCTGAAAATACTTTGGCGGCATTTAAAGCTGCTGCAGAACTTTCGGGAATTACCGGAATCGAACTCGATATTCAACTCTCTTTGGATGGAGAAATCGTAGTCATTCATGATGAAACTCTTAGCAGGACCATGGGAGTGGACGGAAATGTAAGGGATTTTCCTTATAAGAAACTGCATGACATGGGAATTCCGTCAATACATGAAGTTTTTAAACTTCTGAAACCATATTGTGAAAATAATAACCTGTTAATAAATATAGAATTAAAAAACAGCAAGATAAGATATGAAGGAATGGAAAAGAAGATTCTTGCATTGACAAAAGAATATGGACTTGAGAAATATGTTATTTATTCTTCATTCCTTCCGGAATCAATGGGACTTATCAAAGAACTTGATGCAAGTGCCAGGACAGCTGTTCTGTCGGTAGATATTCATCAAGGGCTTGCCAACATGAGCAAATATAAAGCTGATGCGGTTCATCCCGGTATCAATGGACTTGATATCAATATAAACTTCAGAGAAAAACTTAATGGTATCGCAGTCAGGGCATGGAATAACAAAGAACCTTTTTATGGACAGGATAAGCCTGATAAAGAAACTGATTTGAATCGTTATGCATGTCTTGGAGTTACTGATTTTTTTACCAATGTACCTGAAAAATATCTTAAGTAAGAGGGTTGTTTTATGCGTAAAATGTTGAAGAAACAGTTGAACAGTCTGATGGACACTTTGATGAAAGCTAATAATGCCATGGCTTTTATTCCGGAGTCTGAACTTAAGACATTTCTTTCGGATGAACAGGCTGCAGCAATTGAGATAGGTAATAGTATTGAGGACTCAGAGGGAGAGGATTGTGATACCGTAAGGTTATTGGAACAGTATTGCGAAGAATTGTGGAAAATAAGTGAGTCACAGGTATCTGTGACAGATGGTGTAAATATACTTAATGGGTTATTGGAAAATATCCAAAAAGATATACAGAATTTCAGACAGACATATGAAGTGGTATTTATGCCATATAAGGCCGGTATGTGGGATTGTATGGATACGGTGTGGAGAGCGGCTGTAGAAGACAAAGATTGTAAAGTCTATGTTGTTCCGATTCCGTTCTGCGAGAAAGATTCAGATGACAGGTTTGGAGATTGGATTTGTGAAGATTCACTTTTCCCGGAGTATGTTACAATTACACATTATACCGAATTCGCACTTGCAAAACATTGTCCGGATATTATTTTTATTCACAATCCGTATGATAATTGTAATCATGTAAGCAGTGTACATCCTGATTATTACAGCAGAGAGCTTAAGAAGTTTACTCCTATGCTTGTATATATTCCTTATTTTATTCTGAAGGAACATATGCCTAAACTGCATAGCATTCTGCCTGCTTATCTTTACGCGGATAAAATAATTTTGAACAATGAAAAGATGTTTGATGATATTGATCCGGTAATTCCGAGACATAAGCTTTTGGCACTTGGTTCGCCAAAGGAGGAAAGACTTCATTGGCTCTGCGCACATAGGGATGAACTTAACATTCCTGAAAGCTGGAGAACTAAACTTCAAGATAAAAAGATTATCTTTTACAATACGAGCATTACTGAAATATTAAATAAAGGCGAAAAGAGACTTGATAAAATTGAAGAATTTATTAAGGTAATGAAGAGACAGGAGTTCAGTAATTTCGTTACTATCTGGCGGCCGCATCCGTTGCTCGAAGGAACTTTTAAATCCATGCGACCTGATCTTCTCGACAGATATCATAATCTTCTTGCGGAATTTGAAAATAGCGGTATTGGTATACTTGATCATACGGGAGACCCTGATGTAGCAGTAGTGTTGGCGGATTTGTATGTGGGAGATGCAGCTTCTTCAATAGTAGAGATGTTCAGAGTGCTGGGGAAACCGAGATTTATTCAATCTGAAGATGAGATATATCAGCCGGCATATGAAGAATTATGTTCTGACAGAGCATTTGATTTTTGCTTTGTAGGAGATGATATATGGTTTGTAACACATAAAAATCAATTTTTATGTAAAATGAACACAAATGATTGTATTATAAGAGTGGTTAACAGGATTCCAAATACCTGTAGTACAGGATTTTGCGGAAAAGTAAGATATATTAATATTTTACACCATGATGGTAAATTGTATATTGCTCCGTATTTTGCCAATTCAATTTATATATATGATATTAACAACAATACATTTACAGAAAAAAGCTTTAAAGAAGAAAATGACGGAGCGAGCTTTGGAAGAATCTTTTTGCATAAGAACAGAATATATATGACTCCGATAAAATATCCCGCAATAGTATGTTATGATATTGTAAAAGGTGAGTTTGAATATTTTTATGCGGCAGTTTCCACTGTAAATAAAGACATACCGCCTGTAGGAAATCCATATATGTGGGGAACCTGTGTACATAATAATATGTTGTATTTAGGTTCACTTGTATGTAATAAGGTAATAACTTTTAATATGGATACCTGTGCTTACAACATAAGTAAAGTCGGAGCAGAGTCCTATTCTTTCAGAGGAATGTGTGCAGATGATAAATATAATTGGATGATTATGCCCGACAGCCCGAGTGTTATAAGGTGGAATAGAGAGAATAATGAGGTTACCGAGTATAGTGAATTCCCTGAAGGATTTGAACGGGGGCAGATTCCGTTTAAAAATATTATAGATAACGGAAGCGAGATTTTACTTATTCCTCTTCACGCAAATCATATATACTCTCTTGATAAAGAAAACGGAAAGATTTCTGAAGTGGATTATTCTCTTCCGTATGATGAATCCGGGTTTGAATCACCATATTTTAGGAGGGCAGATACAAGATATGAAGCAGCAAGAACAAACAAAAATATGCTGGTTCTGATTTCTGCATATAATCAAAGCTTTGTTCTGATTGATTTAGATAAAAAGACAAACAAGGTCATCCCGATAAGAATTGAGGAAAATATACATGTCAGAAAAGAAAATATAATAACACAGGATCAGCTTTACGAGCATGATAATCTGTCATTAAGTGAATATCTGTTTGAAAACATTTCGAATGGAACGGATAGCAGATGTGACTCCGGCATTATTAACAAATGTGGTGAGAAAATATTTAAAGCCTGCAAGGATGATAGTTATTAAAAAAACTAAAGATTTTCAAGGTATAATACGATATAATATACGAGTAGTACAGGATGAAACGGATTTTGTCAGTTGCTAAAGTATTTATTAAGGAATTAAAAGCCCCACACTGACATGTGGGGCTTTTTAGGTAAAGTAAATGGGAAAGATAGTTGGATTTACAGCCGGAGCGTTTGATATGTTTCATATCGGACATCTTAATTTAATAAAAAATGCAAAAGCACGCTGCGATTATCTTATAGTGGGTGTTAATACCGATGAACTGATTCATAGGTATAAGAATAAGGATGCGGTTGTACCTCTTAATGAACGGATACAGATAGTCCGGGCACTTAAATATGTTGATGAAGTAATTGCGGTTGACACTCTGGATAAAGAAGTGGTTTGGAACAATAAGCATTTTGATGTGGTTTTTATCGGTGATGACTGGAAGGGCAGTGACCGTTGGAATGAGACTGAGAAAGTAATGAAAAGACATGGAGTCGAAGTGGTTTATCTTCCATATACCAAAGGAACGACATCAACACTTTTAAGAGAAAAAATAAAGGATATTTGAGGATTTATATATGGCCGGTACAGATGAATATATTAGTCTAAGAAAGAAACAGGCAGATAAGCTTAGCAAGAGATTTAAAAGAATGAGAATATTTCCAATAAGAAAAAAGAAAATAGTATTCTCATCTTTTGAAGGAGATGGAGGATTCTGCTGTAATCCAAGATATATAGCAGAAGAACTGCACAGAAGATTACCTGACTGTAAGATGATATGGCTTGTAAAGGACACATCAAAAGAGTTTCCTGATTACATAAAACCGGTTAAGTATACAGAACGAAATATTGCATATCACCTTTCAACGGCTCATATATGGGTTGATAATTACAGAAAACCATTAGGAACATTGAAAAGAAAGGGACAGATATATTTACAGACCTGGCATGCCAGTCTGGGATTTAAAGCAGTGGGACTCTTTAGAGGAGACGCATTTCCGGAGATTGCCAGGCTGGTCAGTGAATGGGATTCCAATCTGATTGATTATATGTTATCCAATTCGGAGTATTGTGACAGAATATATCCGAAGAAATTGCTATATAACGGCCCTACACTGAGGGTGGGATCACCAAGAGTGGACTGCCTGATTAATAACAAGAAAGAACTTCGTGAGAGAATCCGACGCATACATAATATTGATAAAGATACAAGACTGTTATTGTATGCACCTACATTTCGCGGAGGAAATCAGAGTGACCAAAAACAGGTTGTTGCACCTATGCCTTCGGTGGATTTTGATAGATTATTGAATGCGCTTAGCATTAGCTTTGGCGGAGAGTGGAAGGTGTTACTGAGACTTCATCCGCAACTTGCTGCCAAAATGGATGAAATGCCATTGCCAAAACATGATGCAAGATTAATTGATGTCAGTCATGATGCGGATATCAGTGAGGTGATGGGCGGATGTGATGCGGTTCTTACGGATTATTCAAGCTGCGCTTTTGATGCGGCGTTTTCAGGAATCCCGGTATTCCTTTATGCGGATGACGTGGAAGAATATGTTAAGAATCGGGGAAAGTTCATGTGGGAAAAAGGGGAACTGCCATTTTCTCTTGTGGAAAATAATGAAGAATTAGTTAATAATATACTTGAATTTGACTATAACAGATATGTTTATTTGGTTGATAGGTTTATGAAGGAAAATGGTGTGGTTGAGGACGGAATGGCAAGCAAGTCTGTGGTAAATACAATTTTAGAAAAGATGGGTATTATATGAAAAAAACAAAGAGCTTTGATAAAAACTGTATAAATGAATATAGCAAAATAATTATTTATGGTGCTAGTGTGTATGGAGAATTAGCATACAAAGGATTAGTGAAAATGTGTGGGATATACCCGGATTATTTTTGCGATAGAGCTTCTGCAGGGAATACAAAATATGATGTCGAAATAATACATCCTGACGATTTGGAAGACTATCGCGATGCAATAATACTTATTGCATCCGCAGATTATTTCTGGGAAATAAAAGAATTCCTGGATGACATGGGTTGTACCAATTATTATGATTTGGAATTAATTTTAAAGCAGGAATTTGATAGAAATGAAATCAGCCATAGAGCGGTTGAAATGCTTGATAATCTGGATATTTATATTAAAACTATTAACAATGCCCCGGATTCTAATAAAGTCCATATTGTACATATGGGACTTACAGTTACTGAAGCCTGCACATTAAAATGTAAAGATTGTTCTTTTTTAATGCAGTATTATAAACATCCTAAAAATATTGATATTGAAAAGTATAGGTATTGTTTTGACAGATTTTTGGATATTGTTGATTATATCACAGAGATAAGACCTATAGGTGGGGAGCCATTTGTCAATCCGAATATGTATAAAGTTTTGGAATGGTATTATAAAAACCCGAAAATAGGGTCTCTTGATGTATATACTAACGGGACGATTGTTCCAAACGAAGTAACACTGAACGCATTAAAGCTTCCTAAAGTAAAAGTTCATATTTCAGATTATGGAGTGGTAAATAAAGAACGATTGGAAAAAGTTCTTGATGTATTTGAGAAAGAAAAAATAAACTATTCTTTGAGAAAATATGAAACATGGCAAGTGGGCGGTAATCTGGCATGCAGAAACTTTACCGAACAACAGAAAAAGGAAGTATTTAACAAATGTTTTATGACAAATTGCTATTCATTTATTAAGGATAGATTCTATGGATGCCCAAGAGCAGCTCATGGAATTAATATGGGAGCAATACCTGATTTTAAATCAGATTATATTGATTTCGCAAATGAAAGTGTTTCTGATGAAGAATTAAAAAGACAATTGATTGGTTTAACGAAGCAACGTAATTATTTAGAATCATGTGATTATTGTGATGGATTCGATAACCATATAGATGGTGTTGAACCTGCAGTACAGGTTAAAATACCATTGGACTATACAATAGAGAGATAGATTTATGAATGAAAAGATTTCAGTGATTATTCCAATGTATAATTCAGAAAAATATATAAGACGAGCTATTGAAAGTGTTCAGAGGCAAACATATGCTGATATTGAAATAATATGTGTTGATGATCATTCAACTGATGGCACATATGATATATGTTATGAAATTTCCCAAAAAGACCAACGTGTAGTATTGAAAAAAAATAAAAAAAAGGGCGTTTCATCGGCCAGAAATCTTGGGATAAACAGTGCAACAGGAAAATATTTGGCGTTCGTTGATTCGGATGACTGGGTTGAATATACAATGTATGAGGAAATGATTAAGAAAATGCAGCAAGAATCAGCTGATATTGTAGTATGTAATTTATTCAAAGATTATGATGACAGCGAAATAGCAATGGAAAATATCGGAAAAGTTGAAAGCAGCTTTAATGGGGTCCAATTCATTGATTACATTTTTAAGAGGGATTCATTTAGAGGTGTGACAGCATATTCAATGAATAAATTATACAGGTTGGATATTTTAAAAAAAAATGGAGTTAAATATTCAGAAGATTTAAGTAGGGCTGAAGATGTGTTGATGATGACCGAGTTGGCACTTAAAATTAACAAAATAGTTTATATTAACAAACCATTGTATCATTATTATCAAAATACAGAGTCAACAACGCATACAAATAATTATAGGGTATTAATGGATTCTTTAGTATCTTATCAAAGAGTTATCAATTTGTTAGATTCTGTACCGGAATGTAAACCAACGATTGTCTGGATAAAGCGGTTTTATGCTTATCATTCAGCAAAAATATTGGAAAAAGTATTACACAATAAAGAAGTTGGATTATATGAATGTTTGTTAAATGAAACAAAAAAGTATTATGTTGAATATATAGAAACGAATAAAAATAATCCTGAAAGAATTGAATGGATAAATGGACTGATTGATAAAGGAAATAGAGAATATGGAAATATGTAATATATCTACATTAAAAGAGAATTATATAAGGTTGTTGCGAGATACATCAAAAAAATTCCAATATATTTATATATATGGGGCAGGAAATGTTGCGGAAATAGTAGCTAATTTATTGGAAAAAGAAAAAATAGAATATGCTGGATATTGTGTTTCAGATGACCAACAGGATAAAACTAAAAAGAATGGCAGAAAGATATATAGTCTTTCGGAAATTAAAAGTAAGAATAATGAAACACTTTTTATTATTGCAACAAAGGGAAAATACTTAGATGAAATAAAAGAAAAATTAGAAACAAAGCAATACAGCAATTATATTTGCCCGAGTTTATATTTGATGTATTTTGACGAAACAGAATATGAAAGATTTATTCAACCGGAAATTGAAATAACCACAGTTATCGGGTGTTGTGTTAATTGTAGATATTGCCCTCAGAATATATTGATAAACAATTATTGTAGTAATAAAACCAAAATGACCCTTAATGATTTTAAGATATGTGTGGATAAATTACCTAAAGATTCGACAATTGTTTTTTCAGGTTTTGCAGAGCCGTTTTTGAATAGAGAATGTACTGATATGATACTATATGCAGACCAAAAAGGGTTCAAGCTAAAATTGTACACAACATTAGTTGGGTTGAATGAAGATGATTTTGATAAAATCAAAGATATAGATTTTCTAGAAGTAGTTATTCATTTGGCTGATGAGGATAATTATGCAAATATAAAAATCACAGAAGAATATTGTGAATTGTTATCAAAGGTAATAAATTACAGGAAAAAAAATGGCACCTCTTTTGTTTCTTATGCAAATTGTCAAAGCAAACCTGCAGAAATTGTGAAAAAAATTATAAATAATAAAGTACGTGTAACAGGGCAGTTGATAGATAGAGCCGGAAATTTAAATGATGAAGCTTTGGCGTCAAATAGAACATGCAATTACAAAAAAAGATTTTGTGAACGGTCAGGTAATTTGAATCATAATGTATTACTTCCGGATGGGCGTGTTGTTCTTTGTTGTATGGATTTTTCTTTGAAACATGTAATGGGTAATTTAATTACCGATTCATATTTTGATGTTGTTGAAAATAATTATGAAAGGAAAAAAGTGCTTTCTGCATTATCCGGTACTTTAAAATATGAAGTGCTCTGTGATAGTTGTACAAGTACAAAATATATTGAATAGAATATGCCCAAAATATTAATGAAAATGCCAAATAATGATATACATGGCGGTACACAATCTTTTGTATTTGATTATATGAAATATATGGATTTAGATAAATATAAAATAGATTTTTTGGTTTCAAATGATGCTTATGCAGCAACTGAAGAATATCAGAAAGGATGGTTTAACCTTATCATTGCTAATGCGAGAGAAGGGCAGGAAAAATATAAAAATAATATTATTAATATTTTACAAAACTATGATATCTTCCACCTTCACACTGCTTATTGGCAAGGGCTTGAAATGGAAACATGGGCGCAATTGGCTGGCATTGGTCGCGTGATTATTCATTCCCATGGAGCCGGAATATATGGACAAAATAGTGAAACGATACAAAACAAACTGAATATTCATATGAATTTAAGAGAAAAACTAAATGAAACTATGGCAACAGATTTCTGGGCATGTTCGGATGCTGCAGGAGAATGGCTTTTTGGGGATAGAATCAGTAAAAACAAAATAAAAATAGTACATAATGCTATCGATATGAGGGAATTTCAATATAATCTAAATAATAGAAAAATTATAAGAGAGCAATTAGGAATTGGCAAAGAGTATATATTGGGTTGTTGCGGGAGATTATCCAAGATAAAAAATTACGAATTTGCAATTGAATTACTTAAAAAAATCAATGATATTGATAATGTTAAATTACTTATTGTAGGTAGTGGTGAAGAAGAGGTTCATTTAAAGGAAATGGCTGCATATTATAGGTTGGAAAATAAAGTGATTTTTGTCGGATGGCAGCAAAAAATAAACATGTATATGCATGCAATGGATATTCTGTTAGTTCCATCCCATTATGAAGGATTTGGAACGGTTATTGTAGAAGCACAAGCGGCCGGACTACCGGTAATTGTAAATGATAAATTAACACATGAGTCAAGATTATGTGATCTTGTTAATTATGTACCATTGGAAATTAATGCATGGGTTGAAAAGGTAAAAATGTTAATGGGACATAAAACAAGAATGAATACAAGAGAAATAATAGAAAAAGCAGGATATTCAGTAGAAACAGAAGCTCACAAATTACAGGAATTATATGATTTCGGAGAATATTTATAGGTATTGTTATGATTGATGAAACAAGAGTATTGGCAATGTATTTGCCACAATTTCATAGGGTAAAAGAGAATGATGAGTGGTGGGGAGAAGGATTCACTGAATGGACAACAGTTCGAAATGCGAAATCTTTATTTGATTCTCATAATCAACCACGGGAACCGTTTGAATATTATGATTTAATGGACAAAAGAATAATGCAGACTCAAGCTGAAATGATGAAAGAATATGGTATAGACGGAGTGTGCATATATCACTATTATTTTGAAAACGACCGCAAAATACTTGAAAAACCGGCTGAAAACCTACTCAATTGGAAGGATATTGATATGCCATTCTGCTTTTATTGGGCAAATGAATCCTGGATAAGGTCATGGTCAAATATAATGGGCGGTAATTCATGGAGTGAAACTTTTGATAAAAGCAAAAAAAATATTGATGATAATGGATGTTTATTGAAACAGGCTTACGGTGGACAAGAAGATTGGGAAAAACATTTTTATTACTTGCTCCCATTTTTTAAGGATAAAAGATATATAAAAAAGAGTGATCGTCCGGTATTAATAATATATAAACCTGATGATATTGTCTGTTTTGAAGAAATGAAAAAGTGTTGGGATGAACTTGCAGATAAAGAAGGAATTGGAAAAGTGTTCTTCATTGGTAAAAATAATAACTCCCCAATGCTGGATGCAAAGATAATCCATGAACCACAGTATTCATTAAACATTATGTCAGGATATAAGTATAATAATGAATATGATATAAAAAATGTATATGAATATGATGAAGTATGGAAGTGTATACTGAAAAATGATGAAAAAGAAGCATATTTTTGCGGATTTGTAGGATATGATGATACCCCTAGAAGGGGAAGAAACGGTATTGTAATTAAGGATGGAACTCCTGAAAAATTTAGGGATTATATGATTAGATTATTTACAAAAGTAATAAGAAACAAACAAGATCTTGTTTTTGTTAATGCATGGAATGAGTGGGGAGAGGGAATGTACCTTGAACCTGATAAATATTGGGGGAAAAAATATTTAGAGGCTCTTTCGGATGCGATAGATTTTGTTAGAACTAATAAAGAGATACTTGTAGGATGTCAGGAAGATGTAAATTGTAAGAGTCGACCATCCGATAGTTCAGCAGTGATTAATAGATATAGATATTATTGGACTGTATTAAACAAATGGCTGAAAAATAATATATTAGGGAAAAGAATTTTTGAATATCTAAAAGAGAATAATATGAATACCATAGCAATATATGGGTTGGGGATGTTGGGAGAAAATCTTGTTTTGGAATTAAAAAAAAGCGGTATTCAAATTGCTTATGGAATAGACAGAGATATATACAAAAAACATAAATTCAGATTTCCCATATTTAATATAAATGATGAATTGCCACAGGTGGATGCAATCATAGTAACTGTGGAGAGTGTTATAGATGAATTAAGAATTAAAACGCATGAAAGAATTCCAATCATTGGGTTGTACAAAATAGTTGAGAGTATATATCAGGAAAATACGGAAAATAATTTTAAAAGGATAACAGAAAAAGATGAAAACAGAATTGGAAAAAGATAAGAGAAGATATTACATATGGGGGACCGGAATCAAAGCGTCAAGAATTCAAGATATTACAAGTAAAATAAATTTGATTGGGTATATTGATAATGATGTATCTAAACAGGGGAGTTCAGCTTATGGAAAAGAAATATTTTCACCGGATATACTGATCAGAGATAGAAATGCATATTTAATTATTGCAAACAAGTATTACAAAGATATAGTTAATCAGATTAAAGTGAATTACCCTTGGTATTCAGACAGAATTGAAGATCATGTTAGTGAAAGAATACGACTTATTGAGAGATATGAGCAGTCATCTGACAAAGAAATAAGGGAGGTTGTAAAATATATCAGGGAAAATGAACTTCAGGTTTTTAATTATGATTTTATAAAAAATTATGATGTTAGAAACGAAGATGTTTTTATAGATGCTGAAAGCGGATTATTTTATGTGATTTATAACGGAAAAAAGATGTTCTTCTCAAGGCAATTTAAAGAAGAATCTGAAGTAAGAGAATATTACCAATCCGTTTTGATTGAACAAGACAAGATGTCACCTCATTTATACATAGATGATAGATTTGATGTGCAAGAAGGTGATGTTGTTGTTGACGCAGGAGTAGCCGAGGGAAATTTTTCTTTATCAATAATAGACAAGGTAAAGAAAATATATATCTTTGAGCCTGATGAAGATTGGATAGAGGCTTTAAAACATACATTTAAACAATATCAGGATAAAGTAGTTATAATTAATAAATGTCTGTCAAACTACATAAATGATAATACTACTACAATTGATGCGGAAATTGATGAAGATGTTGATTTTATTAAAATGGATATAGAGGGTGAAGAATTATATGCATTAGAGGGATCAATTAATCATTTGAAAAATAAAAATATAAAATGCTCGATTTGTACATATCATCAAGAATTTGCATATACTGCGATTAGTAGTTTTCTTGAAAAATCAGATTTTTCAGTAGAACATACCAGAGGATATATGTGGTATCCCTCAAGTTCTGATGCATTTAGAAGTCCTGTTTTAAGTGTCAGACGGCACATTGTGGGAGGTACAAACCGCACTTTGTTTTCGGTGAACT
>JBJENE010000055.1:0-6168 GCA_051880035.1 Butyrivibrio sp.
AAGGTGTGGTGGAATTTACCTCTGCACTGGAATTTAAAATTTCAAGTCAGCTCTGGAAGGTATATCTAACCCGAAATGTCTGTAGCAATGTTCAGTAACCATTCTTCCCCTCGGAGTCCTGTTAATAAACCCGTTAAATATCAGATAAGGTTCATATACATCTTCAAGAGTGCCTGCATCTTCACCTAAAGATGCTGCAAGAGTTTCAAGACCAACCGGCCCTCCGCCGTACTTTTCAATTATGGTAAAGAGAATATTACGGTCACTTTTATCAAGACCTTCTTTATCAACTTCTAACAGGTTAAGTGCATAATCTGCCACTTCCTTGGTAATCTTACCGTCGAATTTAACCTGGGCAAAATCCCTTACTCTTTTTAAAAGTCTGTTGGCAAGCCTTGGGGTGCCTCTGGATCTTCTGGCAAGTTCAATCGCACCCTGTTCCTCAATATCCGCATTAAGCACAGCAGCGGAACGGAAAATAATTTTTTGGAGTTCATCTACGGAATAATATTCCAGACGGTTCACAACTCCGAATCTGTCCCTTAACGGTGCAGTTAAAAGACCTGCCCTTGTGGTAGCTCCGATAAGAGTGAAATGCGGCAGTTCAAGACGGATTGATCTGGCAGTCTGGCCTTTTCCAATCATAATATCAATTGCAAAATCTTCCATGGCCGGATAAAGCACCTCTTCGACCTGTCTGTTCAGGCGGTGGATTTCATCCACAAAAAGTACATCTCCCTCCTGAAGGTTGTTAAGTATGGCAGCCATATCTCCCGGCTTTTCAATAGCCGGTCCGGAGGTGATTTTAATGTTAACTCCCATTTCTGCAGCAATAATTCCTGCAAGCGTTGTCTTTCCAAGTCCCGGCGGACCGTAAAAAAGACAGTGATCCAATGCTTCGCCTCTTTCTTTGGCTGCTTTAATAAAAATGCGGAGATTGTTTTTGATTTTTTCCTGTCCGACATATTCATCAAGGGTCTCAGGCCTTAAATTATTCTCAATTCCCGCATCCTCGGACATGAATTCAGTTGTAATTACACGCTTATTCATATACAAATCCTATCCTGATAATTATTAAATAAATGCAAGCTTCTTAAGCGCAGCCTTCAACACGGCTTCTCCGTCCATATCTTCTGATATATCAACACTTCTGACAGCTCTGATGGCATCTGATGAAGAATACCCCAGTGAAACAAGGGCCTCTATTGCTTCATCACGAGATGTCGTACTCAAACTATCCGGAGTCTTTTCAAAAGTATCCGCTCCGCCTGTAAGCACATCCTCCAGGGAAAGCTTGTCTTTAAGTTCTATAATAAGCTTCTGGGCAGTCTTGGTACCTATACCGGGAGCACTCCGGATTCGCTTGACATCATCTGATAATACGGCAAGTCTCAGTTCATCAGGCGATATAGCTGAAAGAATGCTTAACGCACCCTTCGGACCTATTCCGTTAACCGTAATAAGCAGTTTGAAAATATTAAGGTCATCACGGCTCATAAATCCGTATAGATCGAGAATGTCCTCTTTAACATATTGAAAAGTATATATTTTAACGGAGGAACCAACTCCCGGAAGCATGGAAAGAACTGATGTGGGAATCATTATCTCATATCCCACTCCGTATGCCTCAACAATTATAGTATTATCATAAATTTCAGTAAGCTCACCTTTGATATATGAAATCATACAACATTACACCTCTGTATTTCTTTTTATAAGTTTATCATAAGTGAACATTTGTTTGCAATATTTTTATTTTTTTGTATAAAAGGCCTCCTAAAACACCGATGGCAATTCCTGTTACAAGTCCGCTTACAAGAAGAATCGGCAGATAATATCCCATTCTTATGTTCTGCAGTACAATAACTGCAACAATAACCTGTCCTATATTGTGGGCTGCACCTCCTGCAATACTTACGCCGATAATACTGAATTTACCTGTTTTTTTAAGTAAATACATCACAATAAGGCTTAATACGGCACCAACGCCGCTAAATATCATACCGTAAAGATTTCCAAAGAGAAAATTGGCTATAATAACCCTTATTATGCTTATAAATGCAGCAGGTTTAACACCCATGGAATATAAAATCCACAGTATGACCACATTGGCAAGTCCCAGTTTGATTCCCGGAACGGGAACGGGGATTGGAATGATCGACTCAATGTAGCTTAATACCAGTGCCACACTTATAAACATTCCGTATAATGCCACATCACTTTTCATGAAATTATTTTTATTTAAGGACTGCATCATAATCACTGCTTTCTCCGCTTATTACGGTAATAAAGACTTCATTTGGGAGGCATATGATAGTTTCGCCTACTTTGGAAATATGTCCCATTTTCTCACACAGATGGTCATTACAGGAGGACTGGGCCATATAACATTCCCCATCTTTAATAACAAGAAGGTTTGAACCGTAAAAAGAAGTTATCGGATACTCTCCGTCTTCTGCCAAAGAATATTCTCCAACAATCTTGTTATCTTGTTTTATTCGGACAACGCCGCCCGGTTTTTGTGTGTTTCTGAATACAAGAAACAGGCACAGTGCTGCCAAAAGCACCACTGCACCCAGTAAAAAATCGAACTTATGAGATTTGAATAATTTTTTTAGGGCATTTTTCTGCACATTTTCCACATCCTGTACATTTTGTATAATCTATTACCGGCAGGTTATTTTCCATCGTTATGGCACCGGATTCACATTGTTTTTCACAAAGGGTACATCCGATACATCCGGTTGTACAGGCATCCATAACAGCCTTGCCTTTTCCGTGTGAGGAACAAACAACCGTCGCAACACCTGTAAGAGGTCTTAACTCAATAAGATTCTTAGGACATATCTGTACACATTTTCCGCAGGCCATACAATGATTTCTGTCTATAACGGCTACTCCGTTAATAATACTGATGCCTCCGAATTCACATGCCTGAGCGCAGGAACCAAGTCCAAGGCATCCGTATTCACAGGATTTTGCCCCTCCGTTAGGAACCAGGGCAGCCATACGGCAGTCTTTAACACCTGTATATTTATAATCATCTCCGGCAGTGTCGCAGTTACCGCTGCATCTTACAAATGCTGCCATTTTAACGCCTTTGGCCACTTCCACGCCCATAATTGAAGCTATTTTTTCTCCTGCGGAGTCTCCTCCCACGGGACATGCGTTTACGGGAGCCTGCCCTTTGGCAATTGCCGCAGCCAGACCGTCACATCCGGCATATCCGCATCCGCCGCAGTTGTTACCCGGAAGTTCGGCCCTTACCGCAACTTCTTTTTCATCAACTTCTATTTTAAGTTTTTCACCGGATATTCCAAGGAAAAGTCCAATTAATATACCGGTTCCGCCGACTATTGCAGCAGCTATAATTATACCTGTCATATATTCAACCAGCCTTTCTCTAAATTATTCCGGAAAATCCGATAAATGCTATTGCCATCAGTCCTGCCGTTATCAGAGTAATCGGCATTCCCTTGAAGCTTTCCGGCACATCGTTATATTCATTGCGCTCGCGGATTCCTGCAAGAATTACAATTGCAATGGTAAATCCCACTGCCGTTCCGAATCCGTTAACCACAGATGTAAGCACATCGTATTCTTTGGATACATTTGTAAGTGCAACTCCTAGTACCGCACAGTTGGTGGTAATAAGCGGCAGGTATACACCTAATGCCTGATAAAGCGGAGGACTTATCTTTTTGAGAACCATTTCAACAAACTGTACCAGAGCTGCAATAACAAGGATAAAAACAATTGTATTCAGATATGTAAGTTTGAGTGGTATCAGTACATAATTGTATATAACAGATGCAAGAAGGGATGAAATGGTAATAACAAAAATTACCGCCGCTCCCATTCCCGATGCGGTTTTTATTTTCCTTGATACCCCAAGGAACGGACAAAGACCCAAAAACTGGCTTAAAACCACATTATTGACCAAAGCTGAGCCTACAGCAATAAGTAAAAGTGTTTTCATGCTTTATCCTCCTCTCCCGTCACAATGGCTTTCTTACGTCCTGCACAGGCAAAGTTGTTGCAGCCTGCGCAGTTTTCATCCCTGCACATATCCACAATAGGTTTGCCTTTTTTGGTTTTAATTTTATTCATTATTGCAACAAGCATTGCAAGTACAAAGAATGCGCCCGGAGCCATTACAAATATGCTTATAGGTTCAAAGCTTGTTGGGTTATTGGCAGGAATAAAACTATATCCGAAAATTGTTCCTGCTCCGAGAATTTCACGGAAGGCACCGAGAATTGTCAGTGCAAGCGTAAATCCAAGTCCCATTCCGATTCCGTCAAGCAATGATAAAACAGGCGGATTTTTGGAAGCATATGCTTCGGCACGGCCGAGAATTATACAGTTAACCACGATAAGCGGAATGTATATTCCCAGAGATTCATACAGCGGACGGACAAATCCCTGCATAAGAAACTGTACCATTGTTACAAATGAAGCAACAATTACTATATAAGCCGGCATTCTTACCCTGTCAGGAATTGCTTTTCTGAGCAGTGAAATTAAGAGATTGCTTAATGTCAATACCACTGTCGATGCAAGCCCCATACCGGCACCGTTAATTGCCGAGGTGGTTACGGCAAGAGTCGGACACATTCCCAGTGTAAGTACAAATGTAGGATTTTCTTTAATTACTCCGTTATAAATACGCTCTATATATTTATTCATCTGCTTCACCTCCCAATGCCCTGTATGCAGTCAGTGCACCGTTTACGCCGTCGGTTACGGCCGTTGTTGTTATGGTTGCACTGCTGATGGCGTCAATCTGGTTATCTGAAGATTTTCCGCCTTTAACAAATTCTATTCTGTCTGCATTAATTCCTGCAAACTGGGATTTGAATGTGTCTTCTTTGGCTTTCATTCCGAGTCCTGCGGTTTCGCTTAATTCAAGGAACTCTAAACCGGTTATTGTACCGGACTTGTCAATTCCTACTGTCATTTTAATATTTCCGCCGTATCCGTTTCCGTCGGTAACGGTAATTATTAATCCAAGATAATTTCCTGTTGTGTCAAAAGCTTTTACCGCTTCATTGAGTGTTACTGCCTTATATTCTTTATCGATTTCACTTTGTGCAGAAGCAATTAATGAATCCTCAACAGCCTCTGTTTTCTCAAGTTCGGCAAAAACACTCCGGTAAGCCTCAAGTTTGGCTTTTTCATTTTCTTTTTCAATAGGATCCTTGGTAATCTTATATACAATTCCAAGAAGTAATCCGGCAACAAGTGTAATTAAAAACAGTGCCAGGGTATCTTTTAATATTTTCTTCATTGTGATACCCCCTTTGCTTTTTTTTCTTTAATAACACCAAAAGCTTTAGGAACCGAAATCTTATCGATAATCGGAACAAGAAGGTTGCTGAAAATTATCGCATAAGAAACGCCCTCTGCGGAATTTCCAAAAATTCTGAAAAGTCCGGTAAGAATTCCTAAAATCGCACCATATATAACTTTACCTAAATTACTTACTGGTGATGTCACATAATCTGTTGCCATGAAAAAGGCACCAAGCATAAGTCCGCCTCCGCAAAGATGTGCAAGAAGGAAATTTAAATCAAAGCCATGCTGTCCGAAAATAAGAACAAATATTGAAAATACACCTATGTATACAAGAGGTATTATCGGTTTGATTACCTTCTTAATCAGGAGATAAATTCCGCCGATTAATATGGCAATAACTGAGGTTTCACCTATTACTCCTCCGGTCTTTCCAATAAACATATCAAGGATGTTAACGGCTTCTCCGCTTTTTAGAAGCTGAAGCGGGGTTGCCCCTGAAACACCGTCATATGTAAATGCCGTCATTCTGCCGGCGAATGATATCAGGAGAAAACATCTGGCGGCAAGAGCCGGATTCATAAAATTCTGTCCGAGTCCGCCAAAGAGCTGTTTTACAATAATTATGGCAAATGCACTTCCCAGAACAACCATCCATAAAGGAATGGTGTGTGGCATATTCATTCCGATAAGAAGTCCCGTTACAACTGCACTTAAATCCCCGATTGTAATCGGTTTATGCATCAGATACTCGTATAAGAACTCGAAAAACACACAGGAAACAACTGCCACGGCAAGAACCAGAAGAGCCCTGATTCCGAAATTGTATATTCCGAATCCGCAGGCAGGTAAAAGAGAAATAGATAAATTTAC
>JBJENE010000056.1:0-6148 GCA_051880035.1 Butyrivibrio sp.
AGGCAGCAAAGAAAGCATACTATGCAAAACAGGCCAAAAAAGTGAGCATAATAGTGATGAATCCTCAAAACGGGGAAATATATGCCATGGTCAACTATCCTGAGTATGATTTAAATGATCCGTATACAATAACGGAAGAGTTTGCACCTTATGTAAGCAGTGAAGGTTCTTCCGAAGAAGAAATGATGAATAATCTTAATGCGATGTGGCGAAATGGTATTACTAATGATACATACGAACCGGGCTCGACTTTTAAGATTATTACAGCCACGGCAGCCCTTTCCACAGGAGCCGTATCGCTTAATGATTCATACAGCTGCGGGGGAAGCACGGTGGTGGGAGGCAGGACGATACACTGTCATAAAACCACAGGACACGGGACACAGACTTTTGCCGAAACCCTTATGAATTCTTGTAATCCGGCATTTATTACATGGGGACTGCGTACAGGTGTAAAATCTTTTCTTGAATATATGAATATGCTGGGACTTATGGAAAAAACAGGGGTTGACTTACCCGGAGAAGCATCCGCCATAATGCATAAGGAAGAAGACATAAAAGAGCTTGAACTTGCCACCATGTCTTTCGGACAGTCCTTCCAGATTACACCTTTACAGCTCCTTAGGGCTGTAAGCTGCGTGATTAACGGAGGAACACTCATCACGCCTCATTTCGGGGTTAAAAGCATTGATTCCGAAGGAAATATTACCGAATATGAATACGAAGAAGAGAAGACAACATTATCTTCTGAGGTATGTGAAACAATGAAAACTCTTTTAAAACAGGTTGTGGAAGAAGGCGGCGGAGGCAGGTGCTATATAGACGGTTATTCAATAGGCGGAAAGACGGCAACCTCGCAGAAACTTCCGAGAGGCAACGGTAAATATATTTCGTCATTTATCGGATTCGCACCGGCCGAAGACCCTCAGGTTATAGCCATGTGCCTTATTGACGAACCGCAGGGGATATATTACGGAGGAACTATTGCGGCACCGGTAATTAATGAAGTATTTCAGAATATACTGCCTTATCTGGGAATCGAAAAAACCGGAACCGGTGCAGAATAAATAAACGCAGAATAATGAAAAGGAGCGGCATGATATGAACGATAAATTCCATGAGAAGAAAATACCCGGAAACGGTCTGACCAAAAAGGGCAAATATTTTGATTATGCATTGCTTACCGTTATTGCGGCCCTGCTTATATTCGGTCTGATAATGGTATATTCAACAAGCTCCTACAGTGCCTTTCTGGATACCGGAGATTCTGCTTATTATTTTAAAAAGCAGACGGTTTCAACTCTGATTGGTATTGCCTGCATGATTATTACCATTTTTATAGACTATAAACTGTGGTACAAATTGAAATGGCTGCTTTTCGGGGCGGGTCTTATTTCCGTGCTTCTGGTCCTCACACCTTTGGGAATGGAGTTTAACGGTGCAAGAAGATGGATAGGAATTGCGGGAATTTCAATTCAGCCGGCAGAAATTCTTAAACTGACCCTGATAATTGCCCTGGCAGGATTTGTCTGTTACAGCGGAAGCAATATGAAAAATTTCAAAAACAATGTTGTATTCTGCCTCATGGCATTTGTTGCTGCCGGAATGATTTTATTAATTACCAATAATATGAGTACGGCCCTGATTCTTATGGGAATATCATATATAATACTTATAGTCGGAAATCCCAAACCAAAGTGGCTGATTATTGCCACTGTGCTGGCACTTGTGGCTGTGGCGGTATTTCTGATAATCTTTTTTAACAATGTGGACAGTGCCGATAATTTCAGATTCAGAAGACTTCTGGCGTGGAGAGATCCGGAAAGCTATGCATCAGGAGTGGGATACCAGACCCTGCAGTCCTTATATGCAATAGGCTCGGGCGGAATTTTTGGAAAAGGTCTTGGGAAAAGTATCCAGAAGTTGGGATTTATCCCTGAAGCACAAAACGATATGGTTTTCTCAGTGGTATGTGAGGAACTGGGAATTGTGGGCGGAATCTGTCTTATTATTCTTTTTGTAATTATGCTGTGGAGATTTATGGTTATAGCCAACAATGCTCCCGATTTATTCGGCTCAATGTTTGTGGTTGGTGTAATGGCTCATATAGCGATTCAGGTAATCCTTAACATAGCCGTAGTTACAAACCTTATCCCCAACACCGGAGTAACCCTTCCTTTTATAAGCTACGGAGGTACATCTGTTATGTTTCTCCTTATTGAAATGGGAATTGTACTCAATGTTTCAAGGCAGATTCAGGTTCCTGTCAGTCAAAGCAGCAGGGAAAGCAAAATAAAGCATGTGAATGGCGGTAAAAGAAAAAGTGCAAGGTAACCAAAATAACCTGCAGGGCATATAATAATCTGAGAGCTCCTTTTTTATATGTGGGGGGACTTTATGGCAAAACTTGCAATTGACGGCAGAAAAAGGCTGACCGGCGAGGTGTGTATACAAGGAGCCAAAAATACGGCTCTGCCGGTTATTGGTGCTTCACTCCTTGCTGACTGCGGAGTGACGGTGATTAAGAATTGTCCGGATATTCTTGATGTCAGGGAGCTTCTTGGAATTATGGAGGGAATAGGATGCAGGTATGAATTCTCCCATAATGAATTACATATATACAAAGATAAAATAAACGGTGTTCCGGACTTTTACAAATGCCGGAATCTGCGGGCTTCCATTGTACTTATGGGAGCTCTTTTAAGCTGTATTAAATATTTTGTCCTGCCATATCCCGGAGGCTGCAAAATAGGCAGAAGACCAATTGATTTCCACATAGACGGATTAAGAAAAATGGGAGCTGTAATAGAGGAATGCGATGATGAAATATTAGGGTATTGCAGAGGACTTTACGGTACGGATTACACTTTTCCGTATCCAAGCGTAGGAGCCCTTGAAAATCTTTTACTTTCTGCCGTATGTGCAGAAGGCATTTCCATATTCAGGGGATGTGCAACCGAACCTGAAATTGTGGATTTGTGCGATTTCTTAAATCGTATGGGTGCCAAAATAACAGGCGCCGGAACAGGAGAGATTGTTGTCAGGGGAGTTGAAAAATTAAAGGCGTGTACTTATACCATTCCCGGAGACAGAATTGTTGCCGGAACCTACATGACGGCCTGCGGCATTGCGGGAGGTAACATAAAGCTTAAAAATATTATTCCAAAAAGAGTGGAGCAGATAGGAGAAATTTTAAAAAAAACGGGATGCCATGTATTTACAGATGGGGAAAGGAATGAGATAATAGTTTTGGCTGACGGAAGAAGAAAGGCAGTGCCATGTATAATAACATCACCGTGGCCCGGCTTTCCTACGGATATGCAGTCACAGATAATGGGGCTTTCGACATATTTTGACGGAAGTACGAGAATAGTTGATAATGTGTTTGAGGGCAGATATGCAACCGCTTTTGAACTTGGTAAAATGGGAGCGGAGATTCTGGTTGATGAGAACGGTGTAACGGTACAGGGGAAGGAGCGCCTTTATGGGGCCGAAGTTGAGGCAATGGACTTAAGGGGCGGTGCTGCTCTTGTAATTGCAGCTCTGGGTGCGCAGGGTATAACTACCGTGGAACACTGTGAATATATTATGAGGGGTTATGAGGACATACAAAGGGATTTGGAACAGTTAGGAGCTTCAATATCATGGCTTTAAGAAAAAATAAAAAGAGAAAAGTCTGGGTTGCCGTATTAATAATTGTGGTGGTTCTTGCAGCCTCTCTGGCGGTAACCGTTAATTATCTTTTCCGGATTAAAGAAATTAATATCAGAGGAAGCGAGAAATATACATACGACGAACTGTACGGGTATATCTTTGAGAACAGGAATGATAAGAATACACTGCTTTACCTGTATACCGAAAGAAAGGACGATGCCCTGGAGATTCCGTTTATTTCCAAGGTGGAGACGGATGTGGAGTGGCCGGGAACACTTAATATTACCGTATACGAAAAAAGTATCGTGGGATATCTGGAATATAAAGGAACCAATATGTATTTTGATAAGGACGGAGTTATCGTGGAGAGTTCCGTGGAAGTTTTTACGGATATTCCCAGGATAACCGGACTTTCCTTCAAAAGCATTGTTGTCCATGAAAAACTCCGGACGGATGATGAGGATATTTTCCCCGCAATTCATGATCTTACCCAATACCTTATCAAATACGATATAACCGTGGACAGTATAAATGTTGCGGAGGATAAGACACTTTCATTGACAATGGGAGATGTGACCGTGCTTCTCGGAAGTAATGACAACACCATGCCGGACAAGGTGTATGAGCTCGGATGCCTGAAGGAAAGCCTTACCGGGCGTAAAGGAACGCTGTATCTTGACGAGTTTATGGGAGATTCCCAGAGTATTATTTTTAAAGAGGAATAAAGTGATACACAAAAAGTTGGTTAAAAGTAAAAAAATCTAGTTGATATTTTAGTCAAATAATAATATTATATTAATATGTGATTTTGGATTTTTTTAAAATACATTTTCATAAACCCGCCGTCCATACCGTTTTGGGAAGGATGGCTTTACCTAAATAGATTGCAGTTTAAGGAGGACAAGGCTTTGTTAGAGATAAGAACTAATGAGTCAGAATCATCGGCTAGAATTATCGTAGTCGGCGTGGGTGGTGCAGGTAATAATGCAGTTAACAGAATGATTGAAGAGAATATTGGTGGCGTTGAGTTCATCGGCGTCAATACCGATAAACAGGCTTTGAAGCTGTGTAAGGCAGCTACAGCACTCCAGATTGGAGAGAAGTTAACTAAGGGACTTGGCGCGGGAGCTAAGCCTGAGGTTGGTGAAAAGGCAGCCGAAGAAAGTGTTGAAGAACTTTCACAGGCAGTGGAAGGAGCAGATATGGTATTCGTTACCTGCGGCATGGGCGGCGGCACTGGAACAGGTGCGGCTCCTGTTGTAGCTAAGATTGCCAAGGATAAGGGAATACTTACCGTAGGCGTTGTTACGAAGCCTTTTAAATTTGAAGCGAGAACCAGAATGACCAATGCCGTTGCAGGTATTGAGAAATTAAAAGAATGCGTTGATACGCTTATCGTTATTCCTAATGATAAGCTTCTTGAGATAGTTGACAGAAGGACAACCATGCCGGATGCCCTTAAGAAAGCAGATGAAGTTCTTCAGCAGGCGGTTCAGGGTATTACTGACCTTATTAATGTTCCGGGTCTCATTAACCTTGACTTTGCCGATGTACAGACCGTCATGAAGGACAAGGGTGTGGCTCATATCGGTATCGGAACCGCAACGGGTGATGATAAGGCAATAGAAGCAGTTAAGATTGCCGTTGCAAGCCCTCTTCTTGAGACTACAATCCAGGGAGCGTCACATGTTATTATTAATATAAGCGGTGATATAAGCCTTGTTGAGGCCAATGATGCAGCAAGCTATGTTCAGGACCTTGCCGGTGATAATGCCAATATTATCTTTGGTGCAATGTATGATGACTCTGTTCAGGATTCGGCTACAATTACCGTAATTGCCACAGGACTTGACGGATATTCAGCATCTGCGGCAACCGCAATGGCAGGATTTAATTACAGAGCCCAGACTCCTGTAAGACCTGTAGCACAGGCTCCTACGTATCCTACATCCCCATATCCGTCTGCCAAGACAGAGGGTACAAGGACTGAGATTCCGGGACTTGCCAAGCCAAAGCCGCTTGAGAATACCAAGGAAGAGAAGGGAATTAAGATTCCTGAGTTCCTTCAGAAACGCAGATAATTAAGAATGCAGGACTGTATTACAGTCTTTTAACCAGAAACCGGTCGTATGGCCGGTTTCTTTATAGTTTGCGCGCCATGGGCGCGCTCTTAAGGGTGAAAGTCCCCAATACGCCTAGGTAACGAGGAAGTATATAGCTAAACAGCAAGGGTGTTCACCGTGAGGTGAAATCTGAAGGAAGCTGTAGGCAAACCTCTGGCTTGACGAATAGAAATCACATATAAGGCTAGGTTCCGTTTGGTAAGTCTGCTATAAAAGATGAAGCCGTAAAGTTACCGCTTGTAGGAACAGAGTAAATGTGGCGAGTAGATGGAGGGAAAGAGCGTGCACCTTAAGCGTGGAGGTCTCACAGAGGTTTCATTAGCCTAGTAACAACGAACTGTGAGAAGTCAGCAGAGCCCATAGTAGTGAAG
>JBJENE010000057.1:0-4887 GCA_051880035.1 Butyrivibrio sp.
CCACCCGGTTGAAATTAATGCAACACTTAATTCTGCCAAAAATTATCCTCACAACAGAATTATCTGCATTTTCCAGCCGCATACTTATACAAGAACAAATGCATTTCTTAAGGATTTTGCCAAGTCTCTTTCTGCGGCCGACTTAGTAATACTGGCAGACATTTATGCCGCCAGGGAAAAAAATACCATCGGAATTTCTTCAGCCGATTTAAAAGCGGAAATCGATGCGCTTGGTACGGAATGTATCTATGAGCCTGATTTTTCCAAAATTGAAAAATATGTTCTGGACCATTGTGTTAAGGGCGATTTAGTCATAACAATGGGCGCCGGAAACATAGTAGAAGTGGGAGAACATCTGCTTCAAAATTGTTAGACTTATCCACAATTTCCACAACTTTCATCTGCCTGCAAGTTTGATGTTCTCTTTTTAAAAACCCTGTGCTATAATGTGCTTACGCTAAATGGGAGGACATGGTCAAGATGAGAAAGATGACTCTTAATTCAATTAAAAAAGAGAACGAGACATCCGTTTCAAATGTATTCCTTGATTACTATATGAAGGATGCACACGGAGAATTTGTGAAGGTCTATCTTTATCTTCTCCGTTGTATGAACAGTTCTTCCGCTGCAGCTGTGCAGGATATTGCCGACAATCTTAACCTTACCGAGAAGGATGTGGTCCGTGCACTTAAGTACTGGGCTTCCGTTAATGTTCTTTCAATAGATTTTGACAAAGAAAGCGGAGAGCCTTCATCAATTACATTCCTTCCTTTGGAGGTTCCGCATTCATCCGAATCCGCAGCCGTTACTTCATCCCGCATGTATTCGGATATGAAGGAGGCCGCTTCTTCCGGGAATAATTCTGCGGCAATACCGGACAAGCCTTCATATTCTACTGCCGCCATAAGGCAGATGAAGGAACGGGAAGACTTAAGACAGCTTTTATATATTATTGAGACATATCTTGGCAAGACCCTTACGGGTACCGATATTAATACGGTTCTCTACATTCATGATACATTGGGATTTTCTTCGGATTTAATTGAGTATCTGGTGGAATACTGTGTTTCCAACCAGCATTCCAGCTTACATTATATGGAATCCGTTGCCATCCGTTGGAAAGAGCAGGGAATTACTACCGTTGCGGATGCCAAGAACTCATCCGCAATCCACAATAAGAAGGTATCTTCCGTTGCAAGGGCTTTCGGAATTAATAACAGGAATATCACTCCCGTTGAAATGGATTTTATCAACCGCTGGTATGATGAATACGGTTTTGACAGGGAATTAATCGTAGAGGCCTGCAAAAGAACCATTTTAAGTATGGCTAAGCCTAATTTCAGTTATGCCGACGGCATACTGAGAAAATGGAAGTCAGCAGGAATACATACCATGTCCGATCTTAAAGTACTTGACGACGGTTTCCGTACCAGGATAACCGTTCCGGTAAGCAATAAGCAGACTTCCGGCAAGACAGTTAATAAATTCAATAATTTTTCTCAGAGAGAATATGATTTTGATGAGATGGAAAAAAATCTCATCAGTAACAATAAATAATTTTTCCGATTCCGTGGGAGGATATAGCTTTGGTACTTTCCAATTCTCAGTATGACGCCATAATGCGCGAATACAGTTCAAAACAGAATAAAGCACGCCGGGAACTGGATTTAAGAACATCCGAAGTATACCGGAATGTTCCGGAATACAAGGAGCTCGCCGACCGGGTTTCCACCATTTCGGTAAATGCCGCCAAAGCAGCTTTACTGGGACAGAGCCGGGACTCAATAACTCTTAAGGATGAGCTTTCCAAACTTGATTATGAGATGCAGGAGACTCTTGTAAGAGCCGGATATCCCAGAGATTATCTCACTCCTAAATATGAATGCAGTCTCTGTCAGGATACAGGTTACTGCGGTAATGAGAAATGCTCCTGTTTCAGACAGGCTTCCATAGATTTACTGTACAGACAGTCCAATATTAAAGACATTCTGTCTACAGAGAATTTTAATAATTTTTCCTTAAAATACTATTCCAAAAATGTTGTGGATTCTGCCACGGGTCTTACCCCGTACGACAATGCAGCCAGAGTTTTACAACATTGCAAAGACTTTGTAAGCAATTTCCCTTCGGGAGATAATATACTTTTCTATGGCGATACAGGTGTCGGCAAGACCTTTTTGTCCCACTGCATTGCCAAGGAACTTCTGGATGAGGCTCACAGCGTGCTGTACCTTTCCGCCATTGAACTCTTCCAGTATTTCTCCAATTACGGAGATTCTGATTATGGCTATGAATCAGAAAACCCTGAACAGCATATTACCGATTGTGATTTGCTGATTATTGACGATCTGGGAACGGAACTGTCCAACTCATTTACCAATTCCAAGCTGTTTTACTGTGTTAACAGCCGTATCCAGAACGGCAAATCCACTATTATTTCCACTAATTTCTCTCTTAAAGAACTTATGAACAATTATTCAGAGAGAATCTTTTCAAGGATATCCAGCTCTTACAAGCTTTTGAAACTTGTGGGGGATGATATAAGACTAATAAAGAAATAATTAAATGTACTTCTCCGGCTTCACGGAGACAAGAAATGGAGGATCTTTACTATGCAGCAGCGTGACCTTGAGACTATTCCGGTTGGTGCCCTCGGCTTAATTCCTTTAAGAGGCTGCGAAGCCCTGGGACAGAAAATCAACGATTACATTGTAGACTGGAGAACCGAAAGGGAAAACGAGCACAAGACAACAATTGCTTTTTCCGGCTACCAGAGGGACAATTACATTGTTAAGGCAACAGTCCCACGCTTTGGTTCAGGCGAAGCAAAGGGTGTAATTAACGAATCAGTCCGCGGATACGATTTATATATTCTTGTAGATGTGTGTAACCATAGTCTTACCTATTCTCTTTGCGGTAAGACAAATCACATGTCACCGGATGACCATTATCAGGATTTAAAGAGAATTATTGCTGCCGTAGGAGGAAAGGCGAGAAGAATTTCCGTAATCATGCCTTTTCTTTATGAAAGCAGACAGCATAAGAGAAGCGGCCGTGAGTCACTTGACTGCGCATTGGCATTAAGAGAGCTTATTCATATGGGTGTTGATAACATTATCACTTTTGATGCCCACGACCCTAGAGTTCAGAATGCAATCCCATTAAGCGGTTTTGAAACAGTTCAGCCTGTATATCAGTTCATCAAGGCTCTTACCCATAATGTGGATGACCTTCAGCTTGACAGTGAACATATGATGATAATCAGCCCGGATGAGGGTGCTATGGGTCGTGCCGTATATTATTCCAATGTCCTGGGTCTTGACATGGGTATGTTCTACAAAAGGCGTGATTACTCCCGCATTGTTGACGGCCGTAATCCTATTGTTGCCCATGAATTCCTCGGTTCATCCGTTGAGGGCAAAGATGTATTCATCATTGATGATATGATTTCTTCCGGCGAGAGCATGCTTGATGTTGCCAAAGAATTAAAGGCAAGAAAAGCAAGAAGAATTTATCTTGCAGCTACTTTCGGTCTTTTCACTAACGGAATGGAGAAATTTGACAGAGCTTATGAACAGGGCTTGTTTGATAAATTATTAACAACCAATCTTGTATATCAGAGTCCTGAACTTCTCCAGAGAGATTACTATATCAATGTGGATATGAGCAAGTATATTGCCCTTCTCATCGATACCTTAAATCACGACGCATCAATCAGCGATCTTCTCAATCCTGTTGACCGCATCAATAAATGCGTTCAGCAGTACAGGGAAACACATAAATAAGGAATTTTACACATAAAAAATATGTATACACCGGCAGTCGCCCAAACTCGCCCTAACGGGCTCAGACAGTGGGCTTTGTGCCCGGTGTATACATATTTTTTTATGGAAATTTATTAAGTCTAAAGATGTTATGGTGTACATAAATTGTGGGGGATTATTTGTCGGAGCCGGAAAATACAAACTTCATTTGGGTAATAAAGTTTGTCATTTATTTAATGGGAGTAAATAAATTCGCATATCCGACAGAGTCAACATGAATACAAACAACCATATAGAGCATATTATTTTCTTCGTATACATATTCAAAACATGACAGGTATTCACCACTTACATTTTCCTTGAACCCATTTGCTTTTAAATACTCCAGAATCTTTTTATACGCAGTCGGAATATATTCGAAAGCTCTGGAAAACGGGTCTCGAATCGTTATGCATGCGTAATTTGCCGCACCCTGGCTCGCAATTTCCACTCCGCCACATTTGGGTTCAAATCCATCCGGCAATATATAAGCCGCAACATAGCCTCTTAATCCAAAGCGGTTCTGCAATTCTGCAGACACAAACGGAAAATCCCACCCGATTCGTTTCGGCTTATAATCTGTAATTACGTTTAACCAGCTTGATTCGGCCCATCTGTCCATGTAATCATGTACATCATTTTCAGGATTCGGAGAAATAATAACATACCGTCCCATACGGAATCCGGGAATTTCTTTAATTGTTATCTCTGAATAAACATCCTCATGCTTCCCCATATCTTCTTTCAACAGTTCATCCACCTTGCAGTGAAAAATGTTTCCTATTTCCATAAGTTTAGGAATTTCAGGATATGCCTGATTCATTTCCCATTTTGAAATTGTCTGTCTTGAAACAGAAAGCCTATCCGCAAGTTCCTCCTGCGTAATGTCATTCATTTTTCGTAAATATTGAATATTGTCACCCAGCCTCATACTTACACCTCCTGTTTCATTATTATATCAATACTTCACAAATTATTGAACCAACCAAGTGTTGCTATTGTATCATTTTCTGCAACCATTGGTTGCAAAAGATACTGACCTTCAAGGCATAAAAATAGCCGCTTGAAGGATGTTTGATGCCGA
>JBJENE010000057.1:4987-93531 GCA_051880035.1 Butyrivibrio sp.
CGGTACTTAGGCTGCGTCCTTTGCAGACTTAGTACCGCTTCGTGCATCAACTCAAAAGAAAACTCTCCTTCATATGTCTTTTTTCATGCTCTCCTCTCCGTCTCCTCCAAGGCATAAAAACAGCCGCTTGAAGGATGTTTGATGCCGACGGTACTTAGGCTGCGTCCTTTGCAGACTTAGTACCGCTTCGTGCATCAACTCAAGCGAAAGCGCTCCTTCAAACGGCTGTTTTTCATGCCCCTTACCTCGCATCTTTATCGCCCATACCGTTTACATCGATATCCCTATCTCCGTCATCGATATCCAGCGTATTGTCTCCGTATCCCGGGTGTCTTCCGTTATTTCTATCGGTTTCCGGTTCGTTGCCGTTTTCCGTGGTCTCCTGTTCCGCTCCGGAGTCCAACACATAGTCAGGAAATTCTCTGATTGGAAGTCCTTCATGTATTTTTTCCATATACTCTTTCCAGATGTCAAGCGGATAAGAGCCGCCTGAAAGGCCATCTATGGTCACAGGAACATCTGCGCCTACCCAGACAACCGTTGTGTAATATGCTGAGTATCCCGCAAGCCATCCGTCCTTATTGTCGTTAGTGGTTCCGGATTTGGCAGCCACAACCGCATTATCTAATTGGGCTTTGGTAAGAAGACCTTCTTCCACACCGTATTCCAGACATTTGGTTGTCATTCTGGATGAATTTTCGTTATATACCATGGTGGATTCTTCATTACGGCTTACTACAATGTTTCCTTTTGCATCGGAAATATACTGAATGCAGGAAGGCTCCCTGTACATTCCGTCATTTTCAAGTGTTGCATATGCGGAAGCAAGCTCCACCAGAGATACTCCGTATGTAAATCCGCCTATACTGACGGATTGATTATGATCATCAATTCCGGTCTTTTTAAAATTCATAAGGTGGAGATATGCCATTCCGTATTCCGGAGTCATCTCTTCCATTATTTTCCATGCGCATACATTTGAAGACCAGGCAAGAGCTTCCTTGATTGTTATGAGCCCTCTGTAATAGTCTCCGGAATTGGCAGGTCCGCCGTTCATTGCATCATCGGCGATTGGTTCATTAGGATAGTGTCCCATCATAAAATACGGTGTGTACACTATAATCGGCTTGATACTGCTTCCCGGCTGTCTGTAGCTTTGATATGCACGGTTCAGGGTATATCCGTCGTAATCCTGCTCCCTGCCGCCTACGATTGCCGTAACGAGTCCGGTAGTGTTATCTATACATACCGCTGCCGCCTGAACAGCATAAATTCCCTCTTCGTTGGTATCCGTGAAGTCCATCATATTTTCATTGACACATTGCTGTAAAAGATTCTGCTGGTCCATGTCAATTGATGTATATATTCTGTAGCCACCCGTAAAAAGTGAAGCCTGATATCTGGAATACCATTCGGCATACCTGTCGTTATACGCATTCTCTTCTTCCTGGGTTGAAAAATCCGTCTGAAATACAAAACCGTTATCTTTCATCAGCGCTCTGGTAGCACAGTAAAAAACATATGTCTCAATATAATCATGTCTGCCGTCCATGGAATTAATGAGAACAATTTCTTCCTCAACAGCCTGCTGGTACTCCTTATTGGTTATGTATCCTTCAGCAAAAAGCTGCTTAAGAATAAAATCCCTTCGGGCAATTGTACTGTCAAAATTGGTAACCGGATCATATCCCCAAGGATTATTTGGAATTCCTGCGAGAAAAATAAGCTGGGAAAGTGAAAGGTCATTGACCGTTTTACCGAAATATCCCTCTGCCGCAGCTTCAATTCCGTAATATCCGTTGGCAAAATAAATGTTGTTGATGTAGAATTCAAGAATCTGATTTTTACTGAATTTGTTCTCCAATTCCATAGCCACAAACATTTCGGTTATCTTTCTTTCCCATGTAACCTCATGAGAAAGAAACATATTTCTTGCCAGCTGCTGCGTAATGGTGCTGGCCCCCTGTTCAATAGAATTGCTTTTGGCATTGGCAATAACAGCTCTCACAATAGCCGACAAATCCACACCTTTATGGTTATAGAAATCCTTGTCTTCTGTCATAACAAAAGTTTTTTTGAGGATATCAGGTATTTCCTCCTGACTTAAATAATACAGTTCTTTTGTTCCGCTAAGAGAGGTTATTTCATTGCCATTTACATCATATATGATACTAGTTTCTATCTCTCTGAATGTATCTGCCGTTACCCCTGCGGTAATCTCTCTTGCATTCTTCCGAAGCTTACTCACCGTACCTCCGTAAATTATGGCAAAAATACCCACAATTCCCAAAAGCACTATAATAAATCCCAAAATGATTTTAAATAATATGGACTTTTTCTTTTTTCTTTTGCCTTTTGGATTCGCCATAACATCCTCCAATTTAGTACGGGAATTACTCTCCCACAGTGATTAACACACTTCCGTATTGTGAAATTATACCGTCGAAATCTTTTATTGTGTAACTCTTTACCGTTCCGGTAATAAAATCAACCGACAAAACATTCGATGCGGAATATCCGTAAACCACCTCATATGTTTCAGGTCCTGTTTTGGCAATAACCGGATGGTTATTATTTATAAAATATTCTGCAAGTTCAATGCCGGCGCCCGTAAGATTATAAACATCATAACCCAGCTTTTCGAAACATTCCGTCATGTTAAGATTCTGTTCAAAATATTTGGTACAGTCTTCGTTGCTTCCGGCAAGTGCAAGTACCAGATTAACCGCAGCAATTCCGGAATTTGGTGATGTCTTAACAAGCTCCGGAGCAATATCCATGGTATACTCTTTATCTTTGTATCTCGACCAGATTACCATGCAATCCTTTACAACAACACCGCCGGTATCGCTTGCGCTCTCTACGGCCTTTGCAAGGGAAGAAGTTATATCATACAGACATCCGTAGCCATATACATAATATAAAGTCTCTTTGCCGCCTTCCATATTGCTTATATGCACCACCGAATCAGATTCAAATGTATATTTGATATTCTTTTCCCCGGCTCTTTTACCTGTACCGGCAGTAAGAGAAATATACTGTTCTTTCTGGCGATGATCGGTAGCCCTTTCACTCAGCTTAAGGTCTTTGGAATCCTCTTCTTTGTTACTTAAAAGGCTGTCCGTAGAAGCTGCGGTTAAGTTCCCCTGTGCATCGCGCACAGCTCTGTGAATTTCCAGTTTGGACGGATAAAATACAACATCCGTAACATAAATTCCTTTGGTACCGTATTCCTTCACCACATTATGTTCTTTGTCCATCAGAACCAGTGTATACATCGGGTAATTAACATTTCCGTCTTCGTTAACGGAAATCATTTCGGATAAAGCCTTACCGTACACTATGTTACCGTCAATAAAACCTAAAGCTTTTATTCGTTCATTTTCTGCGGCATATACCTCATATACCTCGCCCGTATCCAGATGAAGCAGGTTAAGCACCCTGCTTTCTGTAACATCATCTCCGCACTGATACATCAAAACCGAACTTTCTTCGCTTGTCATACATGCAGACGGCAGTACATGATTGGCTATCACCATATACTCCTTGGTAGTACAATCTAAATAATATATCGACCTGTTGCTGTAAAGATATAATATATTATTGCTGTTTACATATGCCAGAGTATCTATATCCTTTGCAATGGATGTACAATTGTCGGTTCTCGGGATAAAAATAATTTCACTGGTCGTATAATGAGAAGCATCATAGGAAAACAGGGAAATTCCCATCTGTCCTTCATGAATTCCCCGGTTCATATATCCGTATACAAGGAATTTAACATTGCCCTCACTGTCCACATCCAGAATTTTAATTGCATGCTCATCATATTTCTCACGAATTCCGTCTGCACCTTCCTCATCAAAAGAAAAGATTTCCGTTAATTCGTTTTTGGAAATACTGTAACGCCACAGCTCATTATTCCGGACAAAACATACAACCTTTCCGGACGCCCCGGACTTCATTTCAATATCCGTGTCACTGCATATTCCCAAATAAACATCACCGTTACTGCTTATGGCAGCACCGGCGTCAAATTTCTGGTCCATCCACCTGTCAAAACTATATACATAAGTAACCTTTTCGTCCGGCTGGTTAATTCTGTAAAATTCTTTTATCTGATACTCAAAGCTGCCCGTTTCATCATCTGTATATGCCGTATAAGTAACCGTAACAGATGCCGTATTGGCACTGATTTCGTTAAGCGTTATGTTTCTCCCGGTCTTAAGATACGGCTTTAGCGCACCAAATCCAACCTGTGACTGTTTGGAATGAATGTTCACGCGCCCAAGATTTGTATTATCACCTGTGGAATTCGGCTCCAGCTTTGCGGTTATATTATTAATTTCTTCATCATCAAGAGTATATGAAGAAAAATTATTCACATATTGCAATTTCCTGTCTGTATTTGGATTTTCCATCACAACAATTCGTGTGTAATAGGAGGCCTCGTCATATTCCTCGGTAGAAACAATTATTTTAAGCATATATTCTTCATTGGCATCCAGAAGATTTCTGAACTTCATATCGGCAGTAACCACACCGTTACTTCCCGAATAATCAGACACATTGTTTCTCTCGATAAGATTTTGCCCATCAAGACTTCTTATCTCGTAGGAAATTCCTGAGACTGAACATCCGTATTTTTTAATAAAAATACTTAGCTCCCTGTCTGATGTGACCGGTGTTATCGCATCACGGATCATGGTTACATCCACATCAGAGGTGTATCCGTGGAGATAATTATATGCAAGACCGCTTTCCGTTGCCATATGTACCACAGGCAGCCCTGCACTGCTCATGGCACTCTGATCTTTAATCTGTTCAGGTTTATCTATTTTAAAAATATATGTGAGTACTGCAGCAACAATAAACACCGCAATATAAAGTACAATTCGTAATTTAAGATTCTTCAAAATTTTATCCTCATTCATTCTTGAATACTAAATACAATCATCTTCTATTTTACAACGGAATCGCCTAGTAATCAAGGTTGTTAAGGGGTGTTGAAAGATATAAAACAGTCATATTTTTCTCTTCATCGTATTCCGTCACAATATTTATATTCATCTTCTTACCGAGGCAGGTAATATACTCATCAATAAGGGAGGAATATGCGTATATGGTAAAAAGTTCGTTTTCCCTGCTTTCGCTTACCACTTTGGCATCAAGCATTTCAAGCATTGAATCAGCAAGACGGTTTCTTTCATAATAATTCAGGGCTCCCGGAATTTCTCCCCTTAAATTAATTCCCACATATCCGTCAATGCCTGCCGCATCAAAAAGATCCTGAATCATATCCTTATAAGTAATTACGCAGTCTGTATCTTTTTTGATATTTAGAGAAATCGATACATATTGCCTGCTTGTATTAATTATACCGCTGCTTTCATTTAATGTGATGATCTTAATTACCGTAAGCGCATCCCTGGAATCTCTTGTAAGTGTAAGGACTTCTTTGTTATCTTCTTCTTGGGACTCCACGCTGTATCCGTTATCCACACCTATGCAGGAGGCAAAACTTGCCGCTAATTCGGTTTTTTCTTCTGTTGTAAGGTGGGTTACCCCATATTCCCCAAATGCCTCCACAGTGGACGATACGGATGCGTATTGAAAGCTGTTAAATACATCCACAACATTTTTGTCTGTATTAATATTCTGTGCAAGCACCCTTACGGCAAGAAAGCACCACAAAATCATTGCAGCGGTTATTCCTGTTTTTTTCATAAAAAAGCACCTCCGGTATGTGTAATAATCTCTTAAATAGATTATTTCCACTACGAAGATGCTTAATCATTTTTATAAAAAATTATCGGTTTCCGGCTGAAATTCTGGCAATGGAACGCTTTAGGGCAAGTTCGGCCCTCTTTATGTCCACATCCGACTTTTCGCCATCAAGCCTTCTTTCGGCTCTTATTTTAGCCTCCTCGGCTCTCTTTAAATCAATCTCCTCCGGCCACTCAGCCACTTCCGCAAGAATCATTATCTTATCCTTGGTTATTTTGGCAAACCCGGAATGTACTGCTGCTCTTTTTTCGACTCCGTCATTATGAATTACAAGAACTCCCGGAGAAAGAATTGTTGCAAGGGGAATATGGTCAGGGTAAACTCCGATATAGCCTTCAGTAGTATTGAACTCTACCATATCTGCTTCCCCATGAAAAAAGCTTCTGTCAGGACACATAATTTCCAAATCAAACTTTTTATCTGCCATACAACTTCCTCCTACTTGCACTTGGCAATTACATCGTCTATGCTTCCGCAGTTTAAGAAGTAGCTTTCAGGAATATCGTCGTATTTACCTTCAAGAATTTCCTTAAATCCCTGAATTGTCTCGCTTACAGGAACATATCTTCCGTCCATTCCGGTAAACTGTGTTGCAACGAAGAACGGCTGTGAAAGGAATCTTTGTACCTTTCTTGCTCTCGCAACGACTAATTTATCATCCTCGGAAAGTTCATCCATACCAAGGATTGCAATAATATCCTGAAGTTCTTTATATTTCTGTAAAATTTCCTGTACTCCTCTGGCAACCCGGTAATGTTCTTCACCTACAATTCTCGGATCCAGAATTCTTGAAGAAGAACCGAGCGGATCTACCGCAGGATAAATACCAAGTTCTACGATCGAACGGTCAAGTACGGTGGTGGCATCCAGATGGGCAAAAGTGGTTGCCGGTGCCGGGTCAGTCAAATCGTCGGCAGGCACATATACTGCCTGTACTGATGTAATTGAACCGTTTTTGGTTGATGTAATTCGCTCCTGGAGCGCACCCATTTCTGTCTGTAATGTAGGCTGGTAACCTACTGCTGAAGGCATACGGCCAAGTAACGCCGAAACCTCTGAACCGGCCTGGGTAAATCTGAAAATATTATCAATGAACAAAAGAACATCTTTACCGCCCTGGTCACGGAAATATTCTGCCATTGTAAGTCCGGTAAGTCCGACTCTCATTCTGGCTCCCGGTGGTTCGTTCATCTGTCCGAATACCATTGTAGTCTTATTAATTACGCCTGATTCCTGCATTTCATGATACAGGTCGTTTCCTTCTCTGGTACGCTCACCTACGCCGGTAAATACGGAATATCCGCCGTGCTCTGTGGCAATATTTCGGATTAATTCCTGAATAAGTACGGTTTTACCTACTCCGGCTCCGCCGAAAAGTCCGATTTTACCACCCTTCTGGTAAGGGCAAAGCAAATCGACAACCTTTATACCCGTTTCAAGAATTTCTGTTGATGTGGACTGTTCCTCAAAAGTCGGTGCCTTTCTGTGAATAGGCATATACTGTTCAACTTCCGGTGCCGGCTTATTATCAATTGCCTCACCGAGAACATTGAAAATTCGTCCGAGAGTATTTTCGCCCACCGGTACCGAAATAGGTGCTCCGGTAGATTCAGCATCCATTCCTCTGACAAGACCGTCAGTAGGACCCATGGCAATACATCTTACCGTATCGTCTCCAAGATGCTGTGCAACTTCCACTACAAGCTTCTCTCCGTTTTTACGATAGATATTAATTGCGGTATTGATTTCCGGAAGGCTGCCTTCTGAAAATTTAATATCCAGAACAGCTCCGACAATCTGAGTGATTTTACCAATATTCTTTTCCGCCATTTTTTCACTCCTTTTATCCCGCCGGATTTTGTCAACTTCATCTAGGAAATTGCATTGGCACCGGCAATAATTTCTGTTAATTCCTGTGTAATGGAACCCTGACGGGCTCTGTTATATTTCAGTGACAAGTCACTAATCATATCTTCTGCATTGTTGGTTGCATTATCCATGGCTGTCATACGAGCCCCGTTTTCACTGGCGACAGATTCCATAAGAGCTCCGTATATAAGGCTGTTAATATACTTAGGAATGATTATGTCAAGAGCTTCTTCCTCTTCAGGCTCATAACAGAAAAGCGCATTATCCGCAGTACTCTTCTGTTCTGCTTTCACATCCTCTGCCGATATCGGAAGGAGCTTTACAAGCTTAGGTTCATGAACCACGGTATTTTTAAAGCCTGTATAAGCAAGATATATTTCACCTATTTCTCCCGCTTCAAAAGCACGGAGAACTTCTTTACCTATTTCCATGGCATCCGAATATAACGGCTCATTGATAACCTCGGAATAATCCTTTGCAATAGTGTAATTTCTTTTTGCAAGATAATCTTTTCCTTTGATTCCAACTGCATAAATAACTGCGTCCTTGGCAGATATACCGCTTCCCGTTACCATTTTGATAACATTGGAATTATATCCTCCCGCAAGTCCTCTGTTTGCAGTTATGACAATGACTGCCTTCTTCTCCGTATCCTTTCCCTTAAGATATGGGTGGTCTATGCTTCCGCTTCCGGCTAACATATCGGAGACTGTATTGTACATGGCGTCAAAATAAGGTCTTGCATTCTCGGCCTTTCCTTTGGCTTTCTGGAATTTAACCGTAGCAACAAGTTTCATTGCCCTTGTAATCTGCCCGGTGCTCTGAATGCTTTCCTTACGCCTTTTTATGTCTTTCATTGAAGCCATAACAGGACTTTCCTTTCTGTTGTCTGGTAGTCCGTAAAAACTACATTAAACAACCTGATCTCGTTATTTAAACTCAGCCTTAAATTCTTTGATTGCCTTAATAAGAGCTTCTTCATTTTCAGGAGTAAGTTCTTTGGTCTCTTTAATGCTTTCAGGTATTTCAGGATATTTTGTATCTATAAAAGCAAAAAGTTCTTTTTCAAAATCAGCAACCCTGTCAACCGCTATATCCATAAGATATTTCTTGGTTGCGGCATAAATAATTATTACCTGGTACTCAACAGGCATCGGCTGATACTGAGGCTGCTTTAAGATTTCTTTAAGTCGTTCACCCTGAGTAAGATTATCCTTGGTATCCGCATCAAGTTCTGAACCAAACTGTGAAAAGGCAGCCAGCTCACGGTACTGGGCAAGGTCAACTCGAATCGGCGCTGCCAGTTTCTTAATAGCCTTAATCTGAGCCGCTCCTCCTACTCGTGACACGGAAAGACCTGCATTAATAGCCGGTCTGAAACCGGAATTAAACATTTCGGTTTCCAGATAAATCTGTCCGTCGGTAATTGAAATAACATTGGTAGGAATGTATGCGGACACATCGCCTGCCTGGGTTTCAATAATAGGCAGTGCGGTTAATGAACCGCCTCCCAGCTCATCGGAAAGCCTTGCAGCTCTTTCAAGAAGCCTTGAATGGAGATAGAATACATCTCCCGGATAAGCCTCTCGTCCCGGTGGTCTCTTAAGTAACAATGACAGTGTACGGTATGCAGCTGCATGTTTACTTAAATCATCATATACTACAAGAACATCTTCTCCGCGCTCCATCCATTCTTCACCGATTGCACATCCCGAATATGGGGCAATGTACTGAAGAGGTGCCAGTTCACTTGCGGTTGATGCTACTACAGTTGTATAGCTCATTGCACCAAATTCCGTAAGTGTCTGAACAATAGACGCAACAGTTGATGCTTTCTGGCCAATGGCAACATAAATACAATGTACGCCTTGTCCTTTCTGATTTATGATAGTATCAATGGCGATTGCAGTTTTTCCGGTCTGCCTGTCACCAATGATTAATTCTCTCTGTCCTCTTCCGATTGGCACCATGGCATCAATAGCCTTGATACCTGTCTGTAAAGGAGTATCTACAGACTTTCTTGAAATAACACCGGAGGCAACTCTTTCAATCTGGCGGTATTTATCCGTAACGATTGGTCCTTTTCCGTCAATCGGCTGTCCGAGGGAATTTACAACTCTTCCGGTAAGTGCATCTCCTACAGGAACTTCCACAACTCTTCCGGTAGTCTTAACGGTATCTCCTTCGTTAATACTTTTTGTATCTCCAAGCAGAACCGCACCTACATTATCCTCTTCCAGATTCAATACCATACCGTAGACCTCTCCCGGGAATTCCAGAAGTTCTCCCTGCATGGCATTTTCCAGACCATGAATACGTGCAATACCATCTGCCACCTGAATAACCGTTCCCACATCAGACACGTCTAATTCCGTCTTATATCTCATAATCTGCTCTTTAATAACCGAGCTGATTTCTTCCGGTCTTAAATTCATAGGGCTTTTGCACCTTCTTTCTCTTAAATATGCTTTTTCCGTGGAAAAAGTTTATACATCAATTTTGTTAAGCCGGCGTGACAGCATGTCCAGTTTACTTCTTATGCTGCTGTCAACAACACGGTCGCCTATACGGATTACCATTCCGCCTATAAGCTCAGGCTCTACAGAATATACCATCTCAAATTCCTTGTATCCCGTGGTATCCAAAAGTCTCTGCATGACTTTTTTCTTCATATCCCCGGACAATTCCATAGGAGTTGTAACATATGCAGTTCCGATTTTTTTATGTTCCTTAACCTTATCGGTAAAGTAATTGAAAATGGAATTAATCTCACTGCTTCTGTCTTTGGCAACTATGGTAACAAGAAATCCTGTCATTTCCTTTGAAACAAATTTTCCGAAAATCGTCTCAATTGTTTTAATTTTCTCTTCTTTAACAATCTTAGGGTGAGCCAAAAAAGCGGTCAGCTCTTCATTCTCCCTGAATGAGGATAAAACAGCCTGTGCTTCTTCGTAAAATGAATCCACACGGTCCATTTCAACTGCAAGCTGAAATAAAGCATCACCATAAGTAGCCGCTACCTGCTTTGCCATGTTTTATCACCCATTTCATTTAATGTTTCATCAACCAAAGATTCCTGTATCTGCGTGTCAATTGATGCAGCTACCACCTTACCTGCCATCGCAGTTGCAACAGCAATCATTTCCTTCTTAACGTCATCAGCTGCTTTCTTCTTCTCAAGTTCAGCTTCAACATTTGCTCTTTCAATGATTCTGGCGGCTTCAGTCTTGGCGTCTTCAACTATCCTGGCTTCCCTTGCAAGTGCTGTCTGTCGTGCTTTTGCAAGAATCTGATCCGCTTCTTTATCAACTGACTTTAATTTTTCATCGTATTGACTTTTTAAAAGTCCGGCTTCTTCTTTATCTTTCTTGGCATCATTAATATCTGACTCTATCTGATCCTGACGCTTTTTAAGAAGATTTCTTACAGGATTAAAAAGAAGATACGAACCCACTAAAAAAAGAATAAATATGTTTATGGCAAGAAATATTGCATCATGCACCAACTGTGGATCCAGATTAAATATTCTCTGCATGGTCTCCAAGGTCTCGCCTCCCTTCCGCAATTATATTATGCTTATTCGTCATATCTTCGATGCGGATTTTACAGCTTACCGATTAATGGATTAGCGAATAAGAGAATAATCGCAACCGCGAAACCATAAAGACCTGTTGTCTCGGCAACAGCCTGTCCGAGAAGCATTGTAGATGTAATATCTGACTTTGCGCCCGGATTGCGTCCTACTGCAGCTGCAGCGTGTCCTGCTGCTATACCCTGTCCGATACCCGGACCGAGACCTGCTATCATTGCAAGACCTGCACCAATTGCTGAACATGCTAAAACTAAAGCTTCACTTGTGATTCCCATTTTTAATTTCCTCCTGGTATAATAGAATTAATCTGATATTTTGTCATTAATATAAACCATTGTCAACATGCTGAATACATATGTCTGAATCGCTCCCGAGAATATATCGCAGTAAACATGTATTACCGAAGGTATGCCCACTGTCAATGCCGTAGGAAGCAATCCGTATATGAGTCCCATAAGTATGGTACCTGACATAATATTACCGAACAGACGAAGCGACAAAGATAACGGCACCGCTACTTCTCCGATAAGGTTAATCGGAAAGAGAATCGGATTAGGCTTGAAGAGCCCGGTAATATGCTGCATCTTCTTGGCTTTCAGACCGCTTATCTGGATTATCGCAAATGTGATAAGACCAAGCGGCAGTGTTACACCGTAGTCGGCCGTAGGCGGTCTCAGACCGAAAAGTCCGGAAATATTGCAGAACAGAATAAACATAAAAACCATACAAATCCAGTTTTTGAAGCGTTTACCTTTCTCGCCCATAATTCCGTTAACCATATTGTCCATCATCTGAACAAACATCTCCAGAACATTCTGAAGTCCCTTTGGCTTGTCCAAAGGATTGGCTTTAACAATCTTTGCGTGTCCCACGATCATAATAATCAGCAGTACAATTGTGACAATCAGTAATCCAACATGTGTGGTAGTAATCCAGAGTTCGTGTCCAAACAACTCATACTTCAACAATCCTTTGATGTAAAAATCCACATCGGATGATGCAAGTATCATGCCGGAAAGCATTTGCGTCACATTTCTCACCTTCTTTTACTGTTTATTTTGTATTCTGAAAATTTTGGAAAGCAGGGGCTGCATATATGCCGATGCTTTCAGAGCCAGCATTCCTATGATAAACATAAAAACATTAAGGCAGTCCGTCATAACAAACAAAACCAGAAGCCCTGCTGTCACAAGCAGTCTGCCGAAAGAATTAAGCGCAATGAACAGACTATGCTTTGATGTAATATGCATTGACTTTTCTATTGCGAAATTCATATGCAGTGACATAACAACTGCTGTTAACGCTCCTGCAAAAAGTCCCAGCTCACATTTAATTTTGTCCTGTGTAAAAATAAGTACCGGTATCGATATTATCATAAAATATACGGAGATACCGATAATCAAAAGATGAACTGTAGATAACGACTTATTCTTCATCTTCGGATTCCTCCTTATTCTCCCTGTTAGGACGCTTCTTTTTGGAATCTTTTCCTGATGCGGCCATTGCCATACGATATGCATTTCTTCCTCCCGCCAGCATTCCAAGTATCATAAGCGGAATTACCCAGTAAGTATCAAACTTTCTGTCAATCAAAACTCCTATGCCCACGCATACCGCTGTAGGAACAAGTACATTTATTCCCAGCTGTGTAATTAAAGCAAGGGACTTAAAAACACTTTTATCATATTTCATGGCACTATCCCCGACCCGCCCATTATAATCCCGGGTCTGCATACATCTTTATTATTATATCTGAAAAAAAATAAAAAGTCCATTAAATATCTATAAACTTATTCTATTTTTCAATAAGGCTGATTCTTCTTATATGCCTTTCTTCATTGCTGAATTCCGTATCCAGAAATGTGTCCACAATATTAAGGGCAAGGTCCTTATCGACTGTGTCAGCTCCCAATGCCAGCATATTGGCATCATTATGGAGTCTTGTCATCCTGGCCTGCTTAGTACATGTGCAAAGAGCACATCTTATTCCCTTGACTTTATTGGCCGTAATTGAAATTCCGATTCCCGTGGTACAGATTACAATTCCTTTATCGCATGCACCTTCTGCCACAGCCTCAGCCGCCGCCCGTCCGTATACCGGGTAATCGCATGAACTTTTATCGAAGCATCCGAAATCCTTATATTCCAGACCTCTCTCTTCAAGATGCTTTATAACTTCCGTCTTAAGGTCATATCCTCCGTGATCGGATCCTACTGCTATCATTTTGTCTCTTCCTCCTTTGATTCTAAACTGTTTTGGTAAAGTATTTCCTCAACTTGTTTTACCCACATCTGTATTGATTCCAGAAACATGGAATATACCTCTAAGTCTGCTCCGTAAGGGTCCAGAATATCTCCGCTTCCTCCAGCAAACTCCATAATGGTATATACATTTGCCGCATGGCCATAATCTTCCAGAAGTTTTTTCTTTTCGTCCCTGTTCATGGTCAGAATAAGCGTCTCCGGTCCGAAATCGTCCTCACAAAGCTGCTTTGACTGTCCGTTTTCAAGAATAATTCCGTTGCTCATAAGAAGGGAGCATGCCTTGGGATTATACGGCTCCGGAAAAAGAACTATAAGTCCTCTGGATGAAATCTCCAGTCCTTCCACTCTGTTAATATTTTTCATTATGGCCTCAGCCATGGGACTTTGGCAAAGATTATCCATACATACAAAGATTAGTTTGGTATAATTTATCACGCTTTTCCTCCGCTAAACCTGAATGATTTTATGACCTGCTGCCTTAAGCAGTCTGTTCATGACAGCCTGCCCGATTCCCTCCTCCGAAAAAGCTTCAGAATAAATAACATCAACACCTAAATCGTCAAATTTTCTTAATGATGCAAAAAGATTGGCAGCAATCTCGTTATAATTATTGCCGCTCCCCAGACTAATAACATATCCGCCTTTAAATTCCGTACAGTCCTCACTCGTAGTCATGATTCCTATTTTACGGCCGGCCCTGATTCCTTCCTCAAGTAACTTCTGCATGGCACCAACCACATCGCTCTTATTACCTTCCACAATATAAAGCTCCGCCTTCGGTGCATAATGCCGGTATTTCATTCCCGGGGCTTTCGGTTTCACTCCGTCTTTAACTCCGGTCATAAGTGCCTTATCAAGCTTTACCTCTCCAAGCACTTCATCAAGCATCTCCTTGGTAATAAAACCGGGTCTTAAAATAACCGGCGTATCTTCCGTGACATCCACAATAGTGGACTCAAGCCCGATTTCAATTGCACCCTCGTCTATAATCATGTCGACCCTGCCGCTTAGGTCCTCTATTACATGTTCCGCCGTTGTAGGGCTTGGTCTGCCCGACAGATTGGCACTGGGTGCCGCAATAAAAGTTCCCGATTCTTCAATTAATCTGGCTGCCGTGCCATGGGACGGACATCTGACCGCGACAGTGGACAGACCTCCCGTAACCGACATGGGAACCCTGTCATTTTTCCTGACAATAATTGTCAGCGGGCCGGGCCAGAATCTTTCTGCAAGTTTCCATGCATTTGCAGGAATACTGTCAGAAAGTCTGTTCAAATCTGACGGCTTACTTATGTGCACAATAAGCGGATTATCCGATGGTCTTCCTTTGGCCGCATATATTTTGGCAGCGGCCTCCTCCATAAAAGCATCTCCTCCGAGACCGTAAACGGTTTCGGTAGGAAATGCTACAAGTCCGCCTTTTTTGATAATTTCTGCTGCCTGTGATATCACAGAAAAATCTTTCTCTTCATCACCTGTAATTTTTTCAATTATCGTTTTCATTGTTTTCATCTTCTTAATCGCACAATTTTATGTTATTTTACTAATTATCCGCAGCAAAGTCAAATTTTGCCTTCCGACAGATAATCATCTATTCCTTTTCTAATCGCACTCACAATAAGTTTCCGGTAATCTTTACTGTTTAGGAGCTCTGCTTCCCCGGGATTGCTTAAAAATCCGCACTCCACAATCACGGCAGGACATGATGTATGCAGAAGCATATAGTAATCATTGTTTGATTTACTTACCCTGTTATTATCCGGAGACGCAATTTCCTTAATACTGTTCTGAATCGACTCTGCAAGTTTTTTACCTTCCGCGGAATGGGTATAATAGAAAACCTGGGCTCCTTTAACATCCGGGTCGGTATAACTGTTCTGATGAATGCTTATAAGCATATCCGCTTTTTCTTCTTCAATTATCCGGCATCTTTCACGCATATCCGAAGCTTTTTTGTTAGTATCATTCTCTGAGTAAAGCCCCATATCGCTTTCTCTTGTGAGAATCACCCTGTAATCACTGTCAAGCTCTTCTTTGAGCAGTAAAGCTATTTCCAGATTAATATCCTTTTCAAGTAATCCGGTATCACTTACCTTCCCCGGGTCCGAACCTCCGTGTCCCGGATCGATTACAATCAGAAAAGAATCCTTAGTCTCCGTACCGGACACCTCTTCGGCTCTCGGTGGCACAAGCCACGCCACACAATATACGCCGGCCAGAAGAAGACATGCCATAAAAATATTAATAAATCTGTTCAATGTTACACTCTGCCGAAAATATTTGCTATATTATATTATCTTACTGCAGACATTAGAAGTATATTCAATATTCTTTTATTAATTATAATATTTTTCGGAAAAAATATCCCATATCGAATCCAGTTCCATTCCGAGACGCCATGCGGCTATTCCTGCTATGTTACGCTCCTTTATTGCTTCCACCCTTGCACTCATGGATTCTTCTTCCTCAAGCCATATACTGTAAAAAAGTGTTCCTGAATATCCTTTGGCAACATATTGTTTAACCGTATCGTCCCAGTTCGATGTAAGCCCCAGTTCTTCCGCATAATCAAGCCCATCCTGCATCGAACAGCTTGAAGAGGTAAATACCCGCTCGCCGTTTTCATCTGTTCCGTCAATCCACAATCTGGTATAAAAAGGCACTCCGTTAATAACTTTATCTGCAGGAACCGATTCAAGGGTTCTGTCCATTCCGTTTTCTACAAATTCAATTGATGCAACGGAACCGGCTTCACTTCCTCCGCTGTAATGTTCATCATATCCCATTACAATTACATAATCCACACACTCGCCCTGGGCTTTCCTGTTATAATGCTCCGTATGGGACATAGGCACATAATTATCTACGGATAAAACCACCTTTTCTTCCCTGCATCTTATTGACAGTTCTCTTATAAACTGTGTATACGCGGCACCCGCCTCTTTAGGCACTTTTTCAAAATCGATATTGATACCGTCATATCCGTATGTAGTTATTTCGTTCATAATGTTTTCTATAAGATTTCTTCGGGAATCCGTATCAGAAAACATTTCATATTCGTCCCAGCCGTTTTCCCCGTCAACCGAGGTAAAATCACTTATAAGCGGCCATATCTCCATACCGCTGTCATGTATATATCTTATGTATTCCCAATCGGCAAATGAAGAAATGTTACCATCTTCGTCCACAACCTGATACCAGGTCGGAGATACCGTGGTTACGCATTTCGTGTCTTTAAGTCTGTCTGCAATACCGTTATTATCACCTTCGGTATAAATCGCATCCCACACAAGACAGATGTCGTAATCTTTCTGCATTGAAGGATACGGAGTATATATATACGGGGTATCATAATCTTCTCTTGTTTCGGTGACATTAACCCGGGAACTCTTCACATAACCTTTTCTTCCGTCCGCCGTAATAACATTGTACCAGCTTTTCTGTCTGCCTATTAAAATCCACTGCGCTTTATCATCTTCATCTGCCACAATTTTTCCTTTGACGGAAGCGGATTCCCTGACTACCGCTTTCTCTTTAAATTCAACTACATTTTCATCCCTCTGCCCGTTTCTTATCACGAGACGGTACGGCGCGTTAAGCTCTTCATATACAAAATCGGCTTTGCCGTAAACAAAATCAATGGCGATGTATAATGTGTCATTTTCGTAATACGAAATCACATATTCTGTCTCCATCCTGTCAGTGCCTTCCGTATACATACTGCTTCCGACAGGAATTGTCCATATGGCATCAGCCGTTGTGTAAAGCACCTCCATGTTCTTTTCATCGAGGTAAAATTTATCTGTAATATTGTCGGAAATAAATCCGTTATCAACATAATAATGTCCGTCCCTTATAAATACGGATGCGTCAGTTATCTCGTAATTGTATACAAGACACACCTCATCCCCTGTAACAGCGTAATAATTATTCAGATTAAGCCATTCCTTATTAGGCATAAATCTTTCAATAAGAACTGCCGCAACAATAAGACAGACCACTGCTGCCGTAACTGCTCCCGCAATAATTATTATTTTCTTTCGTGAAGCTTTACGGTTGCGCCTTACCGGTTCATCATTATAAAGACTTCCGTAATCCGGCTCATCCGACAAATCCAAATCAATATCTTCATCCCAGTTAAGGTCATCTGTCGTATTTTTGTTATCTTCCATGGCAAAAACCTCTTTTCTGCAGTAAAACTCTTCTTTTACAGTATATCATTTTACCTTATCTTCTTCCATCACTTTTTTATGTTTTAGAGGCTTTACACATAGGAAAAGCAGGGTATCCGCTTGGGACACCCTGTCATTTTCCATGCATAAAGGAGATATGCGCCTGTTTTAATTTTTTGTTTAACTACAGCTTGTCAGTTAAACTTATTTTGTCAAATTCTATACCGACTACTTTACCATCCCGAAACTTATAGTTTCTCATGTATGTGTAGCCGCTTTCCGCCAGGAGAAGATCTACAAGCTGTTCTCCCGGTTCAACTTCCTTTCCTTCTACAGAAAGGTACACGCCTCCTGCTTTGAGGCCTGCCAGTTCTTTTTCCAGAGCCGTTCTTTCATCATTGCTCATGAGTTCTCCTTTTAAATGCGACAATAAGATTTTGAAGGTCATGACTTGTGATATACAGACTCAATTTCCCGACCTGCCGCATTTCATCCATAATATTCGTCCATAAGTCTGCCAAGGAAATCCAGACTTTCCTCTCCGAGGCAGAAAGGGTCCGGTTCGGAGGGAACAGACCGTACCCTTATTCCGAATTCATGTTTGAGATACCTTATCCCTGCCTTAACCGGAGAAATCCCTACAAATGCCCAGCTTTTTCTTGAGGGTTCTCCTTCCGTCCCGGCCAGAAATCCCACATATTTATGAATATTCCACCACGACAGACTTCCTGTGACGATTTTAACAGTGCACATAAGGAACTGCTCTCTGTTTTTCTCAAAGTCACTGCCGAAATCCACGATAACGAAGCTGAAATCTCCGGCAATTATTTCCGCCAGCTTTGAACTGTCCGACTGCATAAAAATTGAAATCATATTAAATATTTTTTTGGTTTTACCATGAAAATTATTATCCAGTATAATTCCTGCCTGCCGAAAGCAGCCGGAATCGTTGTTCTCCACATATGCGACTTTCTCGCCCATAACCAAAGCAAGATAGGATGAAAGCATAAAACCCAGGTGTGTGACTCCCGAAGCGTTTCCTGTTCCCATAATCCCTATTACAATAGTTCTTTTCCGTCTTCTTATTACAGTCCCTTTTTTCAAAACATATTTCATTCCTTTGCGCGATTTTCTAAAGGTCCGGTAAATAAGGAACTCTGACAGGATTTATCACCTTGTACTGTTCCAGAAAGCTCTTGAACTGCTTTCCCGAAGCATAATTAACAAGTGTATGCATCACCGGGGAGGTTGTATGACAAAGCACTTTGAGTTCCTCAATTCTTCTCATAAGAACTTCCGCCTCATAAGGCTTTCCTCCCGACACAACACACACATGGTTAAGCCCGGGCAAATCATTTTCCAAAGCTTTCAAATCACATCCGTAATCATAAATTACCGTATCAAAATTCCTTTCCGGTTCCAAACTTACACATCCGTGATACAGGGGAACCATATTGATTCCGTCAACATTAAATACCCCTCTGTTAAAATAAATTCTCCTGCCAGCTTTTATCAGGGCAAAAAAATCCCTGCTTTCATTTCTCTCGCAAATCACCACGGAATGCCCGGTGTTACGAAGCCTGACAGCCGAGAGCATACTGCAGTGGGTAACTCCGCAATGCGGATAAGCTCCTATAAAACCGATGTGCAAGGATACATCATCATGTACGGTATAATGCCTGTTAATCATCTCAAGCTTCCGTTTCAATTCAAAAGCCGAGCTAAACCTCTGCCCTTTTTCGTGTGCAATACATCCGGCAACCACTTTACGAAGGCTCTGTGGGTGAACCTTCATAAGCCCTGACAAATCTTTTCTGCCTGTCGCCAGTACAAGAATAAGAACTCCTATGGCATATATATCGCTTACTCCCTCCACCGTATTATCACGGTAAATCTCCGGAGCCGCATACCATTTCGTTCCCATTCTTATGTCTTGTTTACTCCCAATAATTTCTGCATTTCCGTAATCGAGAAGTCTCAGTCTTGTCCCGTCATAAATAATGTTCTCAGGTTTAATATCATGGTGGGAAATTCCCTTGTCATGAAGATATTGGACCACATCACATATCTCTGTGCCAAAACGGATAATTTCTCTGACGGAAAGCTTCTTATGGATTGATAAAAATGAATTAAGTGACATACCTTCTATGTATTCCTCAACAATGCATACGCAGTCATCATCTTCTTCTATATCGTAGATTATCGGAATAGCAGGATGTCTCAGATTTTTAAGAATGTCTGCCTCATGAACCGCCATAAGGTAATGGGCATGACACTTATTGATGCACTTAAGTGCACGAGAAACATTAAGTCTCAGATGTCTGACCAGGTAAACTTTACCGAAAGCTCCCTCTCCCAGAAGCCCTTCTATACGATACCTGTCAAACAAAATGTCGTCTTTACGGATATACAATAAACCTCCTGTAAAACCGTACCGACAATGTATCCTGTATGCAGATAATACCAGTATGGTGATATCATTTCAACACTTTTTGAAAAAGTTTAGTAAAATTTAACATTTTCGCCATTAAAAATTTATTTCTCAATATTTACATTAGTAAAAGCATTGCTGTATACTAATACTATAAAACAAAAGCTGTTTTAAATTTATATAGATGGGATGTGATTAGATGAAAATTGAAAAAATAAGCGATAACCAAATCCGATGCACTCTTACCCGTACCGATTTGCTTTCCAGGGAAATTAAGATAAGCGAGCTTGCATACGGAACCGAGAAAGCTAAACTTCTTTTTCACGATATGATTGAGCAGGCATCCCACCAGTTTGGATTTGAGGCTGATGACATTCCTTTGATGATAGAAGCAATCCCGGTTTCCCCTGACTGCATTGTTCTTGTGATTACCAAGGTGGAAGATCCGGAGGAACTTGATACAAGATTTTCCAAATTTGCTCCTGCCAAAGAAGAAGGCGATGAGTTTTACGAAGACGATAATGATGATCTTCTGGAGATAGATGAGTTTTTCGATGCTCTTGATAACAGCATTACATCCGAAGATGAGGCCGATAATGATTTCAGGGAACCTGATGGTTTTATTCCGATTTCTGAGACACTTTCAGAAAAGGATAACGATAATCCTGTTAAATCATCTGAATTTTCGGAATCCGGACCGGTACCTGCCGAGGCAGTGAGAATTTTTTCTTTTGAAAGCTGGTCCGAAGCGGCAAGAGCCGCCGAAGATGTTTACCGTACTTTTTCCGGCAAAAGCTCATTATACAAGGATGATGTATCAGGGAAGTATTACCTGGTCATAACCGGAACTTCGGATGATGCCCATTCATTTCTCGATACCTGCAACACCCTTTCGGAGTTTGGCCGTCGTGAAAAGGCTAACTACGCAACGCTTTCTTTTTACAACGAACAGTTTTGCCTGCTTATTAAAGAAAACGCTTTACAGATTCTGGCAGAATATTAGACATTTTAAATATAAGGATGTAAAAAAGCGTTCTTTCGGACGATTTTTTACATCCTTTTAATATTTATTGCGGTGCCCAGCCTGCATAAAGCGTAATCGGCTTTGACGCACTCCAGTCTATACCCTCATCTGTTCTTTCAAAAAATTCAATACTGTACACCAAAGTCTGCCGATTGCCGCTGCAGTCGGGATTTTCGTACCACCCTGTAAATGTATATCCGTCCCGGACAGGAACCGGATATGCACATAAGTATACGATTCCGCCTGAACCCATAGGTGTTTTGGCATCATATGTCACAAAGCTGCTGCCCTCAATCGTTCCACCGTTAGCATTTAATGTAAGCATGTCAGCCCATTCACCAATGCCGTCTTTTCTCCACGCGGCATGAATCTCTACAGGGCGGCTTCCGGATTCCGGTTTAATATGAAGAAAATCATCTCCTGTAAGAGCATCTCCGATCATTCCTACTCTGTGACCTTCCTCCATATTTTTCTCATAATATAAAACCCATCCCATAAATATAAATCCGTCCTGTTGTTCATATGCAGGCATGGAATATCCGTTTTCTCCTAACATGGCATAGGTTATGGCATCCTGCCTTAATATTATGTTGTTATAATCAACAGGATCGTAACTGTCATTATATATTGTGACAAACGAAATTACATCATCTTCCAGCGGATAAACGGGCACCTCGGGAACAGATGTATTATTCTGCTCTTTGGTTTCTTCCTGTTGTGGTTCTTCCGATTGAGATTCTCCGACCGGTGTTTCAATATTCCCCGACATATGCTGCCGGTTATTTTCTTCAGCGGATGACAAAGCATCAAGATTAAAAGGAATTACCGCGCAGTATACTATAACGGAAAGAGCCGTAACCATATATATCATTTTTTTCCACAGTTTTTTCCCGGATTTATCCGATTCAACAGCCTTTGATTCCGTACGGTTAAATTCATCCGGAAGCTTTGTATATTCATCACATATATTATATTCTAAATCATCTTTTTTCATAGGCTTTAACTATTTGTTATGTACATCGAGCTGTGGGAAAGGACATTCCACACCAAGTTTCCTGAATCCGAGTAACAAATCATGATTAAGCGTTCTGGTTGCCGAATAAATATTTTTTTCCGAAACCTCTGCCACAAATCGGAGAAGTATTCCCGAAGACTCCAATGCCTGAATACCGAGATACTCGGGAGCACCTTTCATTGTATCGGTATGCGCATTATATATATCTTCCATAAGTTTAGGAATTTGGGCTTCAAGTTTCTCAATATCCGTTTCATACGGAATGCTTATTTCACTTACTGCCCTTGAAAGATTATCAGAGCGGTTAAGAATATTTTTCATTTCCGAATTGTTAATTATTTTAACATTATCACCTGTATCAGATATACAGGTTGTCCTTATACCTATATGTGTAACGGTTCCGCGAAAACCGTTTACCTCCACAATATCTCCAACATTATATTGATTTTCCAGAAGCATAAATGTACCGGTAACCACATCTGCAATCAGGCTTTCAGCACTGAACCCGACGATTAATGCCAGAACTCCCACACTTGCCACAATAGTAGCAACATTTACGCCGAGAATGGTAAGGCCCCAGCACAAAATTACAATAAATGCAACATATTTTATCAGGCTGGCAGTCAAAGACAAAACAGAGCGGATTCTGTGACTTTTAGGCTTGAAAAGTCCCAGAATAAATACAATTACATTTTCCGCAAACAGTATGGCAGATATCATAACCGCCAGTTTTAACAACTTCAGTCCGTTTAAAGAAAATACTTTTGATATCTCATCTGTTTTAAAAAGTCCTTTTGCAAGTGCCACTGCCACAATAACAGCACATAACACCGCAAAAACAATCATTTTTATTATATTTGACTTTTTTGATGCGCCATCTTTCATAAATTTCATCTCCGTTTCCGCAAAATTTTTTTATGTATAATATTTTACTCTCACAGTTTTCTCTTTTCCATTAGTTACCTTATGTGGCACTTGCCTTTCCCGGTAATTTTTTCTTTTCCTTAAAAAAAATATGAAGTATAATATTTTATATAGTTTTAATACGGAGGATGATTTATTTTTATGAAATTCAATGAAAGTATTAATTTATATATCGAAAAACTTAATTGTACCGCCAAGGACCTGGCAAAAGCTTCAGAATTATCCGCAACGGTCATAAGCCGCTACCGCACCGGCGAACGCGAACCGGCCTTAGACAGTGAACAGTTGCAAAAACTGGTATCCGGTATCGTAAAGCTTGCAAAGAAAAACTCAGTCAAAGATATCGTTTATGATAGTGTTTTGTCTTCATTACAAAATTCTTTAACTCAGAAAAATACAGAATATGATAATTTTATCCGTAACTACAATACAATTATTGATATTCTGAACATCAATATGAAAACATTATCTTCCGCCACAAATTTTGACACCTCATATCTATACCGTGTACGCCGCGGGCAGAGAAAACCCAGCGACTTAAATTCTTTCTGCAACAGTTTTTGCCGGTATGTCGCCACATACCATACCTCCGAAAAAGACAAGAAAGAAATGGCTTCATTAATGGGCTGCTCTGTTGATGGTATTGAGAAAACAGACCTTTATATTTCTCATCTGCACAGATGGATATATCAGGAATCCTATGAAAACACATCCGGTCATATGGAGAATTTCCTTAAAAAACTGGATGAATTTAATCTTGACGAATATATCCGTGCCATTCACTTTGACGAACTGAAAGTTCCTACATTGCCTTTTCGCATTCCGACATCGAAAACATATTACGGAATAGAACAGATGCGGCACGGCGAATTGGATTTTTTCAAATCAACCGTCCTGTCTAAGTCTATGGAGCCTATTTTTATGTGCAGCGATATGCCCATGGAAGATATGGCCAAGGATATGGATTTCAACAAAAAATGGATGTTTGCCATAGCCATGTCTCTTAAAAAAGGTCTGCACCTTAACATAATTCACAATATTGACAGGCCGTTTAATGAGATGATGCTGGGTCTTGAAAGCTGGATTCCGATTTATATGACCGGTCAGGTTTCTCCATACCATCTCCCGGGTATATCCAACAATATTTACCATCATTTTAATTATGTTTCCGGAACGGTGGCTTTGACAGGGGAATGCATTCACGGATATCACAAAAACGGAAAATACTATCTTACCAATAATAAAGAAGAAGTTGCATACTATAAGCAGAAGGCTGCCAATCTTCTTTCAAAAGCCGAGCCTCTCATGAATATTTACCGTACTCCGGATAAGAAACTTTATCACCAGTTTCTTGAATCGGACGCAGCGGAAACCGGTACAAGGCACAATATTCTTTCCGCACCTCCTCTTTATACCATTCCTGATAAACTATTGGAAAAAATATTAAACCGGACAGGTTTACATGACACGGCTAAAAAGGAAATTTATACTTGGGCAGAACATAAAAGAGAATTTGCAGAGCGTATCATAGAAGATAATATTATTTTAGATGAAATCCACCTCCCGTCTCCGGGGGAATTTGAATTGCATCCCATTACCCTTCCTCTCTCGGACATATTCTGTGAAGAAGATATTCCATATACTTACGACGAATATATTGAACATATTAAACAGACCGAAGAATTTGCCAAAAAGCATGCTAATTACAATATCCGTATTTCCGACAGGCATGTTTTCAGAAATATTCAGATACACATGCTTAAAGGAAAATATGTATCAATTTCAAAAATGAAAACACCTGTTATCCATTTCATAATACGCCACCCGAAAATGGTAAATGCTCTTGAAAACTTCATCGCACCGGTGGTTGAATAAAATCTGCATTTTATTGATTGCGATTTTTTTGCCCATAACTTATAATTGAGTTCATCAACAGGAAAGGACATACTTATTTTGGACATTATTTTAAAAATAACAGAAGAATTACAGGTAAAAAAATGGCAGGTTGAAGCCGCAGTTACCCTTATCGATGAGGGTAATACAATTCCTTTTATTTCAAGATACCGCAAGGAGGCTACCGGCGCCCTTAATGACGAACAGCTCCGTAAGCTGGATGAAAGGCTTTCGTATCTGAGAAATCTGGAGGAACGCAAGGCATCAGTCATTTCAAGCATAGAGGAACAGGGAAAGCTTACTCCCGAACTTAAGAAACAGATTGAAGATGCGGAAACAATGGTGGTTGTGGAAGATTTATACCGCCCGTACAAGCAGAAAAAAAGAACAAGGGCCACCATTGCCAAAGAGCGTGGTCTTTCGGGCCTTGCCTCAATAATAAGACTTCAGCAGACTTCAAAAACTCTTGCAGAGGAAGCACTTCCCTATATTGACCCGGACAAAGAAGTACCCGACGCCGATACCGCAATTGCAGGTGCACTTGATATAATTGCCGAAGAAATATCCGATGAGGCGGATTACAGAATTAAAATCAGAAAGCTTACTCTTAACGAAGGTTCCATCGTTTCTTCCGCCAAGGACCCGGAAGCGGAATCTGTATATGAAATGTATTACAATTTCATCAGTCCTCTTACAAAGATGAGCGGTTACCGCACTCTTGCCCTTAACCGCGGTGAAAAAGAGAAAATATTAACAGTTAAAATAGAGGCTCCTACAGATAAAATACAGCAGTATCTCGAAAAGCAGATTATCGTAAATGATAACCAATATACTGCACCGGCATTAAAATCCGCAATTACAGACAGCTACAACCGTCTTATTGCACCTTCCATTGAGCGTGAACTTAGAAACATGCTTACGGAAGAAGCGGAAAACGGAGCAATAGAGGTCTTCGGCAAAAATCTGGAGCAGCTCCTTATGCAGCCTCCTGTTTCCGGCCGCACCGTCCTCGGGTGGGACCCGGCGTTTCGTACCGGGTGTAAGCTTGCCGTGGTAGACCCGACCGGAAAAGTTCTGGATACTGTGGTAATCTATCCTACCCCTCCCCAGAATAAGGTTGATGAGGCCAAGTCTGTTTTGAAAAAACTTATAAAAAAATATAATATTTCCCTTATTTCCTGCGGCAACGGTACCGCATCAAGGGAGTCCGAGGCAATTATTGCCGAACTTATACATGAAATTCCGGAAGATGTGAAATATGTAATCGTGAACGAAGCAGGTGCTTCCGTATACTCAGCAAGCGAACTGGCAACCGAGGAATTTCCAAACTTTGATGTTGGACAGCGAAGTGCTGCATCAATCGCCCGCCGTATCCAGGACCCTCTTGCAGAATTGGTTAAAATAGACCCAAAAGCCATCGGCGTAGGTCAGTATCAGCATGATATGAACCAGAAAAAACTGGGTGAGGCCCTTGACGGTGTGGTAGAGGATTGCGTTAACAGAGTAGGTGTTGATTTAAATACCGCATCCGCACCGCTTTTGGAGCATATATCCGGAATCAACCACACCCTTGCCAAAAATATAGTGGCCTACAGGGAGGCCAACGGCAGATTTGTCTCCCGAAATGACCTTTTAAAAGTACCTAAGCTTGGACCTAAAGCATTTGAACAATGTGCAGGATTTATGAGAATTAACGGCGGTTCCAATCCGCTTGACGCCACAAGTGTACATCCCGAAAGTTACTCCAAAACCGAAGCCCTGTTACAAAAAGCAGGACTTTCTCCGTCGGATGTAACCTCCGGCAATGTAAAGGGACTTTCTCTTATTTTTAAGGATTATAAGAAACTGTCAGAAGAACTTCAAATCGGAGAGCTTACGCTTCGGGATATTGTTAAAGAGCTGGAAAAACCGGCAAGAGATCCCCGTGAAGAAATGCCAAAGCCGATTCTTTGCAGTGATGTTTTATCAATGGAAGATTTAAAGCCAGGCATGATTCTTAACGGCACGGTGAGAAATGTAATAGATTTCGGTGCATTTGTTGACATAGGCGTGCATCAGGACGGTCTGGTACACATATCACAGCTTACAAATGAAAAATATGTCAAACACCCTATGGAAATAGTTAATGTAGGGGATGTGGTTCAGGTAAAAGTGTTGAATGTGGACATTCCTAAGAAAAGAATACAATTGTCAATGATCATTTAAAACATAAGGCAGGACAGCTTACGAAAAGCCGTTCTGCCTTATATTAATTACTGTATTGTCCGGATTCTAACGGAACACAATTTCTCCCGTTACATCATCCATGCTTTCAACAATTGCAAGGGATTCAAGACGAATTCCTTTATCTCTTAATATCTTTCCGCCCTGCTGAAAACCTTTTTCAACGGCAATTCCCACTCCTTCAAGTGTGGCACCTGCCTCTTCAATCAGTTCAATCAGCCCGTTAATTGCACATCCGTTAGCCAGAAAATCATCAATAACCAGTATATGATCTTCCGGGCCAAGATATTTTTTGCTGACAATAACATCATATGTCTTCTTGTGGGTAAAAGATTCTATCTTGGATGAATACATTTCCCCGTCAAGATTAATACTCTGTGATTTCTTGGCAAAAACAACCGGAACTCCAAACTGTTGTGCAACTATACATGCAATTCCTATCCCTGATGCTTCAATAGTAAGAATTTTGTTAATAGGACAATCCGCAAAAAGTCTTTTCCATTCCTGTCCCATCTGTCCGAACAATGACACATCCATCTGATGATTTAAAAAGCTGTCAACCTTTAATACATTGCCCGCCTTAACAATTCCGTCTCTTCTGATTCTGTCCTCTAAAATCTTCATTCGGCTTACTCCTCTATCGTTCTTCTCGGAAATACGGCAGTCCCAGATGTGCCGGCGGCTGCTGCTCACGCTTCTTACGAAGGCTTGTAATTACAAGCACAACTATTGTAATTATATATGGAAGAGCCTTAAACATTTCTTTCTGATGTGCATTAAGTCCCGGAATATACAGGTAAAGAATGCACAAGCCTCCGAAAATCAAAGAGCCCCATATAGCATTTAACGGTTTCCATGTTGCGAATATTACAAGAGCTACTGCTAACCAGCCGTTCTCTCCCAGTCCTCCGTTAGTCCATGTCCCTCCGCAGAAATCCATTACAAAGTACAAACCGCCAAGTCCGCATATTGCTCCGCCTATGATTGTGGCAAAATATTTGTATTTGGTTACATTAATACCTGCCGCATCTGCCGTAGCCGGATTTTCTCCTACTGCGCGAAGGTTTAAGCCTTTTCTTGTTTTCTTCAAAAACCATGCCGTAAACACGGTAATAAATATAGCCACGTAGAACAGGAATCCTCTTTGGAAAAACAGATCCCCGATTACCGGAATATCCTTAAGAACAGGTATCTGCGCTTCATATGCAGAAGCTGTAACAGGTACGGAAATCTGTCCTACACCACCTGCAAGTTTGGATAAAGAACCTCCGAAGAAGTTACCGAATCCTACACCGAATGTAGTAAGGGCAAGACCCGTAACATTCTGGTTGGCGCGGAAAGTAATTGTAAGGACACTGTATATAAGTCCTCCGAATGCAGCACATGCAATGGCACATACCATGGAAATAAGCAGTCCTACAACCGGGTTTGGATGGGCTGCACCTTTTTCATAGAGGAAAGCACCGATAAGGCCTCCTATTCCGCCCATGTACATCATACCCGGAACACCAAGGTTAAGGTTTCCTGATTTTTCGGTAATAATCTCGCCGTTAGCTCCGAATAAAAGGATAATTGCCTGGGTAATTGCCTTTTGAATAAAAATCAACACCGTACTCATGCCTGCACCTCCTTTTTTGCTTTCCTGCGAAATTGTACTTTATAATTGACAAAAAATTCACAACCCAGTATGAAGAACAGAATTATACCGGTTATTATATCTGCCATATTGGTATTAAGGTTAAACTGCGTAGCAATCTGCGCTGAACCGGTTCCCAAAAATGTAAGGAAAAACGCCATTATCAACATAGTAAAAGGATTCAGGTGTGCAAGCCACGCAACAATGATTGCGGTAAAACCTCTTCCGCCCGCAGTGGTTGTGGTAATTGTATGATCCACACCGCTGACGCAGATAAATCCTGCCAGTCCCGCAATGGCTCCGGAAATTGCCATTGTTCTGATAATTACTTTTTTAACATTAATTCCGGCATATTTAGCGGTATTTTCGCTTTCACCTACTACGGCAATTTCATATCCCTGCTTACTGAATTTCATATATATGAACATTCCCACAGTAATAGCCGCGATAATTAACACATTCCAGCCGTACTGCTGACCAAACAGCTTTCCAACCCAGCCGGCTTTTGTAGAAGCGTTAATAAGTCCTACCGTATTGGAACCCACCGGATTCTCCCAGAATGTGATACACACATTGACAATCTGGGCAGCCACATAATTGAGCATAAGTGTAAACAGTGTCTCATTGGTATTCCATTTTGCCTTAAATACTGCAGGAATAATTCCCCAAATCATACCTGCCACCATACTGGCCACAATCATAACCACAAACAAAAGCCATGTAGGCATTGAATTGCCGCAATAAATCATGACTGCTGCCGTAGCGGCACCGCCCATAAGAATCTGGCCTTCACCTCCGATATTCCAGAAACGCATTTTGAATGCAGGAACAAGGGCAAGTCCCACCAGAAGAAGTGTAAGTGTATCTCTTATGGTTACCCAGGTTCTTCTCTCCGTTCCCAGAGCACCCTGATACATTGCTTTGTATACTTCAATAGGATTAAGCTTTGTTACAAAAATAAGGATGATTCCGCATACCACAAGGGAAAGTACAATTGCGGCAACCCTGATACCTACGGACTGCCATAAAGGAACTGCATCCCTTTTGGAGATATGAATAAGGGGTTCCCTTTTTTTGGATTTAGCTTCACTCATTGTCCGAATCCCCCTTTTTCACAGTAGTCATCATAAGTCCTATTTCCTCCTTAGTGGTAGTTCTTCCGTCGACGATTCCGCTGACCTTGCCGCCGCAGAGAACTAAAATCCTGTCACAGAGTGCAACCAGAACATCCAGGTCTTCACCTACATATACAACTGCCGCTCCGCGTCTTTTCTGTTCGTTCAAAAGTCTGTATATAGTATATGAAGAATTAATATCAAGACCTCTTACCGCATAAGCTGCCATAAGAACTCTCGGTCTTGATGCAATTTCCCTTCCTACCAGAACCTTCTGGACATTACCGCCCGAAAGTCTTCTTACCGGTGTGGCAGTGCTTGGAGTTACTACTTCAAGATCTTCTATAATCTGCTCCGCAAGCTCTTTCGGCTTTCTCCTGTTGGTAAAAAACAGGCCGTCCTTCTTGTAACTTCTGAGCATCATATTTCCCGTCATACCCATGGAACCTACAAGTCCCATTCCGAGACGGTCCTCAGGGACAAAAGAAAGTCTTACGCCCATTCCGGCTATGTCACTCGGCTTGGTATTTGTAATATCAATAGGCTTTCTGGTCTTAGGTGTGTAAATTATTCTTCCCGATTCTTTCGGAATAAGTCCTGATATAGCTTCAAGAAGTTCTCTTTGTCCGCTGCCGGCAATTCCCGCTATTCCCAGTATTTCTCCCGAATTAACCTTAAATGACACATTGTCCAGTGTCTTATGACCTTCCTTGTTAATACAGGTAAGACCTTCTATGGAAAGTCTTTCAGTAACATTTTCCGGTTCCGGTCTTTCAATGTTAAGCTCAACTTTCTTGCCTACCATCATTTCCGTAAGTGCATCCGGATTGGTGTCCTTAGTTACAACCGTATCTATATATTTACCTTTTCTTAAAATTGCAACACGGTCGGATATCTCCATTACCTCATTAAGCTTATGGGTAATTATTATGATGGCATGTCCGTCCTTACGCATATTACGCAAAACATCAAAAAGTTTTTCCGTCTCCTGAGGTGTAAGTACAGCAGTCGGTTCATCAAGAATAAGTATATTGGCTCCTCTGTACAGTACCTTCACTATTTCAACAGTCTGCTTCTGCGAAACAGACATATCATATATCTTCTGCTTAGGATCCAGTTCAAAACCGTATTTCTCGGTAATCTCGTTAATCTTTTTAATTGCCCCGTTCATATCCAGCTTCATTTTACCCGGCAGTCCCAAAACAATATTCTCAGCTGCCGTAAGTATGTCAACCAGCTTAAAATGCTGATGAATCATACCGATACCAAGATCAAATGAATCCTTTGGCGAAGAGATTGTCACTTCTTTACCATTTACAAAAATCTGGCCTTCATCCGGAAAGTATATACCGGAGAGCATGTTCATAAGAGTGGTTTTACCGCTTCCGTTCTCGCCGAGAATTGAGAGAATCTCTCCCTTTCTTAACTCCAGACAGACTTTGTCGTTGGCAAGAACTTTACCAAAGCTTTTTGATATATCTTTTAACTCTATCGCATTTGTCGTATCCACCTGCTATCCTCCGTTCTAAAACCGATATCTAATGCATATAGTATAGCATAGCGATTTTTAAAAGTCCACGAATTATAACTTTATAAAATAAGGAAAAAGAAAACGGAGCTGCCCTCTTTAAGAAGCAGCCCCGCGGCTTTTAAATTGTTATATTATTTCTCTGAAATACCATCAATCAGCACACCGAATGCAGGAGCGGATGCCAATGTTGATTCATGGAAATATCCGTCTGAAACATAATCAGCCAGTGCTTTTCCATCATCAGTAGCAACATACTCTTCCATTGTCTTTCCGCCGATTGTGAATGTTGATGTATCGAATACATGAAGTGAACCGTCTTTGATTGCAGCTTCAACTTCTGCAACCTTATCTGCAGTTCCTTCTGCAACTACAGCTGTATTTAACTCTGTAATCTTATCTGCACCTTCATTGTATCCCTGGCACCAGTCAGCTACGATATCTGAACCTTCGTTAATGCACTTAACTGCATATGTGTAATAAGGAGCCCAGTCGATAGATGCTGATGTAAGAGCTGTATTAGGAGCTGCTTCAATCATGCTGATGTTATAACCAACACAAGGAACGCCTGCCTTCTCACATGCTGTAGGAGCACCCACCGTATCTGCATGCTGGCTGATTAATACGCATCCGTCTGCGATTAATGCATCGGCTGCTGACTTCTCAAGCTCAAGGTCAGCCCAGCTCTGTGTATATGTTACTTCCATTGTAGCGCTTTCGCATACTGACTTAACGCCAAGATAGAAAGATGTAAATCCTGAAATAACTTCGGCATATGGGAATGCACCTACATAACCCATCTTAGCTTCGTCTGCTGTAATCTTTCCTTCTGAAATCATCTCGTTAAGTTTCATACCGGCTACAACACCTGATACATAACGGGATTCATATACAGAAGTAAAGTAGTTATGCATATTCTTTAATCCGGATGATACGGCCTGTGTTCCTGTAGCGTGGCAGAACTGAACATCAGGGAATTCTGTAGCAGCCTGAATCATATATGTCTCATGTCCAAAGCTGTTGGCAAAAATAATCTGGCATCCCTGATCTGCAAGGTCAACCGCTGCATCATAACATTCCTGTCCTTCCGGAATATTTCTCTTAATAATAACCTGATCTTCTGAAAGTCCGAGAGCACTCATCATTCCCTTAAGTCCTTCATAATGAGCTGCTGTGTAACCTTCGTTCTCGTCGCCGACGAAGATTGCTCCGACTTTTAAATCTTCAATTGCAACACCTGCACCTGATGAACTACCATTGCTTGGTTTCTCATTTGAAGACTTGTCCTCAGAACCGCATGCTGTCATTGCAAACATCATTAATGCAACTAAAAGTACGCTTAAAAACTTTTTCATTTTCATTTATCCTCCATTTGTCTTAAAAATAACGCAACGAGACAATAGTACAAGTCCACATCGCCCCGTTGCGTTAATCGTATACCAATTTAAATTATTTGTAAAGTAAATTTTTATCTTTCTGTTCCGAAGAAACTAAGAAGAATTGCTCCCGGACCGGAATGAACACCGATACTAGGATTAATATCATTAATAATTACTTCTTCAATTCCGAATTTTTCTTTAATTGTATCTGCAAGCTTAACAGCCTCATCATAGCAGTTACCATGGGCAATTCCCACTCTCTTGTTAAGAGCCTTCCACTGAACTGTATTTTTCTTTTCCATCTCATCAACAAGTGAGGCAATTGCTTTCTTTCTGCCTCTTACGGTTCCTGCTGCTTCAAGCTTTCCGTCAGCGGTAATGTGCATGATAGGTTTCACACCTATAAGACTTCCCACAACTGCACTTGTCTTGGAAACTCGTCCGCCTCTCTGAAGATGATGTAAATCATCAACAGTAAGCTGGAAAATCACATGGGTCTTATTGTCTTCGAGCCATGATGCAACTTCTTCGATATCCTTGCCGTCTTCCTGCATCTCAACAGCCTTCATAACAAGTAATCCTTCGCCGAGAGATGCCGCAAGTGTATCTACAACAATAATTTTGGCATCCGTATATTCTTCCTGAAGGTTTTTGGCAACCATCATTGCCGTATTGCAGCTTCCGCTTAATGTTGAAGCGAAGCTTATGTAAAGGACATCCTTTCCCGCATCAAGTGCAAGACGGAATTTCTCTTCGGTAACCGCAGGGTTAATTGCCTGTGACTGAGGCTCAACGCCGTCTTTCATCTTATTATAGAAATCGGCAGGGTCGATTCCTTCCGCACCTTCGTATGTAACACCTTCAAGAAGTGTATACTGCGGTACCTGGATAAGATTTTTTTCGATAACATATGACTTTGGTAAGTCAGAATTGGTATCAGTAATTATCTGATATGGTCTCATATTTTCCTCATTTCCGCCCAAAGGGGCTTGTTTTATATCAACACTTAAAGTGAAGATTTCTTTACTAATACGGAATAATCCTGATTAAAGCCTGTTGGCAGCTCCTTTAAAAAGTTCTGTGGTCTCACTCATTAACTCTTTAATTATTTCCTCGCAGCTTTGTCTCTTCTTAACAAGACCTGCAATCTGTCCTGCCATAACGCTTCCGTTAATCACATCACCGTCAACCACTGCACTTCGCAGTGAGCCGGCCGTCATCTTTTCAAGCTCATCAAGGGTTGCCCCTTGTGCCTCCAGCCTAAGATATTCCTTGGACATCTTATTACGGATAACACGCACAGGATGACCTGTACTTCTTCCGGTGACTTCCGAATCTATATCCTTGGATGATATTACGCGGTTTTTATAATTCTCATGGGTTATTGCCTCATCTGCAACAAGGAATCTGGTTCCCATCTGTACAGCCTCAGCGCCTAACATAAATGCCGCTGCCACACCTCTTCCGTCTCCTATTCCTCCGGCTCCGACTACCGGAATGGAAACGGCGTCAACTACCTGAGGCAGAAGTGCCATGGTGGTAATGTCACCTATATGTCCTCCCGACTCCATACCTTCCGCAACTACCGCATCTGCGCCGCCTTTCTCCATCATTCTTGCCATGGCAACCGATGCAACGACAGGAATTACTTTAACTCCCGCTTCCTTCCATAAACTCATGTATTTGCCGGGATTGCCTGCTCCTGTGGTAACGGCTGCAATCTTCTCTTCCGCCACAAGATGAGAAACTTCTTCCGCATACGGACTCATAAGCATAATATTAACTCCGAATGGCTTGTCCGTGGTTTGTTTGACTTCATGTATCATCTTTCTCACCGTTTCAGCCGGTGCCGTAGCAGAGCCTATGATTCCAAACCCTCCGGCTGCGGAAACTGCTGCCGCAAGATGGCTTTCAGCCACCCATGCCATTCCTCCCTGTATAATAGGATATTCTATTCCCAATAATTCCGTAATTCTGGTCTTCATCAGTCAGAGCCTTTCCTTCCTGTATATATTTTTTCCAAATTTTACACATCTGGAAAATATTATAACACAATTTTTAAAATGTATAAATAGTTTTATTAAATCTTGTTACGATTTCTTCTGTATGCTATAATGACACTTGTCACAGCCGGAGATAAAACAGACTTTGACAATATTATATCTGATATTTTTCCAATTACAAATTCCGGGAAATCTACAGCGAGGTAATTATGATTTATAATAATATTCTGGATGCCATGGGACATACGCCCATTATCCGTCTTAACCGCATGGTTCCTTCAGACTGTGCAGAAGTGCTTGTGAAATTTGAAGGCCTTAATGTAGGCGGTTCCATTAAGACAAGAACTGCATACAACATGATTGAGCATGCCAGACAGCAGGGATTAATTAATGAAAATACGATTATTGTAGAACCTACCAGCGGTAACCAGGGCATAGGTCTTTCGCTTATCGGAGCTGTTATGGGATACCGTACGGTTATTATAATGCCTGATTCCGTAAGTGAAGAACGCAGAAAGCTGGTAAAACATTATGGAGCAGAAGTAATCCTTGTCCATGATGATAATAATATCGGGGAATGTATTGCAAGATGTGTGGCTATGGCTGAAGAAATGGCAGCCGATAATCCTGATGTCTATGTTCCGCAGCAGTTTGAAAATCCTGCCAACCCGCAGGTACACCGCGACCACACCGGAATTGAAATACTTGAGCAGGTTGATAAGCCTATCCACGGATTCTGCTCCGGTATCGGAACGGGCGGAACAATCACGGGAATCGGCGAAGTCTTAAAAGAGCGCAATCCGGACATGGAAATCTGGGCCGTAGAGCCTGAGAATGCAGCCATTCTTTCCGGCGGAAGCATCGGCACCCATGTCCAGATGGGTATCGGAGACGGAGTCATTCCTACAATTCTTAACCAGAAAATATATGATGACATATACATCGTCACAGATAAAGAAGCTCTTGATACAGCCAAAAACCTTGCAAAGCTTGAGGGGATTATGTGTGGAATATCCAGCGGAACCAATGTGGCCGCAGCCCTTGCCCTCGCAAAGAAGCTCGGTCCCGGCAAAACCGTAGTTACCGTTCTTCCTGATACGGCAGAACGATATTTTTCCACGCCTCTGTTTTCATAATGACAGAAAAACCGATGCCGCCACTCCGGCCAAAGTAGAAATCAGGGCTCCGGACAGGGTCCATCTTGTTTTACTGACCTTTGCCGCCATAAAATATACGCTCATTGTATAGAACACCGTTTCCGTACAGCTCATAAGAATGCTGACCATAAATCCGATATGGGAATCGGTTCCGAATGTTTCAAAAAGATCAAGGCACAGTCCCGTTGCCGCACTTGAGGAAAAAAGTCTTACAATAATTACGGGAATTACCTGGGTCGGAATAATTGAATTCCCTATAATATACCCAAGTCCCCTGCTTATCGCATCAAGCAGACCGGATGCACGAAGCACAGAAGTTCCTACCATAAGACCGATTAATGTGGGAAGTATTGACACAACAGTACGGATACCTTCTTTGGCACCTTCAATAAAGTCTTCATATACTTTATGTTTGGTAAGCATGCCGTACCCTACTACCAGAAAAACAAAAAATGGAATGATAAATTCCGAAAGATAAAGTAATATTTTCATAAAAAAGGCACAGAATCTTTTTGTATATTCTATGCCTTTTGAAATGATTTATTGCTTATTTTTTTGTTTATGTCTGAACCGGAAAGCTTTTACCTTAAGACGCCGCTTCTCTTTATACTGCGCAATTGCATTTTCCTCTATCTGCTTTTCGCCTTCATAGCTCTCATACATTTCTTCGTGATTTCTTTTTTTCAGTCCGAAAAGTACCATCTTTCTGATAAGGTCATATAATACGGCAAAAAGCGGTACTCCAATGAGCATGCCCATGAATCCGAACATCCCGCCGAAGAACACAATGGAGAAAAGTACCCAGAAACTTGAAAGTCCCGTGGTATTTCCAAGAATCTTCGGTCCCAGAATATTTCCGTCAAACTGCTGAATTATAATAATTATTATTATAAAATAGAGACCTTTTATAGGGTTAACCATAATCGTGATAAACGCACAAGGAATAGCTCCTATATACGGACCGAAAAACGGAATTACATTGGTAACCCCCACAATAACACTTATTAATATCGCATACGGAATTCTGAAAATGGAAGTAACTATAAATGTAATGACTCCGATAATAAGGGAATCAATTATTTTACCGTTGATAAAACCACTGAACATTCTATCCACTACATTAATTTCTTCCATTATCTTGCCGGCCCATTTATCGCTAAAAAGGCTGTAAATTATCATTTTACCCTGCTTGGCAAGTTTCTTACGCTGTGAAAGTATATATACACATGCGATAATACCAATCAACAGATTCTTAAGGAAACTGAAAACCCCCCGGACTCCCACTGTTACCGTCGAAAAAATATCTTTTGTATCAAGGTCAAGAACTTTTGTCATTAACTTATTCAATGTGTCCATGGTATTATTGGAAAAATCATCTAACATATTCTGGTAATCCATATTGTCCTTCATTAATCCGCGAAGCCAATCCATGAGATTTCCAAAGTAGTCAGGCATTGTATTGACAAAAATTTTAAGGCTGTCAATAACCTGAGGGAAAACTGATGCTACCAGAACATATATTAACAATAAGAAAGTAACAATTGTAAAACCGATACTTAAATTGCTGACAAGCCGCTCTGCTCTTATCCTGTTCTTCATTTTGGAAAACCACTTGCCGGTAAGCCGTTCAAACAGAACACATAACGGTTTAAGCAGATATGCAAGAACTGCACCCACTGCAAAAGGGGTCAGATTATAGAAGATGCTTTTAATAAAACCAAACAGTGTATGGGAATCAAAGAAAGTAAAGTAAAATAAAATGCTGCATGCAATAACCGCAAAAAGCATTATTCCTATTCTTGCGTATTTATTTTTAAAGTGCTTACGAACGCTACCTTTTTCTTCGCCCTTATTTTCTTCCATATAACAGCCTCCATTTCTATATGTAACCATTGTATTCTTTTCCATTCATATTTACAAGAAAAAAATATCCCGGAGACAATAAAATCATCTCCGGGATAAGGTTACTTATTGATAGCTAATCCACAGTGTTCACTGTATTAATTAATCTTCAAAAAGTCTGCTGTATTTTACAAGATATTCATATCTTGCTTTTGCATTTTCCTCAGCAGCAGTGAAAAGTTTCTCTGCTCTTTCAGGATTTGCTTTTGCAAGACGGGCATAACGGGCTTCATTCATAATGAAGTCTCTGTAGCTTCCTGTAGGTGCCTTAGAATCAAGCTGGAACGGATTCTTTCCTTCATCCTTAAGTGCAGGATTGAATCTGAACAGATGCCAGTAACCTGCATCTACAGCTGCCTTCTCAACATCCTGAGCATGAGCCATACCTGTCTTAATGCTGTGGTTGATACATGGAGCATAAGCAATGATGAGTGATGGTCCAGGATAAGCTTCTGCTTCTGCAATAGCTTTGATACACTGGTTGCGGTCAGCTCCCATTGAAATCTGTGCTACATATACATATCCGTAGCTCATTGCGATGCTTGCGATATCTTTCTGCTTAACTTCCTTACCTGCTGCAGCGAACTCTGCAACTGCTCCTGTAGGAGTAGCCTTAGAAGCCTGTCCACCTGTATTAGAGTAAACTTCTGTATTAAATACGAAGATATTGATATCTTTATTGCTTGCAAGAACATGGTCAACACCACCGAAACCGATGTCGTATGCCCATCCGTCACCACCGAATACCCACTGTGACTTCTTAGAAAGCATATCTGAATCAGCAAGGATTTCTTTAGCGGCATCTGATGTTTCATTAGCTAATGCAGCAACAAGATTCTTTGTAGCTGTTCCGTTGGTAGCACCACACATGAATGTATCAAGATATTCTTTAGCTGCTGCCTTAACAGAATCGTCTGAAGTTGTCTCAAGAACTTCTTCAACTTTAGCTTTAAGTCTTGTTCTTACTGCCTTCTGTGCTAACTGCATACCCATACCGAACTCTGCGTTATCCTCGAAAAGTGAGTTACACCAAGCAGGACCATGTCCTTCTTTGTTAACGGTATATGGTGTTGAAGGTGAAGAGTTACCCCAGATAGAAGAACATCCTGTTGCGTTAGCTATGTACATTCTATCACCGAATAACTGTGTAATTAATTTAGCATAAGGTGTCTCACCACAACCTGCACAAGCTCCTGAGAACTCAAGCAATGGCTGTTTGAACTGGCTTCCCTTAACTGTTGTATCTTTGAATTTAGCAAATACATCCGGCTTATCAGGTAATGTCTGGCCATAATCGAATGCATCCTGGTTAGCTCTGTTAAGGTTATCAAATTTAACCATTTCAAGAGCTTTTTCCTTAGCAGGACATACATTAACGCAGACTTTACAATCCATACAGTCGAATTCTGAAACTGTCATGGCAAATTTCATTCCAGGCATTCCTGTCATATCTGCCATCTTCATTCCTGCAGGAGCCTTAGCTGCTTCTTCTTCAGTAAGAACAACCGGTCTGATAACTGCATGAGGACATACATAAGAACAGAAGTTACACTGAATACATTTTGCAGGGTCCCATGAAGGAACTGTTGTTGCAACACCACGTTTTTCAAATGCAGCTGCACCTGATGGTGTAGAACCGTCAACATATTTCTCGAATGCTGAAACAGGGAGCTTGTTACCTTCCTGTCCGTTAACTGCATGCTGGATTGTGTTAACGAAATCAACAACATCTTCTCTTGCACCTGTAGCAACTGATGAAAGTTCTTCATCTGCTGCATTCTTCCAGCTTTCAGGAACTTTAATTTCTACTACATTGGCAAGACCTGCATCAATAGCATTGTGGTTTTTCTTAACCACATCCTCACCTTTCTTCATGTAGCTGGCTGTTGCTGCATCTTTCATATATTTAACTGCATCATCAATAGGAATGATGTTGGCAAGTTTGAAGAATGCTGCCTGAAGAATTGTGTTAATTCTTGAACCCATTCCTGTCTCAATACCAAGCTTAATACCATCAATGGTGTAGAACTTAATATTATGTTCAGCCATATATCTCTTTGCCTGTCCAGGAATATGCTCTTCAAGTTCTTCCATGCTCCAGTCACAGTTAAGGAGGAATGTTCCGCCGTCCTTAAGATCCTGAACCATGTTATACTTACGGATATATGCAGGATTATGACATGCTACGAAATCCGCTTTATTAATAAGGTATGTTGAATGAATCTTTGAATGTCCGAAACGAAGGTGTGAAATTGTAACACCGCCTGACTTCTTAGAATCATAATCAAAATATGCCTGTGCATACATATCTGTATGGTCACCGATAATCTTGATGGAGTTCTTATTGGCACCTACAGTACCGTCTGCACCAAGACCCCAGAACTTACAGCTTGTGATTCCTTCCGGAGCTGTAACAGGTGAAGGACCAACTTCAAGTGAAAGATTGGTTACATCATCAATAATACCGATTGTGAATTTCTTCTTGGTAGTATTGTTGTATACTGCAATAATCTGTGCAGGAGTTGTATCCTTAGAGCCGAGACCGTAACGGCCTGAGAATACAGGAACATTAGCGAACTCTGTATCCTTAAGTGCTGCAACAACATCAAGGTAAAGAGGTTCACCGATTGAACCAGGCTCTTTAGTTCTGTCAAGAACTGAAATCTGCTTAACAGTCTTAGGCATAACTGCAAGTAAATGCTTAACGCTGAATGGTCTGTAAAGACGAACCTTAATTACACCGACTTTCTCACCATTCTTTACAAGGTAGTCGATTGTCTCGTCAATAGTTTCACAAACTGAACCCATTGCAATAATAACCTTCTCGGCATCAGCTGCTCCGTAGTAATTGAAAAGCTTGTAATCTGTACCAATCTTGGCATTAACTTTGTTCATGTACTCTTCAACCACTTCAGGAAGTGCATCATAGTATTTATTACATGATTCTCTTGCCTGGAAGAAGATATCAGGGTTCTGTGCTGAACCTCTCTGGCATGGATGCTCAGGGTTAAGTGCATGTCTGCGGAATGCGTTGATTGCATCCTGATCTACCATATCTTTAAGGTCTTCATAATCCCACATTTCAATCTTCTGGATTTCATGTGAAGTACGGAATCCGTCGAAGAAGTTAAGGAACGGAACTTTACCTTTAATAGCTGCGCAGTGTGCAACCGGAGTTAAGTCCATAACTTCCTGTACGCTTGATTCACAGAGCATAGCAAAACCTGTCTGACGACAAGCGTATACATCGGAATGGTCACCAAAAATGTTTAATGCATGAGAAGCTACGCATCGAGCTGATACATCAATAACACATGGTAACTGTTCACCGGCAATTTTATACATATTAGGTATCATAAGTAAAAGACCCTGTGATGCCGTAAAAGTTGTTGTTAAAGCACCGGCAGTAAGAGAGCCGTGAACAGCACCTGCTGCACCCGCTTCAGACTGCATTTCAGTAATCTGAACTTCCTGACCGAAAATGTTCTTTCTGCCCTGTGTTGCCCATTCATCAGCACATTCTGCCATTACTGATGAAGGTGTGATAGGATAGATAGCTGCAACATCTGAGTATGCATACGATACATGAGCTGCGGCATTGTTTCCATCCATGGTTTTCATTTTTCTTGCCATTTTGAATATTCCTCCTAACTCGTTTTTTGAGCCAACATGATTTATCAATGAATTTTTATCATTGGGTCATGCCTATAATTATAATACTAAGTTAAAAATATAACAACCTTTGTTTTTAAGATTTTCATTATTCTTTAATTCCAATATCCGGATAAAATAAAATTATGGCTGTAAAAAGCCTATAATTTCTGTAGTACCAAAATTTCCTATTATAATATACAATCCAACTTATAGTCGTGTTTTATACCCTTTTTCAGATTTTGTGTCGGAAAGGACTTATATTTATGAAAAAATTCAAGTTGTCTTATATTGGAATTTTCCTGGCTTTAATTATGATTTTCACCGGATGTAAAAGCAATTCTTCTCCCGGTGAACCCGATGACAATATTTCTTACAGCACATTTATTTCCGTGGATGTCTATGATTCACTTGCCAATTATGAAGGTATTCAGTCCGGATGGTTTGCTAAGCTTATTAAAGAAAAATTTAACATGGAGCTTAACATAATTGCGCCCAATGTATCATCCAATGCATCTTCACTCTATGAAACCCGTTTTGCGGCCGGCAATATAGGAGATCTTATAATCTGTTCCGGTGAAAGCGGAAAACTTCAGGACCTTGTGGATGCAGGTCTTGTAATCGATATGACCAGATACCTCGAAAGAAGTAATCTTTACCAGAAATACCATACGGCTGTGGATGCTCTTAACGACACCGTATCCCAGGATGGAATCTATGCAATTCCCGGAGAGATTTCCACAATGTCTCCCGACACTTCCTGCGAAGTTCTGGCGCCTTCATTCGGAACATATTTAAGGTGGGATTACTATGCAGAGTTAGGATACCCTGAAATCTCCACACTGGAAGATTTACTTCCTGTTATCAAGGAAATGCAGGAAAGGCATCCCACAAGCGAAAGCGGCAAGCCTGTATACGGATTTTCGTTTTTCGGTGACTGGGACCGTACACTTATGACCACCATTAAGCAGCCCTGCTGTTTCTACGGCTATGACGAATACGGTTTTGTTCTTGCCAAAGCGGACGGCACTGATTTTCAATCCGTCCTCGACGAAGATTCTTTATATATGCGCTCCTTACGATTTTATTTTACGGCGAACCGGATGGGACTTGTGGACCCTGAATCCAAGACACAATCCTATTATGATGTATTCAGTAAAACTGCCGACGGACAGGTTCTTTTCGGCGCATGGCCATGGCTTGCGCAGTCGGCATTTAATACAACGGAACATCTTGCTTCCGGTAAAGCATTTATGTTTGTTCCGATTGGAAATGAAAAAATATATTCAACCGGATCTAAAAACACCGGCAATATGAATAAAATAATTGCCATAGGAAGCCGTGCCGAAGATCCGGCGAGACTGGCTGCCTTCATTGACTGGATGTATTCTTCGGAAGGAATCAGAATCTGCGGGGCCCAGGCCAATCAGGGAACATGCGGTCCTGAAGGGCTTACATGGGAAATGACGGAAGACGGTCCTGCGCTTACGGAATTGGGTATAGAAGCTCTTATTAACGGTAACTGTAAACTCCCTGAAGAATGGGGCGGCGGAATGTGGGCAGATGGTACATGTGCACTTAATTTTTCACCTGTTACCCAGAATGAACTTGATGAAAACGGATACCCCTACTACTTTTCACAATGGGATTCGGTACTTTCTTTAGCCCAGTCGGAAATAGAACAAAACTGGTCGGAATATATGGTCGCTTCCACGGTTATGGAATACCTTAACGAGCATGATGAGATTCTGGTATCTCCGGGTACCGACTATGTTGCATATAAGGAAACCACGGAGCTGTCTACCATACGCTCACAATGCTCCGGCCTTGTAGTACAATACTCCTGGGCAATGGTGTTTGCCAAGGACGAAGCTGAATTTGAAAGCCTCTATGAAGAGCTTATTCTGAAAGCTGAAGCGTTGGGATATAAAGATATACTTGAATATGACATGGAAAATGCCATGGCTGAAGGAGAAATTAAAAAGGAGATTTTGTCAAAATGATTTTATCGGATAAAATTAAAAAAATACCTTACGGCGGAGACTATAATCCGGAGCAGTTCCCGGAGGAACTCTGGGAAGAAGATATGAGACTTCTCAAGCTTGCCGGTACGGATATTCTTACATTAAATGTTTTCTCATGGGCGGCCTTACAGCCGTCCGAGGATGTTTATGATTTTTCCAGGCTGGATAAAATCATGAAACTCGTTAAAGAAAACGGTTTCAATGTGTGCCTTGCCACATCTACCGCAGCTCATCCCGCATGGATGGCGAGAAAATATCCTGACATATTAAGAGTTGAGTTTAACGGAATGAGAAGGAAATTCGGCGGCAGGCATAATTCATGTCCCAACAGCCCTACATACCGCAAATATTCTGTCCGCCTGGCATCAAAGCTTGCCGAAAGATACAGGGAATATGATAATATTGTTGCATGGCACATTTCCAACGAATACGGCGGTATATGCTACTGTGAGAACTGTGAAGCGGCTTTCAGGCTTTGGCTTAAGAACCGCTACGGCTCAATAGAAGAGGTTAACAGAGCTTGGAACACCTCATTCTGGGGACACACTTTTTACGATTGGGAAGACATCGTTGCCCCAAATCTGTTAAGCGAGCATTTTGATACGGACAGAACCACATTCCAGGGAATTTCCCTTGACTATAACCGTTTTATGTCTGATTCCATTCTGGAATGTTATAAGGCAGAATATGAGGCAGTTAAAAAATTCACTCCGGATATTCCGGTTACCACTAATTTCATGGGATTGTACAAGCAGCTCGATTACCGTAAATGGGCAGGCTCCATGGATTTTGTATCCTGGGACAATTATCCGGACTTAAGTGAACCTTATACAATTACAGCCATGAAGCACGATGCCATGAGGGGCATTAAAGACGGAATGCCTTTCGCCCTTATGGAGCAGACTCCAAGCGTCACCAACTGGCTGCCTTACAACACTCTGAAAAGACCGGGCGTTATGCGCCTTTGGAGTTACCAGGCCGTAGCCCACGGTGCCGATACGGTTATGTTTTTCCAGATGCGCCGCAGCATCGGTGCCTGTGAAAAATATCACGGAGCAATAATAGACCATGCAGGTCATGAAAATACAAGAGTATTCAGGGAAGCCAAAGCTCTTGGCGAAGAACTTTGTATACTTGGTGATACGCTTTTGGGAAGCCGTACCAACGCCAAAGTAGGTCTTTTCTTTGATTGGGACAACTGGTGGGCAGTGGAATTTTCTGCCGGTCCAAGCGTAAGACTTAAATATGTGACAGAGGTTCATAAATATTATCAGGCATTGAACAAACTTAACATTCCTGTAGATATAATTGATACGGATTCAGACTTGTCCCGCTATTCGGTAATAATCGCTCCGGTTCTTTATATGATTAAGGATGATTTTGATATCCGCATTAAGGATTTTGTAAAAAACGGCGGACAGTTTATAACCACATTTTTCAGCGGCTATGTTGACGAATCCGATTTGGTTATGATGGGAGGATATCCGGGCAAATTACGAGATCTTCTGGGCATATGGGTTGAGGAAGAAGATTCTCTTCCTCCTGAACAGGAAAACTCATTTTCATTGTACGGTAAAACATATCCTGCCTGTCTGATATGCGATTTACTTCATTGTGAATCCGCAGTGGCCCTTACCTCTTATGAAAAAGATTTTTACCGCGGAATGCCTGCTATTACAGAGAACAGTTACGGTAACGGTAAGGCCTTTTATATGGCAACCGGTTCTTCCGATGAATTCTACATTGACTGGCTTGGTAAGATATGCCACGGATTGGGAATTGAAGAGCTTACATCGGCAGACAACGAACTTGAAATAACGGTCAGGGAGAAAGCGGACCAAAGATTTATTTTTATCCTTAACCACAGTAACGAAACCCGTTCGTTCACTCTTAACAAAAAGGGCAGTGAACTTTTGACGGGAACCGAAACACCGGCAGATACACCAATATCCATCGATAGCAAAGGTGTTATGATAATTTCCATAAATCAATTATAATCGGGAGGAGAACATGGAAAAAGCGTTTTATCAACAAAAAAAATCTGATTACCTGAAGAAAATAGATGAGGTAATCGCAAAAGGGCCTTACAAGGACAGTTGGGAATCCTTGACCAATATGGAAATTCCCGGATGGTTCTGCAAGGACAAATTCGGTATTTTTATTCACTGGGGACTTTACAGTGTTCCCGCGTTTAATAACGAATGGTATTCAAGAAATATGTATATTCAGGGCACCCCTGAATTTGAGCATCATGTTGCCACTTACGGACCGCATAAAGACTTCGGATACAAGGATTTTATCCCGATGTTTACCGCTCCTAATTTTGATCCGGTCAAATGGGTTGACCTTTTTAAGAAAGCCGGAGCCCGTTATATTGTCCCTGTTGCGGAACATCATGACGGTTTTCAGATGTACGACAGTGAGCTTTCCGACTTTACCAGTGTAAAAATGGGACCTAAGCGTGATGTTATCGGCGAGCTTAAGGCAGAAATCGAAAAGCAGGGGCTTACTTTCTGCACATCTTCACACAGAGCCGAACACCTTTGGTTTATGGGTAACGGAAAGGATTTTGAAAGTGATATCAAAGATCCTATGGATGTAGGTGACTTCTACTGGCCATCCCTGCAGGAACAGCCTAATCAGGAAGATATTTATGCCACACCTTATCCGGATAAAGAGTTCCTTGATGACTGGTTAATCAGAACATGTGAGCTGATAGATAAATACCAGCCTAAGATTCTTTATTTCGACTGGTGGATTCAGCATGAAGGATATAAAGAAACCCTCAAAAAAATTACGGCATATTATTACAACAGAGGTCTTGAATGGGGATTTGAAACAGCAATCTGCTACAAACATGAAGCAATGGCATTCGGAAGCGGCATCGTGGATGTAGAACGCGGAAAGTTTGCAGATGTTAAGCCTTACCACTGGCAGACGGATACCGCCATCGCCAAAAATTCCTGGTGCTACACAACTTCTCTTGATTACAAGACAAGTAATGAAATTATCTGCTACCTTGTTGATGTTGTCAGCAAAAACGGTAACCTTCTCTTAAATGTGGGACCTATGGCAGACGGAACCATTCCTCCTACTGATTGTAAGATTCTTGAGGATATCGGTAACTGGCTTTCGGTAAACGGCGAGGCAATATACAACAGCAAAGTATGGAGATACAGCGGCGAGGGTCCTACCAAAGAAGTTGAGGGTAAATTCAGTGAAGGCAACGGTTCCGGATACACCTCCAAAGATTTCCGTTTTACCGCCGGTAACGGTGCAATTTATGCAATTGCAATGAATTTCCCTGAAAACGGTTCCGTAAACATTAAGAGCCTTGCTTTTTCCAAGGATGCCAACAGTGCATCTTTCCAGGGAATAATTACGGATGTTAAAATTCTGGGCTTTGACGGCGCAGTTGACTGGACTCATGATGAGACCGGCCTTCATGTTACGGCACAGGGAATTAAGAGCGATTTTCCTGTAACAATTAAGGTTATTACTTACTAATATATGTACATATGGATGGCATGCTGCCGGTTGTAAAAAGATTGACAAAATGCCATCCTTTTTTTATACTTTACCTATGTAAGTATTATGTAAATCACTATACATATTACACAATAATTCCGGAGGTTTTGAATGGAAACAGTATTCATTGCAGATGATGAACAGGCAATCCGCGAGGGACTTAAATGCATTGTTGACTGGAATGCTCTAGGATTTACTATTTGCGGTGATGCATCTAACGGAGAAGATGCTCTCAATCAGATTACTGCGCTTAATCCGAGTCTGGTCATAATGGATATCCGTATGCCTAAAATGCATGGTATTGATGTAATCGAAACCCTTCGCAAGCAGAATTATAATGGTAAAATCATTATCATAAGCGGATATTCCGACTTTAAATATGCACAGTCTGCCATCCGCTATGGTGTCAATTATTATTTAACCAAACCTGTGGATGAGGATGAGCTTATACCTATTATTAAGCAGGTCCACGAAGAACTTATCAGTGAGCACCAGACTAACCGTGTCCTCATGCACTATAAGGAGAAGGCCAAAAAGGAAATTCTGGATGAATTAATTACCGGCACTGCAGACATCTCTCTTATCAACACCGAGGAGATGAATCTCAATGCGGACATATATCAGGTTGTTATATATGAACAGTACATGCGCAATTTATCCACCATGCCGTATCAGTTTTCAGAACTTCTGCGTGTTACCAATAACGGAAGTTTTACCTTTGAACATTTTGAAAAGAACGGCAAGGATGTAATTATTCTTAAAGGCACATATGCTCTTGATAAATTTCAGCGTTTTCTTGATCATTACCAGAATACCCCGCCTCAGAAGGACAGCCCTTTGGACTCACTTTTCCTTGCATACGGCTGCACGGTAAAGAATCTTACTGATATATGCGTTTCCTTTTCCCAGGCAAAACAGCTGCTCGGCAGACGCTTTTTCTGCTCTCCGGGACAGCATACTCTCGGCTATGACATGCTTCCGGACTTTGAAGTCAAGCTTCTTAAACTTGACAATGAGCACATGGACGAATTCTGTACTACCATAAGCAACTACATCCAGGCATTTAACCGTAAAATGATTGCCGATTCCCTTAACCAGCTTTCCGATTATCTCTTTAATGTTCAGGAAGAAATTGAAGCAATTAAGCTTTTTATTACAGACTTGTATTTACAAATCAAAGAGAACATTAACCATATTTACAGTACAATCGATATTCCTTTCCCAAGCAATTCGGAGATTATCGACTGTATCGATAAGAAATTTTATTTATACGAAATAATCCAGTACCTTACATCCCAGTTTGAGTTAATCATGAACTCAATCGGCACTTCATCAAGGGACAGCATACTGGATGATATTATTTTCTATATTGACCATAACTTCCAGACGAACATAAAGCTGGAAACCATTGCTCCGCTTTTCGGATATAACAGCGCATATCTTGGCAAAATATTCAGCAAGACAGTTGGTGAAAATTTTAACAATTACGTGGATCACATACGAATAGAACACGCCAAACGCCTTATTATGGAAAACAAACTCAAAGTATACGAAATTTCCGAACAGGTCGGCTACAAGAATGTAGATTATTTCCATAAGAAATTTAAAAAATATGTTGGTCAGAGTCCCGCAGAATACAGAAAAATGTACTGCAAAGACAATGAGGAAAATGAGGGAAATGAAGAGTAAGCTGTAAAAATACGGTTTGAAAGAGCGCTTGCGCTTAAGTTGATGCTCGTAACGGTACTAAGGCTGTATATAACACAGCCTTAGTACCGACGGCATCAAATATCTTTCGACCCGCATTTTTACAGCTTTTTTATTTCCCAACGGGACTGTGATACGGATTATTCTTAAGAGTATTTTTTTCATACAGTAATTCTTTTACATCGCAATCGTACTCCTGACAAAAATTAAAAACCAGGTTTTTATATTTTTGCTTTTTTCTTCTTACTTACGGAAACCACAATTATTACCACAATTACAACCACGACTACTGCCACGATTGCAATGATTGCCCATTGCGGGAATCCCTTTTCGACTTCTTTATCGCCTTTGGTATTATTGTCGTTTTTGTCATTTTCGGAAACTTTTTCTCCGGATCCTACCGTAATATCGAATGTAACTTCCTTGCCGTTTTCCGTCATGGCCGTAATTGTTGCAGTTCCGTCACCCATGCCGGTGATATTGAATTTAACCGTTCCGTCTGAATCGGCGGTAATTCCTGTCACATCAACATAAGCGACAGATGCATCTGAAGATACTACAGATACGATTCCGGCTTCGGCAGGTGTTAATTTGAGAGTGCATTCTGCTTCTGCGCCTACCTCAAGTTTAGAAGGAGCTTCACCTGAAAGCTCAAGGCTTTCTGCCTCAACCGTTTCCGAAGAACCGCTCTCTTCACTTTCTGCACCTTCCATAACTATATCTGAAAGTTTGAATGTAACTTCCACTCTCTGAGGATTCTCCACTGTTGTAAATGAAACCTGCGTTCCTTTAGCAGAAACCTCTTCAACGGAACTTCCGTCCCATCCGTTAACCGGATCTCCTGTATCAAGAGCAGTTCCTTTCATCGCATTCTTAGGTTCTGTCTGGGTTATTGTAAGCTCCTGTCCATCTACAACAACTTTTGTAAAAAGTACATTACATGCTGAGACAGGAGACTGAGGTGTATTACCCATCAGGACATCATAGTCTTTAATGTAAATAGCTCCTACGGCTTTGATTCCGTCAATTCCTGCATCTTTGGCTGCATCTGAAAGATCTGTTGCGCAGTCATATACTACAGTGTATTCACCTTCGCCTGTCACCTCAACCGGCTGTCCTACTTCATTAATAGTCTTGCCCATCATTGCATAAATACAAAGTGCAAGATTCATTTTAAGTTCACCGGCTTTGGTACTTACGACAACTTTAATTGTTTTGGTTACACCTGTAGAAGCGGTTGCGGTTATATATGCGGTTCCGTCTGAAACTGCAACTACTTTACCGATTCTTGAAACAGTTGCAACAGCAGGATTTGATGATTTATATACAACATAAGCATCATCGCTGCCCTCTGCAACGCCGTTTAAGTATGCATATTCACTCTTAGCCAGTTCTAAAGATTCAGCTGACAGCTTAATTCCCGTGGCCGGTGTAATTGAAGAATCAGCTTTGACAACCACTGTCAGGCTTGCAGTCTGTGAACCGCTGTCTGAAACAGCCGTTATAGTAGCCTTGCCGATTCCTCTTGCAATAATTTTTCCCTGATACACAGTTGCTACGCTTCTATCGGAGGTACTCCAGGTTACAACATCATTTGAATCAGCCGGTTCGACAGAATATTCAACAGACTTAACATCTCCGATTGTTAATTCAAGTTTCTCTTCTGAAATCTTAATTGTTGTAATTTCATTAACTTTTGCGTCTTTTTCAATTTTTTTGACATAATCGACAAGATTATCCGAATCCACACCACGGTCAATATAATGGCCTCTTAACATTGCGGTAATAATTGTAGGATAAATTATATGACCGTCTTCTCTGTCCACAAGTGTATAACAGAAATCTGCCGGCTCCTCATCCAGGTCGTATGCACCGTTATCCCAATATACCGGAACGATTCCGGCTGCTTTACATACGGTTGTATATATTTCATGTTCATATGCACGGTCCACATCATTATTCTTGTTCATCGTGCCATACTCGCCGAGAATTACAGGAATTCCCTTTGAGGTCCATGTATCATAGCATTTCTGAAAAAGCCTGGCCAGATCTTCCGCTGTCTTTTCGGTACATTCAGCAGAACTCATTGAAGGGGTAAGTCCCATTCCTCCGGTATACTGATGTACTGCAACAAAAAGTCTGTCTTTAACCGAATCCTCCGGAAGTTTAAATCCGTTTGATTCCTTTGTCATGTTATCGATGTTTGTATATCTGCCCGGAATTGACAGCCACCTTTCGGCATTATTTGAACCGGTTGAACGGACTATATCGACAAAAATCTGGTTGAGCTTATTGATACGGTTATAGCACTCTGTAATTTCAAGTGCGCTGTTATCGGTAACTTCGTTCATTGATTCAAAAATCAGATGCTCGTCATAATCCCTAAAACGCTCGGCAATTGTTTTCCATACCCCTTCAAATTTGGTATATACGGATTCTATATCATCTGATGCAAGACGAAGCCATCCGGTCTGCTCTGCTCCGTCATGGTGGATATTAAGGATTACATACATATCCTGGGAAATTGCGTAATCGACAACATCCTGGATACGGCTTATCCATGCTTCATTGATTGAGTAGTCCTCATCATTAATCATGGTTCCCCAGGTTACGGGAACACGGAGTGTATTAAATCCCATATCGTGAATTGCATCAATATATTTCTGATTTGTTACGGTTGGCTGCCATAATGTTTCATTAGGGGAAAACGCTGTATGACCGTCGAATGTATTTCCAAGGTTATATCCGTTGCCCATTTCTGCCACCATCTCGTCCACAGACAGAACACGGAATGGTTGCTGTGCGGATTCAATAGTCACGGGTGTATCCGTTGTATCAGCCATTGCAGATGCGGGAACCAGCCCTGCCACCAACAATGCACACATTGTTGATGCAACTGCTCTGCGACATTTTTTTAAAAAAGATTTACGCATGTATTCTCTCTCCTTTCACTGAATATTCTCTCTTTCCCTCTTTTAAATAAGAGGCCACCCATAACAGGCAGCCTCCTGTGTAAAGTATATATAATTACAATTGCTTATTTCTCAGAAGCAATAATCTTATCTTCTATAGCTTTTCTTGTTGCAGCTTCGTTCCTGCTCCATTCAACACACTGTTCATATCCATTGCCGTTCTCATCGCTGTAAGACTGGGCAAGATCAATCATGCTCTGTATATTCGAATCAAATTCAGCATCTGTTTCAGACATAATTGCTTTCCAGGAACCTTCAACGATAGCGCTTGTAACCTGTTTCCAGATTGCCTCGAGACCGGCATCTTTCTCCGCTTCCGTATATGAAGAACCAAGAGATATAACATATTCTACACTGTTCTTAATATATTCATCGGTAGAATCCGCATCTGCCCATTCTCTCCATTTTGCCTCAAGGCTGCCGGCATCCGGTTTCTCCGTCTCAGAGGCCCAATACTTAAAGCAATATTTCTCTCCGGTCTTAGGATTTGTTGCAAAATAATTCCGGGTTACATAATTAAGCATAGGTTGACCGTCTTTGAACTTCATGCCACAGTAATCTGCATACTGTTCATCATCAGACTTCATTTCTATAGTTGAGTCGAGAGCTGCTGCCTTGCCAAGTTCCGTAAAATGTGTAAGTCCGTCATCTCCGTAATACCACATAAGGCCCTCCGGTCCGTATTGGGATTCAAGATATCCATTCGGTGTACACATCCAGTTAATGATTTCCATACATTTTTCCGGATATTCTGTTTTGGCACCAATAGATATGATTCTGTTATCACCCAATATGCTCAAACCATAGACACAAGGTGAGGCATCTTTTGGAACTACGGAATACATAGCCTTGTCTGCCGCTATATTTTCCTCTGTATTAAATACTTCTGAACCTGCATATTGAAAAATGGACCAGAATGTATGTCCTTTAAGAATCTTTGCCGTCGCATCGGCATATTCCTGAGTGGCTGAATCAGGGTCAAGCAATCCCTTCTGATATAATGTGTTAAAGAATTTGAGCATTTCAATGTATGGACCATATGTTCCGTCATCATTGATTTTCAATGCATCATAATACTCCCCTGTTTCGCAGTTGTAATGTCCGATACCTAATTGATCATATCCGTAATAAGCTGTTACCATAGCCTTTGGATACATTGCCATGGCATCATCCCAGTCAGACCATAAAGAAACAGCGTACGTTTCTTTTCCGTCATCATCAGTAGGATGATTTGCCTTCATCTGTTCAAGAACGGCTCATGGTCTTTAGATGTTGTAGCAACATTATTACCCAGTCCGTAAATCGTTCCATCCGAAACCTCTCTGTTGTACTCAAGTGCCGCATTCATGGTTTCCTTAATGTCTTTGCCATAATTATCAAGAAGACCGTTGGCTTCCCAGTCAAGAAGTGCTCCTGATGCCACCGCATCCTTATACATCTGTCCGTCGCTGCCCCAGATAACAATGTCTCCAAAATTTCCTGCCGCAAGACGATCTTTGTATGTAGTACTGCCATCAAAGAGTATTTCAATTTCAACATTAAATTTCTTTTTCAGTAATTCGCCAAACCATCCGGGCTGAATCCCCTCAAAGCTGCTCAACTGACTATAACATGCAAGTGTAATTGTTTCTTCCGGTTCTCCTGCTTTAGAAGCTTCCGTCTCTGAATCGCCTGACTTACTGTCTTTACAGGCAACCAACATTCCTGCTGTAATTGCAACTGCAATTGTAGTTGCGATTAACCGTTTAAAAAGTTTCATCGCATAAATCCTCCTTTGTCATTAATTATTTATTATCCTATATAAACCATGCCGGTAATGTCGACACGGCAAAATAGCTTTCTACTGAATGTTCTCTTTTTTGAGAGCTTCTTCAGTTTCTCTCTCTATTTCCTCATTGTAAAGGTCTTCCTCAGTCTTTTCTGCCGGTATAACTCCACCCTCACGCTCAATTTCCCTGAAAAAATACATGGAAAAACCGCTTATCGTCAACATGATACATGCCGGACCGATAAGTACTCCTATAATAAGTGTAATCTGTGTCAACCGGAAAATTAACATCTCCAGAACAACAAACACTGCCAAAAGCACTGTTTTGCCGAAATACCTCATTGAAATTCTCATGGAATTTTTCATCGTTTTAAAAACGGTATTCCGATACCTTGCCAGAAGAGGATATGCATAAATTATTGCAATAAAAAACAGAAATGCGGATAAAATTCCCACCATGATAAAGGCTATATGGTCTGAAAGATGAAAATCCAGATATACCGCAATAATAAATACTATACTGATAGGCCCGATTGCCATTCCCTGCTTAAAATTGTCCTTAAAAGCCTTAAAAAAGCTTCTGGCGACATATCCCTCTTTATCCTCAACCATTTTTAAAGTAATTGTGTACGCTGCAATTGTAGACACCCCTATAGTGATTATAGGAAGCGAACATATAAGCCACAAAAAATTTAATTTAACAATATCCCAAAATCTTGATATGAACTTGTAAAAACCGCTTTCTGTATTGAAAAATTTCATAATACCTCTTTGTCACAAAGAGGCTGTCTATAAAGGACAGCCTCTGTATATTTCTTAATTAATTATATGAATGGATTATTTGTTAAGAGCAACTGCTTCATCTTCTGCAGCTTTTCTTGATGCAGCTTCATTCTTACTCCATTCAACACACTGCTCATAACCATTACCGTTCTTATCGCTGTAAGACTTAGCAAGATCCATCATAGACTGTAAGTTAGCCTCGAATTCGGCATCTGTCTCAGACATCATGACTTTCCATGAGCCTTCTACGATAGCCTTTGTAACCTGTTTCCAGATAACATCAAGGTCGGCATCCTTAGATCCTTCTGTATATCCTGAACCGATAGATAACATGAATTTACCTCTGTTATCAAGATATTCATCTGAAGAATCAGCACCTGCCCATTCTCTCCATCTTGCTTCAATACTGTCTGCAGCCGGCTGAACTTTCTCAGAAGCCCAGTACTTATAGTTATATCTTTCACCTGTCTTAGGGTTAGTAGCATCTACAGACCATGTTGTGTTGTTAATCTGCTGCTGTCCATCACTAAACTTCTTGCCGCAGTAATCTGCATACTGTTCATCATCAGACTTCATTTCTACTTTTGGATTAAGAGCTGCAGATCTACCAAGTTCTGTAAAGTAGGTAAGTCCATCCTCTCCATAGTACCACATAAGACCCTGTGGTCCGTATGTATGCTCAAGAGTTCCGTCCGGTGTACACATCCAGTTGATGATTTCCATACATTTTTCAGGATATTTTGTCTTAGATCCGATAGACCAGATTCTGTTACCACCAAGTACATTCATACCGTATACACAAGGTGTAGCTTCTTCAGGAACTACTGTATACATTGCCTTGCCTGCTGCTACATTATCTTCTGTATTGAAGATTGAAGAACCTGCGTAGTTGAAGATTGACCAGAATGTACGTCCTGTAAGGATCTTTGCAGTAGCCTGATCGTATTTCTGGATATTTGAATCAGGATCAAGTAATCCCTTCTGATATAACTTATTGAAGAACTCAAGCATTTCAATGTATGGACCGTATGTTCCGTCATCATTTATCTTTAATGCATCATAGAATTCTCCTGTCTCACAGTTGTAGAGACCGATACCTAATTCATCATATCCATAGTAAGCTGTAGCAAGAGCCTTTGGATACATTACCATGTTACCATCCCAGTCAGGCCATAATGAAATAGCATATGTTTCTTTTCCGTCATCATCAGTAGGATGATTTGCCTTCATCTGTTCAAATACAGTTATAAGGTCATCAAGATCCTTGATTTCAGGGCATCCCAATTCCTCATAGTAGTCATAACGCAGATCCCATGAATAGAAGAACTGCTCATGGTCTGATGCTGTTGTAGCAACATTGTGACCAAATCCGTAAACTGTTCCGCCTGAAATATCTCTGTTATGCTCAAGTGCAGCATTCATGGTTTCCTTAATGTCTTTTCCGTATTCATCAAGAATTCCGTTAGCTTCCCAGTCAAGAAGCATTCCTGCTGCTACCGCATCCTGATACTGCTGTCCGGCAGAACCCCAAACAACAATATCTCCCAAGTCACCGGCCTCCATACGTGTTGCATATGTAGTACCTGATTCCTTAATAATGTTAAGTTCAACATTAAATTTGTTTTTCAGTATTGCGCCAAACCATCCAGGCTGAATGCCTTCGAAGTTAGCCAACTGACTATAGCAGTTTAATGTTACAGTTTTCTCTGAATCACCTGATCCGCTGCCTTTACAAGCAACTAATGTTCCGGCTGTAATTGCAACTGCTATTGCAGCTACGACCAAACGCTTAAAAAGTTTCATCGTAATTGCCCTCCTTTTTTATTGTTTATTTTTTGATTTCTATATGAACCATACCGGCCTGCTGCCGGCATGGCTAAATAGCTCATTAACCCTTAACGGCACCGAGCATAATACCTTCTTCAAAGTATCTCTGAAGGAAAGGATATACAACAAGAATTGGTATAATAGTTACCATTGAAATTGTATACTTGATAACGGAAGCATAAATAGCACTTTCCGCTGCTCTCTTGGCCGCTTCACCTGACTGTTGCATTGCAGCCTTTAATGAAGATGTCTGGTTCATGTAAGTATACAACTTATGCTGTAATGTATGAAGTTTTGGTTCTGAACCCATGAGGATTAATGAATCCTGGAATGAGTTCCAGTTACCTACCGCACCGAAAATGGTAATCGTCGCAAGAATCGGTTTACTTAAAGGCCAGATAATCTTTCTGAAGATTGTCATATGACCTGCACCATCGATAAATGCACTCTCTTCCATCTCGGCCGGAATTGATTCAATGTATGTCTTAACAAGGATTATATTATACGGTGCAACGATTGCAGGAATAATATATGCCATGTAGTTATTGGTAAGACCTAACATAGACATGTTCAAATACCAAGGAATGATACCGGCATTGAAATACATTGTAATAACAAGCATTCTGTACCAGAGTTTTCTGTGCCACATTTCCTGCTTGGTTACAAGATAACCTACAAGACCTGAAGCAACTACCATCAATGCAGTACCTATAACAGTTCTGCTGAAAGTAACGAGGAAAGCTCTTCCCATATCAGGAACCATTACTATGGAAATGTAGTTATCCAGCGTAAATCCCTTAGGCCAGAATGTAGCTGCTGCTTTAACAACATATTCCGGAGCGGATATGGTATTGATAAAAATATAATAGAATGGGAAGAAACACAAAAGTGTAAATACACCAAACAGCGTGTAGTTAATGATATTAAATATAACATCGCCTGCCGTAAGCTTATAAAGTCTCTTATGTTTCTTTTTGTATTCCTTTTCAGCCTTTAATTCCTGTTTCATTTTTTCGGACATCTTTGCCATATTATATCACCTCCTACATAATGCTCTCGCCACGGATTAACTTAGATACACCGTTGGCTGCGAGCAAGAGAATAACACTGACAATGGACTTAGCCATAGATACAACCGTTGATAACGGAATTGTATTGGTTGAACCAAGACCAAGCTGGTATACGTACAGGTCTAATACAGTGATGAGCTTGGAGTTCTCAACATTGTAGAATACCAGGTACTGGTCAAGTCCGTTAGTCAATACATTGGCAATTGCCATAAGTAACAATACGAAGAATGTAGGCATAAGTCCCGGAACAGTAATATGCATCATCTTCTGGAAGCGTCCGGCACCATCTACGGTAGCCGCTTCGTAAAGCTGTGTATCTATACCTGAAATTCCGGCAACATAAATAATTGCGCTCCATCCTGTACCTTTCCACATGCCCCATAAGAGCATCTTAAACCAGGTACCCGACGGGTTACCCAGAACATCCGTATGGAGATTAAATGCGGTATTAATGAAACCGTCTGATGAGAACATGGCAAACGCAAGTGCGAATACCAATACCCATGATACGAAGTTAGGAATTGTTGTGAATACCTGAACAACTCTCTTGAACCACTTACAGTTGATTTCATTAAGAAGTATGGCAAATGCCATAGGAACCCAGCTTGTAGCAAGACCGAGACCTGACATTACCAATGTGTTCCTTAACACCATAATAACATCGGATCTTGTAGCAGCATCTGTGAAAAGTCTTGTAAACCATTTAAAGCCTACGAAATTCTCCGAACTAAGCGCGGTACCCGGCTTATAATCGAAGAAAGCATATCTCCATCCATATAATGGAAGATATGAGAAAATAAATACCAGAATGATAAAAGGAAGCATAACAAGAAACAGTCTGTACTTCGTCTCCATCTGGCACTTCATACCCTTCTCAACCTTAGGCAGGCAAACAAGGCTTACCAGTGACAGAACAAATACAACACCTGCAATTGCTAAGAATACCCAGAATCCGGTAGGAATGGAAGGGGCAACGATACTCATCTGGGAGATATATTCTCTTCCGTTAGAGAGGTATCTTTCTCCTTCTGTTAAGTCGTATTTGGTAACTGTGTCAATAATCTGATTATAAGCGCTGTATGTTCCAATCATAGAGCAGCCCATAACAAGAGAACCTAAAAGTGCAAAAAGGTTACCAGCCTTTTTTAATTTAAGATTACCTAATGACATACATGCACCGACAGCCATAACCACAATACCGACCACGGCAATAATTGAAGAAATCATTAAAAGATAAAATGATTGTTCATTAACAATGTGGTACTTGAAGCCGGTAGCAACATCCTGCGTAAGACCTGAATATGATACAGCTGATGTAAATAATGACATGTTCTTATTTACGAGTGTACATACCTTGGCAGGATTGAAAAACGGGAAGAACATCAAAACTACTGATGCAAGAATTCCCAGTCGCGTGAATATGTAAATATTATCGGCGACTAATTCCTTTTTGGATTTCACTTCGTTCATCCTCTACCTCCACTTCATACTATAAAGGACAATAGTATATTTTTATTTATTTTATTATAAAATAGCAATGCAAATTAAAATACCATAAATAATTCACACAGATTACAGTAATTATTTGCTATTTTATTTATTCTTTTTATGCAATTTTTATATTTTGAACACGATTTGTTTAAATTATCAATCGCAGTTTTTTTCGTTTTTATGCTTTTTATACAATATCTTGTGTCAACTTTTCACATATTGTACAAGGTATCGTTATGTAACATAACATCAAACTTTTCGTAAAGAAAGAGGACTAGGTAAAAATTACCTGTCCTCAATTCTTACTTTTAAATTTAACTGAAATTATTCAGCTTTTTTCTTCTTGCCTGCTGCAACAACTGAAATAATAATTACAACAATTACGACAACGCCGGCAATGATACCAACAAATGCAGGAGTTGGAAGTCCAAGGATCTTGCCGCTGCCTGATTCATCATTTGACTTATCATCACTATCAGCTGCAGCTGCTTCTGTAGCTGCTTCTGTTGTCTCTTCAGGTACTAAATCAGGATTGTCATGATCCATACCTGATACTGTAAATTCGATAACGATTTCGCTTCCGTCTTCAGGAACATTATTATTAACTGATCCCTTTAATGGAGCTGAACCGTCATCACCTTCCTTGTCATCATATTCATTGATGATCATATAACGGAAGTAGTTAGGGCTGTCTTTCTCTGTTGCCTGCTTAGCAGAATTGGTTACCCATGTTCCGCCGATTGTAACATTCCATCCATCAATTGTAATCTTATCAGCATCTGCGTATGGAATATTTGTTGAGATGTAAAGCATGTTAAATGTCTCTGAACCGTACTGTTTGAACTTGGTGTCTTTAATCTTGATTGTATACCTTCCGTTACCGTCAAGCTTAACAGTTCCTTCGCTAATATCCATTCCGGAATCTAATGCATCCTGGCCTTCCCAGTATGTGATCTGGTCAAATTCCTTGGATCCGACACCGTATGAATCTGAGTCACACTGATCTCTGAATACATATGTATTACTCTGTACTCCAACATAAGCATAATATGCATCAGTAGGAACCACTCCGATTTCAACTTCTTCTTCAGCAAAAGCTGCAACTGCCATAGTAGATACAGCCATTATTCCTGCAAGAAGAGCCGCAAAAAATTTTCTAAGTTTCATTGTCTTCCTCCTATATTGCGGTTATCCGCATTATTATTGTTATGCAGTCTCCTGCGATTAACATTCGTATTATATAATGTTTTATTTCTTATTGGTACATAACTTTTTAGACATTATGTACAGAAAAATTTAGACATTATGTACAAGAAAAAATAAATATGCAAAAAAGGAGGTTACATTACTGTAACCTCCATCTTTTTATCCTTTAGGATGATTTACTGTCTGTAATTCAAATTACATTTCAACAGCTGATTTCTTTGTTGCAACTGTAGCTACAACTGCAAGAGCTGCAACTGCTGCAATAATGAATGCTGTAGCTGATGTAGCATCACCTGAAGCAACATCTCCTGAGATAGCAATGTTATACTGAGCGTCAGCATATGAATCCCAAGACATTACATAGAAATCTACAGTTGTTCCGGCACCTGCTACAGGAATTGTAATAGTAGCTGCTCCGTCTACTGTAGTAGCGAGCCAGTTCTCACCGTCAACACCACCAACACAATCAGGTTCTTCATCACCGTCAAAGTCAGCATCCCATGTTACCTGAGCGCCGCCCCACTGATAGTAGCTAGCTGTTCCGTCCGGAGCTGTAACCTTGATACCCTGTCCACACCAGTCATTCCATGATGTGTCGCCTTCTAATGGCATAAGAATTGTAGCTGTAGCTGTGATAGATGTTACATCACTCTGTACTGTGTAGCTGTAGCTTGGTGTCTTACCATCAGTGTAAGCACAGTCACCATCTGCTGCAAGAGCAGAAACTGCCATTGTAGAAACTACCATTACACCAGCAACAATAGCTGCTAAGAATTTTTTGAATTTCTTCATTGTTATTTACCCTCCTAAGATAAAATAGATATTTGCATGCGCATGTAACCCGTACATCGCCTGTGCATATTATTCTAGTACATTTTGGAAATTTTGTGTACATTAAAAATTAGATGTTCGTTGCAGTATTTTTTAGATATATGTAAGCAGTCTTATTCTGGCTGTAACAGTTGTACCCTTGCCTTTCTCACTTTCCATGGACAGTCCGTAGTTTGTTCCGTAGCATATTTTTATACGCTGGTTAATGTTGTACAGACCTATACTGCTCCTGTCTTCAATTCCGCCCTTTTCAAGATTTTCTCTCATTTTAATCAGGGTTCTTCGATCCATTCCGCAGCCGTTATCGGAGATTTCTATTGCCAATGTATATTCTCCGGTCTTAAATACCTTTACATTTATTTTACCGCCCGTCTCTACTTCCTCAAGTCCGTGAAGTATGGAGTTCTCTACAATCGGCTGTAAAAGCAGAGGAAGTATGCTGATTTTTTCCGGCTCAAGTCCGTCTTCAATTAAAAATGTATAATTAACCCTGTCCCCGAATCTGAGCTTCTGAATCTGAAGATATGTTTCAATATGTTCAAGTTCTTTGGCAAGTGTTGTGTATTCCGTACCCGTATTACTGAGCACATATCTCATGGATTTTCCCAAAAGTTTGATTGCGGTCGCCGTCTCTCTGTCTCCCGCAGTAATTGCCTTCATTCGTATCATTTCAAGAGTGTTATACAGGAAATGGGGATTAATCTGGCTGGCCAACATCTGGAATTCCATCTTCTGCTGTTCGTTTAAAAGCTTCTGCTCCGCAATTTTTCCCGCATACATCCTGGCATCTTTATCTTTAATATTCTCAACCATGACCTTTAAGTCACCGTATGCGGCCTGAAGCTCCCTGCAGGCATCAAATTCAGGTATAAGATTGTAATTCTTCGTACTTACTTTATACATCTCATCTCTCAGTTCCATAAGCTGTCTGTCAAAACTGCCTACGAAAAACCTTATCATGACGGCAGGAAGGACAAGTGCAAGTATAATAATAAATACGGTTATTATTATAATCTGCTGTATGCTGGTGTATGCCGTAGCATTAAGTGTTGTTACATATATAAGAGAATCCGACTGGGTCATGTTAAGCGTGGTAATGCATGTCAGACATACGGAATCATAATATGACATGTCCCCCTGATAAGTGTAGTAACTTTCGTTGTTATCTATTACATCCAGCAAATCTTTACGACCATAATCTGCTCTGTTGCTACTGTAGAAAATTTCTTTGTCATCCATTGCCAGTAGGATTGAATAATTATCTGTCTCTATCCTGGTCTTAAGGTAATTATCATCGAGCAATATTACAAGGAGTGCATCCGATTCCGAATTATATAAAGTTATTTTACGGATTAAGGCAAGATTCCAGTAATCGTTTCCGTATGAATCGGTAGACTTTATTACATCCCAATATGCGCTGTACTGGTTGTTGGCGGCTTTGAACCATGGCTCAGCCTCCATCTCTTCCGTAATCCTGCAGAAATTCCCGTAATCCGTAACTCCTTCCTGATTTGAATATATTTTAATAGAAGAAATACCCATGTAGTTTTTAAGGTAATAATTCAGACCGCTGTATCCGTCCACCGCATCTTTAAATGCCTGCTCCGCAGGATAAGAAGCTGACAGCATTTCCACCAGGTCTTCATCAAAAACAACCTCTTCCGAAATATTATAAAGCTGGCTTGTTATTTCATATAATACGGAGCGGACTCTGTCGTTGTTGGATTTTAAAAGGTCATTATGATAGGCGGAGAGCCTGTTAACATTACCGAATATAAGGACCATTCCCAATATGAGTATAGGAAGAAATACCGAACCCAGATAGAGAATCCCCATCTGTGTCTTCATTTTGGAGTGTTTATAACTGTCTATAATCCTTCGGATTAATTTTTTCATATTTTTCCCTCAATTAAAGTATTTTATCTTATTATAATTTCCACGCAAAACACTGTCAAACCCAACCTATAAATTCTATTGTAATAAAATCAAAAAATGTCGGTAGACTTCCCTGTTCTTCTTATATATAATATAATAGTCTAACAAGGTCCGTTTGGACTTTTGGGTCATAAAAACCAATAAAATATTATTATATATGCCGTTTTGGCAGAATGGAGGAACAATGAAATTCAGTAATGGATGCTGGCTTCAGAAAGAAGGATGCGAATGTTTTTCACCGCAGGAAGTGTATTACACCACTGTTGAAGAACGCAAAGTTACATTATGTGCCCCTACTATTCATATTGTAACAAGAGGAGATACCCTCGGAAGTATTAACCTTACAATAATGGTTACTTCTCCTATGCCGGGAGTTATCAGGGTGCAGACTGCCCATCATCTCGGAAGAATTCACAAGGGTCCTGAATTTGAGCTTAATATGGGAGAGGGATGTGCTCTTGAGGTAGTTGATAATGATGATATGATTTCAATTACAAGCGGAAGCCTTACTCTTGAAATTACCAAAAACCCTTGGTCCATGACATATAAGAGAAATGGAGAAGTACTTACAAAGAGCGGCCGCAAAGACCTGGCCCTTATGAAAACCGACTGGAAGGGACTTGCTTATGACAAGGGAGATGATAAGGACACATACATCCGTCAGCAGCTGGGTCTTTCTGTAGGTGAGCTTATATATGGCCTCGGTGAACACTTTACACCGTTTGCCAAGAACGGCCAGTCAGTTGAAATCTGGAACGCCGACGGCGGTACAAGCACGGAGCAGTCATATAAGAACATTCCGTTCTTCGTATCCAACAAAGGATATGGTGTTCTTGTTAATCATCCTGAGAAGGTTGAATTTGAAATCGGTACGGAAATGGTTACCAAGACAGAGTTCTCTGTTCCGGGAGATTATCTTGACTATTTCCTTTTTGACGGTCCTACAATGAAGGATGTTCTTATGAAATATACAGACCTGACAGGAAAGCCTTCGCTTCCTGCACCTTGGACTTTCGGTCTTTGGCTTTCAACATCGTTTACAACCAACTATGACGAAGATACGGTCATGAGTTTTGTTAACGGTATGCTTGACAGAGGAATTCCTTTGAGAACATTCCATTTTGACTGTTTCTGGATGAAAGAATTCCACTGGTCAAATTTCCTGTGGGATGACAGAGTTTTCCCTGATCCTGCCGGAATGCTTCAGCGAATTAAGGCAAAGGGTCTTAATATATGCGTATGGATTAACTCATATATAGGACAGGAATCAGTTCTTTTCAAAGAAGGCTGTGAAAAGGGATATTTCATTCATCGTACCAACGGCGATACATGGCAGTGGGATATGTGGCAGCCGGGTATGGCAATCGTTGACTTCACCAATCCGGAAGCATGTAAGTGGTTCCAGAGCAAGTTAGAGGTTCTTCTTGACATGGGAGTTGACTGTTTCAAGACAGACTTCGGTGAAAGAATTCCTACTGAGGATGTTGTATATTACGATGGTTCCGACCCTAAGAAAATGCACAATTATTATACATATCTTTACAACAAATGTGTATATGAACTTCTCGAAAGAAAGCGCGGTAAGGGACAGGCTGTTTTATTTGCCCGTTCTGCTACGGTTGGCGGACAGAAGTTCCCTGTACACTGGGGCGGTGACTGCTGGTCAGATTATGAATCAATGGAAGAAAGCTTAAGAGGCGGATTGTCATTATGTATGTCAGGTTTCGGATACTGGAGCCATGATATCGGAGGATTTGAGAACACCTCAACTCCTGATGTATACAAGAGATGGGCTGCTTTCGGTCTTCTCTCTTCTCATTCAAGACTCCACGGCAGCTCTTCTTACAGAGTTCCTTGGGCTTATGATGATGAGGCAGTTGATGTTGTCAGAACATTTACATGTCTTAAAGCAGCATTAATGCCATATCTCTACAGAAATGCAATTTATACTTCCAAGACAGGTGTTCCTATGATGAGAAGTATGGTACTTGAATTCCCTAAGGATAAGAATACCTCTTACCTGGATAAACAGTATATGTTAGGTGACTCACTTCTCGTTGCTCCTATATTTAATGACAGAAGCATTGCAGAGTTCTATCTGCCGGAAGGAACCTGGACCAACTACTTTACCGGAGAGACATATCAGGGAGGCAAGTGGTACACAGAAGATTGTGATTACCTTCACATTCCGCTTATGGCAAGGGAAAACAGTATTGTGGCAGTTAATAACGATGCTAAAGGTCCTGACTATGATTACTCCAAGAATCTTACATTCCGCGTATTCGGTCTTACCGATAAAGCCGAGACTACAGTATATAATATGGACTGCTCTGTAGCCGCTCATATCAGTGTAGTTAAGGAAGGTAATAATGTAACCGTTACAGTTGAATGCCAGAATCCTTGCAGAGTCGAGCTTGTAGGTCTTTCTACCACCCTTGAATGCCCGGGAAGCATGACCCAGACAATTACACTTTAATTACAAATACAAAGTACCCCTGCCACCGTTTTGGGGAGGCAGGGGTATAATTATTTCTGTTTCTTTCTTTTGATAAATATATTAACTATGCACACTCCGACCATAACATACATAACTACGGCTACAGCCTTCATTCCCGCAGAAATTCCGATGCTGTCGGTAAGCTTTCCTACCACCATGGGCAGAATGGCTGAGCCTGCACATCCTACGGCAAACATAATTCCGCCTGAAATTCCTTTTCCTTTAATAAACTCATCTGCATTTTCTGCATTAACCGGTGAAATGGCACCCATAAAAAGAGCCATTACAACCATTATAATAATTCCCGCAATTCCCCGGTCTGCAAAAATAAGCATTGTAAGTCCCGCCGCAAATCCAATCCACTGAATAGTCAGAAGGATTTCCCGTTTCATTTTTTTTAAGAAGGCTCCGGTAAAAATTCTTACAAAAATAATTATCAGCCAGTATACCGAAAACATTGTTTCGGCAAGCTTTAAAGGCAGGAGTCCTGTTTCACTGAGATAGGTAACTATCCAGGAATTAATGGAAACCTCAACTCCGATGTATCCGAAATAAAGGAGCAGGCAGACATAATATCTTACATTGGTCAAAAATTTAAAATCTTTCCCTGTCAGCGGTTCCCTTTTTTCGTTTTGGGATTCCACGGCCTTTCCTTTGGCTCCAAGAAATCCTGCAAATGCAAGAATTGATGCAAAAGCAACAACAAGTACCGCTATTTTCCACGACAGCCCCAGTCCCGTAACCAGAACCACAAAGAACGGCCCCAAAAACGAACCTATGGCGTAGCAGGTATAGAGAACGCTTATTCCTCCGCCTTCTGAATCTTCCATCATAATTATATTCAGAATATTATTACAAAGTCCCCAGCCCAGTCCCGTAAGGACAAAAAGAACATATAAAACAGCGGGATTCCCCGTCAGGGCAATTCCTCCAAATCCCACAGCAAACAAAAGCGGGAACAGAAGAAGTGATTTTTTACGCCCAATAAGCTGTATTATAAATCCGCTTAGGAACACCATGACAAGATTTCCTATTGACTGGGCTGCAACCATTTTGCCTGCTGCCGTATATGTTATTCCGTAATCACTTACCAGGTAACTTATTATTGTTCCGGTCATTACCGCAAGCATTCCGTTTACCAGGAAAGAGAAATATCCCGTAAGTCGTATTCTTTTCATTTTATCTCCAACTCGTATGTTTTATTGTGAAATTATTCACGAATGATAGTATATCAGAGTTTTTTATTTATGCAAAAGTTTTTTTCGCCGATGGGACATTATTTTGCAGAAAATCACGGCTGCCAGTGTGCTTATCGTAGTGGCGATGAGTCCCGGCAGTACAATGGCAGCAGGATTCACACTTCCGTATTGGGCTCGATAAGCAATTATATTAACCGGAATAAGCTGGATTGATGATATATTTATAATTAAAAAAGTACACATTTCATCCGAGGCAAATTTAGATTCTTCACCATGTCTCTCTTTTTCCAGATTGGCAAGTTCTTTCATTGCATTAAGCCCGGCAGGCGTAGCCGCCCAGCCAAGTCCCAGAAAATTGGCAATAAAATTCACCGTAATATGTCCTCTTGCCGGATGATTTTTCGGAATATTTGGAAAAAGAAAGTTAATCAGTGGCGAAATGCCTTTTTGCATTTTATCGATAATACCGGATTTCTCGGCTATTTTCATTACTCCGGTCCAAAGCGATATTACCCCAAGCATTGTTATACAAAGTGATACCGCTTCTCCTCCGCCTTCAATAATACTGTTACCCACTGCCTCTATATTTCCGGTAGCGGTTCCGTAAACTATTCCTGCAAGAATCATGAATGCCCAGAGATAATTTAACATATAATTTCCCCTGCATAATCTCATTATCATATTATGCAGGTACAGAAAGTAAGATACCAAAAAAACCGGCCACCTCAATGAGGTGACCGATTATATTATTAATATTTAATTATTCAGAGAAGAAAATTATCTTTCTTCAACTTTCTTTCTTCCTGCCAATACAACTGCTGCACATGCTGCAACTGCACCAACAATGATTAATGCATATGCTGTTGTATGAGATGAAGAGCTACCTGCTCCCGGGTTATCGTTAGCAGTTGTTGTCTCTTCTGTTGTATCTGCCGGTGTTGTCTCTTCTTCAGCATCTTCTGCATCACCGATTTCGAACTGAATCATTGCCTGTGTAACCTGAAGGTCTGCAAGGTCAAGACCTGTCTTGTCACCAATGTTCATTGTATCTTTGTCCGCTGCCCACTGATTGTAGAATGAAGCATCGACAATAAGTGTATCTGTTACACCTTTAGAGCTAATCTGTGTCCAGAGTGATGGAATCTCATAATCTTCGCCATTTAACTGGATTTGAAGGAATTTAACACCTTTGCCTTCGAATGTAGGAGCATCACCCTTCTGCTTGATGTACATTGTTCCCCACTGTCCTGCTGAAAGTGCAGCGCCCTGGAAAGCAATAGTATATACACCGTCACCGTTTACTTCAACATAATCAGCTTCAACGCCACCGATATATAATGCGATTTCGGCAACATCTCCGTCACCCGTTTCTCCGTCACCCGTTTCATCGTCTTCGTTCGGTGTCTCCTCAACGGCATCAGGATCTGCATAGAACTCAATAAGCTCTGTTGTTGCATTATACATGAACTTTGCACTTGCTGAAGTCATAATGTCTGTATCTACATTATCACCATAAATAAATCCCCAGATGTTGGCTGTTCCGTTCTCCCAATCACTGGCAAGCTTTAATACCTTATTATATGTGGTAAATACATATGTACCGTTAACAGTTACCTTGGTAACTGTAGCTTCAACAGGGGAATCTGCCACCTGTGGGAAATATCCCATATTCTGGATTCCTTCTGCAAGTGAGTAGTTAACAGTTACAGAGTATGCTCCGTCACCATCTACATCGATAGGAACATTCTGACTTCCGTCATTCCATACAATCTGTGTTTCAGTAGTTAATCCGGAAACATCAAATTCCCACTTAACTGAAGTAATTGTGGTCTTAGTTACAGCTGCCTTTGCTTCTTTGCCTTTGATTAATGAGATTCCTGCAAATGCAACAGCAAATATCATTGTGCATGCTACAACTTTTGCAAGAATTTTTTTGATTTTTTTCATTGCTTTTCCTCCCATTTTTTATTTGCAATTTTTTTAAGAAAAAAATACATGCTTATATTTTAGTATTCTGTTTTATATTAATATACCGTACTTTTTAGACATATGATACAGCACTTTTTAGACATTGTCTTATATGATTATTTTTCTCTGTAATAATTAATGAGACAGCCGTCCAGAATAATCTGTCTTTCGTCATCCGTAAGCGGATCCATACGAAGTTCGAACTCCTTCATGTCCTTATTGACCACATATGCTTTCATAGTACCGGCTTTAGCCCTGACTGCATCTGCAATTCCCGGAATGAAGATGTAGTCCCCGTTAGCAAAAGGAAGTTCTCCCTTGTCGATAAGGAACGGAAGCATTCCCCAGTTAATCAGGTTGCTTCTGTATCTCTTGGTAGCATATTCATTGGCAATGTTAGCCCAGCCGCCAAGTACCTTCTGACATGATGCCGCCTGCTCTCTGGCAGATCCGTCACCCGGCTTAACGGCAAAAATTGTACTGCCCACACCGGTGTTTTCCTTATTAACATCAAAGCTTTCTTTAATCTTATGCATTATGTCATGTATTTCAGGAAGGGCTTCTCCCATACATTTTCCGGCTTCTCTTGCCTTCTCTGCTTTCTGAACTTCTTTGGCTCTCGCTACATACATAGGGTCTTTTCTTGAAAGAGCAAATTCAGCAAGTCCCAAAGGATTTGAACGGAAAGATGAAGTCTCACCGGAAGGAATCAGCTCATCGGTAGTGGTTACAGGATCATGAATCTCAGAAACAACTTTAATAATAAGGTTTTCCGGTAACGCCACCATCGGAGGCCAGTCCTTAATATTCGGTCCGAATTTAATTTCCTGGGTCGGATCGGCTACTCCCTTACTGTCAAATACCCTGTTGGCATAGATTGTACTGTCAAAATGATATTTAGGACCTGTATATTCAACATCAATATCAGCTGCAGAGGTAAGGAAACCTTTATTGGCTGCGGTGGCTGCGATTGAGCGGGCATCCATAAGTGCAACTGACGCAACCTGTCCGTTCTGAAGCTTGGAGCCTTCGCGGTTCGGGAAGTTACGGGTTGAGTGTCTGATAGAAAATGCATTGTTGGCAGGAGTATCTCCGGCTCCGAAGCAAGGTCCGCAGAATGCAGTTTTAACGATTGCACCTGTAGCCATAAGGTCGGCAAGTCTTCCGTTACGGGCAAGCTCCACATAAATCGGTGTGCTGGCAGGATATACGCTTAGCGTAAACTCATCCGCACCAATTGATTTGCCTTTAAGTATGTCTGCTGCCGCACAGATATTTTCAAAGCCGCCGCCGGCACATCCTGCGATAATACCCTGGTCAACATAAAGTCTGCCATTAATAATTTTGTCTGTAAGATGGAAATCTACTTCCTGTCCGAGGCTTACTTTTGCCTTTTCTTCACAATCATGAAGAATGTCGGAAAGGTTTGCATTAAGTTCTTCTATTGTATAAGTGTTGCTTGGATGGAAAGGCATGGCAATCATAGGTTTAATCTTGTCAAGCTCAACACATACAACACCGTCATAATATGCCACATTTCCCGGAGTAAGTTCTTTATAGCACGCTTCCCTTCCGTGGATGTCATAGAATTCATGTATTTTCTCATCTGTCTGCCATACGGATGAAAGGCAGGTTGTCTCGGTGGTCATTACATCCACACCGATTCTGAAATCCGCACTTAAGCCGGCAACACCCGGTCCTACGAATTCCATTACTTTATTCTTAACATAGCCGTTAGCGAATACTGCACCGATTATGGCAAGGGCCACATCCTGAGGGCCTACTCCCTTGGCAGGAGTTCCTGTCATATAGATTGCTACAACACCCGGTCTGTCAATATCATATGTTTTATTAAGAAGCTGCTTAACAAGCTCCGGTCCGCCTTCTCCCACTGCCATTGTTCCCAATGCTCCGTAACGGGTATGGCTGTCGGAGCCGAGTATCATTTTACCGCTCTCGGCCAACATTTCCCTGGCAAACTGGTGGATTACCGCCTGATGAGGAGGAACATAAATTCCACCGTACCTTTTGGCACATGTAAGTCCGTACATATGGTCATCTTCGTTAATTGTGCCACCTACCGCACAAAGGCTGTTGTGGCAGTTGGTAAGTACATACGGAATAGGAAATTTCTCAAGTCCGCTTGCCCTTGCCGTCTGGATAATACCAACAAAAGTAATATCGTGTGATGTTAATTTATCGAATTTAATCTGCAGCTTGTCCATATTGCCTGAAACATTGTGTTCTTTAAGAATGCCGTAGGCAATTGTGTTCTTTGCCGCATCCTCTTTGGATACAACGGCTCCCGTACGGGCTTTAAGAGCTTCTTCATCATATACAAGCTCTGTTCCGTTAAGAAGATACGCGCCGCCTTTACTTAATGTAATCATATTTATTCTCCTTCCTGATTTCTGCATGTCAGGTATAATTTTATAACAGTACCGCTAAAAAATCAATGCTCATAACTATTATAACTTAAAGAATTGTGCTATAATCTGTTTATATTCTACTTCTTAATCAGGGAGGAATTTTATGACAATAAGAAAAAGCATCACATATCCGTCAAGGGACGGCATAAGCCAATGCCACGCATGTATATGGGAGCCTGATGACGGACAGATTAAAGGCATTCTCCAGATAGTTCACGGAATGCAGGAATATATTGAAAGATATGACGCCTTCGCGGATTTTATGTGTAATAACGGTTTTATGGTAGTGGGCAACGACCACCTCGGTCACGGTCATACTGCTGCCACGGAAAAGGATTTGGGATATTTTGCCGAAAAAAATGCCGACACCATCGTTGTCCGTGATGTGCACCGCCTCAAAAAGATAACCGAAGAAGCCCATCCGGGTATTCCATATTTTCTTCTGGGTCACAGCATGGGTTCTTTTATCACCCGTAAATACATTACCATGTACGGAAAAGGAATTAACGGTGCTATCCTTGCCGGAACCGGCGCTCCGCCCCGGATTGTAACTAAGTTTGGTATTTTTTTAACAAATATACTTACTCTTTTCCACGGAGACCGTTACGAAAGTAAGTTTATTGATAACCTTGCCTTCCATGCATATAATAAGAGAATCGAGGAAGTCCGCACCAAGAGTGACTGGATCTGCAGGGATACGGATGTGGTTGATAAATATGTGAATGACCCGTTATGTACCTTTAATTTTTCACTTAACGGTTTTCACACTCTTTTTTCACTGATAAATTATGTAACCAACCAAAAAAAACTTACCACCATACCGAAGGAGCTGCCAATCTATCTGATTGCCGGCGACGGCGACCCGGTGGGCAACTACGGCAAAGACCCTGCCAATGTTGCCAAATCATATATTAATGAAGGAATTCTTGATGTCGAGCTGAAAATATATCCGGAATACCGTCACGAACTTCTTAATGAGCTTAACCACCAGGTATGCTTTGACGATATTCTTAACTGGCTGTTAAAACATTTATAAAAATTTGGATAAAAATGCATTTCAAGGGAAATAATCTGAATGAAAAGATTTTCTTAGGAGCATTCTTATATGAACATTGCATTTTTTGGAACAAAACCTTATGACAGGCTGTGGTTCGAACCCTTAAGCAAAGAATACGGATGTAAAATCCATTTTCTGGAATCGGGACTTTCCCCTGATACCGTAATTATGGCAGAGGGCTCGGACGCAGTCTGTATTTTTGTAAATGATTATGTAACGGAAGATATCGCAAAAAAACTTGCCAAAATGGGAATTAAACTTATCCTGCTTCGCTGCGCCGGCTACAACAACGTGGATTTAAAAGCGGTAAAAGAACTTGGCATAACAGTTCTAAGAGTGCCGTCTTATTCCCCTTCTGCCGTGGCAGAATTTTCCATGGCATCAATCCTTACAGTAAACCGCCAGCTCCACCGCGCATATACCCGTACAAGGGATTTCAATATGAGTATTAACGGTCTTATGGGACAGGACTTAAACGGAAAAGTAGCCGGCGTTATCGGAACCGGCAAAATCGGCCAGTGCATGATTGACATTTTCAACGGCTTCCACATGAAAGTGCTTGCCTACGACCTGTACCCCAACGAAAACCTGGACGCCGTATATGTTCCTCTTGAGGAACTTTTTCAGAAATCGGATGTCATCTCCCTCCACTGCCCGCTTACCAGGGATACCCACTATATGATTAATGCCGATACAATTAAACTTATGAAGCCCGGCGTCATCCTGTCAAACACTTCAAGGGGGCCTTTAATAGATTCTTCCGCTCTCATCGACGGTCTGAAAGAAGGTCGCATCGGTGCCGTTGCGCTGGATGTCTACGAAGAAGAAGATGACCTGGTATATGAGGATTTTTCCAACGAAATTATTCAGGATGATGTTCTTTCAAGATTATGCACTTTCCCGAATGTTCTCATCACTTCTCACATGGGATTTTTTACAAAAGAGGCAATGCAGGCAATTGCATTAACCACCCTGGAAAATGCCTTCGCATACGAGAACGGAATGAAGCTTGTAAATATGGTATAAGTATGGGGCGTAGCCGGAGAATGTTCGGGTTTCAGCCCGCAGAATTTGCGGAGCAATTACGATGAATAATCCGGAATTCGAGCAAATTGCTCGTAGTTTTTGTGGCGCCACTACGATGAATAATTCGGAATTCGAGCAAATTGCTCGTAGTTTTTGCGGCACCACTACGATGAGAAATCCACAAATCAAGAAAATTGCTCGTAGTTTTTGTGGCGCCACTACGATGAGAAATCCACAAATCAAGAAAATTGCTCGTAGCCCGGGTCCAAAAACTACGATGAATAATCCGGAATTCGAGAAAAATGCTCGTAGCCATCCCCCAAATTTTCTATAAACCCTTTTCGTCCGTACCACAGTAAATGACGCCGGTGCTAGGACTGTGTTTTTTGCAGTCCCGGCACCGGCGCCATCAATTAAACAAAAGTGTCGTCTACAGCATTCCTGCCTGTTCCAGCTTGCTACGCCACAATTTTCTGAAGCGCTCAGTCTGGGAGCAGAAATGTTCCCCGTATGCACATTCATATACGAAATGTTCGCAGTTATTATATAGGATACTATATCCTTTTTCGCCTATCCGGCTCCTGGCAGTCTGTACGACCTCCTCCGGACTGCGTCTCTTTTTGCGTTCTTTTCTCTCAGGTTTTTCAACTTCGAGAAATTTTCCGCAAAGAAAATCATCAATATTTGTAACGCATACCTCTATCTCGTCCTCAGGCCGTAATATGTTAACCGGCGGAGGGCCGAACTGTATAACTTCATCGTCACTTACATAAATTCCGTAGTGATATATTTCTCCGAGACATATGCGTACGATATCGCCGTAACCGGCTTCAGAAAATTCCCATTTCATTGATTTTTCTTCCTGTAAATATAATCGATAACATCGCCAACGGTAACAAAGTCCCCCAGTCCCACATCATCAAAACGCATGTCGAAGCATTCTTCAACGGCTATTGCTATGTATAAAAGGCTCATGGAAGTCATTCCCAGATCCGTGTTCAGATCGGACTCCTCTGTAATGACTTCGGGAAGGTCTGCCGGGTTGGCAACCGCCATTTTAATAAGTTCTCTTAATTTTTCCTCAATCTGCTGTTTTGTTATTTCCATTTTTTCTCACCTTCTTCATGGCAGGAGTTCTTTCAAAGTCCTGGTCCCTGATAATAATTTTGCTTATTCTCTGAAATGCAGGAAGTGACATGTTGACTTTCTGTATCTGTTCTTTCATATAAGCTTCTTTATCATCTGCCTCAAGCTTTGCAACCTGAAGTGCTCTCGGATAGACTTCCAGGGTAAGAACCTGTCTTTCTCCTATGTAATCTTCGTAAACCATTACATCCTGCAGGAAATCAAGCCTGCTGAATGCAGTTTCTATTTCTTCAGGTGAAATATTTTCACCGGTGGAAAGTACAATGACATCTTTTTTTCTTCCTGTAATATAGATAAAACCGTCTTCATCTATTCTTACGAGATCGCCTGTTTTGAACCAGCCGTCTGTGAATGCATTGCGGTTCTCCTCATCATCCCCGTAATAACATTTCATCATATTGCTGCCTTTGAGCCACAACTCGCCGTCTTCAATGCGAAGCTGCTGTCCCGGATAAGGAAGTCCAACCGATTCGGGTTTTTCAGCATTTTCCGGGTTGCCCGATACAAGATTGGCAGACTCGGTAAGTCCGTATCCCGGGAAAAGTTTGATTCCGTATGTTGCATATTCCTTTACCAGATACGGCGGTACGGCACTGGCTCCGCAGATTATATGTCTGAGACTGTTGCCCCACATATTTCTTTTAAACTGTTTTGTCAGTGTAAGCATCATTTCTGCCAGAGCCGGAACAAGAACAAGGATAGTAGGATTAAATACGGTCATGTCCCTGAACATATCTTTCGGATTGCGGCAGATAAAAACGGTTCCTCCTGTGTATAACGGTGTAAGTGTATTTCTGATTAACCCGAAAACATGAGTCAGCGGAAGTACAAGCATATAACGCTGGTTAAAAACCGGTTCATAGCCGTAGCATCCGTTAATCACGCCTGACATGACACTTTGGTGGGTCAGAAGCGCACCTTTATTTTTACCTGAGGTTCCTCCCGTAAAAATAATTGTGCTGTCATCCTCCGGGTTCATCATACATATGTCAACGAAGTCACTGCCTTTTTCATTAACATTAATCTGTATTGTATTACTTTTGGCAAGCAGACTCATTTTGTCTTCGGTTGCGGCGGAATACACTATTGCTTTAAGATTGTATTTGACAGAACAGCCAAACACTGCCTGTGTGTCAAGATGTACGGGAAGAAGTACTGCGACACAGCCGAGAGTCTGAACAGCCAGATATGCTTTAATAAAATCATATGAATTAGGAACCAGAATTCCCACATGCTCACCGGATTTCAGTCCTTTTTCACTTAATGCGCTTCTGAATTCTGCAACATCTTTGTCCAGTTCGCCATATGTATATTCGGTGCCGTCACACACGGCTGTAATATCCGCATATTCAGATGCGCATTTCTGCCACATATGACATACTGACGGAAGCGGAATAATTCTGCTCAAGGTCTCTGAAGATGCATATTTTGTAAAATAATTCTCTGTTACATCAATCGTCATTTATCTTCCTCCTGTCCTTATATATCTGTATAAGCTGCTTTTCTTTATTTCTCAGGTATTCACTTGCCTTTTCCACGGCTTCCATATTAGGAATTTCTCCGCATATTTTACCTATATCAACAGGTTCCCCGATTACGGCATAATTCATATGAAAGATTCCGCGGCTTTTCGGGCAGTAAATCGGAACAACCGGAACTTTGCTCTTTAGTGCCATGAGAATAACGCCTGATTTAAAGCCTCCGACCCGGTTCTCTTCTCTGTTGATTTGACCTTCGGGATATATGCAGACAACATGGCCTTCCTTTGCAGCATCCACCACCCGGTTAAATGTATCCATGCTGAAATTTTCCTTGTCCACAGGAAGACAAAGCACCCCGGAAAAGAACCGGTTTTTAAGTCCGGTTGCAAATAAATCCTTAACCGCCAGGAAGTAAAGCCTCCGGTACCACAAAACACAATGCATTTTAACGGGATCAAGAAACTCCACATGATTGGCTATTACTATGGCTCCGCCTTTTATCTTCTTTTTGGCCTCTTTGCTCTCATAATACCTTCTCGGTCTTATAAAAAGCAGTGAAGGAAGCGCCGCCGTAACCTTTACGAAATCGTAAAAAAGGTATTTCAGCCCCAAAATATGCTTTTTATTTTTCTTTTCTCTTTTGCAGCTCATCTCTTAACTCCAGAATCTTTCCCCTCATAATTTCCGATATATTTCTGAGATTCTCTTTTTGGGTGAGATTTTCATCTACATAATCCCTTAAATACATGGGCTTTCCTATAATCAGCTCGGCACGGGCTTTCCCGAAGTATTTTCCGTTGGTATACACAGGAATAATCGGGGCATCACTTTCTAACCCAATATATGCAGCGCTGGGTTTAAACGGAAGCGGTGGCACCTCTCCTTTTCTCGGGAGTCTGCTTTCAGGGAAAATTCCCACTACGCCTCCTTCATTAAGGATATCAACCGATGTTTCCACAAAGGAAAAGTTGTAACTGTCCCTGTCAATAAAAATTCCACCCATACGCTTTAAAAACCAGCCCAGAAATTTCTTTTTAAAAAGGACTTCTGCCATCTGATACCTTAATGTTCTTCCGAAAAACACAAATAAAAACAATGCATAATCGTAAACGGAAGTATGATTTGATATGATAATTGCCGGCCCTTTAATTTTTCTTCCCTGTATTTTTTTATCCTCATAATGAATCTTAGGTCGAAAACACAGAAGCCACGCCGGCCAGGCAGTAAGCTTTGTAAAAGTAATAATAAATTTATTCATTATCTGCTCCTAACAGCTTATTGATGTCTCTCTGCATCACTGACATACCCACTATATTAACAGGTGCAACAGGAAGAATTATTCCTGAAATAATATAGAGTACATTATTGCCCATAAGCTTTATTCCCAACACATCCGCTTTTTCTTTCAGCGCCTTATGCATTTTAATGTTTACAACTATTGAAGCAAAAGGAATCAGGCAGGAAAGTATCCAGTATAAAACTCTTTTATCTTTTCCCGTTAATTTCTTAACATATCCTGCAATAATTCCAATCCAGATAAATCCGAAAACAAATCCTGAAAGTATTGAAAGGGCAATCTGGACAAATACAATTTCTCCGCTGCCGGTTTTTTCGGTTTCTTCCTCTTTAACAAATTCGGAAACATCCAAATCCGGATTATGTCTTTTAAATTCTTTGGCAAGCTCCTTAGTGTCATAGTTTTTGGGCATCTTAAATGCAAGGACAAATCCTGCAACACAGAATACACATACGATGACAGGTACGAGAAGTGTTCCAAGGTTGAAAACCTCATTTTCGGCTACTCCGAATTTACCTGCCGCATCCGCAAAGTTGGAAGCATATACAACACCCTTTGCTGCCTTACTGATAAAGAGCATTTTAATATTTTCATAGACAAGTGATGCTGCCACGGCTCCGATAACTGAGGTAACTACAGCCTGGGCTGCAAAATACATTGCCGAATGTCTTTTTCCGGTAATTTTCTCTTCCACTGCCGCAATCTGGGAAGGAACCGCACACGGCATAAGGAAGAATGAGCTTATTGCCCAGCTTGCAAGAACACCACCTGCTCCTCCGATAATATACTGAAGCATTTTTTTGTCCGGTCCCAGAAAATAAAGACTGGCCACATCGAATGAAAAAATTGCTATTGCAAATGCAAGAAGACATGTCTGGTATGTAAACCGAAGACCTTTCCGGGCTTTCAGCTTATTAAACAGATAAATCATAATCGGCACCGGCGCAAATGCACAAGTGTTAATAATTGCCATTTCGGCACCGTTAAAGCCCATGCCTCCGATAATCATTGCGTTCATTCCGACTAAAAACATCTGAAGTCCGAAATATGAGCATCCGTTTACGGCAAGCCATCTTACAAAAACCTTATTTCCGAAGGTAAGTTTAAGGCTTTCGCCTATACGGACTTTTTCTTCCTTATCTTTTTGACCGTTATTCTCAGGATATCCGTATTTCTCTCCCTCTTTAATAAGGAACAAAGGTATGGTTATTGTAAGCATAACCGGTACACAAAGAAGGATAAATTTATTAATTCTGATATGTGCCAAATCGATTATAAGCGGCACAAGTGCGTATGTAACACAGTATGATATAGTGTCAAAAAATGCCTTGAAACTTGATACCCGCATTCTCTGTCCTTCATCATGACATACAGATGAAAGACTTCCGTAGAATGTAATAAGACACATTGTATATGTTGCAAAAAACACCAACGCCCAGAAGAAAATCCATATGGTATTAACTACACGGTTATCGCCGCCTACCGGTGTCCAGCACAAAATATAACTGATTATCATAGGAATCGTGCAAATTGCAATTGTAGGTCTGCGGCGTCCCCATTTGGTAGAAAGTGTGTCCGTGATAGATGCAAACGGAATATCAATGATTCCGTCAAAAGCTTTTGCTATCATCCATAAAATCGGAAAAATTGCCGGTACAATAAGGCATGTACCCGTTATCGCCTGATAAGAACCTGCGCTGAGAGCTGCCGGGTTGATTGCATCCGTAAAATATGCTCCCATCGCAACCATCATAAAGTTAGGTCCAAACCCGGAAAAAGCATAAAGTAACTCTTTCCACTTCCTGTCAAGTGACTTGACCATTTTCTTACTCCTTTGTGTATGTAATTATCTATATGTTATTTTGAATAAAAATGCAAAATTCCCTTACCGTAGAAGGAGTGCTTTCCGCATCCGGAGACAGTGTTACATTATATCTGTTCTGTATCTCAGCCAACATTGACAAATAGTCAAGACTGCTGCCGTCCAGTTCAAAGAAAAAGTGTGCATCATATCCCACTTCTTCAGGATTAATACTGAGGGCGTTTGCAAAAATTTCCGCTAACTCCTTCAAAAGTTCCTCTGACACTTCCGCCTCAGACTCCTTTATTGTCTCGGGAGTGATTACCTTTAACCTTCCCTCCATATATGCTTTCGCAATTTTGTGGCGGTTAAGTTTAAAATCATTTTCTCCCATAAGGGTATCCGTGGTTATAACTATTTCCGTAATTACCGAATCCAGTTTAAGCGAAGCCAGTTCCTTTCTTGCGTTCTCCAGAATCTCCGAAATGCGCTCTCCCGAAAGATACCTGCTTACTTCTATTATCAGCACAGGTGTCACCGCATCCAGTTTATTGTTTCTGGCTACAAGACACAGATTATGGGCTCCTTCAATTTTCAAAAGGCCTTCAATTCTGTTAGGATTCAGATTCTCACCGTTTTTACAGGCAATCATGTCATCCTGGCGTCCGGTTATGTAATACCTTCCTTTGCTGCACACAGCCATATCGTGTGTGTTAAACCAGCGGTTTTCATCCATAATATATTTCTCTCCGGCTTTAATTATAACCGATGCCGTAGATTTTCCGCGTACAAGAAGTTCTCCGTTCTCGTTAATGGAATATTCAATTGAATTAAAAGGCTTTCCCACGGAACAGCTGTTACGGACCTTAAGATTATCAGATGCTTCAACCGAGGTAATTCCGATTTCCGACATTCCGTAACCGTCCGCAATATGATATCCGATTCCGTTAAAAAATCCCAGAACTTTTGAGGAAATCATACTTCCTCCGGAAATAAGGAAACATATGCTTTCACCGAAAATATTTGCTCTTACCTCTTTAAAAAGCAGTTTTGAAACTTTTCTTTGCAATGGCGGGCAGAAAGAGCATTTTTCCACGATTTTCATACCCATTTGAAACTTATTGTAGGTTTTGTCCCCACGCTCACGAATTTTTTTGATGGCAGCCTCGTACACCTTATTCCACAATAACGGCACCGAAAAAATATGTGTTACTTTATGTTTTCTTACCGTATTAAGAATGGTATCGGCCCCCAGGTCGTTAAGAAACACAAATGTGCGTGAGAAAAAGGCGAACCACATATACATTGCCGCCAACCCAAATATATGATAGAAAGGAAGAAATGTAAGAAGTTTTAAATTCCCCTCATAATGTCTTTTAATTTCTTTACAGTCCTTAACAATACTTACACTGTCGCAGACCTGATAATAGAATTTCTCTCCTGTATATACACAGAGCTTTATTATCTCGGATGTTCCCGAAGACATAACAATTATCTCGTCCTCCCAGCACGGCTCGCTCTCAGCCGCCTGACAGTCTTCGGTAATATCTTCTACGGCATACATTACGGTATTAAACTGCTTTCCGTCCGAAATAACTGCGCTCACATTATAATCTTCTATAACCTTATTAAGTGTATCCTCATCAAGTCTGGTATTCATAAGAAGCGGCTTATATCCGCTCATAAGAAGTGCCCAGAAAATTTCTATCCACCGAATGGAATTCTGCATGTACATTCCTACTATGGAATGCTTTTCACATCCTGTCATTTTAAAAGCAATATTATCTGCTATGCGCTTTACTTCTTTCTCGCACTCACCGTATGTAGTCTTAATAATCCGGTGTCCGTCAGTCCGCTCCGCCATAACATTTTCTTTTTCGGAAAACATCAAAGGATAAAGATTTTCAAAATTCTTTTCCTTGTCATCCAAAACACTCAATTTATACTTTACAAATTCATTAATTGTCGAACAGTTTCCTATGCCGTTAACCTTCATGCCTCAACTCATTCCTTTTCCTATAAACTCCCAGAGTCCATTATACTTCCCATCATAGAAAATAACAATATATTTTTATAACGCAATTATCATCTTATATGATACAAAGCTTTATTTGGGCATAAAAAAATCGGTGCGACAGGATTCGAACCTGCGACCTCTGCGTCCCGAACGCAGCGCTCTACCAAGCTGAGCCACGCACCGTAATTTCAAAACAAATGTTATTTTAAAGCATATTTGTGTTTTTTTCAACTATATTTTAAAATATTTTCTTCTTTTTCAAAATATTCTCTAACAACCTGATGAAAAAAATAGCAAGACTTTGGGACAAAACGGTGGATACCGGCTCTTCTGTGGAGTGCGTCGCCTCTCCCCGTGGCGTGCGCTCTAAGTTCTTCTCCTCACACCCCGCTAGGCAGCGTCCACGGGGCGTGGACATAAAAAAGCACCGGAATGACGGTATTTTAAATCCGTGCATTCCCGATGCTAAAATAATATCATATTCTATAATTCTATCCTCTGTCATCCAAATCCACATATGGAACATGGTGTCCCACATATTTATATGCCGGTCGAATGATTTTACCTCTGTTGACAAGTTCCTCCAGTCTGTGGGCACTCCATCCTGCTATTCTGGCGATTGCGAAAATCGGTGTAAACAGCTCGTCCGGAATTCCTAACATGGTGTAGACAAAACCGCTGTAGAAATCCACATTCGCACATATCGGCTTAAGGGTATTTCTGGACTTGGAAATAAGTTCCTTGGCGATTCTCTCTATCCTGTCAAGAAGTGCAAATTCCTTTGTAAGACCCTTTTCTTCGGAAAGCTTCTCTGCGTATTCTTTAAGGATTACTTCACGGGGATCTGACAAAGTGTACACGGCATGGCCGATTCCGTATATGAGTCCGGCGTTATCAAAAGCTTCTTTATTGAGGATTTTGGTAAGATATGCTCTTAATTCTTCCTCGTCTTCCCAATCGGATACATTCCTCATAATGTCATTTAACATATGCTTAACTTTAAGGTTGGCACCACCGTGCTTAGGGCCTTTAAGGGAGGCGACCGAAGCTGCAACGGCTGAATAAGTATCTGTTCCTGAAGAAGTAACCACATGGGTGGTAAAAGTAGAATTATTACCGCCGCCGTGCTCTGCGTGAAGAACAAGGGCCACATCAAGAACCTTTGCTTCAAGTTCTGTGTACTGTCCGTCAGGACGGAGCATTCTTAAAATGTTCTCTGCGGTGGAACATTTTGGGTCAGGATTTCTGATTATAAGGACGTCATCCATCTTGAAATGCATATATGACTGGTATGCAAAAACCGAAATAACCGGCATTTTGGCAATGAGCTGAAGAGACTGTCTTAATACATTGGATACGGAAATATCTTCAGAAGCCTCATCATAGGAATAAAGCGTAACAATACTTTTCTCAAGGGCATTCATGATATTGGCACTCGGTGCCTTCATGATTACATCCCTTACGAACTGTCCTGATAACTCTCTTAAGCCGCCGAGGATATCGATAAACTGATGGAGCTGTTTTCTGGTAGGCAGCGAGCCGAATAAAAGAAGATATGTAGCTTCCTCAAAAGCAAACCTTCTCTGGTCACCTTTTCTGATTAAGTCGTAAACATTGTATCCCTGAAAATAGAGTCTTCCGTCACATGGTACTCTCTCCCCGTCAACAATATCAAATGCCACTACATCTGAGATTTCCGTAAGTCCTGTGAGCACACCTTTACCGTTGCTGTCACGAAGTCCTCTTTTAACATCGTATTCAATATATAAATTGGAGTCGATTACTCCTGAAGTCATACAATAATTAACCAGCTCGTCAAACTGCTCATTTAACTCCGGATTAAGTTCCATCATCTCTTTATTATTCATATGTCCTATCCTCTTTTCCGGCCTTGTTACAAAATTCTATAGATTGAGTACATTCTACAACAAGCGCTTGCACATTTCAAGTTATTTTCGGTACGGAGAACATGTATTTATTGGATGTTTTGCCATAATTAGTGCATTGTCTTATATTCCTTTGCAAGGGTGAAGCCTTTTCCGTTAACATCAGTAACTTTTTTAACTATCTGAAATGATACCGGGTCTATTTCCTGGGCGATGTCTTCCACCTTATGGAGCTCTTTTGAAAAGACGGTTATGATAACCGCTTTTTGTTTGTTTTTTTCCAAACCCGTTTCCACATAAGCAAGCGTTACGCCAAAATCGTTTTCAAGGAGAGCTTTGCATATCTGCTCGTATTTTTTTGAAATAATTGTTATCTGGACCTTGCTTATACCTGCAAGAAGCACTTTATCAATTGTTACGGCCATAAGAAACGCATACATTATGCCGTAAAAAACTTTATTAAAGCCCACAAAAGGAACCTGTAAAAGCATAATCACGGCATCGATTACATACATGGTTACACTTACCGGAATTCTCATATAGCGGCTGATAATTATTGTAGGAATATCCATGCCTCCGGTGGAGCCGCCGGAGCGTATGACAAGGCCTAAGCCCAGACCGCCGCTTATGCCACCCATAACAGAGGCGACAATTAAATCTTCACAGACTTTTTCGATTCCCGGAATTCTCCGGCACAGGGCCAACGCAAGCGGATATACGAAGGACGCCAGAACGGAGCCTAACATAAGCTCCTTTCCCACCAGAAAATATGCTAACGGCAGGCAGATAATATTTATGAAAAAAATAACTGCCGACATATCAAGGCCCGCCATTTTGCCCGCTATAATGGAAATCCCCGTGGCACCCCCTGCCGTTATGTCAAAGGGCGTGATAAACATGCACACGCTTAATGCCAAAATAAAACTTCCTATTATATTTAGTAAAATATTTCTTATTTTTTTCATAATAATAGTCTGTACATTTTTCTATTTATTTATTATAATCATGTGGTATATTAATATTATGATTGCAAAGATGCATGACAGGTTAAGTCCGTCGTGCATCTTTTTTTACTTTAAAGAAAGCGGGAAAAAATATGGCACAGAGAATAGAAGGTTCCACACCAAAACAGGACGGGTACAGAATGCCGGCAGAATTTGAGCCTCAGTCGCGCATCTGGATGATATGGCCAAAGAGGCCTGACAACTGGCGCTCCGATGCTTTATATGCGAAGCAGGCTTACGCCGCGGTTGCCAATGCAATTTCGGATTTTGAGCCGGTCACAATGCTTGCATCCCCCGATCAATTGGAAAAATGTAAAGAACTTCTTTCGCCCCGGGTAACCGTAATTGCGATGGAAAGCAATGATGCCTGGGCCCGTGATATGGGACCCACATTCCTTATCAATGACAAAAAGGAACTTCGTGCATGCGACTGGGTCTTTAATGCCTGGGGAGGCGATGTGGACGGGCTTTACAAGCCCTGGGACAAAGATGATTTAATTGCTTCCGGAATCTGTGACATTCTCAATGTGGATTCATACCGCACTGACGGATTTGTTCTGGAAGGCGGCTCCATCCATACTGATGGTGAGGGAACTGTTCTCACCACAAGAATGTGTCTTTTAAGCAAGGGGCGTAATCCTCATTTAACCGAGGCAATGATTGAAAAAAAGCTTTGTGACTATCTTAACTGTGAAAAAGTAATCTGGCTTAATGACGGAATCGACCCGGACGAAACCAACGGTCATATAGATGATGTTGCCTGTTTTACCGCCCCCGGCGAGGTTGCCTGCATATACACCGAGGATGAAAACCATCCTTTTTACAAGGCTTCACAAGATGCCTTTCGTATACTTTCCGAATCCACCGACGCCAAAGGGCGCCGGCTTAAGGTTCACAAAGTCTGCTGTACCAAAGAAAATGTATGTATCGAAAATGATTTTATTTTCGAGCATGTGCCGGGCTCCGTTGAGAGGAAGCCCGGAGACTTGTGCATCGCCTCCTATCTTAACTTCCTCATAGTCAACGGCGGAGTTATCGTTCCACAGTACGGTGACGAAAATGACGCCCTTGCCCTAAAGCAGATTCAGGAAATTTTTCCTTCAAGAAAAGTCGTGGGAGTCTATACAAGAGAGATAGTCTACGGCGGCGGAAACATCCACTGCATTACACAACAACAGCCGCTGTCAGTCATAGATAATATTTAATTGTGAAAGGAAAAAAATTATGAGAAATATAAAAGTCTGTGCCACCCAGATGTCCTGTTCCCCGGACAGAAAAGAAACCTTATTAAAGGCAGACCGCCTCGTGCGCAAAGCAGCTTCAGAGGGCGCACAAATCATTCTCCTTCAGGAGCTTTTTGAGACCCCGTATTTCTGCCAGACGGAAAAATACGAGAATTTTAGCCTGGCCTCAACGGTTGAGGATAATCCCGCAATCAACCACTTCAAAGAAGTAGCAAAAGAACTCTCGGTGGTTCTTCCCATAAGCTTTTACGAAAAAGCCGGAAATGTAATGTTTAATTCCCTTGTGGTAATCGATGCAGACGGCACCGTTATGGACACCTACCGCAAAACCCACATTCCCGACGGCCATTGTTATGAAGAAAAATTCTACTTCAGCCCGGGAGATACGGGTTTCAAAGTGTGGAAAACAAAATATGCCACAATAGGCGTAGGAATCTGCTGGGACCAGTGGTTTCCGGAAACTGCCCGCTCCCTGGCTCTTCTGGGCGCCGAGCTTTTATTTTTCCCTACTGCAATCGGAACGGAACCTGTCCTTCCGATTGACTCTTCCGGACACTGGAGACGCTGCATGCAGGGACACGCTGCTGCCAATATTATGCCTGTCATCGCATCCAACCGCATCGGGACGGAAACCCAGGATTCAAGCAGTATGACTTTTTACGGCCAGTCATTTATCGCCGATGAAACAGGGCTCATTGTAAAAAGTGCTTCCTCTGACAAGGAGGAAGTTCTGGTCGCAGAATTCGATTTGGATGCTATTGCAGAGAAACGCATAAACTGGGGAGTATACAGGGACAGACGGCCTGAGATGTATAAGGGGTTGCTTAGGAAGGGATAACCGGTTTAAAAGAGTGTTCACGGGAGATATCCCGGAACACTCTGCAAACCGATAAATATGTCTTTTTGAATTTCAGAAAACCTTAACCAACTCGTTAATAACCCCTTTAAGATGTTCTCCCGCAATATCAAAGTCCATTCCCCTGTAACTCCATGCGGCACGCCCGATGCCATATTTCTCAAATACCGCATTAATGTCTGTAAACCATTTAAGAATATCTTCCGAATCAGCTTTTTCTATTACCCCATATTCTCCGCAATAAAGTGGGACATTTCGTTCTTCGGCTGTACGTATTGCTCCGGAGAATAATGCTTCAAAAAATTCCGGTCCGATTTTTTTCGAACCATCCGAAGTTAAAGGAAAGCTGCCGCTCCATAAATCCGGGAACATTTTCTTTTGCTCATTACAGATAACATCATAATCCCGGTCATAGCTGAGTCTGAAATCAGGATCCATTCCCATAACCCAAGGTGCTCCCTGATGAGTAAAAATAAGAGGGTCATAGCAATGAAAGTTATATATGATACGGTCATCCGCAGGCTGCTGCAAATCCTCAACTGCACAGACATGATTATTCCAGTAACTTCCTAATACAATATAGCTGTCCGGTGCCAATGCCCTGATACGCCTGATACATTTTTCAGAGATTTCTCTCCATTTTGAAATGAACTCTTTATCCGTTACTTCATTAAGCAGCTCAAAAGCAACCCTGTCACTGTATTTTCCGTATCTTTTCGCAAACTGTTCCCACAACTTGTAAAAGCGCTCCTGATAAGCTTCATTAAAGAAGAATCCGGTTTCCATTTCTCCGGCATCAAAAGAAAATCCATATGTTTTATGAAGGTCTAAAACCATATTAAGATTATATTTTCCACACCAGTGGACAACGCGGTCTATGTATTCAAATCCCGCTTCGATATAATTTCCGCTTTCATTTTCTACCAGATTATAATCCACCGGTACTCTTACATGGTCAAGTCCCCATTCCGAAATTACTTTAAAATCTTCTTCCTTGATAAAATTGTCATACCTCTCCTTGCTATAATCGCACTGTGAAAACCAGCCTCCAAGATTAATTCCCCTTTGATAACCGTCCCATTTTCTCATGTTGTTTCTCCTTTCCTGTTCATACAGCCTGCTCCGTACTTTTTTATAATTTTATATTAGACAAAATAAACCGTTTAATATACAATATTTTCGTAATATATATCATATTTTCGATACATAATTATATCTGCTACTCTACATTATGAAGGGATTTCTAATATGAATAAAGAGCTGAACAACTTGCTGCACCAACAACGTGAACAGGAAAAATACCATACCTCTATGGAATCGGAATTTTATTATTACAGAAGAATCTCCAGAGGAGATATGGAGGCCGCCAAAATCATTTGTAAAGGGAAGAATAAAGACAGAGGAGTGCTGTCTGATAACAGTCTCAGAAACGAAAAGTACCATACAATAATTCTCATATCCCTGATTATAAGATTCTGTATCGAAGCCGGACTGGACAGCGAAGAAGCATACACATTCAGTGACATTTATATTCGTCAAATTGATGTAGCAACAGACATTAATTCAATAAATAATATTAAAGAAAAAATGATTACTGAAATTACCAAAGTCATGCATGAGCTCCATACCAAAAACATAATGACTCTTCAGGTCAGACGCGGTATTGATTATATTCAAAGGAATCTTACCCGCCCGATTTCATCCTCTGATGTAGGTAAAGCTATCGGGTGTAATCCTGATTATCTTTCTCGACTTTTCAAAAAGGAATACGGTATAACTCTTGGTGATTATATATTACAGAAAAAATGCAGTGCTGCCGGTTACATGCTGGAAAACAGCACCAAAACCATTACCGACATAGCTGCCTTTCTGGGTTTTGCATCCGCAAGTCACTTCATAAGTCGATTTAAGAAATGTATGGGGGAAACCCCTGAAGCATACAGAAAAAGAAAGTGTCTAAACTTTTAAAAAAGGATGGAGAAATCATGAAAACATTAACTCAATTTAAAAATAATCAAATGCAAGACGCAGAGTTCGTCCCAAAACAAAAATGCATAAAATAAAAGCCTCAAACCAGCGCGAAGCTTAGCTTGGGACTTCTAAGTGCGTAGGGGCTAACTCTGCCCCACCTGCGTACCCTCTTTATGTATTTTCATCTATATACTTTGATGCCAACCGAAATATTTCTCTATCCATATATTACCCTACCTTCATTTTCGATATTTTTGAAATATCCATACCAGGATTTTTTCTCCATGTATTCAGTAAGAGGAATACAGATATATTCAACAATAGCTTGAGTTTTCATCGCAATTTCAGTAACAATATCCATCAATTTATCATCATATTTCTTTGCTTCCAATCGGTCACAGGTCGTTAATATTGCTATATCTATATCTGAATCATCATTAAAGTCTCCGCGAGCACAAGACCCATACATTATTATTTTGTCAACAACATTTTCAAGTACACCGGGAACACATTTTACAAGCAATCTCTCCGCTTCTTTTATATCTTTGGGGGTCATTGTTCTCACCTCCTTAATCTGCTCCATCACAATATTATAAATGAATTCTATGTTATAAAAATATATATTTATTATATCTCTTTTAAACAAAATCTTGCAATCATTTTTTTAAACACCAAACATTATTGGGGCCTAAAAAAATAAAAGCCTCAAACCAGCGCGAAGCTTAGCTTGGGACTTCTAAGTGCGCCTTCAGGGGTTCGAACCCTGGACACCCTGATTAAGAGTCAGGTGCTCTACCAACTGAGCTAAAGGCGCATATTTAACTGCGTGTCTCAAAACACAATAGATAATATAACAGAGACATATGAAGTTGTCAACTGGTTTTTCACAATTTTTTCAAGGATTTCATTTGCAAAACTAAATTCCACCGCAGGGTGGAATTTACTCTTTCCGAATTC
>JBJENE010000058.1:0-28172 GCA_051880035.1 Butyrivibrio sp.
CTCTTGAACGGGCCTTATCCACGCGGTAAAATCGTTCAAAAATCTGTTCTTTACATTCATTTGGAATTCCTATTCCCGAATCGGATACCTTAATATAAAAATATTTATGGTCTGCATTTACCGATACTCTTACCCATCCGTTATCCACATTGTATTTAATGGAATTTTCTACAAGATTGGTTATTGCCAGAGTAAGTTTTACTTCGTCAATCTCTGCCGCAACAGGTCTGAAGCTTTCAAACACAAGCTCAATGTTTTTCTGAACCGCAATAGGCTTAAGCCGTTTAAGAATAAGCTCAACCAACTCATTTATGTTGACGGTAGCAATATTGAGTTCCGCGTTGGTCTGGTCTACTTTAACAAGTGATAGTAAGTCACTTATAATTTTATTTTCACGGTCAATTTCAGTAACTATATCATTCATAAAATCACGGTAAATCTCAACCGGAACATTATCCTGAGCAATCAGCGAGTCTGCCAGAACTTTCATGGAAGTCATAGGAGTTTTAAGTTCATGAGACACATTTGATACAAATTCATCTCTGGAGGTATCCAATACACGGATTCGATCCAGCATGAGATTGACAGCCTCTGCAACCTTTTCATACTCATATAATGTTCTTTTTTCGACACGGTCGGTTTTGGAGCCGGAGGAAATCCTTATAATGGAATTGCCTAACTTCTCTAATGGTTTTACACAAAAATGAGAAACTGTCGCTCCTAATATAACAGAAATCATGGAGAACACAAGAATTATTCCGACAAAAATACGATGAAAATATTCCTGCATGCCCTCAATATGGGAATCCGTCATGGTCAGATACATTACTCCCAGAATGGATTCATTGTCCTCTGAGTAAATAGGGGTCGTAATCTCTATATATCCTGAGTTATAGCTTTTATCCGTAACGGCATTTCCTTTGTATGCAGACAAAACATTTGATGCAACAATTGTTTTACCTTCGTCGTATGCAAATGTATCCTTTCGGACAATAAAATCCCTGTCAATAATTCTGACTCTTGCAGAATATGTATACGATATCAGCTCAAGGCCTGTATTAACCACATCGGAATTGCCGGTTACAAGATAATCTCCGGAAGCAATATCGGCTCCCAACAGACTTAACTGTCCCTGTACCTCTATTGCCGTAGAATCTATTGTCTTATTGGTGTAGCTTTTTACAAATATCCCGTATGTAACTATAACCGGTATGATACATGCCACAACTATAACGGCGGCAATTACAAATCGCAGACTTCTGACTTTATTAAGTTTGGAAAAAATTTTGCCACGGCTTCCTTTTGACATACCCTGCTCCAATGCTTACTGATAGTAATAACCCATTCCCCATTTGGTATGTACATACTTTGGCTCCGACGGGTTCTTTTCTATTTTTTCACGAAGTCTTCTTATGTGAACATCAACGGTTCTTGCATCTCCGGGATAATCATATCCCCATACAATATTAAGGAGACCTTCCCTGCTGTAAACCTTACCCGGATGCATCACAAGAAGTTCAAGAACATCAAATTCCTTGGCTGTAAGATTAATTTCCTTATCTTCGATATATAATCTTCTGCCCTCTCTGTCCAACCTAAGCTCACCGGAGACAATTTCCTTAACTTCTTCGGTTTTGGCAGATCTGGCATTTCTCCTCATAATGGCCTTCATTCTTGCTTTAACCTCAAGGATATTAAACGGCTTGGTAATATAATCATCCGCACCGTATTCAAGACCCATAATCTTGTCCATATCCTCGCCTTTCGCCGTCAGCATTATTATAGGCATATTGGAGAATTCCCTTATCTGCTGGCACACATTAAGACCGTCAATCTTAGGAAGCATCAAATCAAGAAGAACAACATCATACTCCGTCTCCTTGGCATAGTGTAATGCCTCTTCCCCGTCATAGGCGCAATCCACAGTCATTCCGTCCTGCTCAAGACTGAATTTAATTCCTTTAACAATAATCTTTTCATCATCAACCACTAACACCCTGCTCATAAAATTCACCTTTCAATTTACACAAATCTTGTCCTTTATCCTGCTGTATGCCGCCTGCTTGATACCTGATACATTCATAATATCCTCACAGGAAGCAAAATTTCCGTGTTCTTCCCTGTATGCGATTATGCTTTCGGCTCTTGCTTCTCCGATTCCCGGCAGTGTCTGCAGTTGTTTGCTGTCCGCAGTATTGATATTAACGAGTCCTGAATCATTGTCCGTATTATCTCCGGCGGATACAGGAAGATTATCTCCCTCATACGGAATATATATCCGTTCACAATCGGAAACAATTCCTGCCTGATTTACATAATCCGCATCGGCATCCGGCAATAATCCACCGGCAAGCTCCACTGCTTCGTAAATTCTTGCTCCCTGCGAAACATAATACACGCCCGGATTAACCACTGCTCCGCATACAAATACACATATTTTATCTGTTTCTTCAATTACAGATAATTCATTATCTTCTGTATAATCATTTACCGCATCTGCTGCAGTAGTATCATCACCGAAATAAGAAGTACCTGAATCATATGATATAACGGAGCTTTTTTTCTTTCCGGAGGATAAAAAATAAATTCCTACCGAAAGAATCACACACAATGCTGCCGCCACATAAATATAAATTCTGTTATGCTGCATAAAACCCCTTTTCCGGCGCAATTATTCCTTTATGCATATTCATATTCTATCTAATTATTTTTCCAAATACAACACTTTTCTCAATTTCCTTCGGGATTCTTTCCGCTCATACAAAAAATAATAATTCCCACGATTGCAATAATGCCTCCTATTACCTTTCCCCATGAGAATTTCACTTTTTCCGTCCCGAATAAGCCGAAAAGTTCAATAAGGTATGCGGAAACAATCTGCATTACCACAATAAGCATTACTGACTTGGCAGGTCCTAAAATCTCCATGCTTTTAATTACGGTAATAGTAATAAAAGCACCTATAACGCCCCCAAGCAGCATATATTTGGGCGAAACCTTACAAATTGCACCAATACTTTCCCGTCCCGTGAAAAACCATGCTATTGCGCACACTATAAGCGCAGTCAGCTGGACAAAGCCTGCTGACACCCATATACTGGTCTGCTTTGTAACACCTGTATTCATTACCCCTTGTACACTCATTAACAGTCCCGAAAGCAATGCTATTAAAAATCCCCACATAAAAAACCTCCGCAAACATCATTATACTATTACAGTATAAACTGAATACGGAGGTTCTATTCCTTACTTAATATATAAGACTTTCTTTAATTGCTAATCTGATCTTTCATATAATCGTCTATTTTCTTGAATTCCCCTTCTATATCTTCTCCGGCCGCAATATTATGAAGGGCAATCTCAACAAGGGGATATATCTGATCCCCGTATTGCAGTTTATTCTTAGGAACAGATTTTTCATATGATGCATAGATATTTTTTAACTGTTCAGTTTCGTATTTGACACCTTTTCTTGCTGACGGAAGCTTTACATAATTATAAAACTCTTCTGCCGTCTGATAGGTGGCAAATTCCGCAAATTCTTTTGCAAGTTCAATATCAGAAGCATACGGATTTACCGCAAGAGCTGTTGTTATTGACAGCGGAGCTGTTGAATTTTCATTATCGTAATCAGGAAATTCCGCAATTTCATAATTGATTTGGGCTTTGGAAAGGCTTCCCAGATAGTCCGTTGTATAGATTGTGGAAAGGAATTTTCCCGCCACAAAATTTTTCGCACACCAGCTTGAAGAGGCTTTAGGATTCAAACTGAAATAATCAATAATTGACAGATATTTTTCGGCATCCGACTTGATGTTACCGTTATTAATATCAACCTTGGATGTGTCATCTCCGTATGTGCCGCCCGTATTAATATTGCTTCCCACAAATCCGTAATTGGCAAACAATTCAGTAATATTACACCTGAATATTGTCTCAATCTCCGCCGCATCCTCCTGGGAAAATGTGGCATTGTCGGAGTATTCCTCAAGTGCCGCAAAGGTCTTAACATTATCTGCAGTCAGAAAATCCGTATTATATGCAAGAAAACTTGTTTTAAACCCCAGTGGATATCCTATAAGATTACCATTGCAGGAACATGCATTAATTGCCGTATCACAGTAATTTTCGGAATTAAACTTGTCCACGGTATTTTTAGCCGCAAGTCCGGCAAGATATGCCGTTCCCAGTTCACTGTTTTCAATCAGATACACATCCGGCACATCCGTTCCCGAAAGCGAATCAGAGCCGATATTCTCCACATAATTTTCTGATGAAACAAGGTCCAGAATAACATCCGTATCTGAATGTTCTGTTTCAAAAAGTGTCTCACAATACTCAAAATACTCTTTATATGATTCATCGCTGTATCTTACACGAATCGTCTTTGAAGTTGCCTCATTTATTGCGGTTGAAGAAGGTAAAGTTTCCTCGGAATATTCGACTTTACATCCTGTCAGCATTATGCCGCAGACTGCAATGAGTGCAATAATTCTTTTTTTACACATATATAAACTCCGTTCCATTCCCTAAAAGGGAACAAAACCCGTTTAGAGACATTTTTTTAATATTTCAATCATTTCATCAACATGCTGCTTTTTAATTATTAACGGAGGAATGAACCTTAATACATTGGCTCCTGCCGCAAAAGTTATCACTCCTGCCATAAGAAGCTTTCCTATAAGTTCACTGACAGGGTGGTCAAACTCAAGTCCCTGTATAAGTCCCACGCCTCTGTGGTCAACTATACACGGATACTCATTTTTGACACCTTCAAGCTTCTCATATAAGTATGCACCAACCTCATTAACATTTTCAAGTATTTTTTCTTTTTCAAACAAATCAAACACCTTTGAAGAGGCTGCGCAGGCTAACGGATTTCCGCCGTATGTTGTTCCATGGTCTCCCGCTTCAAGTACATCTGCCACTTTTTCGGATGCCATAAATGCCCCGATAGGAACGCCGCATCCAAGAGCTTTGGCGCTTGTGGCAATATCCGGATATACTCCGTAACGCTGGTATGCAAACATTTGTCCGCTTCTTCCCATTCCGCATTGTATTTCATCAAGAATAAGAAGCACGTTGTTGTCATCGCAAAGTTTACGCACTCCTTTAAGGAATTCTTCGGTAGCCGGTCTGATACCGCCTTCTCCCTGTACGGTTTCCATAATAATGGCACAGGTTTTATCATTAATAAGCGCTTTAACGCTTTCAAGATTGTTGTACTCCGCAAACCTGACTCCCGGCATGAGAGGCTCAAAAGCTTCTCTGTAATGGGCATTGCCTGTTACGGAAAGTGAACCGATTGTTCTGCCGTGAAATGAATGTTCCATAGCAATTATTTCATAATCATGTGTATTTTTTGTGATAAAAGCGTATTTTTTGGCAAGCTTTAAGGCACCTTCAACTGCTTCTGCACCACTGTTTGTAAAAAACACCTTTGACATACCGGAAGCTTTTACAAGCTTCTTAGCCGCTTGTGCGGCCGGTTCGTTATAAAAATAATTTGAAGTATGGACAAGTTTGTTTGTCTGCTCCACAACTGCATCAGTATATTCCTTATTACCGTATCCGAGGGCAAATACACCTATTCCCGAACCGAAATCAAGATATTTTTTACCTTCTGCATCATAAAGATACACGCCTTCTCCCCTGTCGAGAGCAACATGATATCTGTTATATGTATGTATTATGTTTTCTTCTGCCTGATTAATTATCTTTTCTGTCTGCGTCATAAAATCTTTCCGCTCCTTTTTTCAATATGGCAGTTCCGATACCTCTGTTTGTAAATATTTCAAGCAAGAGACAGTGAGGAATTCTTCCGTCCATAATGTGGACCCTTGAAACACCGTTTTCGATTGCATCTATACAGTTGTTAAGCTTCGGAAGCATTCCGCCGCCTATAAATCCGTCATTAATCAGCTTCTGTGCCTCATCAAGCTCCAGCTCGGAAATAAGAGTTAACGGATCGTCCTTATCCTTATAAACGCCTTCGGTATCTGTAAGAAACGCCAGTTTTTCAGCCTTAACCGCCTTGGCTATGGCACATGCCGCATCATCCGCATTAATATTGTAAGTATTAAACTCATCATCAACACCTACAGGGCAGATTACCGGCAGAAAATCATTTTCAAGAAGTGTATAAACGGCCTTCGGGTCAACAGAAGTAATTTCTCCCACATATCCTATGTCCTGTCCGCCGGAAAGTTTTTTCTTCACCTTAAGCATTCCGCCGTCTTTTCCGCTTATTCCCACTGATTTCACACCAAGCTGCTGAATAAGATTTACAAGGCTTTTATTTACCTTGTTGAGTACCATTTCCGCAATTTCCATCGTAGGCTCATCGGTCACTCTGAGACCATTGATAAAATTTGTCTCCATACCAACCTTATCCACCCATCTGCTTATTTCCTTACCGCCGCCATGAACAATAATAGGCTTAAATCCAACAAGCTTTAAAAGAACCACATCTTCGATTACTTTTTTCTTAAGCTCCTCGTCTACCATTGCGCTTCCGCCGTATTTCACAACAATTATCTTTCTGTTAAATTTCTGTATGTAAGGAAGGGCTTCTATTAATACTTCTGCTTTGGCCAACTCATTTTCAATTAATTTATTTTCCATTTCATTGTCTCCCTGTATAATTTTTTAGGATCTGTAATCCGCATTAATATTTACATATTCATGCGTAAGGTCACATCCATAGGCTGTTGCTTCAAAACTGCCCTGATTGCAGTCACATATTGCAATTACATGTTCTGCGGATAAAATCTCAGTAGCCTTTTCTTCACTGTAATCAGTAGCCCTGCCTTCAGATACAATCTGAATTCTGCCGTTACTGCTTTCAAAATAAATTGCCACTTTATCAGGGTCAAACTCCGCTCCCGAATATCCCATTGCGCAAAGAATTCTTCCCCAGTTGGCATCATGTCCGTATATGGCAGCTTTGGTCAGGCTTGAGCAGACAACTGCTTTTGCCATGGTTTTGGCATCTTCTTTTGTAAGCGCATTTTTCACTTTTACTTCAAAAAGGCATGTGCAGCCCTCTCCGTCGCCGGCAATTTTTTTGGCAAGTTCTTCATTAATATAATACAGGGCTTCAAAAAACTTGCGGTAATTCTCGTCCTCTTCCACAATCTCCTTATTTCCCGCCATACCGTTGGCAAGCAAAAGAACAGTATCATTGGTGGATGTATCTCCGTCTACGGAAATCATGTTAAAAGTATCATCAATTCCTGAGCTTAAAGCTTTCTGAAGAAGTTCCTTGGAGATTGCACAGTCCGTCGTTATAAAGCAGAGCATTGTGCACATATTAGGATGAATCATTCCGGAACCTTTACACATTCCGCCTATTGTAACAGTCTTGCCGTCTACTTCAATACTTACCGCAACCTGTTTTGGTTTTGTGTCCGTAGTCATAATTGCCTCGGCTGCAAGTGCCGCATGATTTTCGTCATGCTGCAAATCGGCAGGAAGTTTATTAATTCCTGATTTAATAATGTCCATCGGAAGCTGTTTGCCTATAACACCGGTTGATGCTACAAGCACGGAATCCTCAGGAATATTAAGGATTTTTCCGGTTTCTTTGGAAATTTCCATACAGTAGTTATAACCCTCTTCTCCTGTACAGGCATTGGCAACCCCGCTGTTAACAACTACTGCCTGGGCGTATTCTGATTCATGTACGATTTTATAGTCCCATTTTACAGGTGCGGCTTTAACCTTGTTGGTGGTAAATGTTGCGGCAGCCTTACACGGTACTTCACTGTAAATCATTGCCATGTCTTTTTTAATGTTATTTTTAATTCCGGCATTAAGACCGTTTGCCTTAAAACCTATCGGAGCACAAACTCCGCCTTTGATATCTTTAATCATAATTACCTCCTGTACTATGGGAACACAGGTGCCATTTTAAGGCCCTCTTTCTCGTCTAATCCAAACATCAGATTCATATTCTGTACTGCCTGTCCGGCCGCACCCTTAACTATATTGTCAAGCGCACCCATCATAACGATTCTGTTGGTTCTTTCATCTATTTTAAAATTAATATCAACAAAATTACTTCCTTCAACCCATCTCGTCTCAGGACACACATCTTTATCAAGAAGTCTTATAAAATATTCGTCTTTATAATATTTTTCATATGCTGCCCTGACATCCTCATATGTAACATTTTTAACAAGGTTTGCATACTCGGTAACAAGAATACCTCTGTTCATCGGAACAAGATGCGGTGTAAAAATAATTTTCACATCCTTATTGCATGCATATCCAAGCTGTTCTTCAATCTCCGGTGTATGGCGGTGTGTTAAAACTCCGTATGCTTTAATGCTTTCATTTACCTCGCAGTAAAGGTTTGCCACCTTCGCTCCTCTTCCGGCTCCCGATGTACCGGACTTGGCATCAACAATAAGTGTATTGGCATCTATTATTCCTTCTTTAACAAGAGGATATGCTGTAAGAATCGAACATGTTGTATAGCAGCCCGGGTTGGCAAGAAGTCTCGTATTCTTAATGTCTTCCCTGTTTATCTCACAAAGTCCGTATACTGCTTCTTTAATAAGTGCCGGACTCTTATGTTCAAGTTTGTACCATTCCTCGTAAACCTTCACATCTTTAATCCGGTAATCCGCACTTAAATCAATAATCTTTGTTTTGGAAAGAATGTTTTCGTTAAGAACTGATGCACAGTATCCCTGAGGCGTTGCGGTAAAAATCACATCTGCCTCCTCTGCCAGCTGTTCCATATTATCATCCATACATTTTTCGTCCACAAGTTTGAACATATTCTGATATACATCGGAATACTTCTTATCTATATAACTTCGTGAACCGTACCACACAATTTCTGCATCTTTATGCCCAAGTAAAATTCTTACAAGCTCATTTCCGGCATAACCTGTTGAACCGATAATTCCTACCTTAATCATAGCAATCCTCTTTCCATATTGTTTTTTATCCAAAAATATATTAGTACCAACTTTTGGACATGTAAAGCATTTTGTTAAAGCTTTTAATATTTTTTCATAATTATACACTTTTAATGCATAATATGCAAGTTTTAATTAGAAAATATACATTTTTCATTTTAGATATTGCATAAAATAAACATTTGATGTATATTACAGATAAATTGATATTTCAGGAGGACATAATAAGATGAAAGAAAAAGTAATTCTTGCTTATTCCGGTGGACTTGATACCACTGCCATTATTCCATGGTTAAAAGAAAATTTTGATTATGAAGTAATCTGCGTCTGCGCAGACTGCGGACAGGGAGAGGAGTTAGACGGCCTTGAAGAAAGAGCCCTTTCCTGCGGTGCTTCCAAATTATATATTGAAGATCTTACCGATGAATTCTGTGATGAATATATCGTTCCTTGTGTACAGGCTCATGCAGTATATGAGAACAAATATCTTCTCGGTACATCTATGGCAAGACCTGTTATTGCAAAGCGCCTTGTTGAGATTGCCAGAAAAGAAGGAGCAACTGCCATCTGCCACGGTGCAACAGGTAAAGGTAATGACCAGATTCGTTTTGAGTTGACTATTAAAGCTCTTGCTCCTGATCTGAAAATAATTGCTGCATGGAGAAACGATAAGTGGACAATGAATTCACGTGAAGAAGAAATCGAGTACTGCAAACAGCACGGTATTAATCTTCCGTTTTCAGCAGATACAAGTTACAGCCGTGACCGTAATTTATGGCACATCAGCCATGAGGGACTTGAACTTGAAGATCCTGCCAACGAACCTAATTTTGAACATCTTCTCGTTCTCGGAACCACTCCTGAAAAGGCACCTGAAGAAGGCGAGTATGTTACAATGACTTTTGAAAAGGGTGTTCCAAAGTCAGTTAACGGCAAGGAAATGAAAGTTTCCGATATTATCAGAGAGCTTAACAGACTCGGCGGCAAGCACGGAATCGGTATCGTAGACATTGTTGAAAACCGTGTTGTAGGAATGAAATCCCGTGGCGTATATGAGACACCGGGAGGAACTATCCTTTATGAAGCACATCAGCAGCTTGAAGAGCTTATTCTTGACCGTGACACCACTACAATGAAGATGGATATGGGCAATAAATTCGCTCAGATTGTATACGAAGGCAAATGGTTTACTCCTCTGCGTGAGGCTGTTCAGGCATTCATTGAGAAGACACAGGAATATGTAACAGGTGAAGTTAAGTTCAAACTTTACAAAGGCAATATCATTAAAGCCGGAACCACTTCTCCGTATTCACTTTATAATGAATCAATTGCATCATTCACAACAGGTGACCTTTATGACCATCATGATGCCGAAGGATTCATCAATCTCTTTGGTCTTTCATTAAAGGTTCGCGCAATGAAGCATGCCGAATTAGACAAAGACTGATTGGAAGTACATAACATAAGACAATTTTATTAAATATACTTTAAGACATCCCTGCACAATACATATGGATACATAAGATATCCCCGTAATGTGCAGGGTTCTTTTTATGCTTGGTTTGACACTATTATCCAATTATTATATAATAGAATAGATTATGTGTATCATTTAACCGATACATAAAAACAGGCAGGTATCACTATGAAAAAAATCGATATTATTGTTCCCTGTTACAATGAACAGGATGTACTGTCTACCTATTATGAGGAGACTACCAAAATAACCCGTACAATTAAGGACTGCGACTTTCGCTTCATTTTCATAAATGACGGAAGTTCCGATAATACCCTTATGATTCTTAAAGGTATGGCCGCTTCCTATCCTGATGTGAAATATATTTCTTTTTCCAGAAATTTCGGAAAAGAAGCCGGTATGTACGCCGGTCTCAAAAATTCATCAGGTGATTATGTAATCGTAATGGATGCTGATTTACAGCACCCGCCAGCGCTCATCCCACGCATGGTTGAAAGCATTAACGAAGGACATGACTGCTGTGCTGCCTACCGTACCACCAGAAAGGGCGAGAAAAAAATCCGCAGTTTCTTTTCAAGAAACTTTTACAAATTCAATAACAAGCTTACAAATACCAAAATGCCTTACGGCGCTGTGGATTTCCGTATTATGAGCCGTAAAATGGTAGATGCAATTGTTTCAATGGACGAAGTTGAGCGTTTTTCCAAAGGTTTATTCTGCTGGGTTGGATTTGACACCGAATGGATTCCATACGAAAATGTAGAACGGACAATCGGAACAACCAAATGGAGTTTTAAGGGACTTATGAAATATGCCATGGACGGAATTATGTCTTTCTCGGTTGTACCGCTTAAGGTTCTTACCGTAATGGGATTTATCATTTCTGCCATTGCAATAATATATGCTTTATTCATCCTTATTAAGACACTTGTAGTGGGTGTAGATGCACCGGGTTATGCTTCTACCATCATTATTCTTCTGTTCCTTGGAGGAATAATTGAGATTTCAATAGGTATACTCGGCGAATATATTGCAAGAATATTTGTAGAGTTAAAGCACCGCCCTATATATATTTCCAAAGAGGACAACCTTTCTATGGATTATTCGGGGCAAAGCATACAGAAAGAGGACATAAATAATGAAGAAGCTGCTGAAAAAGCTGATTAACAAAGAAACCATTTCGTATATTATATTCGGTGGTTTAACTACTGTTGTAAACTATGCCGTATACTATCTTTTCTACAAATTTACTGATGTAAACTATGTAGTATACAATGTAATCGCATGGATTGCGGCTGTTTTGTTTGCATTCATAACCAACAAGCTGTTCGTTTTTGAAAGCAAAAGTTTTAATGCCAAAACCATTTTAAGAGAACTTTTATCGTTTGTAGCAGCAAGACTTCTGTCCCTTCTTTTTGAGACGGCATTCCTTGCGGTAACGGTGAATTTCTTTCACCTCAATGAATTAATAGCTAAGATTGCAGCCTGCATTTTTGTTGTAATTATTAACTATTTTTTCAGTAAATTTTTTATTTTTCGTAAAAACAAGGAGGAATCTGATGACTGATCAGGAAACCACAAACACAGACACAAAAGAAGCGAACAGACTGGCAAGAGCTTCTGCCATTCACGATCTGGTACACGGAAAGGCAGTTTATGTTTTATCATTTCTTGTTCCTCTTATAATTATGATTGCAGTCTTTATCATCAGGGACATCTATCCGTTCGGAGAACAGTGTTATCTCCGATCCGATATGTACCACCAGTACTGCCCTTTCTTTTCCGAATTATGGGAAAAGATTCGTAACGGCGGCAGTCTTTCCTATAGCTGGAATATAGGAATGGGTACTAATTTTACAGCCCTTTACGGATATTATCTTTCAAGCCCGATTAACTGGATAATCGCACTTTTTCCGCAAAAGTATATGATAGAGGTAATGAATACAATCATTATCTTAAAAATTGCCGCTTCAGGTTTTACATGCACATATTATCTGTGTAAGCACAACAAAAAGCGCCACTTATCCGCTGCAATATTTGGAATGTTTTATGCACTTTCCGCATTTATTGCAGCCTACAGCTGGAATCTCATGTGGTTAGACTGTGTTCTTTTACTGCCGCTTATCGTTTTGGGACTTGAAAGGCTTGTTAACGAGGGCAAAGGCATATTATATGCGGTTTCACTTGGACTTGCTATTCTGTCCAATTACTATATTGCCATAATGATTTGTATTTCAATGGTAATATATTTTGCCGTAATCATGGTTTCAAGACCTGTTCCAAAAGATAAGACAGAGTATGCACGCTCCGCATTGCGTTTCATATTATATTCTTTACTTGCAGGAGGTCTTGCGGCAATACTTCTTATTCCGGAAGTATGCGCCCTGAGTTACACGGCGTCCGGGGATGTAAATTTCCCTGATACATTATCAAGATATTTTTCATTTGTTACCATTATTAAACGCCATCTTATGAATGTTGAGGTAAGTATAGGACTGGATCACCTTCCGAATATATATTGCGGTGTTGCGGTTCTTGTACTCTTCCCTCTCTATATAATGACCAAGAAAATACCGCTCCGTGAGAAAATCATGAAGGTTATTGCACTTGTCATCTTTTTCACGGCATTTAATATGAATATTCCTAACTTTATCTGGCATGGATTCCATTATCCTAACAGCCTTCCGTGCCGTCAGTCATTCATTTACATCTTCCTGCTTTTGGGAATATGTTATGATGCGTTCTGTAACATAAAGGAATATAAAAACTCCCAGATAGCCGGAAGCTTCTGGGGTGTAGTACTTTTCCTCGTTTATCTGGGAAATACGCTTACAAGCGACGACATTGATTTCAGGGTAATTTATTTAAGTGCATTGTTTATTGCAATCTATGTTCTTCTGGCAGTTATTGCCCGTAAAAAGAAAAAATGGAATCTTAATTACATTATGATTGCACTTTTTGCGGTGGCAATAGTCGAGTGCACCACAAACATGGAAAACACCGGATATTCAACTACCTCACGAACCGCATACCTTGCGGATTATGAATCTGTGGGTGCACTTGTCGATGAAGCAGAAGAAATTGAAGACGAAAATTCATTTTACCGTATTTCCAAAGTATGGGGATATCGTACCAAAAATGATTCAGCATGGCATCATTATAAGGGTGAATCAACTTTTTCATCCACATCATATGCTGCAATGTCAAGATTTTTTGGCGACCTGGGGCTCGAACATTCCACCAACTCATATGCAATTAACGGAGCAACCCCTCTGGTAAACTCAATTTTTAATGTAAAATATTTTCTCAGTAACAGAGCACTTGAAGGAGACAAATTATACACTCTCGTAGATACTTATGACAACGAATATCTCTACGAGAACAATTACACTCTCCCTCTGGGATTTATGCTTCCGTCTGATTTTAACAGCAACTGGAATGTAATGACTGAACCTAATCCGTTCTCAGTTCAGAATTCTTTTGCAATGAGTGCTGCAGGTATTGATGAACTCTTTACAAGAATTACTTTTGATGATATGAGTACTTCCGCAACAATCAATATTGTTGAAGATGAATATCTGTACCTCTATATTATGAACAAAACAATTGATACGATTAATGTAAGTTATGAAGGTCATTCCGACACATACAAAGGCATTAACCACGGAAGAATGGTAGATCTGGGATATGTTAAGGCCGGCCAGACCGTATATGTTACATCATCTTCCGGCGACAAGGACCTTCAGATGTACGCATATGTCCTTAATATCGACAAGCTGGATGAGTTATACAAAGCACTGGCGGATGAGGGATTTAATGTAACTTCTTATGACGATACTCATGTTACCGGAACAATTACTGCTCTCTCAGACGGACTTATGTGGACTTCGATTCCGTATGACGAAGGATATACAGTATATGTGGACGGAAAGGAAACCGAATATACCTCCGTGGGTGATAAGGCACTCATAGCGGTTAATCTTACAAAAGGAACACATACGGTAGAATTCCGTTATGAAGTCAGAGGTCTTAAAGCCGGTATGACCATCAGCATAATATGCCTTATTATAATTGCCGGATGCATCGTATTCAGAATTAAATACAAAAAAGAAATTACCGAAGAAGGAGCACTTTCTTTACTCACTTCACATAACAAAAAAACATCAGGAAAGGACGACACATTATGAAGCTCTGGGGTGGACGGTTTACAAAAGAAACCAATCAGTTAGTGCATAATTTTAATGCATCTTTGTCATTTGACCAAAAATTTTACAAACAGGATATTGAAGGCAGCATTGCCCATGTGAATATGCTTGCAAAGCAGGGAATAGTAACATCTGAAGAGCGTTTTGCAATTCTTAACGGTCTTCAGGGAATACTTACAGACCTTGAAAGCGGTACTCTCTCAATTGACTCCCAATATGAAGATATACACTCATTTGTTGAAGCAACTCTTATTGAGCGTATCGGAGATACCGGTAAAAAACTCCACACCGGACGAAGCCGCAATGACCAGGTTGCTCTTGATATGAAGCTTTATACAAGGGATGAAATAACTGAAGTGGACGAATTGTTAAAATCTCTTCTGAAAGTTATTTTAAGAATAATGAAAGAAAATGTAGAAACATATATGCCGGGCTTTACACATTTGCAGAAAGCCCAGCCTGTAACCGTAGCGCATCATTTCGGTGCTTACTTTGAAATGTTCTTAAGGGACAGGGACAGACTTTCAGATATTTACAAACGAATGAATTACTGCCCTCTTGGTGCAGGTGCACTTGCCGGCACCACATATCCGCTTGACCGCGACTATACGGCAGAGCTCCTTCATTTTGACGGTGCTACAAATAACAGCATGGATTCTGTCTCCGACAGGGATTATTTAATAGAGTTTTTAAGTGCTCTTTCAACAATAATGATGCATTTAAGCCGTTTTTCAGAGGAAATAATTATCTGGAATACCAATGAATACCGCTTTATCGAACTTGACGATGCATACAGCACCGGAAGTTCAATTATGCCTCAGAAAAAGAATCCTGACATAGCAGAACTTGTAAGAGGTAAAACAGGCCGTGTATACGGTGCACTCATTTCCCTTTTAACCACAATGAAAGGACTTCCTTTAGCCTACAACAAGGATATGCAGGAAGATAAAGAGCTTACATTTGATGCCATAGACACTACTAAGGGCTGTATTGCTCTTTTTACCGGAATGATAGACACTATGACCTTTAATAAAGAAAACATGGAAAACAGCGCCAAAAACGGCTTTACAAACGCCACTGATGCTGCTGACTACCTTGTCAATCACGGTGTACCTTTCAGGGATGCCCACGGCATAATCGGCCAGCTGGTACTTATCTGCATAGAAAAGAACATCTCCTTAGATGAACTGCCGCTTTCCGAATACAAGAAGATTTCTCCTGTATTTGAAGAAGATATCTATGAAGCCATTTCTTTAAAGACATGTGTAGAAAAAAGACTTACCAAGGGAGCTCCCGGTGCAAAGGCCATGAACGAAGTTATACATAAATACGAAGCTTATCTTGCAGACGAAGAATAAACCATATTTTCACAAAAATAAGGATGTAAATACCATTTGAAAGACTTGTCTCTCATAGTATTTACATCCTTTTATTATATTTATTCGTATGGATTTTTTTCAAAATGCTGATAGTCCTTTACAGACTCCCAACTTCCTCCCCAGGTAAAACCGTATTTTTGAAAAACCGTGTAAGCATAATCATCAGTATTGATTTTCATGACAAAATTATTATCCCTGTCGGCATACGTGGAAGCCGCAACCGGCAAAACAGTACCGTCACTACCCACATAAGGATTATACAAAGGATTCAAATCCACCGCCAGACCGTATGCATGCAATGACCATTCATCGGTCCCCTGCACTTTACGGGTATTAAAACAGCTGGTATTATTATTAGCCATGGACACTTCATCATTTCCGCCGTATGTATCAACAAGCTCTATGCTTTGTATCGGATATGATGCTTTGTATAAATCATAAAAAACATTTACCAGATCCGGTGCGATAGCCAGATTAACAATCATTTCCCCCTGGTGGGGTTTGCCATCGGTTCCCCAGTACAAAACCTTAAGATAACGCAGATCTTCTCTTGATACGGGACAGTCGTCCTTATATGACACACCTTCCATTTTTCTGAATATAATATCCGGAACTTCCGTATACGCAAAATATGTTATTTTGTCTGATTCTACCAGTTCGGACGGCAGAGGAAAACTTCCGCTTAAGTTTCTGTTGGCACCGCCTTCGGCACCTGTATATGTAGCCTTATTTCTTGTCTGATATACAAGGATTACAATAAGGGCTCCCAGAAACAATGCACTTATCACAAGTAAGATTTCAGGAAATCTTTTTTTTCTTTTATGCTTGCTCAATTATTTCTCCTGTTTCAAAGTAACCGACAGCTGGTTGTACGGAATCTCAATTCCGTTGGCAGTCAGTTCTTCTTTATATTTTTCTAAAAGTGACCATTTAACCTTCCAATAGGACTCTGTAGGAACCCATACTCTTGTTCCTATTGTAATCTGGCTTTCCGCAAGATTATCTACATATACTGAAATTTCCTCATCACGCAGAATGGCCTCTTCACTGTTAATCACATCCATGAGAACTTCTTTGGCTTTCTTGATATCCGAATCATATGAAATTCCGACAAGAATATCGACCCTGCGTTTTTTCTCGGCAGTGAAGTTGGTAAGACTGGTATTGGCAAGTGTTCCGTTAGGAATAACGATTGTTTTGTTATCTACCGTCAAAATCTTTGTATAAAACAAGTCAATGCCGACTACATTTCCTTCATTACCGTGGCTGTCTTCTTTAATGTAATCTCCCAGTTTAAACGGTTTAAACAAAAGGATAAGAACTCCGCCGGCAAAGTTGGATAAACTTCCCTGAAGAGCAAGTCCGATTGTCAGACCTACCGTTCCCAAAGCCGCAATAAATGATGTTGTAGGTATTCCGAGAAGTCCTATTATTACGATAATTATAATAAAGTAAAGGACAAATTTAATAATTGAGAGTAAGAATTTACCAACTATAGGTTCAAGCTTTGTTTTCTGAAATGAATTGCCAATAAGTTTGGTAAGCCATTTTACAAGCTTCATACCCACAATAAAAATTATTATTGCAATGAGTATATTCTTACCTACGGTCATACACCAGTGAATAATTGTATCAAAAATTGACTTCCATCTTTCCGCAGTAAAAAACTGCTCAGCCGGTATCATATAATTCATTATTTAGTCACCTTCTTCCCCGCTGTGGTACTTTTCTTGGCCGCAGGGACTGCCTTTCCCGCTGTCTGCTCCTTCTTAGCGGCCGGGGCTGTCTTTTTGGCGGTAGTTTCTTTCTTAGCGGCCGGGGCTGCCTTTTTGGCGGTAGTTTCTTTCTTAGCGGCCGGGACTGCCTTTTTTGCTGTCTGCTCCTTCTTCTTAGGAGTGGTATCTGCAGCAGTATATCTTAATATGGACACGCCCATAGGAGGAACTGTGAGTCTGATGGAATCCTCTCTGCCGTCACATTCATCCTTTTTGGAGCTAATAACTCTTTTATTAATTATACCGCTTCCGCCGTATTCTTCGCTTTCGCTGTTAAATATTTCTTTGTATTTGCCCATATGAGGTACGCCGATTTTGTATTTTTCCCTTGTAACAGGAGTAAAGTTGGCAACTACAAGGAGCTCGTCCCCATTAGAAGCCTTTCTCACAAAAACAACTATACATTCATTAGCCGAAATATTGTTAATCCATTCAAAGCCGTCCGGTGTAAAATCAAGCTCATATAAAGCCGGTTCTTTACGATACAGGGCATTAAGGTCGGAAACATATTTCATAAGAAGAGCATTCTCAGGAAGCTTTGTAAGTTCCCAGTCAATCTGTCTTGCTTCCCACCATTCATTCTCCATTCCGAAGTCCTGTCCCATAAACAGAAGCTTTTTGCCCGGATGGGTGTACATAAATGCATATGCCGCACGAAGATTAGAAAGCTTATCTGCTTTGGTTGCACCCGGCATCTTATTAATCATAGAGCATTTACCATGTACAACTTCATCATGGGAAATCGTAAGAATAAAATCCTCACTGTATGCATAAATCATGCTGAATGTAAGCTCGTTATATCTACCCTTTCTGAATAAAGGATCACAACTCATGAAATCCAGGAAATCATTCATCCATCCCATATTCCATTTGTAATCAAATCCAAGGGAATCTTCCTTGACATTGCCTGTAACTCTCGGCCATGCGGTAGACTCCTCTGCAATGAGGATGGATTTCGGACATTCTTTCTTGAATGCAATGCTTAATTTCTTAAGGAATTCCACTGCCTCAAGGTTTTCATTACCGCCATACATATTGGCTACCCATTCTCCGTCTCTCTTACCGTAATCCAGGTAAAGCATTGAAGCAACAGCATCCATACGGATTCCGTCCGCATGATATTCTTTAGCCCAGAAGATAGCATTGGAAAGAAGGAAATCCACAACCTCAGGTCTTCCGTAGTTATAAATCAAAGTTCCCCAATCCGGATGCTCACCCTGTCTTCTGTCATAATGTTCATAAAGGCAGGTTCCGTCGAACTTGGCAAGACCAAACGCATCCCTTGGGAAATGGGCAGGAACCCAGTCAAGGATTACGCCGATTTTCTCCTTGTGCATATAATCCATAAAATACTTGAACTCATCAGGAGTTCCGTACCTGGCTGTAGGTGCATAATATCCCGTCACCTGATATCCCCATGAGCCGTCAAAAGGATGTTCCATAACCGGCATAAGTTCAACATGGGTATAATTCATCTTATGGATATAATCTGCTACAATAGGTGCAAGTTCCCTGTATGTATAAAACTCTCTTCCGTCATCAGGAGTAGCAAATGAGCCCGGATGAATCTCAAGGACTGCCATAGGTTTTTTCTTGTATAAATCCTTGTCATTATATGACTGCCACTCTTCATCTTTCCATTCATAGTCAGACAAATCATATACAACTGAAGCGTTATCCGGTCTTAACTGGGAACAGAAAGCATATGGGTCTGCCTTAAGACCTGTTAAACCACCTTTGTATCGTATTTCATACTTATATAAATCTCCCGGTTTAATTCCCGGAATAAAAAGCTCAAATACTCCTGATTCATCATTAAGTTCCATCTGGTGCTTTCTTCCGTCCCAGCTGTTGAAATCACCTACTACGCTTACACGCTGTGCATTAGGTGCCCACACGGCAAAAAGAACGCCTTTAATACCATTGCATTCGGTAATATGCGCACCCAGAAGATTGTAAGCATTGGAATGATTGCCTGCTGTAAATTTTGCAAGTTCCTTTTTATCAAGAAGTGACGGAAAATCATATATGTCTTCCGTCTCATATGTATTCCCATCGGCAAACTCGTACAAAAGAGTATATTCAAGTTTCTTTTTACGATTCAAAAGCAGGGCAAAATAGCCCGCCTCGTCCACCTGAACCATTTCGTGTAAAATGCCTGTATTTTTCTCTTTTACACTTGCTTTCACAGCATCAGGATAGAATGCCTGAATCAGAATTCCGTTTTTGGTAACATGCTGGCCTAGAAGTGACTTCGGATGCACTAAATCTGAATAAATGATTCCCTCTATATCCGGCCAGTTCATCAAATCATATAACTTTTGGTCCATAACACCACATCTCCCTATAAATACTGTATTTATTCTTTTTTGCTTTTAAAGAGCACCTTAAGAACAAGTGCCATTCCGCCCACCATAAGGACAAGCATAAGAATATAATTAAAAAGACTTTCATGAAAATAAAATCTTGTATTCATTATAACAGATAATACGATAAGAATTAAGCCCAAAAATGTAATTATTTTAGCAGGAATCGATTTAGGATTAATAAACCACCAAACAATACCGATAAGCATCGGAATTACCACAAGCCCGCCGTTAACATGGTATCCTCCTACAAAAAAACCGAATCCTGTAGTAACTGTTACTTTTGTTGAAAAAATAAAAAATCCGGCCACAAGCATTACAAGTCCTGCAAGAAATGTTATTAAGTCATAATTTTTCTTCTTTTCCATTGGAATACCCTCCTCTTATATTTTGTGAATAAAAAGTCCGCTTCGTAATTTTGGCTCAAACCAGGTGGATTTAGGCGGCATTAAAAGATCCGCATCCGCTACCGCAAAAAGTTCGTCAATCGATGTAGGATACATTGAAAAAGCTACTTTCATATCCGAATTGACTCTTCTTTCCAATTCTCCCAGTCCTCTTATTCCTCCGATAAACTCAATTCGTTTATCAATTCTCGGGTCTCCTATTCCAAGAACCGGCGTAAGAAGATAATCCTGAAGTATTGCCACATCAAGTCCGTCCACCGGATCTTCGGACATAACGCTTTCCTTGGCAGCAAGTTCATACCATATTCCGTCAAGATACATACCGAAACGGCCTTTTTCTTCCGGATAAAATGCCTTGTGTCCTTTCTCCTCAATTGTGAAATATTTGGAAACGGCCTCCATAAATTCTTCGCAGGTAAGTCCGTTCAAATCCTTAACAACCCTGTTATACGGCATAATCATGAGCTGCTCATCAGGGAAAAGCACTGATAAAAAGTAATTAAACTCTTCCGTTTTGTCATATCCGGGATTCTCCTGTCTTCTCTTCAATCCCACCTTAACGGCCGAAGCCGCACGATGATGACCGTCGGCTATGTAAATGGATTTTATTGACGCAAATGCATCATAAACGGCCGCAGTATCTGCCGCATCCGCAATTTTCCATACCGAATGCCGTATTCCGTCATCAGATACAAAATCATAAAGAGGCTTGTCCTCTTTGTTACGGTTAACTACCTCATTAATTATGTCATTAGCTCTGTATGCCAAAAAGATTGGTCCGGTCTGGGCACTTGTGCGATCAACATGGTTAATCCTGTCCTGTTCCTTATCCGCTCTTGTTTTTTCATGCTTTTTAATTCTGTTTTCAAGATAATCATCAATGGAAGCACATGCCACTATGCCGGTCTGGGACCGTCCGTCCATTGTAAGTTCGTAAATATAATATGCATTATCTTCATCAGTAACAAAAATTCCGTCTGAAATCTCCTGTTCAAGAAGCGCACTCGCTTTTTCGTAAACACAATCCGCATATGTATCCACACTCTCGTCAAATTGTGTTTCCGCCCTGTCAATATTCAGAAATGACAGCGGTTTGCCTTTTACTTCTTCACAGGCTTCCTGTCTGTTATATACATCATAAGGCAGTGCTGCAACTAAAGCGGCCTTGTCCACTGCCGGTCGAATACATTTAAACGGTTTAATATCAGCCATTCATTTACTCCTTGTTTTAAAATTCATCTTAAATATTGTAGAAACGGACCGGGTAAAAGCACCCGGCCCGGTTATGGGTATTTACCCTGATTATTTGATAACTCTGACTTTTAAGATTCCTTCTTTGGTTGAAATCTCTGATGCAACATCTTTTGCATCCGCCTTATCAATATCAAGAAGAGAATACGCATAATCTCCTCTGCTCTGGTTAATCATCTTATCAATGTTGATTCCGTTCTTACCGAACACGGTAGTAAGTCCGCTGATAATGTTAGGAATGTTTTTGTGAAGAACCGCAATTCTTCCTGCCGCACTGCTTACACCCATATCGCATGCAGGGAAATTAACCGAATTACGGATATTACCGTTTTCGATGTAATCCATTATTTCATCAACAGCCATTACCGCACAATTATCTTCTGATTCAACAGTTGAGGCACCAAGATGAGGGAATGCTATGCAGCCTTTAGTATTGGCAAGCTTAGGAGTAGGGAAATCTGTTGCGTATGCAGCAATTTTACCTGATTCCAGAGCTTCTGCCACAGCATCAGCACTTACAAGCAGATCTCTTGCAAAGTTAAGAATAATAACTCCGTCCTTCATCATTGCGATTGTGTCTTTATTGATCATTTCTCTTGTGTCGTCAAGTAACGGTGTATGTACGGTGATATAATCACAATTCTTAAATACTTCTTCTCTTGTCTTAACCACCTGTACACTTCTTGAAAGATTTAAAGCATTCTGTACGGAAAGGAACGGATCGCATCCGATCACTTCCATACCAAGGCTGTTTGCTGCATTTGCAACAAGTACACCGATTGCTCCAAGACCGATTACACCAAGTTTTTTTCCTTTAATTTCTCTTCCTGCGAATTTGGATTTAGCCTTTTCCATCGTTTTGCCGATGTTTTCGTCATCCTTGTTCTCATATACCCAGCCGTTTGCCGCAATAAGATTTCTGGAGGCAACAATCATTGCGGAAATAACCAGTTCCTTAACACCGTTGGCATTAGCTCCCGGTGTGTTAAAAACAACGATTCCCTTTTCTGCACATTTATCCAAAGGAATGTTATTAACACCTGCTCCTGCTCTTGCAACGGCAAGAAGTGAATCAGGCAAATCCATATCATGCATGGCTGCACTTCTTACAAGCGCAACATCTGCTTCTTCAAAATTATCGACTTTTTCGTATTCCCCGGTAAAGCGTCTGAGACCTTCACCTGATATTGGGTTTAAGCAATTATATTTTACCATTTTCATATCCTCTTTTCAAAATACATCCAAAGAGACTCTCAATCACTCCAGAGCATATGCCATGGAATGAGGATGTTATTTTGTATTTTCTTCCTCAAATTTTTTCATAAATTCTACTAACTTCTCAACACCTTCGATAGGCATTGCGTTATAAATGCTGGCTCTCATTCCGCCAACAGTTCTGTGTCCTTTAAGGTTTTCAAAACCTGCCTTCTTTGCTTCCGCAACGAATTTGGCATCGAGTTCTTCATCACCTGTAACAAACGGAACATTCATAAGAGAACGGTCCTTAGGAACAACGGTTCCCTTAAACATCTTACTCTCATCAAGATAATCATAAAGAATCTTGGCTTTCTTCTCATTATGTTCCTTCATGGCTGTAAGTCCGCCCATTTTCTTAATCCACTTAAATACTTTACCGCAGATATAAATACCGTATGCCGGCGGTGTATTATAAAGGGAATCATTATCAGCATGAATTTTGTACTTGAGCATTGTAGGTGTTCCCGGAAGTGTATCCTCTGTAATCAAATCTTCTCTGATTATTACGATTACTACACCGGCAGGTCCTATGTTCTTCTGAACACCGCCGTAAATTACACCGTATTTGGTTACATCTACAGGTTCTGAAAGGAAGCAGGATGAAACATCCGCTACCAGCTCATGTCCCTTTGTGTTAGGTAAGGTCTTGAATTTCGTTCCGTAAATAGTATTATTTTCACAAATATATACATAATCACAATCTTCAGGAATATCAAGATCCGAACAATCAGGAATATACGAGAATGTCTTATCTGCCGATGATGCAAGCTCAATCGCCTCTCCGTAAATCTTAGCTTCCTGATATGCTTTCTTTGCCCACTGTCCTGTTACAATGTATCCTGCCTTCTTATTCTTCATAAGATTCATAGGAATCATTGCAAACTGCTGTGAAGCTCCGCCCTGAAGGAAAAGAACCTTATAATTGTCAGGTATTCCCATAATCTCTCTTAAATCAGCTTCAGCTTCTTTAATGATATTATCATATACCTTGGATCTGTGGCTCATCTCCATTACCGACATTCCGGAACCCTTGTAATCAAGCATCTCATCTGCTGCTTCGCGTAACACTTCCTCCGGTAATACCGCCGGGCCTGCTGAAAAATTGTAAATTCTACCCACTTTAGTGTGCCTCCTGTTTTATATTGGTATTTTATGCAAAATATGTATTTTGGCATAAAACTATACGGATTAATTCTACTTCAAAATATACATACAGTCAATAAGCATTATCTTTTCGACCAAAATTAATTTTTATCCCGCCGGTTTAATGTAGTCCTCCAAAACTGGTATGGTTAATTTTCTCGCAACTGGATATTTTATTAATTCCAGTCAGGTGCTATCATCCATAAAACATAATCTGTAACACTATATAATAAGATAGGAAGAAATATGAATCAGACAGACCATAACCGTCAGAACAAAATTGCCGTAATTAACGATATCTCGGGATTTGGCCGCTGCTCCATTGCTGTAGCCATGCCTATTATTTCCCAGCTAAAAATTCAGTGCTGTCCCATCCCTACATCAATTTTTTCAAACCATACAGGTTACAAAAGCTTCTATTTCGATGACTACACGGACCATATGCAGAATTATATTGATGAGTGGAAAAAATTAGACCTTAGATTCCAGGGCATTCTTACCGGCTTTTTAGGTTCTGCCAGACAGATTGAAATTGTCCGTAAATTCATTGAGGATTTCAGGGATTCCCGCACAAAAGTTATCATCGACCCTGTTATGGGCGATAACGGCAAACCTTATCCTACTTATACGGAAGATATGTGCAACAGGATGAAGGAACTTGTCAGATACGCAGACATTCTTACGCCGAATCTGACGGAAGCCTGTATCTTAACAGATACACCATACGCCCCTGATTCATTTAAAACAAAGGACTTTTTCCGGATTGCCGAAAAGCTTTCAAAAACCGGTGCCGAAAAAATCGTCATTACCGGAATAAGCATGGGTGAATATATCGGCAACATAGTCTTTGAAAAGGATCATCCGCCTCATGTAATAAAACAGAAACGGGTGGGACACGAGCGTTCCGGAACCGGAGATGTATTTTCGGCAATTATTGCTGCCGACTGCGTCCACAATACGGATTTTGCAGCTTCGGTCAGAAAGGCCTCCGGCTTCGTAAAAAAATGCATCGCCGTCACGGAAGGATTTGACATTCCTCCTACTGATGGTGTATGTTTTGAAGAGATTCTTCACACATTAAAATAGAATTGGAGATGACAAACTATAAATAGTCAAGTGTTTTTTGAAAGATTTTTGATTTATAAAAATGGGTAACCTTAATAAACCATCTGAATACGCCGTATTTCAGATGGATAGATAAATATATGTAGGAATAGCTCTTAGCGAAGTTTCTGAGTGTTAAAGTCTACATCTTGCCTCTCCAATGCGTAGATGACTCTGATCAGTTTCTTTGCTACATGAGTAATAGCTACCCTGTGCTTTTTGCCTTCTGCACGTTTCTTTGCATAGTAGGTTGCAAAGGTTATATCAAAACGGATTAAAGGAAGGCAGGCATTAAGAAGAACGTAACGAAGCTGTGAAGAACCATGCTTCACCATTCTGCCACCATGAGATTCTGTTCCAGAATCGTTAATGCCGGGTTCGATTCCGGCAAAAGCAAGCATCTGACCGGGATTTGAAAAGTTTGATATGTCACCATATTCAGCATAAATAACAGCTGCTGAAATAGGACCTATACCAGGAATGGACATATAGTGAGGATGTACTTCTTCAATAAGTCTGGTAATCTCGGCTTCAAGGGCTTTGATTTCCTTGCAGAGAGAGTTGTACAGGGTCAGTAAACTGTTTAATTCAATGTCAAAGATAGAATTATTGACACCGACTGTGTTGGCAGCCAGTTCTTTCAAACGAAGGAACTGTTGTATAGAAAACTTACCTCTTGAAATACAACGGATCTTGTCATAAGATGCAGAATTCATATGAGCCATTTTTTCGGCCGAGCCGTAGTTTTCAAGGAGATAGATGGCCGTTTTGGAAAGACGCTCATTGAAAAATGGTTTAAATTCCGGAAAGGTATGATCTAAAACATTTGTGATCTTTACAAGATAAAAAGAACGCTGTCGAATCAATCTGTCTCGTAAACGGGTTAGTGACTTTAAGGAATAAGCGTGGTAAAATCCTTTTGAATGGGGTTTGTACTCAACTGTCATTAACCACCGTGCTATTGATTCGCAGTCAACAGAATCGGTTTTGGTTCGCCTTAAAGTTGTAGACTTTTTATATTCCTTGATGAGAACTGGATTAATTTCCATAAAGCTGTGGTGAGCGTTTTCGAGGAAAAGTTCGAGATTGAGGGCATAATGGGAAGTTGATTCAAACCCTATTTTTATATCCTCAGGATTGGAGAGAGAATTAAAAGTAGTAAGCAGATGTTCAAAACCATCTTTGTCATTAGTAATGGTAAATTTAGAAACAATCTGCTGGTCGGCTGCAGAAATGATGCAGCAATCATGTTTGTACTTGGAAATGTCAATTCCAACAAAGTACATGGACATAGAGATTTACCTCCTGAAATAGTATTTAGCACTGCTGTCTTCCACAGAGAATTCGGCTGTGTAATCACGTAAATAGAAACGTCAAGCGTTAACAAACTAATTACCAGTAATAGACGAAAAGCTGTGGTCTGAGTCATCTCCGAACAGTCAAAGCTGTAATATTATAGGTACAGATCCACAGTGCTTTAAGTATTATAATGGAGTATTCAATAAAACCCAAGAGATTGGGAGAAAGGAGAATAATCCATTACCCTCAAAAGAGGATAATTGGATTATACGTGTAAATATGACGATATTATATAAAGTACACAACAACCTGTATGTAAACTTAACCAACAAATGCCCTTGCGCATGTACCTTCTGTTTGAGACAGACAAGAGACCATATGGAGGATTCCGGAGTTCTCTGGCTTGAACGCGAACCGGAGGTAAGCGAGATAATCGATGATTTTAAGAACTTCAATGTCGATGATTACGACGAAATCGTTTTCTGCGGTTTCGGAGAACCTACGGAAAGAATAGATGCCGTTCTTGAGGTTGCAAAGTATATCAAAAAAACCTATAACAAAAAAACACGAATCAACACCAACGGCCTCGGAAACCTGGTTAATGGCAGAGACATAACCCCTTCACTAAAGGGGCTTATCGATACTGTTTCAATAAGCCTTAACACTCCTAACAAGGAGCGCTACTATGAGCTCACACGAAGCAAATTCGGTATCGAATCCTTTGATGCAATGTTAGATTTTGCAAGAGAAGCTGCCAAATATGTTCCTAATGTAGTAATGACAACGGTAGAAACCACTATTACCCCGGAGGAAGAAGCCATGTGCCAAAAGATTTGTGATGATCTTGGCGTAACATACCGCATAAGACCTTGGGAGGATTAAGGGAAAAGATATAACCCTTCAAGCAAAAATGACACCTGAATGCAACCTCTCAAATAGAAATGACACTCGCTAAGCCACGAAGTCATTTCTATTTGAGAGGTTGTTTCACTATGGGCGGGACATAAAATTATTTCTGATTGAGGGGATGTTTCACTATGGGACGAGGAAACACAAAATCATTTCTGATTGTTGGGAGGTTCCATGGGCTAGAATTACGAGCAAAAAGCTCAAATTCCAAATTCTCAATTGTTATCCATACCCAAAAACTACGATGAACATTTGGGATTCCGGCTTTATTACTCGTAATCCATTTTCTCTCAGGACAAAAGGACACTAAGCCATTCTGATTGAGGGTGCCTTTCCTATTGAATAAAAATCTCCTGTGGTTAAAATGGGCTTGAATTTCTCAATGCCACAGTGAAACAATCCATCAAATAGAAAGACTTCGTGGCGTCAGCGAGTGTCTTTTCTATTTGATGGGTTGCTTTCACCTATTATCTCTCGCACCTCATCCTCCGTAATTCCAACCCGCTCTGCTATTTCGCCCACAGATAAGCCTACCTCATAAAATGCTATAACTTTGCCGATTTTTTTGCCATTTTTCTCGCCAATTTTTTTGCCGGCTTCTCTTCCTGCCTTCTCACCGGCTTCTCTTCCCGCCTTTTCTCCGGCTTCATACGCCATGTCTTTCACGGTC
>JBJENE010000059.1:0-26468 GCA_051880035.1 Butyrivibrio sp.
ACCATTGCCTTTGGTATCCGTCATAAATTCACCGCGATAACCGATCAGGCCGCGGGAAGGAATCGAAAACTCCAGACGGGTATATCCTCCGTTAGCCGGACTCATTCCCTGCAGCTCTCCTTTTCTGGAAGTCAGCTTCTGGATGATCGCACCGGTAAACTCCTCCGGCACATCAATATAAGCCAATTCCATCGGCTCCAGCTTCTGATTTCTTTCATTGTAGTGATACAGCACCTCAGCCTTGCTGACCGCAAATTCATATCCTTCGCGTCGCATGTTTTCAATGAGTACGGAAAGGTGAAGCTCGCCTCGTCCGGAAACCTTAAAGCAGTCCATGTTTTCAGTTTCCTCAACACGAAGGCTTACATCAGTGTTAAGTTCACGCATAAGTCTTTCCCTTAAGTGGCGGGAAGTAACGAATTTTCCTTCCTGACCTGCCAAAGGTGAATCGTTAACAATAAAATTCATCGCAATTGTAGGCTCTGATATTTTCTGGAAAGGAATTGCATTAGGTGCATCTACGGAGCAGATTGTATCACCTATTTTAATGTCTGATATTCCGGAAACGGCAACGATTGCTCCTACAGAGGCTTCGTTGACTTCTATTTTGTTAAGCCCGTCAAATTCGTATAATTTGGTGACTTTTACGCGCTGGTGTTTGTCGGAATCATGGTGGTTTACAATCATAACTTCCTGATTGACTTTAATGGAGCCGTTATCAACTTTTCCTACACCGATTCTTCCCACATATTCATTGTAATCTATGGTACTGATAAGTAACTGTAAAGGTGCATCAATATCACCGCACGGAGCAGGAATGTTCTTGATAATAGTCTCAAAAAGAGGCTCCATTGTAGTGGAAGAGTCGTTTATATCGTATTTTGCATATCCTTCTCTTGCGGAAGCAAATACAAAAGGACAGTCAAGCTGTTTGTCGTTGGCATCAAGTTCCAGTAAAAGTTCGAGTATTTCGTCAACAACCTCGTCAGGTCTTGCTTCTGGACGGTCTATTTTATTTACACAGACGATTAAGTCCAAATCGAGCTCAAGGGCTTTTTTTAACACGAATTTAGTCTGAGGCATAACACCTTCGTAAGCATCAACCACAAGAATAACGCCGTTAACCATTTTAAGAACTCGTTCAACTTCCCCGCCGAAATCAGCATGGCCCGGAGTATCTATAATATTTATCTTTGTATTTTTATAATGTACGGCAGTGTTTTTCGAAAGTATGGTAATTCCTCTTTCTCTTTCAATGTCATTGGAATCCATGACTCTTTCAACAACTTCCTGATTCTCACGAAATGTACCGCTTTGTTTTAAAAGTTCATCAACAAGAGTGGTTTTACCGTGGTCTACATGGGCTATAATAGCGATATTTCTTACATCTTCACGCTTGGTAATCATAAAAAGCCTCCAAATTTTATATACTTGAATAATTATTTATAAATGCAACCATAATATTTTATCATATTTTTTTCATATTACAAGATATTTTAGTTCTAAAACGTGACATAGCCGAATAAATTATATTGATAAAGTTATCAAACAACATCTGCCGGATAAAATATCCGGACAACAGCAAAGTAGAAGGGAGAAACAGAAGAATGGTTGATAAGGTTATTGAAAACAACAGAGTTACTATTATAGGAGAGGTGGTATCTGAATTCAAATTCAGCCACGAGGTATATGGTGAGGGATTCTATACCGTGGACATTTCCGTAAGCCGCCTAAGCAACAGTGTGGATATAATTCCGCTTATGGTCTCAGAAAGACTAATTGATGTAACTGAAGACTTAAGAGGAATGATGGTGGAAGCATCAGGGCAGTTCCGCTCCTATAACAGGCACGAGGAGAACAAAAACAGGCTTGTTCTGTCTATTTTTGTAAGGGAAATGGAATTTCTTAATGATTATGATGATGAAATAAGCACCAATCAGATTTTCCTCGACGGATATATCTGTAAGCCTCCGGTATACAGAAAAACTCCTCTTGGAAGGGAAATTGCAGATATTCTTATTGCGGTGAACCGTCCTTACGGAAAGTCAGACTATATTCCATGCATTGCATGGGGAAGAAATGCCAGATTTGCAGCAGGATTTGAAGTAGGAGGACATATCCAGGTATACGGAAGAATCCAGAGCCGTGAATATGTGAAGCGTATAAGCGAAGATGAATGCGAACGCAGGGTGGCTTATGAGGTTTCAGTCAGCAAAATTGAATTTTTTGAAGAGTAAATATTGGCAGTTGACATTTATATATTGTGATGTTACACTAACATTGCAGATGCGGTAATAGCGCATTGTATTTAATATTGGTAGAGGTTGCGCGGTTTAATAGTACACTGTGGGATATGTCAGGCATAGGTGAACACATTGGAAAGGAAACAGCGCCGAAGCAGTATAATCCTGAAGTTATACGGGCTGGGTATGTGGTTAAGAGCCACATAACTGTCATCGCAAGATGGGGAGCTACTTAAAGTGTTATTTATTCTTTTGTTGAGTAAAGCATTAAGAGTTGGCATTCCTGTCAGCTCTTTTTTATTGGGCAGAGGTATTGCTTATAAAAAGAGTGTGGAAATGTTAAAAATTATATAAACAGGAGGAAAAAATGTCATTATTTACAGGTGCCGGTGTTGCACTTATAACACCAATGAAGGAAGACGGAAGCGTCAATTACGAAAAATTAGCTGAAATAATCGAATTTCAGATTAAAAATGAAACAGACAGCATTATTATCTGCGGAACTACAGGTGAGGCTGCGACTCTTTCAGAAAAGGAGCATATGGATGTAATCCGTTTCTGTGTGGAAAAGACAGCAGGAAGAATTCCTGTTATTGCTGGAACAGGTTCCAACTGTACGGAGACGGCAGTTACACTTTCCAAGGAAGCACAAGAAGCGGGAGTTGACGGACTTCTTTGTGTTACACCATATTATAACAAGGCTACACAGTCAGGACTTATAGCTCATTTTACCGAAATTGCAAACTCAGTTGACATTCCTATCATTTTATACAATGTTCCGAGCAGAACAGGCTGCAATATTAAGCCTGCAACAGTTGCAAAGCTCTTTAAAGAAGTAGATAATATTGTGGGAATTAAGGAAGCATCAGGCGATATTTCACAGGTAGCAGAGCTTATGGCACTTACTGACGGTAAGATTGATTTGTACTCAGGAAATGATGACCAGGTAGTGCCTATTATGTCACTTGGCGGTAAAGGAGTAATTTCTGTTCTTTCCAATGTGGCGCCTAAGGCGGCACATGATATTCCGACAGAATATCTTAAGGGCAATGTTAAAGAGGCATGTGAATTGCAGCTTAAGGCAATAGAATTAATTAAAGCTTTATTCTGTGAGGTTAATCCTATACCTGTTAAGCATGCAATGAATCTTATGGGTATGGAAGTAGGACCTCTTCGTAAGCCTCTTTCACCAATGGAACCTGCCAATCTTGAAACTCTTAAAAAAGCAATGGCAAATTATGGATTATTATAATAATCCGGAAAAATTGAGGAAAAATAAAATGGTAAACATAATAATGCACGGCTGCAACGGCAAAATGGGCCGGGTAATTACCGGAATCGTTGAAGCAGACGAGAATGCCGCAATAGCAGCGGGAGTGGATATTTTTGATGACGGACATAACTCTTATCCGGTTTTTAAAGGAATTAAAGAGTGTACTGTACCTGCAGATGTAATTATTGATTTTGCATCAGCAAAAGCGGTAGATGACCTTCTTGACTATGTAGAATCAAAAAAGATACCCCTCGTTCTTTGTACAACAGGTCTTTCAGAAGAACAGATTAACAGGGTTTCACAAGTTAGTAAAAGTGTGGCTGTATTAAGGTCTGCAAACATGTCTTTGGGAATTAACACCATTATGAAAGTTCTCAAAAACATATCTCCATTGCTTGCAGAAGCAGGATATGATATTGAGATAGTAGAAAAGCATCATCACTTTAAAGTTGATGCTCCGAGCGGAACGGCACTTGCTCTTGCTGATTCAATTAATGAAAGTCTTTCTGAAAAATATTCTTACAAATACGACAGATCAAAAGAGCGTATTCAAAGACCGCATAATGAAATCGGTATCAGCGTAGTCCGAGGCGGTACAATCGTAGGAGAACATGAAGTTATTTTTGCAGGCGAGGATGAAGTAATTGAAATTAAGCATACTGCGTATTCAAAAGCCGTTTTCGCAAAAGGTGCCGTAGAAGCTGCCAAGTTTCTTAAAGGAAAACCTGCAGGATTGTATACGATGAAAGAAGTAATTGGTTAATAATTTCTGATTTTTGGTTCATACTATAAATACACAAAATATTTTTATAGTAAAGGAGCCTAAAATGAAAAAGATAAAATATTTACTTGTATGTGCCGCTATGTCAGCATGTATGCTTTGTTTTGCAGGTTGTGGTAATAATGATAACAACGGGAGCAGCCAGTCCGCTACTGGTGGAACAGAATCAACTTCTGACAGAAACCATGGAACCACTGCTAACCACAAAAACGAAAACAATACCAACAACGGTACAGATGCAAGCAAGGGAATTATCGAAGATATGGGAGACGATATAGGAACCATATTGGATGATCTTGCAACAGATGCAAAGAATCTTGTGGAATAAACTGTTTATGTGTTATTCCATTCCAAAATGAAAATCATAATCCAAAAAGTAAAAGGGATGTAAAAAAATCGTCCGAAAGAATGTTTTTGCTTATTTGATGCCGTAACGGTACTAAGGCTACACAGAACAAAGCCTAAGTACCGACGGCATCAAATATCTTTCCGGCGGTTTCTTTACATCCTGATTTTTTATCGTTATTAAAGCTCATCAAGCTCACGCATCCACATTGCGAAACTCGCATCACTCGGCATTCTTAAGTCACCCCTCGGGGACACCGCAACGGAACCTACCTTCGGGCCGTCAGGCAGACATGAACGCTTAAATTGCTGCGTGAAAAATCTTTTATAAAAAACTTTGAGCCATTTCAAAATGATTTCATCTTCATATATGCCGCAAAAGGCAATACGGGCAATACGATATACCTTGGAAGGCGCATAACCGAAACGCAGGATATAGTATAAAAAGAAATCATGAAGCTCATAAGGACCTACGATATCTTCCGTTTTCTGGGATATAACACCGTCAACCGGAGGAAGAAGTTCCGGACTGACAGGGGTATCAAGAATATCCAGAAGAATGGCACTGAGGACGGAATCGTTGCAGGTGTCTGCATAATATCTTACAAGATGTCTTACCAGGGTTTTCGGAATGGAGCTGTTAACACCGTACATTGACATATGGTCTCCGTTGTAGGTTGCCCATCCCAAGGCCAATTCGGACATATCACCTGTGCCGATAACCATTCCGCCGTTCATATTGGCAATATCCATAAGAATCTGGGTGCGTTCCCTTGCCTGGGAATTTTCATAAGTTACATCGTGTATATCCGGGTCCTGTCCGATATCACTAAAATGAAGTGATACGGAATTCTTAATATTAACTTCCTTAAGAGTGGCATTAAGACACTGTACAAGCCGGCAGGCATTGCTGTATGTTCTGTCTGTTGTACCGAAACACGGCATTGTAACCGCAATAATCCGGTGGAGCGGAATATTTAACATGTTAAAAGCCTTAACCGTAACAAGGAGAGCCAGTGTTGAGTCAAGTCCTCCTGATATACCCACAACAGCACTGTTGCAGCCTGTGTGCTTAAGTCTTTTTTTGAGCCCCATGGCCTGGATAGTAAGAATTTCTTCACATCTTAAGTCTCTGTGAAGCTTATCGGAAGGCACAAAAGGTGTTGTGTCATATTTTCTGTTAAGCTCAAGTTCTCTGATACGGAGTGTGAAAGGAACCTGAAAATAATCTGCTTCTGTATCTGTAACAAATGTAGTCATGCGGCGTCGTTCGCTGCGTATTCTTCCAAGATCCACATCTGCATATATGGCTTCATTTGTAAAACGCTTTGATTCCTTGAGAAGAGTGCCGTTCTCGGCAATAATGCTCTGTCCGCCGAAAACCAGATCCTGGGTCGACTCACCTTCACCGGCATTGGCATATACATATGCACAGACAAGGCGGGCAGACTGTCCTGTAATAAGACTTCTTCTGTATATATCTTTGCCGGTAGTCTCGTCACTGGCAGAGCTGTTAACTATCAGAGTCGCTCCTGACAGAGCATGTCTGATTGACGGAGGCGAAGGAGCCCATACATCCTCGCAGATTTCTGCCGCAATCGACAGTTCCGGAAGATTTGAGCAGTTAAAAAGTATATCTGTACCAAAAGGAACCGGCTCCGTATCGCCAATATCCACAAGTACAGCTTTCGATGGTCCCGGAGAAAAATGTCTGGCTTCATAAAACTCTGAATAATTGGGAATATAAGTTTTGGGAATGAGCCCGAGAACCTGTCCGTCACCAAGGGCGGCAGTTACATTGTATAATTTGTTCTTGTAAAGAAATGGCATTCCGACAAAAGCGATATAATTCCTTCCTCCCGTATATTCAGCAAGTCTTTTTACGGATTTAAGTGCTTCATTGATAAGGGTATCCTGTAAAAATAAATCCTGACAGGTATATCCTGTTATGCAAAGCTCAGGAAAAACAACCACATTGGCTTTGTGGAGCTCGGCTTCGTTCATAAGACGTATAATTTCATTTTCGTTGGCGGAACAGTCCGCAACGGTAATATGCGGAGTCATGGCGGCGCATCTTATAAATCCTTGTTTCATGTCAAATCCTCGATTCGATAGATTAAATAACTGTTACATATCAGTATAAAATATTGTTTCCATTTTTTCAATATGCTATAATGAGCCTTGCGGCGATGTGCGCTTGCGGACATCGACATAAGGCGAAAACACACACGGAGACGCCAGTCGACGTGCTATAATTCAATAATAAAGCCGATTACAGATGTTTCTGTAGTCGGCTTAATATTACCTTCTGGCTTTGTCCAGAATTGTATTTATTGTATTTATAAGTACAATAGATGTATACTTGCTGTCCTGGGAGTATGTAATGTGCTCCGTGGAATTATTGTCAATAACCTGGGCCGATATCTCGCTTAAGGAGGATGAAAGAAGCGGGTACATGGTTTCAACGGATTCGGACACATTAACCAGTGTTATGGATTTTACCTGCTCCTCATCAACGGTAATTTGCAAATCTAACGGGCTGTTGGCAAGGACAATGGATGAAGTATATACTCCGGGAGCAAAAGTAGGATAAGCTGAAGCAGATTTTTCTTTTCCGGTTTTTCCTTTAATAATAAGGAAGAGCAGAATAATCAGTATAATTCCCAGTACTACAAAAATTACAGTGTATATCAGCTGCTTTAATTTCAGAACAAGTATTTTGGTTTTCGCGCTCATGTCATGCTCCAATATCTTATTACTAAAAATTATGAAGCAAAGTACTAAAATATGCACTCAAAGTGTGATAGAATATAAAAAATGAATTCAAACGGAGGGTCAAATGGCATTAAAAGTATTAATCGGTGCATCAGGTCATGGTAAGACATATGAGTTATACAGCCGCATTGTTAATGAATCAGCGGCTAATCCGGATAGAAAATATATATTAATAGTTCCTGAGCAGTCATCACTTCAGGCGCAGAAAGATATTGTGCGGATGTGTCCTACCGGAGGAACTTTTAATATAGATGTGCTTACTTTCGGCAGAATGGCTTACCGTGTTTTTGAAGAACTGGGAGTGGAACTTTTAGATACAATTGATGACACGGGTAAGAATCTTATTATTCGCAGAATTCTTAACGAAGTGGGTAAGAATATGCAGATAATCAAGCCCGGAAGAGGACAGGGATTTGTTAATGAAATTAAATCCATGATTTCTGAATTTAAGCAGTACGGAATCACGCCTGTAATGCTTAAGGAACAGATAAATACATTGCCCGGAGGAGAACGGCTCAGGCAGAAATTAAGAGATCTTCTGCTGGTATACGAAGAATTTGAAGAACAGATTAAGGGCAGATATATTACGGTTGAGGATAAGCCGGAGAAACTCCTTTCGGTTCTTGGTAAATCATCCTTTTTTCATAATGCGGTAGTTGCCCTTGACGGATTTACAGGCTTTACGCCGGTGCAATACAGACTTCTTGAACAGATAATGCTCATATGTGATACATTGATAATAACTGCTACAGTCAGGGAAGATGATGATTACAGGGTAATAACCGGCGAACAGGATCTTTTTGCCATGAGTAAGACATTAATTTCATCAATGGGTCGTATCGCGGACAGGCTGGGCATTAATACAGAATATGAACGCGTCAGAACAGATACTGACAAATACCGTTTTGCCAAATCAGAGGAACTGGATTTCCTTGAGAAAAAGCTTTTCCTGTATGATGGAAGCAGATATGAGAAGGAAGTTAATGATATTAAGGTAGCAAGGCTTAATAATACATTATCAGAGGTACAGTATGCGGCAGCGAAGATTCTTGACAGAGTACAGTCGAATGAATGCCGGTTTAGGGATATAGCCCTTGTAACAGGGGATATCAGTATGTACAGTATGGATATAATGAGGGTGTTTACAGAGTGCAACATACCTTTTTTTATGGATTCCAAAAGAAGTCTTATCGGAAACCCTCTGGTTGAGCTGATAAGAAGTGTTATTGAAATTGCAGAAGAAGATTTTTCTTATGAAAGTGTTTTCAGATTCCTGAAAAACGACTTGTGCGGTATTGACACCGAATCCGTGGATATTCTCGAAAATTATGTGCTGGCTTACGGAATAAGAGGCATTACAGGATGGAGCAGGGAATTTGACCGTAAATATCCGGTTAAAGAAAGAAATCTTTCAATGGTTAATTCCACAAGAATAAAGTTCCTTGAGCGTATTTCCTCATTGCAAAGTGTATTTAGCAATAAGGAATCCACTGTAGGGGATTATATAAATGCATTGTATGAATTCCTTATTGAGCAGCAGGCATATGAACAGATGGAAGATTTGGCACTTAAACTGGAACAGGAATCCGGAAGCAATATGGGACTTGCCTCCAAGGCTTCGGAGTATCATCAGACATACGGTAAAGTTCTGGAACTCTTTGATCAGATTTATGCACTTATGGGAGATGCAGTACTGTCCGTTAAGGAATTTGCCGAAATTCTTGATGCGGGATTTGAAGAAATTAAGGTGGGAATAATACCACCGTCGGTTGATTGTGTAACGGTAGGAGACATTGAAAGAACAAGACTGGAGCATGTTAAAGTACTTTTTATTCTTGGAGTTAATGAAGGACTTTTACCGAAACTGTCTTCGGATACAGGTATCCTATCTGATAATGAAAGAAAAATTCTTCATAATAATAATATAGAATTATCTCCTACGGCAAGGGAAAAGGTTTTTATACAGAATTTTTATCTTTATCTTAATATGACGGAACCGGAGTCCGGATTATATCTTTTCTGCCATAAATTCGGAACGGATGGCAGAGAGAGTAAGGTTTCAAGAATAATCGGTATGATTCAGAAACTTTTTCCGAAACTCAGAATTGAAAGTGAAGAACATATAAGTGCAGTTAACAGAATTACCAATGGTGACAATACTTTGCATTTTGTGGTGAATGACAGTTTTTTCAAAAATCAGGAGGATACCAGAAAAGAGCTTCTTTTGTATTTTTGGGAGACGGAACCGTATGCGTCCAGAATAAGACATATATTGGATACCTTTGCCAAAGAGGATACATATGATGAACTTTCAAAAGAGGCTGCGGGACTTCTGTATGAAGAAATGAAAAAAATCAGCATTTCAAGAATTGAAACCTATGCCGGATGTGCGTTTGCCCACTTTGCCGAATACGGACTGGAACTTAATAAGCGCAAGTTACACGAACTGAATCCGGCAGATATGGGTTCGCTTTTCCATAAGGCCATTGAAATAGTATCCAAGAATCTTAAGGATATGGGAAAAACATTTGCGGAGCTGGACGAAGAGGGCTGTGAAAAGCTGGCCGGCATGGCTGTGGACGAGGCGGCAGCAGAGTATTCCAAAGAATATTTTTCTGAAAGCAGCACCAATGAATACATTAAGAAGAGAATAACATCAATTATCAAAAGGACTGTTTATACGCTTGGAAGACAGCTTAACAGAGGAGAATTCGTACCGGTCGAATTTGAAAGTGTATTCAGCGAAAAATTCGGCAATACAGAAATAACCGGAAAGATTGACAGAATTGACATGGCTGTAAGTGGTGACAAGGTATATGTTAAAATAATTGATTACAAATCGGGAAAGAATGATCTGACTCTTGATGAAATATATTCGGGATTGAAGTTACAGCTTATGGTATATCTTCATAATGCTTTGCAAAAAGCTGCAAAGGATAACCCGGGCAAGAAAATAATTGCAGCCGGAGCTCTTTATAACCGGATTGATGATCCAATAGTGACTTTTGATGACAATTCCTCGTACGAAGATTATAACGATACGGTTCTTATGGCTTTGAGACCTACAGGAATTGTCGGAATAGAAAGTCTTGAGTATATGGATAAATGGGACAAAGGTAATTCTCTTGTAATCCCTGCCAAAAAGAACAAAGACGGAATGGTGGTGTTTAGTGAAAACACGGTAACCGATGCACACCTGAAATGTCTTGCGGATTATTCGGCGAACACTCTGTCTTTAATGGAAGAACGCATAAGACAGGGAATTATAAATGCAGCCCCTTATGAAGAGGCATGCAGGTATTGTCCGTATATGCCGGTATGCCGCAAGGATCCGGAGAAGGGCAATATCACATACAGACAGAAAGAAACTGTTTCCAAGTCTGATAATGTATGGACTAAATTCGGATTTAAAGAGAGAATGCAGGATGATACCGAAGCAGAAGAGATAATACCTGAGACCAAAGAATGGGAGGATGCAAATGGGCTGGACGAAAGAACAGAGTGATGCCATAAATTACCGTGATGGGAATCTTTTAGTAAGTGCTGCTGCAGGTTCCGGTAAAACAGCGGTTTTGATTGAGAGAATTGTAAAGCGTGTTACGGATCCTAAAAACCCTGTTGATGTAGACTCCATTCTTGTGGTGACTTTTACCAAGGCGGCAGCAGAAGAACTCAAGGCAAGACTTGGGAAAGCATTCGAAAAGGAAATCGAACTTAATCCGGGCAATGCGCATCTTATTAAGCAGCTTACACTAATTGATAATGCCAAAATATCCACGATAGATAAGTTCTGTACATATATTCTCAGAAATTATTATAATACCATTGATTTTGACCCGGCTTTCAGAATAGCCGATGAGGGGGAAGTCAATCTGATTATGACAGATGTAATGGAATCCCTTATCGAAAAAAATCTGAAAGCCGGTTCGGAGAAATTTCTGGATTTTGTGGAGGCATACGCTCCCGGCAAATCAATTCAAAAAATATCAGATCTGGTATTCGGACTATTCCGGTTTTCACAAAGTAATCCATGGCCCGGGTTATGGTTAAAGAAGTGTAAGGATTTTTACAGAGCAGAGACCAATGATGAATATATGGAGCTTCCTGTTGTTAAAAGTACCTATAAATATGTAAAAAGGTGCATGAATGAGTGTGCTTTTGAATGTGAAACTATGCTCAGACTGTGCAATGAACCGTCAGGTCCCGAATCCTATATCCCGGCAATAACAGCTGATTTGGAGCATTTCAGGGCGGCAGCTGATGCAGAATCTTTTGAAAGTTTGAAAAGATGCATGGACTTTTCATTTGACAAACTTGCCAGAGCGGTTAAAGTATCTGAAGAGCTTAAATTAACCGTTCAGAATCTCCGTAAGGAGGTTAAAAGCAGAAAAGAAAAGCTTTATGAGAAGTTTATGCAGGATACAGACAGGCAGTTTCAAAAATTTAAAGAGACAGCACCGTTTGCCGAAGTTCTAATAGATTTAACAACGGAATTTTGTGAGGAATACCGCCTGGCCAAACAGAAAAAGGGAATTGCGGATTTTTCTGATGTAGAACATTATGCACTTGATATTCTTATTGACATTCATGAAGATAAAATCAGTTACACAAATGTAGCAGATGAATTGGCGTCTGAATTTAATGAAATATATATTGATGAATACCAGGACAGCAACACGGTTCAGGAATACATATTAAATGCGGTGTCAAGGGAACGATTCGGCTATCCGAATATTTTCATGGTTGGAGATATTAAGCAAAGTATCTATAAATTCCGTATGGCAAGACCGGAACTTTTCATGGAAAAATACGACGCATATTCATCGGATAAAGGACCATACAGAAAAATAGAACTTCATAAAAACTTCAGAAGCCGCCCGAATGTGCTTGACAGCATTAATGATATTTTCTTCACTGCGATGAAAAAGGAAGTCGGAGGTGTTGAATATACAAAAGATGTTATGCTTAACCCGGGAGGAGACTTTCCGGAATATAATGATGATGCTACGGAAATACTTCTGGCGGATGAGACTGAGTTTTCCGGAGAAGATATTAAGAATACCGAAATATGCGCTTACATGGCAGCAGAGAGGATAAGCAGACTGAAGTCTGATAATCCCTCAATTAAATACAGGGACATTGTTATTCTTTTAAGAAGTGATAAAGTGGCAGGACCGGTATATGCATCTGTTCTTACAGCATGCAAAATTCCTTGTGTATACGCATCATCAACAGGATATTTCAGCTCATATGAGGTAAGAACCATAATGGATTTACTGCGGATTATAGACAATCCCAGACAGGAGATTCCTCTTGCAGGCGTGATGAGATCGTTTTTCTGCTATTTTTCCGCAGAAGAGCTTGCACTGATTAAGGGTCCCAAAAGGTGGACCGAACTGTATGACTGTGTTGTACAGTATTCGCGGCAAAGCAATACTTTAGGACACAAGTGCAGACAATTTCTTGAAACACTTAATTTATATCGTGAGATATCAGGAAGGGATACAATCGAGGAATTGTTGGTGGAGATAATCTACAATACCGGATACTATGATTATATAGGTTCAATGAGTGGGGGTACCGCTGCAAAGAGTAACCTTGATATGCTTATTGTGAAAGCAAGAGAATACCGCAATACCAGTTATTCCGGACTCTTTAATTTCTTAAGATATATGGAGAAACTTCAAAAGTATGATATTGATTACGGAGAGGCCGGAATAGTTTCGGAAGAAGAGGATGTTGTAAGAATTATGAGCATCCACAAAAGCAAGGGACTGGAGTTTCCTGTAGTAATAATCGGAGATATGGCAAAGCGATATAATCTGCGTGACATATCCGAACCTGTAATATATGACGGGGATGCGGGAATCGGCATGGACAGAGTGGATTTGACGCTCAGGGCCAAAGAGGTAATACCTTACAAAACTATGGTAGCGCATAAGATACTATCAGACAGCATCGGAGAAGAATTGCGAATACTGTATGTTGCCATGACAAGAGCAGTTGATAAGCTCATAATGATTGGAGTTACCAGGAAAGATTCTTCCCTTAAGAAATGGAATAGTGTGCTTGAAACCGGAGAAATGAATACATCATATCTTCTGGAAAATCCAAGATATATTGATGTTGTCATGCCCGGTGTAATGAAACCGGTTAAACAGGGAAGGTTTGCCATCCGGTGGTATGACAGAGATACTGTTTTAATGATGGCAACCAAACCTATAGCTGATAAAATATACGATATTAACGGCCGTATAGAAGAATTGCAAAAAGGTACCGTCGATGAAAAAGAATTTCAACGCATAAAGAGTAAACTGGAATATAAATACCCTTACAGTGATGTATTCAGTCTTAAATCAAAGTATTCCGTATCAGAACTTAAACATAAAGCAATGGAAGAAAGCGAATATCTTGAAGCACGAATAGTATCTCCTGACAAGGAGAAACCTGTTCCGGAATTTATGAAACATGAAAAACAGGTTCTTGGTACATTTGTGGGAAATGCTTATCATAAAGCATTTGAGTTGTTTGATTACGATACGGAAGAAACATTTGATGGTATAAACACCATGATGGATGGCTGGGTTATTAAAGAAGTATTCCCAAAAGAGTACCGTGATATTGTAAATCCGCAGAAGCTGCTGAATTTTCTTAATACGGAAATAGGAGCCGACATGAAAAATGCGGCAAAGCAGGGGATGCTTTTCAGGGAACGCCCGTTTGTAATGGAAGTTTCCGGCAATGAAATTTCATCTGAGTATCCCGAGAATGAAAAAGTTCTGATCCAGGGTATAATTGACGCATTCTATTTTAAGGACGACAAAATATATGTGGTTGATTATAAGACGGATAATGTTCCGGACGGATCAAAAGGAGAAAAAATTCTTCTGGAAAGATACAGAAGGCAGCTTATGCTGTATTGTGAGGCACTTTCCCGGATTACCGGTAAAGAAATAGGAGGCTGTTTTATCTATTCTGTAAAAAACGATAAGGACATCCGTATAATATAAAAGAAATCAGTGTCTTTTGCAGTTTTCTTTAATAAAATATTTATGAGAAAAGTATTTCAGGCGGTATACCGTGAATCAGAAAAATGAAGAGGAGTTAAATCTTGCACTTAATCTGTCTGATGAGGAAAGAGCCAAAACATATGATTTAAACACAGGCTACGATATGATTACGGAGGAATGGGAGCTTATCGTAAGATACAGCGGAGATATTGAGAAAGCATTGGAACCACTTAATGCCTCAGTTCAAATATTGTCCGGAGGTTATGCAATCGTTAAGATTGGAAAGCTGTTAGTGGATGCGCTTGCATCACTGCCTGAAATAATTTATGTGGAAAAACCCAAAAAGCTGGTATATGAACTCGACTACTCAGTATATGCATCCTGTGTGACACAGGTATGGTCCGAACCCTACAATTTGTCCGGCAACGGCTGCATTATTGCAATTATTGACAGTGGTATGGATTATTTTCATCCTGATTTTCAAAATGATGACGGAACGACAAGAATATTGGCAATATATGACGAAGAGAGCGGTGTTGTATATGAACGGGAAGATATTAATGAGGCAATAAGACTGGGTGATTCTTCAATTGTGCCTGTTGTTGACAGAAGCGGGCATGGAACCCATGTTGCAGGAATTGCAGCAGGTAACGGCAGGGCTTTGGGCGGTAAATACAAAGGTGTGGCATATAATGCAGAGCTTCTGGCAGTCAGGCTGGGACGCGACAGATATTTTAATACGGCAAGCCTAATGAAAGCTTTGGATTTCTGCATTAACAGGGCGGTAAGCTATCAGAAGCCTATTGCAATAAACATAAGCCTTGGAAATAATTACGGAGCTCATGACGGAGCCTCTCTTCTGGAAACTTATCTGAATTATATATCATCCGTATGGAAAACAGTTATAGTGGCAGGGACCGGTAATGAGGCATCCAAAAGAGTTCATATAGAAGGATATGTTAAGGACAATGCGGTTAAGGAAAATATTGTAATAGGAGAGAGGGAACCCTCCCTTGACATGCAGCTGTGGAAGAACTACGGGGATGATTTTCTTATATATATTACCGGACCGGACGGACAGATGTACGGACCCGTCAGGAAAGAAGGAGTAACCGTATTTTTTATCGGCAACGGCAGCAGGTTATATGTATATTACGGAGAACCGGCGCCGTACAGCACAAGCCAGGAAATTCTGTTTCAATGGATTGGCGGGGAAAAAGGGCTTCCGGCAGGAATATGGACACTTAATCTTGAACCGGTTGCAGTCAAAAACGGAAGATATGACGGGTGGCTTTCATCAGGTGCTTTTGTGAGCCGTGATACCGGATTTGAGAACGCAGTGCCGGAAACTACTCTGACCATTCCGTCAACCGCCTACCGGATAATTTCTGTTGGTGCATATGATGCGGCTACGGGAAAATATGCAGATTTTTCGGGAAGGGGATATACCAGGGTTATTACAACTGTAAAGCCTGATTTAGTTGCACCGGGAGTGAATATAATGGCTGCATCTCCGGGAGGAGGATATACGGCGAGAACAGGAACTTCAATGGCAGCTCCTTTTGTAACGGGAGCAGCAGCACTTTTAATGGAATGGGGAATTATAAAAGGAAATGATTTGTATCTCTATGGGGAAAAAGTGAAAGCGTATCTTATAAGAGGTGCAAAAAGTCTTCCGGGTTTTCCAGAGACACCCAATATGCAGACGGGGGATAATGATATTATAATGTCATTAAGAATGCTGTAAAATTGTTGATTATATTGCACTCAATTAAAATCAATGTTATAATCATGAGCAAAAAAGAATACTTTATTTGGTGGAACTTACAATTACGCAAATTGGAGAACGAATGTTAAAAAATGAAGATTATTCCGTAAACAAATACATAAAGATACTTTTTTATGCAATCTTTGCAGTAATACTGGTTGGGTTTGTCTGCATACAGTTTTTCTATCCTTCTGAGCGCGACGAGGAGACTTTACATGAAAATCTGACATACAATGGCGAACTTGTCTGGGAAAAGCAGGACGGACAGAAAGAGACGATAGAAGCTCCCGGAAGTTATGATGTAACACCGGGGAATGTTATGGTAATCACTTCTGTTATCCCGCAGGACTATGATGAAGAGATTATCTCCATACGCAGTTCACAGCAGGTTGTACGGTTCTACATAGACGGAGAACTTAGGGAAGAATATGATACAAAGGATACAAGACCGTTTGGTTCCGATTCGGCAAGCCGCTATATTTTCTGTAAAACTTCCGTAAATGATGCCGGTAAAGAACTTAGAATAGAACTTTTATCCAATTCAACAATGTATTCAGGTGTTGTAAATGAAATATTGTGCGGCAACAAAATTGACATCTGGCAATATATATTCAATAAATATTCGGGAAACCTGATTACCGCATTTTTTATTCTGTTTGCAGGTATACTTGCTATAATATTCAGTATTGCACTGAGCATAGCTTACAGAACCGAGATTAATTTAAAATATCTCGGATGGTGTATGGTTCTCGGAGCTGTCTGGATGATCGGCGAATCCAAATTACGGCAGGTATTTGTATCGAATGCGTCATCACTGGCATCATTATGTTTTATAGTAATTATGCTGTGTCCTGTTCCTGTGCTTCTTTATGTTGACAGTCTGCAGCGCGGAAGATATAGAAAGGTATTCGAGGTTATTGAATGGATAGCAATAGCAAATCTGGTGATTTCAAGTATTCTGCAGATGGCAGAAGTTGCGGATTATCTGGATTGGCTTTCTGTGGATCTTTTTATTCTTGCAGCTACATTTATTACTGTTTTTGTAACCTTCTTTCTGGATTATCGCAAAGGGAAGATTAAAGAGTATCTTCTGATTGTAATAGGTTTGCTGATAGGAATGCTTGGAGCACTTATTGAATCGGTATCTGTTTATTTTGTTGTAAGTATTTCAGGAGTATTTTTAGGTTTCGGGTTAATTGTGCTGTTGTTTTTTGCACTTATCAGTACCATAAAAGATATCAGAAAGCTTGAAAACCGCAGACAGCAAAGACTGATTGAAGACCGCAGAAAACAGGCTGAAGCCATGTCATTGCAGATGATAAATACATTGTCAACGATGATTGAGGAAAAAAACAAATTCAGCAAGGGGCATTCATCACATGTGGCAGGATATTCCTTTTTAATTGCCAAGAAGTTAGGATGGAGCGACAGTGATGCTGAGAGTCTTAAAAATGCCGTTTATCTGCATGATATAGGAAATATTGGAATTCCGGATGCAATTCATAATAAACCGGGCAGACTTTTGGATGAAGAATACGAAGTTGTAAAGAAACATACGGTTATCGGTGCGGATATTCTTAAAAACATAACATTAATCGAACATGCCGAAGAGGTCGCAAGGTACCATCATGAACGGTACGACGGTACAGGATATCCTGAAGGGCTGTCAGGTGAGGAAATCCCGGTTTACGCCCGAATAGCTGCCATAGCCGAATGCTATGACGCAATGAAATCAAAAAGGCCATACAGGGATGCACTTTCCAAAGAAGAAATAAGAGAAAAGATTCTGCAAAACAGAGGTTCCCAGTTTGACCCGGAGATTACGGATGCATTTATAAGCCTTTTGGATGAAGATAAATTACAGAATGATGATGTTTCTGATGGACTGATAAAAGATAAAAAACATGAGACGGTAGCCAGCGGAACAATGGAAGCCAGCATGTTTATTTCTGATATTATGGACACCATGAAGAGCCTGAATGATTCGGAAAATATTGATTATCTTACCGGATTGCCTATGAGAAACATGGGAGAAAGTAAAATCTCCCAGGAGATGTCAGAGCATGCAGGTTGCCTTGTATTTCTTGATATGGATAACCTGAAGAAAATAAATGATATTTACGGTCACAAGTCGGGAGACAGGGTACTTAAACTGTTAGGAGATACTATCAGGGAGAAGGCTGTGGATTCCTCTGCCTGCAGACTTGGAGGAGATGAATTCCTGTTTTTTATTAAGGACGATTCAAAAGACGAAGTTTCACGGATTGTAAATAGCATTTTTGATACATTTAACGAGCAGAAAGATAAAGATGTTGAAATCAGGGAAGCTTCGCTGTCCGGCGGATTATGTATGAGTGAGATGGGTGACTCTTTTGAAGAATGCTATTCAAAGGCAGATAAGGCCTTATATTATATAAAGCAGAACGGCAAGAACAGCTTCTCCTTTTATCATCAGATTGAGCAGGATAACCGGAATACCGGTGTAGAAGGCAAGGATTTGGAACAGATTGCAAGGGCACTTTGTGACAGCGGAAGTTATACAGGGGCGCTGGATCTTGATAACAGGGAATTTTCCAAGATATATGAGTATATGAGCAATCTTGGAAAGAGATATAAACATACATGCCATCTTGCCATGATTACGATGGAAGTTGTTTCCGATGATACCATGTTTATTGAAAAAATAGAACAGGCATTGGGTTGTATGGAAACTGCCGTAAGAATGAATATAAGAAATGTGGATATATGTACACGTTACAGTTCAATGCAGTTTCTGTTAATTCTCATGGAAGCAGGCAAGGATAATGTTCCGTTAATAATGAACCGAATTTTTACTCAGTATCAAAAATTATACCCAAGAAATGACTTCCGGCCTCATTATGAATTTATGCCAATGTCTGATAAGGAATAAATAATACATAGGAGACAGGTGTTATGACACTTATGCAGTTAAAATATGCAATTGCGGTTGCAGGTGAAAATTCATTAAATGATACAGCCAAAAAGCTGTTTATTTCCCAGCCGAGCCTTTCCGCTGCAATTCATTCGCTGGAAAAAGAAATCGGAATAGAATTGTTCCGAAGGTCACAGAGCGGGATTAAAATTACTCCGGAGGGCGAAGAGTTTATAGGGTATGCCAGACAGGTGGTTGAGCAGTATGATTTACTTGATGCAAGATATATAAGCAAGGAATCGGTAAAAAAGAAATTCAGTGTTTCAATGCAGCATTACACATTTGCGGTAAAAGCGTTTGCAATGCTTGTAAAGCAGTTTGGCATGGATGAATATGAGTTTGCGGTGCACGAGACCAAAACTTATGAAGTTATTAATGATGTAAAAAATTACAAAAGTGAAATCGGCATCTTATATCTGAATGATTTTAACAGAAAGGTGTTAACTAAGCTTTTTGACGAATACGGACTGGAATTTCATGAGCTTATGGAATGCGGAATATATGCGTACATGTCTAAATATCACCCTTTGGCAGGTGAAAAAGAAATTTCTCTGGAGGATTTAAAAGAGTACCCGTGTCTGTCATTTGAACAGGGAGAATATAATTCATTTTATTTTGCCGAAGAAGTATTAAGTACATATCAGTACAAAAGGCTGATTAAGGCAAATGACAGAGCAACGCTGCTTAATCTTATGATAGAATTGAACGGTTATACGCTGTGTTCCGGTATAATTTGTGAAGAACTTAACGGAAGCGATTACTGTGCCGTAAAACTTAAATCCGACGAGAAGATGACGATAGGGTATCTTGCCAGAAAAGGAGCAACAATCAGTGTTCTGGGGCAAAAATATCTTGAGGAGATTTCCAAATTTAAAGAAAAGGCATTGAAATAAAATGGTTAAGGCTTATAGGATAAACCTATAAGCCTTAATATTTTTTTTGAATTATCTTAGAACGGTTATAAATGATAGAATGTACACAGATAGTAATCCTCTTAATCAGAAGACAATGTAAGGAGAATTGTATGGGTAGAAGTATAATGACAAGATGTGTGCATTTGGAAGATGAAGAAGCACAAAAAAAACACTATGGTGCGATTAGTTATCCGATTTATCAGACTGCTACATTTGCGCATCCCGGTGTGGGACAAAGCACGGGATATGACTACAGCAGATTGCAAAACCCTACAAGGGAGCAGCTTGAAAAGACGGTTGCTTCTCTTGAAAACGGAAAAGATGCTTTTGCTTTTTCCACCGGCATGTCTGCAATTGCCGCCCTGATGGAACTTTTTAAACCGGGAGACCATATAATTGCGGATGCAGATTTGTACGGAGGAACCATAAGACTTTTTGACAATATATCAAAGAAAAACGGAATCACCTTTACAAATATTGACTGCGGAAAAGAAGATATAAGAAAATATATCAATGAAAATACAAAAGCAATTTATATTGAGACGCCTACAAATCCAATGATGAATGTTACGGATATTGCATTGTTGGCTAAAATTGCCGGAGAGCATAATCTGCTTTTAATTGTTGATAATACATTTCTGTCACCGTATTTTCAAAATCCTCTGGATTTGGGAGCGGATATAGTGGTTCACAGCGGAACGAAATATCTTGGAGGGCATAATGATACCCTGGCAGGATTTCTGGTAACATCAAGGGAAGACATCAGCGAACAATTAAGATTTAATATAAAAACAACCGGAGCGGGGCTGGCACCGTTTGATTCATGGCTCATCCTCAGAGGAATAAAGACGCTGGCACTCAGAATGGAAAAAGCGCAAAGCAACGCAATTAAGATAGCCAAATGGCTTGGCAGTGAAAGTTCTGTTAAAAAAGTAATTTATCCGGGACTTGAAACGCATCCGGGATATGAAATAATGAGGAAGCAAAGCAGAGGTTTTGGAGCCATGCTTACTTTTGTAGTTGAAAGTCCTGAATTTGCATTATCCGTATTGGAAAAAGTAAAGCTTATTCAGTTTGCGGAAAGTCTTGGCGGGGTGGAAACATTGATTACCTATCCGGTAACCCAGACTCATGCGGATGTTCCAAAGGATGTACTTGAGAAAAACGGCATTACCGAGAGCGTACTCAGGTTGTCCGTAGGGATAGAAGACCCAAATGATTTGCTGTTTGAGCTTAAGGATGTGTTTGAAAGAACTAAGGAGGAGCTTCATCGTGGAAAAAAATCTTGATTTTGATACCGTAATTGACAGAAAAAATACAAATTGTCTGAAGTATGATTTTGCCGAGAGAAGGGGTATGCCAAAAGATTTGCTTCCTTTGTGGGTTGCCGATATGGATTTTAAAACCTCATCTTATATACAGGATGCGTTGGATAAACAAATCCGTCATGGAATTTTCGGGTACAGCGAGTCAAAGGAAGAGTATTTTGAAGCCGTAAGCGGATGGATGAAAAAACATTATGACTGGGCGGTTTCTGAAAGATGGCTTGTTAAAACGCCGGGAATTGTGTTTGCTCTGGCAATGGCAGTAAAAGCATTTACAAATCCCGGAGATAAAGTTTTAATCCAGATGCCGGTATATTATCCGTTCAGGGAAGTGATTGAGGATAACGGCCGTATAGCGGTAAGCAATACCCTGGTGTATAAGGAAGACAATAAATACCATATTGATTTTGAAGACTTTGAAGATAAAATAATTGAAAATAACATACATTTATTTTTCCTTTGCAATCCTCATAATCCTGTAGGCAGAGTGTGGACAAAGGAGGAACTTAGCCGCATCGGAGATATATGTTACAGAAATAAAGTTATTGTTGTGAGTGATGAAATTCATGCGGATTTTGTTTTTCACGGAAAACATCAGGTGTTTTCCCATATAAAAAAGGAATACGAAGAGATAACAATAACCTGTACATCGCCAAGTAAAACCTTTAATCTGGCAGGACTTCAGATATCCAATATCTTCATACAAAACCCTCAGTTAAGAAGGGCTTTTCGCAGGGAGATTGACAAGGCAGGCTACAGCCAGCTTAATGTAATGGGATTAGTGGCATGTGAGGCTGCATACAGATACGGTGATGAATGGTATAATGCAATGCATTCTTATGTAAAAGCCAATATTGAATTTGCCGGAAAATATGTTAAAGAAAATCTTCCGGGCGTGAAAATGGTAAGTTTGGAAGGAACATATTTAATTTGGCTGGATTTTAAGGAAACAGGCCTTTCGGATGATGAACTTGAAAAACTGATTATTCATAAGGCAAAACTATGGCTGGACAGTGGAAAAATTTTCGGAGATTCCGGAAGAGGTTTTCAAAGAATAAACACGGCATGCCCAAGAACAGTATTGGCGGATGCTTTGCTCAGAATAAAAAATGCACTTGAAAACAGATAGAAACAATTGTAAACTAAGAAAAAATTCTGAATGTAACCGGATTTGGAAAGGCAGGTTTTGTTATGACAAGAGAAGAAGCATGGGAGTTGTTGACAGAGTACAATAAAGATGAATTTCATCTGGAGCATGCACAGATTCTGGAACAGACAATGAAATATTTCGCAAATAAGCTGGGATATGGCGATGAAGCTGAATTCTGGGGAATAGTAGGTCTTTTACATGATCTGGATTTTGAATTATATCCTGAAGAGCACTGCATTAAGGAACAGCAGATAATGAGGGACAGAGGAGTGGATGAAAGAATCATACATGCTACAGCAAGCCATGGATACGGAATTACCGTAGATATAAAGCCTGAACATGAAATGGAAAAGGTTCTGTATGCGGTCGATGAATTAACGGGCCTTATAGGAGCCGTGGCAATTATGCGGCCGTCAAAAAGTGTACAGGATCTGGAACTTAAATCCGTTAAGAAAAAGTATAAAACAAAAAATTTTGCGGCGGGATGCTCCAGAGAAGTAATAGAGCGCGGAGCTGCGATGCTCGGATGGGAACTGGATGATTTAATAACACAGACAATAGAGGCATTGCGGACCTTCAGGGATTAACAGAAAACATCCCATCATTCATTCCTTGATTTCCGTAATATCCATTATTCGTTTCGCTGATATTAATAGCATACCACTTTCTCTGTTTTGTATTCAAAAAAATGGTTCATAAAAAATGTAAAATCCTTATTTTCTACTTGACTATATATATATATATATATAATGGATATGAATAATTTTATGGTTTCGGCAGAGAATCAAAAGATAACGGAGGTATGGTTATGAAACGAAAAAAAGGAATAAAAGTTTTATGCTTTGGTTTGGTAGCACTGTTTTTAACAATATGTATCGGCACTAAAAATTATGATGTTTCTGCAGCGGATACATTGGAGTTAAGCAATGGATGCACAATTGAGATTGACAGCATCACACCTAAAAATGATATAGAGGCATCTGCATACATCTCAGGATTTCTTATTCAAAATGTAGAAGATTGTTACGGCGGTTTTCTTATCTCGGACAATCCCGGTGATTACACCAGCGGTTCTTTATCTGTTATGTGCATCGCCGGCACAGAGACGTACGACAATGTCAAAATAAAATATCGCGAAGAGAATAAGGAAGTTTCAAGGAAAATCACAGAGTATGTCGGAGAATTACATGGAACCGAATGCTTTCCTGTTAATGATTTGGATTTGATAGACTATTATAAGAGTGGATGCAAAAGTGACACACACAATGCTTTTGCGTATTTCTCCAGCGAATACAAGGAAAGATTCAAGAATACAAACATTTCATTGATTATTGATGTTCGTGCAGGTGATGGCGGAAACTTCTTTACAGTACTTGCCGGTATAGGTTCATTATATTATGACGGCATAGCTTATGCTGCATCCGAATTTTTAGGAGGAAGCTTAGAAAATGTTATTTATGTTCCTACCGACACACCGGAAGCTGATCTGATGAAGGTCGCACAAACCAGAATCAATGACTATCTGGGTGATGAAAGTGTACAGATACTGGATGGAGGAAATACAGCCGATTTAAATTATTTTGACTATGATGAAACATCATTAGACTTGCCTGAAGGTATTGAAAAATATTATAAATTAAAAATTGATGACAGCGAGTATAATATTCTTATTGTACCGGACAGCTCAAAGATGATTCAGCCTCCGGCAGAGAAAAAGACCGTGGATGCAGCTACAAATATTTCGATTGCCACAACCAGCAAGTCGGTACCTGTTGATGCAACCATAAAAGCAAGCGCAATAACAAGCGGTCAAGAGTACGAAAAAATAATGGAGAAATTGAATGTTGAAAACAGTCAGTCATTTGATTTGAAATTATATTCCAATATTAAAGATGAATATATAACAAGTGTTGAAGATGGATATTTTAGTGTTAATATTCCTGTTCCGGATTTTCTTAAAGACAAGGAACTTGCAGTTTACTATGTATCTGATGACGGAAAGATAGAGGAATATCCTGTAACAATAAACGGCGATAATGCAGAGTTTAAGACAAATCACTTCAGTATCTATACCCTTGCAGAAAAGAAGTCGTCCGGTGATGTTGACTCCTCAGATGCAGGAATGGCACCGTTTGTATGCCTGGCAATATTGGCATGTGCGACAATTGTTTTAACGGTTGCAGTAAAGACAAAAAGGGAAACAGATTCTCAGAACTAAGTAACGATAATGCAGAATAACTTTAAGGGGCTGTAAAAAAACAGCCCCTTTTTCTTATGGGGGAGTTTTTACTGCCCTTTTTTGAATCTTAATGATACGGAGTATATAATACTGGCAATAATCTGCCGTAAACGGGGTGGGGTGCTTTGTGTGTGGCAGACAGTATACCCAAATGAACCGGGAATAGAGTTATTTGGTAAGTTCAATGAGTTTATTCATTTTATCGGATATCTTAAGAAGGATTTCGGCATTTTCCGTTTCTACACTCATGGTTTCTGTTGCATGGGCAGAAACTTCTTCCGAAACCGCAGAAATCGTCTGTGTGGATTCGGCAATTGCCTGATTGGAAGCCTTAAGTTTATCTATATCCTTAATAAGACGCTCTATATTATCATGTATTGAAGAGTTATTGTTATGTATTGTAAGGAAGCTGTTTTCGGTATTGCCCACAGCTTCTTTTTCGTCATTAATGCCAAGAATCATATGATGGATTACATCAATGACATCTTTGATTGCCAAAGTAACATTCTGAATAAGGGCGGTTATATTGGATGTAGCTTCTTCCGTCTGTGTGGCCATTCCGGAAATCTCGGTTGCTACGACAGAAAAGCCTCTTCCTGCATCGCCTGCACGGGCTGCCTCTATGCTGGCATTAAGTGCCAGAAGGCTTGTCTGGGAAGCGATTCCGCTGATTAATGCAACAATGGAGTTCATTTCATCCATGTAAGTATTGAGTTCGTTAAGCTTCTTGGCAGCTTCTTTACTGTTGGAAACAGATATGTCAACTTTTTTAACAAGGGTTTCTACATTGGTTCTTCCGAGAGAAAGAGCAGACATTGTCTGATTCATGTTGTTGGTTATTTCCGTTGCTGCAGAATTGACAATGTCGACATTGTTCTGGATGGCTTCGGTCTGGAGAAGCTGCTCCTGTACGGCAAATGCGGTGTCAGCCGTACCATCCGAAACTTCCTGCATGGCAGTTCTTGTCGATTCTGATACTTTGTTAAGGTGCTCGATGTCTTTGTAGATATCTTCAATGCCTTCTTTTAACTGAGAAGACATTGTTGAAATACTTTCAAGGACGGATTCCGTACGACTCTGTGCTTCCTCGGTGTGTTTTATTTTCTGCTCCATATTTGTCCGGATTGTTTTGGATGTCAGGTATGAGTAGATACCAATCAGAATCATAATAACAATCTGAATTGTTGCAAAATCCCTGCCTGCAAATGCAAATTTGTCGGTTAAGGCACCAAGAACAACAATTGCAACACTCTCAAGAATTGTTCCGATATTAACTAATATTACATATTTAGGGTCGTTATAAACTGAACCTATAAGAATCATCGGAATTGCAAAAACAAACACAAGACTGTGAGACGAAGTGAAAAGAATCGTAGTATAAAAAAGTGCAAATCCTACAGCGATAAAATGTTTGAGTATATGGCTGTCTCTATTCTTTTTCCATATAATAAATTCTGCAGCTACCGGAATAAGTCCAAGTAAAGATACACCGAGAACATAAAGCCATGAAACCATTCCGGCCTGCGCCTGGAGCAGGCAGAAAACTAACATGACAAGTATGACGACAAAGTGTGCCGTCATGGCAATTTTGTTATTCCGCATATTGTTTGTAAATTCAGTTTTATTCATTGTATATCCCTCCCTATATAGTCAAGTCTTTTTTCCCTTAAAATAAGGGATTTGTTTAAATTG
>JBJENE010000060.1:0-26364 GCA_051880035.1 Butyrivibrio sp.
TATCACAAAGTGGTGTTCTCTTCTCATTTAATCCGAATAAAATTTTACGCTAGCATTAAATTTTCTGAAAATCAGGTACAATTTTCTTAATAGTTTATATAAATCAGTCTTTATTAATAACTTTACCGCACTGCTCGTTGGCGCACATCAGTTTGTTGCCTTTTTCAACCATATATCCGCCGCACGCCGGACATTTAACATCCGATGGCTTATTCCATGACATAAATTTACATTCCGGATTTTCACATCCGAAATATCTTCTGCCTTTTTTGGTCTTCAAAATGATTACATCCGAACCGCACTCAGGACATGCAACTCCCGCTTTCTCAAGATACGGTCTGGTATTGCGGCATTCAGGAAATCCCGGACATGCTAAGAACTTTCCGTGAGGGCCGTATTTTATTACCATGTTGCGTCCGCAGTTTTCGCAGACCACATCAGTAACCTCATCCTCGATTTTAACAGCTTCAAGTTCTTTCTCAGCAATTTTAACAGCCTCATCCAAATCAGGATAAAAATTACTTACAACTGTTTTCCAATTAACGCTTCCCTCTTCCACCTTGTCTAACAAAGACTCAAGATTGGCGGTGAAGTTTACATCAACTATCGAAGGGAATGAATGAAGCATAATCTTATTAACTGCTTCACCAAGTTCTGTCACAAACAGGTTCTTCTGTTCCTTAATTACATACCTACGCGCAATAATCGTTCCGATTGTAGGCGCATATGTGGAAGGTCTGCCTATTCCCAACTCTTCAAGTGTCTTAACAAGCGATGCTTCCGTATAATGCGCTGGAGGCTGTGTAAAATGCTGTTTGTTATCAAACCTGTCAAGTGTAAGAACAGAATCTTTCTTAATAGAATTAAGCATGAGGCTGTCTGATTTTTCATCTTCCTCAGTCATATATACAGACATATATCCGTTAAAAAGGATGTGTGATGTAGACACCCCGAACCGGTATTTTCCGGCACCGATTTTAACCTGGGTAGTCTCATATACCGCATTTGCCATTCTGCTGGCTGTGAATCTCTTCCATATTAACTGGTAGAGACGGAACTGGTCTCTTGAAAGAGAGTCCTTAATGTCCGTAGGCAGAAGTCTTATATCCGTAGGTCTTATTGCCTCATGGGCATCCTGGATCTTTTTGCCGCTCTTTTTATTTTCTTCAGCCGCCAGATAATAGCTGTCACCGTATGTCTCTTTTATAAATTCTCTTGCAAGTCTGTCGGCCTCATCGGAAATTCTTGTCGAATCGGTTCTCAGATAAGTAATTACACCTATTGTACCTTTTCCTTTTATATCCACACCTTCATAAAGCTGCTGTGCAATTCTCATTGTTTTCTGCGTAGAAAAATTGAGAGTCTTTGCAGCCTCCTGCTGTAATGTACTTGTGGTAAAAGGAAGCGGAGCTTTTTTAACTCTTTCTCCCGTCTTAATATCTATGACGGAGAATTTTTGTCCTTTAATACCGTCCAGTACTTCATTAACCTCCGCTTCACTGTGAAGCTGGATTTTATCCGTATCTGTTCCCGTAAATTTAGCCGTTAAAGGCTTCTTTTCACCTTCAACTTTAAGAACGGCATCAACTGTCCAGTACTCTTCAGGAATAAATGCGTTAATTTCGTCCTCCCTGTCACATATTATTCTTAATGCCACAGACTGGACACGGCCTGCCGAAAGTCCTCTTTTAACTTTGGCCCAGAGAAGCGGACTTATGCGATATCCAACCATACGGTCAAGAATTCTTCTTGACTGCTGTGCATCCACAAGGTCCATATTAATCTTACGAGGTTCTTTAATTGATGCTTTTACCGCATTTTTGGTAATCTCGTTAAAACTTATTCTGTTAATATCTTTTTCTTCTATTTTAAGGGCATTGGCAAGATGCCATGATATAGCCTCTCCTTCACGGTCCGGGTCGGTTGCGAGATATACTTTGTCAGCCTTTTTTACTAATTTTCTGAGATTGGCAAGCACATCCCCCTTGCCCCTTATAGTAATATACTTAGGCTCAAAATCTCCGTCCACATCAATTCCCAAGGAGCTTTTTGGTAAATCCCTTACATGTCCGTTGGATGCCGCTACTTCATAATTGGCTCCAAGAAATTTTTTAATTGTCTTAACCTTAGCAGGAGACTCCACTATCACCAGATAATTTGCCATAATTGCCCTCCGTCACCGGATAAACCGGTTATCAACTTTCTAAATTAATCCTCTTCATATAATCCTTATGTAAAAATTTTTGCCTTTTTCTTTAATTAAACCCTTCAATTCCAGCCCTAAAAGTGCCGATAAAGCCTGTCCCGGTTCCATGCCTGACTCGTCTAAAAGTGTGTCAAGGCTTTTGGGTTTAAATTTCAGTAATAGACTATACAACATTTTTTCTTCCCTTGCAAGTACAAGATTATTTTTTTCTTCCTGCTTTTTATTAAAAAAAGATAAACCAAGGTCACAAAATAACTGTTCATAGGAAGTTACAATCTGGGCTCCGTCTCTGAGCAACCGGTTGCAACCCTCACTGTCTGTATCCCCTATTCTGCCCGGAACTGCATATATCTGCCGGTTCTGCTCAAGTGCCTGGGCTGCAGTAATAAGTGAGCCGCTTTTGGCTCCTGCTTCTACAATTATCACCGCATCCGACAGTCCGCTTATAATCCGGTTTCTGAGGGGAAAAAGTCCCGGAGATGTAGGTGTACCGGGCGGGAACTCAGAAATTACGCCCCCGTTTCGAAGCATATCTTCGTACAGATTAAAATTCCTTCCCGGATAACATTTATCCACTCCTCCTGCAAGAACTCCGAAAGTTCTGCCTCCCGACAGCACGGCTCCTCTGTGGGCAAAACTGTCTATACCCATTGCCAGTCCGCTTATTACATTTACCCCCGCCTGCCCTAAGAGCCGCCCTAACTCCGTCGCAACACTTTCTCCGTATTCAGAGCAGTTTCTCGAACCCACCACCGCCACGGAAAGTCTCTCCTGTATCGGCAGTCTTCCTTTATAATACAGAATGTGCGGCCTGTCATATATTTCCTTAAGTTTCTGTGGATATTCAGGATCTATCGGAAATATATATTTCACCTGTTCTTTCGGCCCCGCCATATACTCTTCCAGCCGTCTTTTCTTATTATCCTCATCAAGGATTCTCATTATGTCTTTTTCTGAAATACCCGGTACTGCATTTAACTGTGACATTTCCGCAAAAAATATTTCCGAAGCATCATCATGGAATGCAGCTAACAGTCTGCGTATTTTAATATTTCCTATTCCTTCAATATGATTCAGCCAGAACCAGTATTTTCTATCCATTTTCCACCATCCTGTATCCTACCGCTTCCGCCACATCACTTACCGTTATTCTGTCATGATTTTCCATATCCGCTATTGTTCTTGCCACCTTAAGTGTTCTTTTATATCCTCTCGCAGTTAAATCATATTTATCGAATGCCGATTTTATGAGTTGTTCGGCATCTTTTTCCAAAACACAGTATTCGGAAATATATTTGTCCGGAATACATGAATTCCGTTTAAAATTGCAGTTTTCATACCTCTTTTCCTGGAGCTTATACGCATTCATAACCTTTTCCCGCATAGCCGCCGTATTATTTTTCTCATCCGCATCCTTTTTCAGGTCATCATACTCTACTCTGCCCGCCCAGACACAAATATCAATTCTGTCAAGTATGGGACGGCTTATTCTGCCAAAATATCTGTTTATTTCGCTCTGTGTGCATCTGCATTTATTCCTGTCGGGATAATATCCGCATTTACACGGATTCATGGCCGCAGCAAGCATAAAATTTCCCGGATACTCATATTTTCCGTAAACCCTGTCAATAGTTACCGTTCCTTTTTCCATGGGACTTCTGAGTGTTTCAATCGTCCTGCGGTCAAAAAGATTAAGCTCATCCAAAAACAGAATGCCATGCTGTGCCAGACTTATTTCCCCGGGAACCGGATATGCACCTCCTCCCGCCATTGCAGCGGCTGTTATGGTATGATGAGGAGCCCTGAACGGTCTTTTTGTAATAAGACCTTCCCCATTGTTCAAAAGTCCTGCCACGCTGTAAACCTTGGTAATCTCAATACATTGTTCTCCCGTAGGAGGCGGCATCAGAGAAATAATCCGTGAAGCTGTCATTGTCTTGCCTCCTCCTGGAGGTCCTATCATCAAAATATTATGCATTGAAGCTGCCGCAACTGCCGCAGCCCTTTTAAGCGCTTTCTGGCCTTTGATTTCATCAAAGTCATTATCTGTATCTGATATTATACCTGAGATATCATCTCGTACCGATACCGGCTGTATTTCTTTAATTCCCCTTAAATATGCCACACATTCACTTAGTGAGGTTATTCCTATTACCGTAATTCCTTTTACATACCGTGCTTCATTTTCATTTTGTTTAGGAATTATGCATATTCCATAGCCTTTATCAACAGCTTTAAGAAGCATTGGAAATACAGCTTTGACAGGATTAATCTGTCCTTCAAGCCCCAGTTCTCCTATAAATAAAATATCATTAAGTTCGTGGTTTTCGATAACTCCTCCGGCGCACAAAACGGCTATTGCCACAGCCAGGTCAAAATGCGGACCTTCCTTACGGATATTGGCAGGGGACATATTAACCGTAATTTTGGACGGACCAATTTTAATCTTTGAATTCTTTATGGCTGTATATACTCTGTTTTTGGCTTCTTTGGCAGATTTACCCAGATTCCCCGTCATTTCAAAAGACGGAAATCCTCCGCATACATCTGCCTCAACTTCAATAATTTCCGCAGAAATCCCTAAAACTGCCGCAGAATGAACTTTTCCTACCATTAATACCTCCTTAAGTTCATCTCTCTATTTTATTAAAAACAAAAATTCCGGGAAAAATCGGCGAACGCCTGAGAATATTTCCGAAAAAGATTGTATCTGTATTTTATCATCTGTTTTTGGTCAAGTAAATTAAATATACATAAATTTTTGATTAAAATATAATAAAAAAATGGATGTAAAGAAATTGTCCGAAAAAGCGCTTTCGCTTAATTGATGTCCAATTTCTTTACATCCTGTTAATCATAGAACAAACTAGTCCAGATCGAAAAGATCCCTGTTAATGATTGTAAGGGTACATGTTCCCACCGCACCGAAATCGTCTGATACTTCGAATGTCAGGGTCACTCTTCCGTCCGTGGATACTTTGTATGCGGACAGACATACGGTATGACCTTCATTTTCGACGGTCATATCCTGGAGCATAAGTTCCCTGAATGCAGTTCCCACAATTTCAAGGCTCATTTCTTTCACATTATAGAATACCGATCCGTCAAAACTGCCTTCTCTTACGCCTTCAGAAGTATTGGCAGTCCATTTTATGCTTCCCTTGTTTGGATTTATTTCCTTATTCTCTTCAAGTTTGACTCCAATGCCAAGGTCTCTGTCTATTGCCATAAAGTGGATATCCAATGCATTGTCCATATCATCCGTATAGATTATGTATTCACCTGTTACATCGGACTGGGCTGCATTTGTAATCTTAATAATAGGGTCATGATTAGTTATCGTCTGTCCGAATACAATCATGTTTACAAACAGCCTCTTCTCCTCGTCAGTCATGGTGTCGGCGCTTCCCATGCCGGTATAAATCATTTTATCAATAGAGTACAGATAATAATTGTTGCGTCCGTTAAGCGGATTGTCTCCGTAATAGGTTGAACTGCTGTCACTTGAAAGTGTATACCATACAACCAGATTCTCTTCCATATCAAGCTGATATTTCTGTGAGGTGGTGCCTGATATATTCATTGTCTGTGTTTCCGTTACATCATACGGATACATTGTAATCTGACTCTTATTTGCTTCATCCGCTATATATGAATGATAACCTGTACTTTCGGAAGAACCTGTGTAACTATTCATATTTATGGTGGCCAGCTCTTTATAATTGTTGTTCCATCCGTCTCCTGCCCAGCGTACACTTACCCAAAGATATGGTTTGTCGTCGCTGTACTCAGGAGATGTCTTCCACTCACCGTCAGATGCCGTATAAGCAGAAGAAGATGCATAATAATATGTTATAAGAGTTCCCCATGACTGGGTGTATTCCTGGCTTCCTACATATTGAAGCTTGGTGAATAAGGCTTCACCGTCTCCGTTACATACAGATACTCTTGCCCATACCTGTTTGCCGTCAGATCCGTGCGGATAACTCTTACTCCATGATGCAGAAGAATCCGGCTCGGTTGAAGACGAATCTGTCAATGTATATTCGGTAACGACTCCGAATCCGTAAGTCTGCGCATTTCCGTAAATTATGGCATCATCTGTCATATTCTGATACAGGTAGTAATCCGTATATCCCTGGGTCTCTGAATCCGGCTTAATGCTTAAGCTGTTGTTATAACGGTTCATTGCAAACTTATTTCTGAAAAGATTGTCATATTCGGCATTATCCATACAATTTGAAGTAAGAATTATGGTCTTTCCGAATTCGGCAAATTTCTGAACTGCGTTAAGGGTTTCAATGTCTGTTATTGCATTTGATGAAAGAATAAGTATTGAACAGTGAAGGTCGTCTAACTGGTTTCCTTTTTGATTTATAAATTCTTCTGCCGTAACCGCATACATACTGATTCCATATCCGATTTTGGACTCAGCTTTTTCAATGAGGTCTAAAAGTTCATCATTATTGCAGTATGCATTGTTAATATCATCAACTACTTCCAGTACAACTGCGTTGGCAACATCTTCATCCACAAGGGAATAGAATTTTTTAATTTCCCTGTCTCCCGTGGTATTTTCTTCAATCACAAGCTTCCATGAAAGAAGTCCTGAATAATACGCAGGTATCTTTGCGGTTACTTTCCAGGTCTCTATATAAGTTGTATTGGAGGTCATCTGAGCATCACATTCAAGTGATGATTCATAAAAACCATCCATGTCCTTATCATAAAGCAGTGAAACAATACAATCCGCATTCTTGGTTGTTCTGATTGCGAATGTGAAATCTATTGCATTTTCTTTGGTAGTATCGATAAATTCGCTTGAAACAAGTCCGTCCGTATCATATCTAAGTATGGTCTGGTTATAATTACTTGTTCCCATAAGGGTCATCATGTAATGCTTTGAAACGGCACTGTAAAGTCTTCTTGATGCCTGTTCTTCTGAGATTACGGAGCCATTATCTTTGGCAGTCCCAAGTCCTGTAAGGAAAGAGTACATATTGGAAGAAGGCTGTACCACATATGTGTTCTCTGAGCCTGTCACATCATAAAGTCTGCTGCTTAACATTACAGGCTTGCCTACTGACACATATTCATTAAGTTCGGCAAGTTTTTTGGCCGATATGTCATTGCCTGCCAGTCTCTTTGTTCCGTCCGGCTCAATCGTATCACCATATGAGGTATATATGTATCCGTAATCAAGTCCCGAGAAATTAAGTGTACTGTCATTATGCAGTGCAAAAACTCCTACAATAGGACCGCCCTGGGCATTATATGTTCCCATGGCTCCTGACTTGTCACCAATGATAATAAGGTCAAATTCAGCAAGCAGGTCATAATTGACAGTATTAAATCCCTCTGTTGTGAGATAGGTTATACTCATATATTTATTAACATCATCCATTGAACTCCAGGAACTGCATCCACGCATTCTGAGATAGTCCGCAAGCTTTTTGATTGATGCTAAGTTATCATATTCGAAATCATTGCAAGGTTCGATTTCAAGAATCTTTACCTTGGCATCACGGTAGCCGTAATTACCGAGCAGGTATTCGAGCTCGTCTCCCACCGTATAAGTACCGTCTTTACCAACTCCTCTGTCAGAAGCTGACTGGCTGTACTCGGAACCTGTTCCGCCTTTGGCAATATTATACAGGTTTATTTCTGCAGTATCACTATTGATAACAACAATATCGTTAAACACATGGGCACCTGTTGTAAATACGCCCTGTTCGGATGCTTTGGTAAGAAGTGCCGAATATTCTTTGGTATCAATCATATTCAGAAGATAATTATATGCCGTCTTTAATTCCATATTGGAAGCGGTTGTACTGTTCCATACAGTCACTACGGCTGAATCGGCATAATTGGTTTCCGGATTTGCATATCCTGTTGAAACAATCATGAAATTAACAAATTTGGCAAGATTAACGCTTGAATCAACACTGAATGTTCCGCCTGATGGGAAAATAGCCGGTATCGGAGCATTAACCCCTGTATCATCACTATGTGTATGGGAATGTCCGGTATATATCATTTCGATTAATTTAACCGCAGTTTCCCAGTCAATATCATTGCTGCTGTCATATGTTTTCTGGGTGCCGGAGCCTGAAGTGGTACCTGTCTTGGCAAAATAATTCACACGGTCCACAGCAGTAAGCTCGTCGGCTCTGTCATTAACAACATATATAAAATCATACTGGCATGTTGAAAAATCAATTTCCTTAAGTTCAGCCGGTGTTTTACTCTCAACTATCATGTTTTCGGAAAAATACTCATAATATTCCGGATATTCATACTTATCGATAATTAAATCCAGGAAATAATTAGGATAAAGAACATTATAAAGCCCCGTAGAGCTGTCATATTCAATTGATACGGACTGCTCTCCGAAAAGGCCGTTTTTCGTTGTTTTGGTAGTTATATTTCCATCCGTTACCGCACTTTCGTAAGGGGCACTGTCATAGAGCATTTTGGCAGCGTCCTGATCGGCAAGCCGGTTTCTTAATTCTTCGGAACCGGTAATAACATTGAATATGCTCGCAGTCTCATAAGGAACTATTTCGAGAACAGTGAATTTATCCCCTGCCTCCATAATATTCTTAAGAATACCTGCCTGTTTGTTGCTGATATCCAATGGTGTCTCACCATTAATTGTATCAGCCGACGGGTCCGCTCCTACATCAAGATATTGGTTGGCCATTATTCCGAATAATCCGAGTATGCACGAAAGTAGTACCGCCCCAAAGGCTGCTATTCTGTTTTTCTTTTTCAAATCTTTCATGAAAACACCTGCTTTCAAAACATTTTCACATAAGTTACTTTAAGGTTCCGTCATTTTGTACTTTATATATTTTACTGTAATATATAAATGTATCAATGGAATTTCTTAATGTTACCGTTTTCTCGTCATGTCTTTCCTCGCCTTTATTGGAAACCTCTATTTCGATGTCTATCATTAAAGGCTGCGTATATCCGGTTACACCGGTAATGCTGTTGTTAACTATTTCACAATTTGAATTGGGTTTAATTCTGATGGCCGATACATATTCGGACATGCAGTAGGCCCTGTCGATTTTATTAAGTTCCTCATCACCGGAAGTATCAATTCCGTCAAGTGTATCTAGTACATAAAGGGAATTGGCAGTACTGCTCCAGTAGATTAATTTAGGCTTAACCTTGGCGTTTTTGTCAAATACAACCTTATCCTCTATCTGGTCATATTCACCACCTGTATATATGTATATATCGTCACCGTTCTTCCTGATGATAAGATTCGTAGCCTCCATGAGTGTATCGGAAACTTTATTTGAAGCCTCCTGCAGTTCATTTTGTAAATCTATGGAATTGCTCTGTCTTTTGAAAAAATTGCTTCCGGAGGAAATAAATGCAAATATTACCACCATTACAATTGAGCTGACTCCAATTGCTACAAGAACCTCAACTAAAGAAACACCTTTATTTAATTGTAATTCCCGTAACTTCTTCATTGCTTACCTCATTTTTCGATTGACATTTCCTCAACAATATGTCTTCCTGTAGAATAAAATAATTCAATGCAGTATGACTTTTTATTCTTGTAATCCACCACAATCCTGCATCCCGTAGAAGTGCTGCCCGTTGACGGATACATATACTCTCCGTCCCGGTTTCCGTCAAAATATATTTTGCCTACTTCTCCGGATAAAAGCTTAAATGAAACAGATACGCTTTCCTTGTCGCCTTCGTCACCTGAAATATATATTTCATTGGCTGTTCCGGGCTCTGTTATGTAAATATCAACTTTTGAAGGAAGGCTTCTTGTCTCAACCACTTCTGTCTGAATGTTATTATCATCATCAAGTGTCAGCTTTCTCACTTCAACTTTGCCGGATTTAATCGTAACATTCCATTCTTCGGCAGAATTGGTCATAGCTTTCTCTCTGCACAGGGTAAAGCAGTCATCAATCGTCTCTGCCGCTTTTTTTACATTTGATTTGTTGACAATCATATAGCTTAATCCGGCCGTTCCGATTAAAATTGCCATAATTGCAATGGTAACAATCAGTTCAACCATGGAAAAGCCTGAATTTTTTCTACTGCGCATAATTCTTTCTCCAGTTAACCGCACTAATTAAATCATCTTTTGATATCTGATCCGGTGTCATCTTTGTCTGGTCATTAGTTGTCTGATATGTAAAGAAATACTGTGCAAGTGTTGCAAACTCGCTGTCTTTTAACATCGTATCCACAAGGTCATTGTTGGCTTTAACTGTAACACCTTCATCTACAATGATACTCTTATTGGTAATAATAAGTCCCGTAAAATCAGATGTAACTCTTACATTCTTATTGTAAGCCAGAATCACTCCGCCGTTGTAATCCACAGCGCCGTCATTATCTGCATCTCCGTTTACCACAATTGTGTCGCTTCCGCTTACTCCGCCGCCGTAAATGATTCCTGTTGCATTTACCGCACCGGTACTTAAGTTAAAGGTTTTTTCTTTATGCCACAATTCACTTCTGTCTGCAAGTGCAGGGGTAACAGATGTGGTGTCAATAATATTTTCATAAATTGAATTTGAATAGCTGTTCACAGTCTTGCCTGCAACAGTCACAAATGATACATCAAGGCCTGCACAGCTTATATCTTCATTGGTGAAGTTTTCATAATCTTCTGCAATGTCATACAAAAGCATATTAAGCACACCAAAACGGTTACTCTTATCAATACAGATTGTCTGCATTCCCAAATCGTCGGTTGCTTCTTTAACTTCACCTACGCGGCCGCTCAAATCATCACTGTCGTATATGGTACCGCTCGTAATAATTGTATTATCTCCTGATGACGGAAGTGAAATACTTGCTGCAAAAGCATCTGTGCTGTTCCTAAGTATTGCCTTCAGTTCATCCAGGTCTCCGTTAGGGTCATATGTACTCTCTCTTCCCAGAATATAATCCACATATTTAACCTGGGATGCTTTATCTTTAAAGTTAAGATAAATATAACATTTTCCCTCGGACTGCTTTACCACATACGGGGCGGTCTGATTCAAAAGGTCATACGCAAAAAATTCTGTAAGATCAACTGTAATTCCGGCTTTTTTCCAATCCTGAACGGTTCCTTTGTATGGATTGGTTGCATTAACTACATTTGAAGATGAAATATACTTAACCGGAACAAGATATATTCCCTGGCTTGCCTTAATTCCGATGGAATCTGCAGTCATATAATCATTAACATCTTCTCCCAAATCAAGATAAGAATGTCCGGCAAGAACAAGTTTCCTTATTCCCGAAGCGTCCAATGTTCCTTTTTCTCCGTTAATTACGATGGCACTGCTCTTGGCAGCCGAACCGCCGTAGCTGTATCCGTAATATTTATCACCGAGAACAACATCGCTTCCCACACCCCATATATTAAGGTCATCTGATACATACGCCGTATCATTTGCCGACATGGTAAATGATGCTCCTGCGTGGGAACCGTATTCGCCTACAATAATATTATCGCACCAGATATTTGTACTGTTCGTGGTCAATCCTGCATTATCATTGAGAAGAATGCTTCCCGGCGTAACCAGAATGCCATCAAAAAGAGAAACCTTATTACCTTCTCCTACAACAAGTCCTCCCGGTCTGCTTACTGTTATGCCCTCTTTACCGGCATATATATTTCCTTCAATGCGGGAATCTCCGTTATCAAAATAAACACCGCCCATACCTATGAAACAATAGTCAAGATATGTATCAAGTGAGCTCTTGTCATTTACAAAATCAAACCATGCATCCGGATATGTAAGTTCCAAATCCACTGTAACATTTGAGAAATAGTCTGTACGGCTTTCTTTGTACTGTACGATAACATCATTTAAGACTATCCCGCTGTATTTGCCGTAAACCGTTTCCTCCTCGGAAAGAAGACTTATTCCCTCCTCGGATGACGAACCTTCCTTATAAGAAATGCTTCCTACGGAAACGACTTTGGCATTCTCGGGATTTGTAAGGAATGAAGAAAGATACTCCTCAAGTCCGTCTGCTCCTTTGTTATCCTCGGTTAATATCATTTCATAAATGCCTTTTACATATTCATCATGTACCGTATTATTGGCAGCATCATTCTTTACAAGAGTTCCGTCCGCAGCAAGGTGGCTTACCGTGTACAAATATGCATTTTCAAGTACACTGTAACAATCAGCACTAAGTCCGGCCATTATTTCCTGAAGAGCGGACTCTGCACTGTAGAATGTTTTCTTAGCCTTATTATTCATGACTTTTAATTTATAATTGGTTACCGCAGATGAAAGAACCACACTCGCAAGGATGCCCACAAAAGCAATTGCAATAAGCGCAACTACCATGGATGCACCTTTATTATTTTTTCTTAACAACGCTGTCATTTTTTTCATGGGCTATTCCTCCCTTGTTGATGATACAGATGTATAAATATCCTCCAGTGTCATAATGTGATTAACATATTCCTTTTCAGAAGAGCTTTCTGATTTATTAAAACACTCATCATATTTTATATATACGCTGACGGCATACAGAGTAACAATACTCTTGTCTCCGGCTGTCAGTGATTCATTGACATTTGACGAAACTGAAAGACCGTTTTTATTGTTGATATATTCCGTAAAGCCATCCGTACTGCCGTTATGCTCAACGAATATATTAGCCGTCTTTATTTCTTTACCTCCGGTCTGGCTTATAACATAAGCTCCCAACGGTTTTTCTGCATCATCTGCTCCGCTTGTATTTTCAAAATTATACTGGACTCTTACAATGTCACTGCACTTTTCTCTTGTGGTATCACTGTCGAAGGACTGATATATTACACATAAACCCGGAAGTGCGGCTGCGCTCTTGTTAACAACACCATGCTTTAAAAGTGTATAATCCGGAGAGCCTGACCATTCTTTTCCGTTAAGCTTGTAAACAGCTTTGTAGGAATATGTATACTCGTATTCATCCGCTTTTTGCACCACCGAAAGCTTAACAAGCGTTTCTTTTGTTATTTCATTTATGTTTGTGAATCCTTCATCCTCAAAATGAGATTTGGCACTGGTATCATATTTGAGAAGTTCTTTGAAACAGGTAACTATGTTATTGCCATAGAGGTTCTGAAGTGAAGGAGCTGTCTTACTGTTAATACCGCTGACACCATCCGCATCTTCATCCTGCTCATAAGTTGATTTATCCACAACAACAGTAACATAGAACTTTTCGTCATCAATTCCCTTGTAATACGGAACTCCCGATTCATCCAGGGAACCGTCTCCGATATTACGGAAAACAGTAATATCCTCTTCATTAACAAATTCACCGCATATTGAATCCGCACCCGGTTCAGAATACTGGGCAATAATACGCTCCAGATCCCTGGTTGTGAAATACTCTTCAATATTCTGCGCAATGTCGGTAGCATTCTGAAGTTTTTTGGCATTTCTGTTAACATTGGCCGTAACCAGAAAGGTTCTTATGATAGGTATACTGATAATGGTAATAACTGCCATGGTTACAATAACCTCCACAAGTGAAAAACCCTTATTCTTTTTTGAGGATTTTAAAAACTTCATACCATTCACCTTTCTCTTTGAAGAAAACCACAAAACATTCTTAATTATCAATCAAAAATAAGTACATCACCTAAAACAGAATCCACAACAACTCTCGGATTTTCACTGTCTTCGTTAATAATCTTGACACTCAGTGTCATATCTGAGAAGTTGGCAATAGTTATATTAACCCCGCTAAGGTCATTTTCTCCTGTTCGCGGTGAGCTGATTATAAGGAATGACAACAAATCTCCCGGGTTGAATGCAGCGCCCTTTGCAAAGTTTTCAACCGGATACTTCTTATCATCCACGGTATACCATACACGATAATTTCCCGCTTCTCCTACAATCTTAATTCCCACTACCTGGGATTTATTGTCATTACACTCAATTAAGGATTCTCCTGTTATATCATCCTTCATTCCCATTGAAAGTGCATTAACATCGGCTGTTGATGACTGTAATGACAGGTAAACATCATAATCGCTTATAATATTGTCCCCGTTGGCAACATCAATATTTGCTCCCGGTTCAAATATGGAAGAACTGAATATGTTACCGGTTCCGGAAAGAGGTATTTCGGTTACTATATTTTTGAACTCTCTGTCTGAGCCTGTAATTGCATACTGGGTAAGTACCAGAGAACCTGATACGGTATCACTGTCAGCATTGTATGACATGGATAATGAATCAATGGTACATTTGTACTTATAATTATTGATATAATTTATCATATCCTTAAGTCCCTTATAGCTGACTTCGTATGCAAGATTCATGGTTGTTTTATATCCCTGATAATCGGTGGTATATACCGAACTTCCGGGTGTGGCAGGATTGGACGAGGTAGTCTGTCCGAAATTATATATAGCCTCCGTCTGGGCAAGACCAGCCTGGTTAAGCCATGCACCTGTCTTATTTTCTATTCCCTTAAGGAACATAATAGAATATTCCTGTGAAAATCCTGTGTCGAATTTATTAAGGATATCTTCGCTTCTTTTGTTATATTCAACAGTATCTTCCTGGTATTCTTTGGCATTAAGCTTCATAATCTGAAGACTGTTATATTTGGAATTCAGTTTTTTAATCTGAGAGTCCAAATCGTCATTTTGTTTTGAAATATTTCTGTATCCGAAGAAAAATGCACAGAATACCAGTATGGCAGAAGCCAGAATAATAAGTAATGTTTTTTCTTTAGCTGAAATTTTCATACTATTCCGCCTCCTTTTCTACATCATTCAATATATCATCTGCATCTTTCTCCGATGTATCTTCTGCTGTAGTCTCTTCAACCGTCTCGTCTGAAGATGCCCCTTCTTCAACCGCATTCTCATCAACATGGGCAAAATAACAGGTAATTGAATAACTTACTGTCACAATTCCGTTAATATCCATGCTCTCACTTAATGAAGCGGAATATACATTGGATATATCAGGACTTGCCTTTAACGCCGTAATGAAAGCTGCCATTGACTCTTTGGAACTGCCCTGACACGAAATTGATACGCTTCCGCTTGCCACAGACATGCTGTTAATTGAAATATCGGAAGGCATATGCGTCTCAAGATATGTAATAAAATCTATGACATTATCATCCGGGTTGGTTGCCATGAGATCAAATGCAGCTATATCGGAATATTTATCTATGGCATCATAATAAGCATTAACCGTTTCCTGAACATATTTAATCTGGTCTATTTTGTTCTGAAGGTCTTTCTTCTCTAACTTCTTGGCCATATTAAGTATGGTAGGATATGCAAGCAGAATACTTGCAACAATTACGGATACTCCCAAAGTTACCCATACATATTTATTGACCTTACCGGACTTCTCCGATGCGTTGCTGTATTTGGACTTGAAATTAACAGGGGCAATTGCCGCTCCTATATTTGCAAGATACAGACTTAATGAAGATTTTGGAATATCAAGTGCCGGATCTGCAACCACCTGTCTGAGTTCGGTTATATTTTTAACCGCAAAACCTGTTTCTCCGGTTCCGATTAACTCATGGGTAAAAAGTTCTGCCAGTCCTAAAATAACTTCGCCTTCCGTAATAATATACGCATCTTCAATAGGATACATAGGATTTTTGGTGGTATAGTAATCCATTACACGGCTTATGTTATTGCAAAGATATTTCAGCGAATCCGTCACATAATCCCCTGTTCCCAAAGTCTTCTGCAGGACACATGTAGAAGATACGGTCTCGTTGGCCTCTTCATATGTAATGTCTCTTTTCTCCATTAATGCGTTAATTACCGTACTTCTTCCGTAAGGAACAGAACGCATAAGCTGGAGTGTATTATCTTTCATGATACATACCATTGTACTTTCCTCACCCATCTGTATCACAATGGTAGGTTTTGCATCAATCTGGTATTTAATTATGTTTAATGTTGAATTACCCGTATAATCAATTGCAATCACATTAAAGCCCAATGTTTTGGCCAATTGGTAATATGGTTCAACAACAGATGATGGTGCGGCAGATAACATCAGTCTCTGCTTTTTAATTATTTTAGGTCCTTTTTTGGACTTTTCATCATCATCTTCAATCTGTTCCGTAATTGATTCCATTACGGAGTATGTCATAGTATAGTCATCTATGTTATCAACAGGAAAATAATCTGTTGCATTAGCCGCAATATATTCACCGAGCTTTGCATCTTTCAAAGCCGGTACAATTATATCCTTACTTGCAATCTTTGAAGACTGCATACTGAAAATAACATCTTTGCTTGCAATACCGTTTACTGTTACCGCTTCCGTGATAGCAGCTGCAAGCTTCGCCGTATCTTTAAGTTCTCCATCATCAACCAGACCCTCAGGAGTCTTTGCAGTTACTGATTTAAATACATGAACTGTCTTCTGTGGTGAGCAGGATACTTCACTTATCTTAATGTACTCGCTCCCTATAGTTATTGTTAGCACCTTTGAAGCCATTTTCTCCTCCTACAAGTTAAATAATAACCCAATATACCAGTCGATAAGGACATCGCCAAAAAGCATGGCAATAAAAATCCCCACTGAAAGGTAAGGTCCAAATGCAAGCTGTCTTCCCTTATTCTTAACCTTCATCAAAATCAGATGGACAACTGACCCGATTATACAACCCAACACAAGTGCAAGAATTATTTTTTTCCAGCCAAAAAGCAGTCCTGCCGCTGCCATTAACTTAATGTCACCGCCGCCAATGCCTCTTCCCTGTGTTATCAGAAAAAGCAGAAGCAAAAATCCGCTGACACATACCATTCCTATCAGATATAATGGCCAGTTAGTATAGTCAATTGCGGTGTGAATTACTCCAAGAACCAGTATTGTTATGTTAAGTCCTACCGGTATTTCAAATGTTCTCCAGTCTATTACGGTGATTGCCACCAACATGGAAAAACACAGCACGTATAACATGCTGCTGAGATTAATTCCGTTAATCATAAATATAAGTACATACCCGAATCCGTTAATTGCTTCAATCAACGGATATTGTACAGATATCTTAGCTTTACAGTATCTGCATCTGCCTTTCAGGAATAACCAGCTAAACAGTGGCACTAAATCGTGCCACTTAAGCCGGTGTCCGCAGCTCATGCAGTGAGAATGTTCAGTTGTAATATTTTCATGTAACGGAAGCCTGTAAATCAGAACATTCACAAAGCTTCCTATTACAATACCGTACAAAAATACGATTATGTAGAAAATAATCTCAGCCAGCATAGCCTATACCTGTTCATAATTATTTCTAATGTCTTATTCTGCTTCTTCCTCTTCAGGAATAGAGAAATCATAATTTCCGTTTTCATCTGCGTCAACGCTGATTTCTACACGGCCATCTTTAATTGTAACTGTAACTTCACATCCTTTTTTAAGTTTAGATGTAAGTGTTACGGTAGACTTATTTGAGAAGTTAGATTTAACTTCGTTAATGAATGCTGTATTTGTTGCTTCTGTGCTGTCGAATGTCTTACCTGAAATATCAACTGAATCATCTGATCCAATTGCAAGGTCTGTACATTCAATATCAGCAAATTCTTCGTTAGCCAATGCTACTTCCATTGCAACTCTTAATTCATCAAGGTTTTTCTTATCCTTAGATAATCTTGAAGATTCGATGTGTCTTACAAGTGTTGGAACGAGTACACCAAGTAATACAGCCATAATAGCTACTACTACAATCAACTCAACCAATGAGAAACCTTTGTTGTTTTTCTTTTTCTGAAATAATTTCATGATCCAAGTCTCCTTTTGATTTTCATTATTCTCCCAAGTCGTCCCTTATACGGAACCCCCTCCGGGATTTGTAAATTAAATAAGTAAGAAAGTTACTAAACAGTTACCTGTTTATATATCAATGTACCGTCGGGTAAGCGGTACAATTGGTACCAAATTAATTAGGCATTACCAAGTTCGTTGTACATCTGAAGAACCGGTCCGTAAATAGCTGCCAGGATAACAACAACCACAACTGCCATTACAATGATAATCATCGGTTCCATAAGTGCCATTACCTGCTGTGTTGCAAGTTCCACTTCTTCATCATAGTACTGGGCACAGTTATTAAGCATTTCCTCAAGGTTACCTGTCTCTTCACCGATTCCCACCATATGTACCACAAGCGGCGGGAAAAGTCCCGAAACCTTAAGCACCTGTGAAATAGGTACGCCTCGCTGAATCTGGATTGCAGCTTCGTTAAGGGCATCCTGAAAAAGCACATTATCCATTGTCCTTGCCGTTATTGTCATGGCCTCCACCATAGGCATTCCTGATGCAAGCATTGTACCGAAAGTTCTTGAAAATCTTGCACATTCAGTCTTGGTCTTAAGTACTCCCAGTACAGGTATCTTAAGTACAAGCTTGGCAAGAGCCCTCTTACCATAGTCACTTTTCTTAAAAAGAACTATAGCAGTAACCAAAGCGGCTATAACTGCGATATATATGTACCAGTATCCTATAATGGAATCACTTAATGCCAGAAGTCCTCTTGTTATGGCCGGCAGTTCCGAATCCATATCGGCAAACATGCTTGCGAACTTAGGAAGTACCGCAACAACCATTATTATAAGAACTGCAATGGCAACTATTAACAAAAGTATCGGGTAAATCATGGCTTTCTTAAGCATTCCCTTAACCTTTGTATCTTTCTCGAAATGCTCTGCCATTCTTGAAAGTGATGTCTCTATATTACCGGAAGCTTCACCTGCATCAACCATGCTTATAAGCAGGCTCGGGAAACATTTTTCCCTTCGCATTCCGCCTGCCAGGGTCTCACCTTTTTCAACGCAGTCCCTGACATTCATTACCGATTCCCTGAGAGTCCTGTTCTCAGTCTGATCAGCAAGCATGTTAAGTGAAGATACAATTCCCACGCCTGCTCTTAAAAGGCTGTGGAACTGTCTGCAGAACACGCTTAAATCTCTGGATTTAACCTTTTTCTTACCAAAGGAAATTTCTTTGTTGAGAACGCTTCCCATATTAATGGCAAGAACCGTATTTCCGTCAGACTTTAATGTCGCAACGGCTTTTTCCTTTGATTCTGCTTCGATTGCTCCTTTTTTCTCTTTTCCTTCTCTTGTGATAACTCTGTAAGTAAAATTCGCCATACCACAACCCCTTGCTCTATATCTTGTGTGTGTATAATTGTATCATAAAACTAACTGTAAATCAAGAATTACGACTATATGTACATAAGTTTTTTCTCTAATGTCTGTCTGTCCTGAGCGAAGCTTAAAGCCATCTCGGAAGTAATTTCCCCGCCCATTGCAAGTTCAAACAGCGCATCATCCATTGTATTCATTCCGAACTTTCTGCTGGTCTGAATTATGGAATCAATCTGGAAAGTTTTACCTTCTCTTATAAGATTCCTGATTGCCACGCTCATAAGCATTACCTCAAATGCCGCAACACGCCTGTGCCCGTCAGCCGTAGGAATAAGCTGCTGGGATATTACGGCTTCCAGAACCATCGCAAGCTGAACTCGTATCTGTTGCTGCTGATGAGGCGGAAAAACATCAATTATTCGGTCTATGGTACTTGCCGCACCTATTGTATGGAGTGTGGAGAATACCAGATGTCCCGTCTCCGCCGCTGTAATGGCAATGGAAATTGTTTCCAGATCTCGCATCTCTCCCACAAGAACCACATCAGGGTCCTCACGCAGAGCAGCTCTTAAGGCATTTGCATAACTTTGGGAATCCAGTCCGATTTCCCTTTGATTCACCATGGAATGTTTATGATGGTGAAGGTATTCGATAGGGTCTTCCAAAGTAATGATATGTGCGGAAATATTTTCGTTAATCTTATCAATCAGTGATGCCAGTGTTGTAGATTTACCGCTTCCCGTAGGTCCCGTAACAAGGACAAGGCCTCTCTTTTTCTTATATAAATCTACTACAGAACGGGGAAGGCCAAGTTCCTCAGGCTTCGGAACCTGGGTTCCTACAAGACGGATTGCTGCCGCGAGCGAGCCTCTCTGATGAAAGGCATTTACCCTGTATCTTCCAAGACTGGCAATGGAAAACGAAAAATCCGATTCTCCGTGCTTATTGAGTATCTCCAGTTGTCTTTCGTCCATCATGGATTTAACAATTACATCTGTGTCCGCAGGCAAAAGCCTCGGGAAGTCCATATCCATAAGTTCTCCCCTGACTCTCATCTTGGGAGGAACTCCAACCGTTATATGCACATCGGAAGCTCCTTTATCCTTCGCTATCCGTAATAATTCTTCAATCGTAACCATACCTTCATCTTCCTTTATTCATCATCAGCCTCATATGTAATCTTCATCATTTCCGAATATGAGGTAACTCCTTCAAGCACCAGTCCTGAGGCTGACTGCCTGAGTGTATGCATTCCTTCCTCCTGTGCCGCCTTTGTAATAACATCGGCATTGGCCCTCTGGGCTATCAGATTACGGATTCTCCTTGTTATCGGCATTATCTCATATACACCGATTCGTCCGTAATATCCCGAATTACCGCAGCTTGGGCAGCCGCACGGCTCATATATATATGTAGGTTCAGAAACCGGAGGAACACCGAGTTTTTGTTTCTCTTCATCCGTAGCTTCTCTTTGCTTCTTGCAGTCGCAGAGCTTACGCACAAGTCTTTGTGCAATAATACCTACTAACGAGTCACCAAGAAGATAAGGCTCAACGCCCATATCAATAAGACGGGAAATGGACGCCGCCGTACTGTTGGTATGAAGCGTACTTACAACAAGATGTCCGGTAATGGAAGCCTTAACGGCAATACCTGCGGTCTCTCCGTCTCGGATCTCACCTATCATGATAATATCCGGGTCCTGTCGGAGTATAGATCTTAATGCACTTGCAAAAGTAAGTTCCGCCTTGGTATTAACCTGAACCTGGTTAACTCCGTCCACATTGGCCTCAACAGGGTCCTCAACCGTAACGATATTTACTTCATCACTGGCAAGTTCGCTGAGAGCCGTATAAAGTGTTGTGGATTTACCGCTACCGGTAGGTCCCGTAACAAGAATAATTCCATGAGGGTTCTTAAGGATTGCGTCGAACTTCTGTAAATCAACCGCATTAAGACCAAGGTCTTTCTTGTCACGCTTGAAGCCTTCTTTGGAAGCAAGTCTCATTACCACCTTCTCGCCGAATACCGTAGGCAGGTTGCTTACACGGATGTCGTACTCTTTACGGTCAATAGTCATTGTAATTCGACCGTCCTGAGGCTTTCTTTTTTCGGAAATATCCATTCCCGAAATAACCTTAAGTCTGGCAACAATGGCAGAATAAAGCGATTTCTCGTATGAAATGATTTCACGGAGAACACCGTCTATTCTGTAACGGACCCTTACTTCATATTCAAACGGTTCAATATGTATATCAGAAGCTCTCTGTCTTGCAGCCTGCTCAATAACATCCCTTACAAGCTGAACAATAGGAGAACTTTCAATATCTTCTTTTCTGGCAGCCTCGTCATCATCATTATTTTCGTAGTTCTGTTGTTCCTGTGTAAACTGGGCAGCTATCGCCTTGGCTTTTCTGGCTCCGTACAGCTTATCAAGAATTCCGTTAATCTGGTTGGCATCGGCAAGATACGGCTCAATTGTCATTCCGGTAATAATTCCGATATCATCTATTGCCATAATATCTGCAGGGTTGTCCATTGCCACTTTCAGAAGGTTAGGCTGCTTACTGTCCTTTGCAAAAGGAATGGCAAGGTATTTTCTTGCAACATTTTCCTTAATTAATCCTACAATGTCAGTGTCTGTTTCATACTTGCGCAAATCAACATACTCAATGCCCAGCTGTTCACACAAAAGATCATTAATCGTATCCTGAGTTACAAACCCAAGTGAAATAAGTGCCTCTCCTATTTTAAGTTTCTTGTCTTTCTGAACTTCCAGTGCTTCCTCAAGCTGTTGTTCAGTAATCTTACCGCTTTTAACAAGCGCATCTCCAAGCCTCAGACTTTTTCGTTGGTACGCCATAACACTGTTACCTCTTCCTGATTATTTTTCAGTCAACCGGAATATCCGTAAGTTCATATCCGGAACCCATTTCCGCTTCTGCATCACTTAATGCCTCTTCATAGCTTTTGCCGCACACATACCGGAGAACCGGGTCATTGGTAGCCATTGAAAACTCACCGTCCCTGGTAATAACGGCATCGGAATACATAAAGCAAAAATATCCTTCAATATATTCATACGGATCATCCGAATCTGTATAAGTTGGAATAACTATGTCTCCTCTGTATAACAGAAGAATATAGTTTTCATGTTCTCTTTCAAAACCTGACGAATTATATGCCAGAACAGCCTTAACAAAAGAGACATCCTTGGCACTTTCATTATTATCCCGGTACAGATATCCCGTATCATTGGTAACCTCATACGACATATGGCTTGTGGTATCTTCCGTCTCAGTCTTAATCGTCTCTATATTCTCTTCGGAAAGCTCCTTGATTACCGAAACATCCATAAGCTCAGGTTTATCAATATATTTGTCGGCTTCGGAAATGGTGTATTCCATCTCCATGGTATCAAAATAGAAACCTTTATCCGCTGCATTCTTCTCATCGGCAAGACATTTAATAACTATCTTATCGCCGATTGCAAGACCCGATGTCTTACTTATGCTGTATTCCAATGAAGCCAGATATTCATTCTCAGACTCATTGCTGTAAGTCACATATATATAAGGGCTTATCCCACCTGTAATTATCTTAATTTCCGCAAAAGCATCCAACAGTGTTCCTTCGGAAAGTCCTGCAACCTTAATCCGTCTGTCGTTATCTGCGGTTTTGATTCCCAGCTTATCGGCTTCAGTCTTATCATATGTTATGGACAAAACAATCTCATCCCCGTTAGAAAGCTTATCCTGCTTATCAAGGGTAAAGCTTACCGAATCCACAAAATTCTTATATCGGGACTTATCTTCTTCGGTGGCTTTGGTTCCTGCAAGTGCTCCGTAAAGTCCCACTTCATCAAGTACTGCCTCTGCCTTGCCCCTTCCGTCAATCCCTTCAGTCTTCACAATCACATATCCTGCAATATAAACGCTGTCCCCCGACAGATGTTTTATTCCAAGAAAAACAAGAACACACAGAACCGCAACGGAAACCCCTGCTATTATTGCAATTTTGGTTATTTTCTTTCTATTCATAATTATTCTGCAAATGTATGCACTAAATGTTTCAGGGCATACATTCCCCATCTTCTATATAATTACACACATTTTACCATTTTTATTATCAAAAAACAAGTATTCATATCATTTAAAAAGGTGTCCGTTTCCAATAGTCCCGGACACCCTGACAGCATTTTCAACGCTTTTTTAAGCATTTATCTAATCACTAAGATATTTTCTCATGGATTTTAAGGCATTTTTTTCAAGGCGGCTGACCTGTGCCTGGGAAATGTGTATCTCTTCGGCCACTTCCATCTGGGTCTTACCGTCAAAAAAACGCTTTTTAATTATTTCCTTCTCCCTGTCAGGAAGCTGCTTTACGGCATCCCTTAAAGCCAGGTCTCCCACCCAGTTTTCCTCTATATTCTTAGGGTCGCTTACCTGGTCCATTACATACAGAGTGTCCCCGCCATCGCTGTATACCGGATCGTACAAGGATACCGGGCTCTGGATGGCATCCATTGCATATGCAATATCCTCTTTGGAAATCCCCACCTCTTTTGCGATCTCCGATATTGTAGGTTCTTTTTGTTTTTCTTTTGTAAGCTTCTCTCTGGCATAAATAGCCTTATATGCCGTATCCCGCAGGGAACGCGATACCCTTATTGCATTATTATCCCTCATAAATCTTTTTATCTCGCCGAGAATCATCGGAACAGCATAAGTAGAAAACTTTACCTCCTGGCTCAGGTCAAAATTGTCAATCGCCTTAATTAAGCCGATACACCCAATCTGGAATAAATCATCAAGATTCTCCCCATTTCCCGAAAAGCGCTGCACAACACTGAGAACAAGTCTTAGGTTGCCCTGAATATATTTTTCCCTGGCCGCCATATCTCCCGCCTTAACCCTGCGAATCAGGCTATCCTTTTCTTCTGTGGATAAAAGTGGTAACTTTGCAGTATTCACACCGCAAATTTCAACTTTGTATGATGCCATTTTCTGTACCTGCCTGTTTTGTATTTTTCACTTCATTTGATATAGAAATAGCATTAACAAAATTAATTCCGTCTAATCACATATTTGCTTCCTAAATATGGAATGTTTTATTCGTATCTGACAATATCCTTTTTCAGTCTTTTTATGATTTTTTTCTCCAGTCTGGATATATAGGACTGGGAAATGCCCAACAAATCCGCCACCTCCTTCTGGGTCATCTCGGTTCCGTCAGGTGAGGATAATCCGAAACGCAGATCGATAATAGTCCGTTCACGCTCGCTTAAGCGGGCAATAGCTTTATTTAACAGCTTTTTTTCCACTTCATCTTCCAAATCTTTATAAATTACATCCTCATCAGTGCCCAGAATATCTGATAAAAGAAGCTCATTGCCATCCCAGTCCACGTTAAGGGGCTCGTCAATCGACACCTCCATTCTTGTCTTGTTATTTCTGCGCAGATACATTAAAATCTCGTTTTCTATGCAACGGGATGCATAAGTGGCAAGTTTAATGTTTTTCCCTGCATCAAAAGAGTTAATCGCCTTTATCAGTCCAATCGTTCCGATAGAAATCAAATCCTCAACTCCCACACCCGTATTGTCAAATTTTTTCGCAATATATACTACCAGCCTTAAATTATGCTCAATCAAAATGGATTTCGCCCTTTTGTCAAATTCCGTTCCAAGATCCCCAATTACATCAGCCTCTTCTTCAGGCTCCAAAGGTGCCGGCAGAACATCTGCGCCGCCAATATAATGAATATCTCCTTTCTTTTCCATGACAATACTTCGTATGGTCGGAACCATCTTAAACTGAAAACATTTTGGCATCATTACCTTAAGATACATTTATACCCAACTCCTTTAACCTTTTGTCCTACATATCATGGGATTTAATATCGCCTTGTAATCCGTTGATTCTGCAAACTTCCCCGCATACAATGCAAATAACGGTTTATTAATGACATGTATTTCTTTCTCACCTAATACCGTGAGTTTTTCAAATCTTACGACAGGAAGCACGCCTTTCTCGCTTCCTATTGATGTATACGGTATCAGATGATACCCACAGGAAAATTCCGATTCCATCAGCTCTTTGACGCAATCGGAAAGCACTACACTAACCGGTTCTTTAAGCAATGGGTCAGTAAGGGAATTACCTGTATCCCATAACGCTGTTATCCGGACTTTTTTCCCGTCATTTTCAATGATTATATTCCGCTTGTTACCGGCATCCGACAATTTCATTGAAAGGGCCTTTATAAACAGCTTGAGGAAGGGAGCGGCAATTATTACCCCTCCGAAAACCAACAGGGCGGAAGCTGTTTTTTCTTTATCTCTTCCAAGAACATTTATCATGTAACCTAAGGTTGTATAATAATACAACACATGTATAAATCCTCCCAGAAAAAAGGTTACCGAATAAAGAATTAAAAGTCCTTTAAGAATCATCTTCAGGTTTAATCTGTCCGATATGATAATAACCATCAGTGCAGCTACCGGAATATAAGTAACAATATTCCACAATGGATTTGTAAGCCGGAAAAAAAGCATTATGCATACCCACAAGGCACCTACGACCGATGCCAGGATTTTTTTCAGGCAGCAGGAAACTTCTTCCTTAATTCCTCTGCTTTTTACCGGTACTTTTCCGGATGCTTTCATTCTGCAAAGAATATATGCCGTAAGTGAAACCACGGCATAATCCATTACAAAATTCACTAAAAATAACATGTCCAGATATATTATGTAGCGCAAATTTCCCTCCTGTCGTAATACATGTTAATTATAGAGTCCGGGGTTATTATATTGTGTCGAAATCTGTAATTGATAAATGAAAATTTAATGACGAAAAAGAACATTTAACGACACGATTCGAACAGAACATTCCGCGTCGTGAAAAAACATACTCTGACAGTGTACTTTCATTAAGCCATACACTTCAATCGAGTAGGAGGGGATTTTGATAAATCCCCGACCTCTCACACCACCGTGCGTACCGTTCGGTACACGGCGGTTCAATCAACT
>JBJENE010000061.1:0-26117 GCA_051880035.1 Butyrivibrio sp.
AAGGCATAACCGTATCCTTAAGTCCTCCTGTCTCTCTGACAATCGGAATTGTTCCATAACGAAGGCTCATAAGCTGACTGAGTCCGCACGGTTCAAACAATGACGGCATAAGGAATGCATCACAGGATGCGTATATCTTATGTGATAACTCATCCGAATAATAAATATTAGCAGAAACACGATTATTGTATTTCCAGTCATAATGGCGGAACATATTCTCGTATTTCTCTTCACCTGTTCCAAGTACAACCAACTGCACATCGGATGCACAAAGTTCATCCATTACATATGCAATAAGATCAAATCCCTTCTGATCCGTAAGTCTTGAAACAATACCTATCATAAATCTCTTAGGATCTACTTCAAGACCAAGCTGCTGCTGTAATGCAATTTTATTTTTGTATTTCTCTTTACGGAATGTAAGCTGATTATAATTATTAACAATATACTTATCCGTCTCAGGATTAAATTCATCATAATCAATACCGTTAACTATACCGCACAGGTCATTGGAACGGGCACGCATGAGACCGTCAAGTTTCTCACCGTAGAAAGGTGTCTTAATCTCTTCCGCATAGCTTGAACTTACTGTCGTAACCTTATCGGCATAGACAATGCCGCCCTTAAGATAATTTCCGTCTCCGAACGCTTCAAGCTTGTCCGATGTGAAATATGAATCAGGAAGTCCCGTAATATCCTTGATAGTCTTCATGTCCCATATTCCCTGGAACTTAAGATTATGTATTGTCATGATTGAATGCATGCCTCTGAAAAAGTCTCCCTGGGCAAATCTTTCCTTCATGTACACAGGTATAAGACCGGTCTGCCAGTCATGGCAATGTATAATATCAGGTCTGAAACCTATTAAAGGCAAAGCCGAAAGTGCTGCTTTACTGAAAAATGCAAATTTCTCAATATCTTCATGAATATATCCATATGGCTTAAATCCGTTAAAATAATATTCATTATCAATAAAGTAAAAATGTATACCTTCATATTCCGTCTCAAGAATGCCGACATACTGACTTCTCCATGACAAATCCATATAAAAGCTTGTTATGAATTTCATATTATCTTTGTATTTCTGTGGGATACATTTATAATTGGGAATCATTACCCTCACATCATACTTAGTCTTGTCAAAATACCTCGGCAGTGTGCCTGCAACATCCGCAAGTCCCCCTGTTTTAATAAAAGGTACTGCTTCCGAAGCAATAAACATAATATTCTTCATCTGAATCCCTCCATAGCAAGTTCAACTATGGTTATTATATCATATTACTTAAATAAATTAAACATATTTTTATGGATTTTCGGCATTTATTCGACAATACTTATGTATTATTTATATTCAAGCCGTATTTTATCCGCTATCAGCGCAATAAACTCGGAATTTGTGGGTTTTCCCTTCACACTGTTTATCGTATAACCGAATAGTTCATTAATAACATCAATCCTACCTCTTGCCCACGCTACTTCAATGGCATGTCTTATAGCCCTTTCAACGCGGCTTGATGTAGTCTGATACTTCTTGGCTATTGCAGGATAAAGTACTTTGGTTATACAGTTAAGCATGTCCATATCCTTTACGGACAGCATTATTGCTTCCCTTAGGTACTGATATCCTTTAATATGGGCGGGTACGCCTATATCATGAATAATATTTGTGACTACACCTTCAATAAATGTATCCATCATATCATCCGGCATCATCTTTATTGATGATTTCATATTCCTGTTGACTACTGGATAAGGTTCGGTTGCTTTGATTGATTTAATCCGTCTGATAACAGCTTTATTGTCAAACGGTTTCATAATATAGTAATTTGCACCCAGGTTAAATGCCGATTCGGTAATTTCTGACTGTCCCACGGCAGTAATAACTATAAATGCAGGTTTCTTTTGTATTTGAGAATTGTGATTAACAAGTTCCATAACCCCCAGTCCGTCAAGTTTTGGCATTACCAGATCGAGAAGCACCACATCAGGTGTTTTTTCTTTGATAATGTCAACAGCCTCAATCCCATCTCTTGCTTTCCCCACTACCTCAATATCCTGATCAGTAGCCAGAATATCCTCCAAAAGAATACGGATTCTTTCGTTGTCATCCGCAATTGCGCATGTTATTGTTTGTGTTTCCATTGAAATGTCCTCCATGATAAATATTTTTATCCATTTCATCTTACAAAAATATTATATTAATCCTCTTTTCCCTATTCAAGAGCATATTATCGCAAAATTCTACATATTTTTGCATAATTTCGCATTCTATTTTTTTATGTTCCCCTCATATTTTCCATAAAAATCCCATCCGGCTCTTCTGCCTTGCTCACCTCGTAAAGTAAAGCCCGCCTCTTCGCCGGGCTCACCTCGTAAAGCTTCGCTTTACTCGTTGTCCGGCTTTCGCCGGAAGTTTCTCACCGGCTCTTCCGCCGGGCTCACCTCGTAAAGTAAAGCCCGCCTCTTCGCCGGGCTCACCTCGTAAAGCTTCGCTTTACTCGTTGTCCGGCTTTCGCCGGAAGTTTCTCACCGGCTCTTCCGCCGGGCTCACCTCGTAAAGCTTCGCTTTACTCGTTGTCCGGCTTTCGCCGGATACCATAACTTCGGAACAGCCTCCGCCGTAAGCAAGCTTACGCGAAGCCTGTCCCTCGTTATGATGCCCGGCTCAATGCTCGAGCATATTTTCAATAAAAATGCCATATCCTTTTTCGGGTTCATTGACGAACACATGGGTCACTGCCCCGATTACGCAGTCATCCTGTATTATAGGACTTCCGCTCATTCCCTGGACTATTCCGTTAGTTGCATTAAGCAGGTCTTCATCCGTTACTTCAAATACAATGCCTTTATTTGAATAATCATCCGAATAATGAATTTCTGTTATCTCAATATCATAATCTTTTACTTCTCCTTCAACAAAAGTTCTTATTACGGCATCACCTTTTTTAATGTCCTGTTTATATGCTACATTAAGATATACTTCATCTACATATGCAAAAACATTTTCATTGGTCTCTCCGTACACACCTATTGTACTGTTTTCATCTATTTCACCGATGTAAGACGAACTTCCGTAATTAATTGAGCCTATTATTTCCCCGGGCGACCCTTCCTGGCCTTTTACTACTGACCAGATTTTGGCGGTATATAGTTTTCCCGACTTAATTTCCACAATCTTTCCCGTCTGGCTGTCGCTTATTGCATGTCCCAGAGTTCCGAATTCACCGTTATCATCCACATAAGTAAGTGTTCCGAGGCCCTGACAGTCATCCCTTACCCATGCACCAATCATCATATTTCCCTCTTTATCCCTGCATAATTTAATTTTAACAGGAATTATTTCACCATTCCTCCTGATTGTAAATTCTGCATATTCACCGGAATTTTTAATGGCATTTACCAGTTCTGAGGTGGTAGCAACTTCTACGCCGTTAACAGTCTCTATATAATCACCGGGAGCTAAAATCCCCTTTGCCGGAGCTTCTATTGTACCGTTATCTGTTACCACTTCTCCTATATCCACCACCAGAATTCCATCTGTTTCGATATATATGCCCACAGGAATACCGCATGCTACAATTTGACGGCTTTCATTAACAGATACTGTTATGTTTTTAATCGGGATTATTCCGAAAAGTTCTACCTGTAATTCATAATTTGAAACATCTCCGGAGTTAATTGTAAGCGGTTCCATAAGATTGACAGATGTCTGAACCGTATCTCCTCCGTCTGATTTTCCGTCTACCGTGCCCACAAACGGAAGATCCACAAGAAGTGTTCCGTCGGAATATGAATCAAGATAAATTGTATCCGGAATATTTTTTCTTATATAATATATATAAACACCGATTCCTCCGCAAAGACACACTAAAAGAGCAAAAACAAGATATTTTCTGTATATATTTTTTTGTCTTATATCCATTTATGCCACCTCCGCAAAATAAAAAGAGCAGAATGTTATATTCATCCTACTCTTATTATGTATTCAACAAAAAATTTAACTCTGTAAGTTTTTTCAATGTTTTTTCATATCATTGGCAAATTGTTTCATTTCAGCGGCATTAAGCATAACAGCTTCCGTAATCTCAGTACCTCCGAGCATTCTTCCCAGTTCTTTAGTTATCTGTTCTTTGTAAATTGGCTTGATAGATGTCTTGGTAAATCCGTCATCAATATTTTTTTCAATGAGGAAATGATTGTCCGCCATAGCTGCAATCTGAGGCAGATGTGTAATGCAGATTACCTGATGTGTTTTGGAAATAACCATCATCTTTTCGGAAACCTTTTGAGCTGTTCTTCCGCTGATTCCCGTATCTATTTCATCAAAAATAAGTGTGTCTGTTTCATCTTTGTTGGCAAGAACGGATTTTATTCCAAGCATAATTCTGGAAAGTTCTCCTCCTGATGCAATTTTTGCCAGAGGTTTAACTTCCTCTCCGGGATTAACCGAAATCAGGAATTCTGCCTCATCATATCCGTCCTGTTGCAAAGATTTAGCATTTCTTACATCTATCTTAAACTGTACCTGTTCAAAATTTAAATCAAGAAGTGCCGTTTTGATTTTTTCCTGAAGCTTTTGTGCAGAAGTTTTTCTTATTTGTGAAATTATTTCACATGTGTCAATAACCTCTTTGTACAGTTGTTCAGATTTCTCTTTGGCTTTTCTGTAATTGTCTTCATATTCGGAATAAAACTTAAGCTTATCGGCAGCCTTATTACGATGCTCAAAAATAAGTTCAATTGTTGCGCCGTATTTTGATTTAAGGTTATTTATAAGATCCAGCCTTTTTTCTGTTTCCAGAAATTCGCTTTGTTCAAAATCAAGATTTTCCATATAATCTGACAGTTCCCTGTTAAAATCCGACATCATACTGTCAATATCTGCAAGCTGATTAAGAAGAGGCGTTAGTCCTTCATCATATCTGATTACACTGTTAACAGCAGAATAAGCCCTGCCAACCGCATCAGATGCCCCGTCTCCGTTTAATGCTCCGGTAAGCCGTCCCGCCTGATTAAGCTCTTCGATAATTTTCTGACCATTGGACATTTTACGGTATAAAGACTCTACTTTCTCATCCTCACCCTCTGTAAGGGCGGCGCTGTCTATTTCATCAATCTCAAACTGAAGGAAATCACACTCCCTTTTTCTTTCATCATCGCTAACCGTGAAAGAATCCAGCTCTTTAACGGATTTTTTGTATGATGAAAACAAAGTCTGAAGTTTTTCTTTCGGCTCTTTTAATTCATCCCTGGCATACTTGTCCAGAATTTCAAGATGCTTTGCCGGATATAAAAGAGACTGATGCTCATGCTGTCCGTGTATGTCTATCAAAAGTTCTGTTATTTTTTTAACAAGCCCTGCTGTTACCGTCTCTCCGTTTACTTTAATTATACTTCTTCCGGGAAGAATCCGTCTTGAAACTGTAATGATTCCATCCTCCGGAAAAATATCCATTCCTTCTAATTTGGTTGTTTTATCCTCGTCATTAACAGAAAAAGTAAGCTCAACGAGGGCACTGTCTCCATACCGGCCTATTATGTCAGGTCCCGCTTTTGCGCCAAGAGCCAAATTAATCGAACCAAGAATCACTGATTTTCCGGCACCGGTTTCCCCTGTCAGTATATTTAGCCCCTCTCCGAATTCTATTTCCGCTTCTTCAACCAGGGCAAGATTTTTCACATGTAAATTAAGCAGCATATTTATCTCCTCCGGATAACTAACTTAAGACCTTACGGATTTTATCCATTAAAAGCCTGGTGTCCTCCACGGTACGGATTGCACACATTATTGTATCATCCCCTGCAATGGTTCCCACAATTTCATTCCAGTTCATGGTATCAAGAGCTGCCGCAACAGCCATTGCCATTCCGGATACCGTTTTAATTACAAGGATATTCTGTGCCATATCCATTGACACATACCCTTCCTTTAATACTCTTTTGTATTTATCTCCCATTACTCCGTCAGAAGCTTTATAAACCACATATTTCTGCTTTCCGTCAACTGACATTTTGGTTAGTTTCAATTCTCTTATATCCCTTGAAACGGTGGCCTGGGTAACATTATACCCTGCCTTGTTAAGAGCTGATGCCAGTTCTTCCTGGGTTTCAATATCGTTTTTTTGGATAATTTCAATTATTTTAGTATGTCTGTCAAGCTTCAATATAATACCTCCTGCACCTTATGAAAGCTTATTACGCAGAATCTGCAAAAAATTATGTTTTTTGGTTCTGACAAGTCTTGCTTTATGTTCTGACTTGGAAATTATAATTTTATCGCCGGAAACCAGCGGTACATAATGATCTCCGTCAAAAGTAACAACTCTTTCCTCTGTTCCGTTTCCGGATTTACACATATGTATCTCAAGAATATCGTCACTGCCGAATATTACGCTGCTTTTGTTAAGTATATGAGGGCACACGGGTGTCATAACGATTGCCTTTGTTTCAGGGCGCACAATCGGTCCTCCTGCGGAAAGATTATATGCGGTGGAACCGGTTGGAGTGGATACAACAAGTCCGTCTGCCGGATATGTAATAAGGAATTCATTATTTACATATACATCAAAATGAATCATTCTAAGCGGTCCAATCCTGTTAAGAACAATATCATTAAGGGCTATATCAGAATATATCATTTCATTCCCACGATATACTTCGCCGCGTAAAATCATTCTTTCATCGATGACATACTGGTCTGAAAGCAGTAAATCAATCGAAGGAAAAGCCTGCTCTCTGTCAATTTCGGTAAGGTATCCCAGCGTTCCTATATTAATTCCAAAAACAGGTGCTTCAATTGAACTTAGGTCCCTGGCAGCCTGGATAAGTGTCCCGTCGCCTCCAAGCACAATAACGCACTGGGTTTCTACGGGTATTTTGTTGGTGTCGGCAAGATTATATATTCCACCGTCTTTTTGCGGATCAAACTGCTGATATACACATTCCCCGCCCTTTTTTTTAATATAATCACAAAGTTCCTTTGCAAGACGGAACTCTTTGTCCTTATCACTGTTTGCAATTATATAAAATCGTTTCATACCATACCTCTATAATTCTTCATGGGACTTTAAAACTACAGAATCAACATCTATTTCTTCGGAAAAACATCCTGTTTCCTTATCGGTTTTCTTAATATATGCCAGATATTCAATATTTCCTTCCGGACCTTTTATAGGAGAAAAATCAAGACCTTTAATGTCAAATCCAATCGAAACCGCAAATTGAAGCACGGAATTGATTACTTCAATATGAACTGACTTATCTCTGACTACGCCTTTCTTGCCCACTTTATCCCTGCCCGCTTCAAACTGGGGCTTTATTAAGCATACAATCTCTCCATCCGGTTTTAAAAGATTTTTAACAGGTAAAAGTACCTTGGTAAGTGATATAAATGATACATCAATACTTGCAAAATCAAGCATATCCTCTATATCTTCAGGGGTAACATAACGGATATTTGTCTTTTCCATAACAACTACCCGCTCGTCCTGCCTGAGTTTCCAGGCAAGCTGTCCGTGTCCCACATCAACGGAATATACTTTGACTGCACCGTTCATAAGCATACAATCGGTGAAACCACCCGTTGAAGAACCAACATCCATACAAACGGTTCCATCAAGTTTAACAGGGAAAACCTCCATGGCTTTCTCCAGTTTCAAGCCGCCACGGCTCACATATTTGAGAGTATTTCCTTTTACTTCTATATTGCAGGAAACATCAAACATGGATCCTGCTTTATCTTCTTTCTGCCCGTCAACAAATACTATGCCGGACATAATTATTGCTTTTGCTTTTTCCCTTGAGTCAGCAAGCCGTCTGTTAACAAGCAATACATCAAGTCTTTCCTTCATCGGTTTAACCTTCTTTTAATTTCATCCAAAATATCGTCTTCTCCAAGACCATGTTTCTTACGCAAAGAACCGGAGTCTCCATGTTCTATAAATTCATCGTCAAAGGCAGCAGGATACACCTTTACCGGCAGTTCGTTTTCATTTACAAACTGCAGGACATTCATTCCGTATCCTCCCTTTAAAACATTTTCTTCAATAGTAACAATCAGTTTATGGTCTTTGGAAAGGCCGGTAATAAGTTCTTCGTCTATAGGTTTAACAAACCGGGCATTGATAACAGTAGGTATTATGCCGGCCGCATTAAGTCCGTCTGCGACTTTATCCGCAATTTCCACTCCAAGACCTACACCTATTAACGCTACATCTTTACCCTGTTTCAGAACCTCGCTTTTACCGTATACAATCGGTTCCCGTAAATTCCTGTAAATCTCGGAAGCTTTTCCTTTTGGAAATCTAATCGCCAACGGACCTTCAAAATCCACCGAAAAATCAATCATATCCCTAAGCTCAAAACGGTTTTTGGGAGCCATAACGGTCATCCCCGGAATTATATTCATATATGACAGGTCAAAAATTCCCTGATGGGTAATTCCGTCGCTTCCCACAATTCCGGCTCTTTCAATAATAAATCTTACGGGAAGCTTCTGGATACATACATCATGAAGCACCTGGTCAAAACCTCTTTGAAGAAATGATGAGTATACGGCAAAATATGGTTTAAATCCTTCAGCAGCCAGACCTGCGGCAAAAGTAACCGCATGCTCTTCTGCAATTCCCACATCAAAAAATCTGTCCGGAAACTTTTTCTCAAATCGCTTAAGTCCCGTTCCTTCAGCCATGGCTGCAGTGATTGCAATGATTCTGTTGTCATTTTCGGCATTTTTTATAAGCGCTGCAGAAAGAACATCCGAATATGTTCTTACCTGTGTATTATTGATAAGATTACCGGTCGCTGCGTCAAACGGCATAACTCCGTGATAAAATGACGGTTTGTGCTCGGCAGGTGCATATCCTTTTCCTTTGGTGGTATGGACATGGATAAGTACGCCGTGATTAACCCGTTTGGCCATATTGATAATTTTAATAAGTTTATTAATATCATGACCGTCTACAGGACCCAGATATGTTATTCCCATATCTTCAAAAATCATCCCCGGTACGAAAAACTGCTTAATAGAGCTTTTGGTTTTATGAATCTTACCGATAAGTTCGTCGCCGTAACCCGGTATTTTGGATAATCTGTTTTTAACACTGAATTTTAAATCATTATACTTTTGGTCGGTTCTTAAATTATTAAGGACTTTTGATACTCCGCCCACATTACGGGAAATGGACATTTCATTATCGTTAAGAATAATAATCATATTTCCGTTAATATAGTCCATGTTATTTAACGCTTCATATACCATTCCTCCGGTAAGTGCGCCGTCCCCTATTACCGCAACAATATGATTACTTCCGCCTTTTAAATCCCTTGCTTTGGCAAATCCGAGTGCTGCAGAAACGGATGTGGAAGAATGTCCCATTCCGAAAGCATCACATTCGTTCTCATCCCTGCTTGGGAACCCGCTTATTCCGCCTTCCGTTCTAAGCGTATCGAAGTTATCATTTCTGCCCGTAAGGATTTTATGGGCATATGACTGGTGTCCCACATCCCAAAGTACTTTATCTTCCGGGAAATTAAGAGTAAGATGAAGGGCCATTGTAAGTTCAACAACCCCGAGGCTGGATGATAAATGCCCTCCGTTATGACTTACGGTGTCAATTATTCTTTTTCTTATTTCTTCGGCCAGTATTCCGTAATCTTTCGGATCAACTTTTTTAATATCGTTTGCTTTTTTTATTTTTTCAAGTATCATAATCTCCACCTTAATATTATGTGAAAATATTCCGGATAAAAAACATTATTTTTTTCTTATTGTAAGCGAATAAAACAGCTCTTTAATAAAATCTCTTTCATCTGCATCATTTCCCAAGCCATCCAATATATCCACGGCTTCTTGTGTGAAATTTTTAACATCCGCTATGGATTTATCGGTTCCGTTAACTGATACATATGTTTTTTTGTTATTTTTAACATCGCTTAAAACAGGTTTGCCAAGTTCCTTTTCATCACCGTATAAATCAAGGAGGTCATCCTGTATCTGAAATGCAAGTCCTATTTTTTCGCCGGCCTTTCTGATTTGCTCTAAGTCTTCTTTCGGGGCGCCGGCTAGGGCAGCTCCGATTTCCATAGAACCTTCAATCAGGGCACCTGTCTTTTTTTCGTAAATATAATACATCAAATCATTGTCGATATTGTGTCCTGTATTGATTACATCTGCGGCCTGTCCGCCAAGCATTCCGTTAATTCCTGTTTTATCACCGAAAAGCTTAAGGGCACAAATAGTATTGTATAAATCTTTATTCACCGGTTCGTCCGCATTCAAGTCGGAAATGTCGGCAGCATAATCAAAAGCTTTAAGAGCAGTTTCGTAGGCAAGGTGTAAAAGTCCGTCCCCTGCCAGAATTCCTACCGCCTCGCCGTATTTTTTGTGAGTAGTGAAAACGCCTCTGCGGTAATCATCATTGTCTATCGCAGGCAGATCATCATGAACAAGGGAATATGTATGGAGCATCTCCATTGCAGCCATAAACGGTTTAACGATTCCCATATTACTGCCTGAATACAATCTGAAAAAAGAAAGCATAAATAAAGGACGAAGCCTTTTTCCGTTGGAACCGATGCTGTAATTCATGGCTTCCACCAGCCTGACATTATAAGAATCATGTACGGGCAGATATTCTTTTATGATACTTTCAGTCTCCCTTGTTCTGTTTTTAAGTTCACCTGTAAAATCCATATTATTCTCCTGTTTCCTCATCATGATTCTGAAGTATAATAATCTGTTTCTCAACCATATCCAGGGACTCATTACATTCCCTTACAATCTTTACGCCTTTTTCGTATTCCTTAAGAGCCTCTTCAAGTGTAGTATCTTTATTTTCGAGACCGGATATAATTGAATCAAGTGTTTCAAATGCTTCTTCTATTTTCATTATATTTTACCTTTCATTTACTGAATAAAGAGTCATCTCTTTAATTTGCAGAACTTTAGCATCAATCACACCGTCGCTCATGTTAATACTAAGCATTCTGCCTGTATCCGTTTCTTTAACTGAGGTCAAGGCCTGGCCTGACTCATCGGTAACATACGAATATCCTCCGGAAAGCCTGGCAAGCGGTGAATCGGCTTCAAGTCTGGCACAGATAAGCTGTAATCTGTTCCGGTACGCAAGGAGAATGTCCTTCATATGCCTGTCTAAAGCTTCTGAAAGCTCCGAAAGCCTTTTTTTCTGAATCATCAGGGTATTGGCAGGCGACAGTCCCTCGATTCTTGTACGGTATAATTTCAAGCGGTTCCTGTAATCCTGTATTATTGCCATTCCGGCTCTGTAAAGCCTAGCTTTGGCATCATCAAGCCGTTTAATAACCTGTGTTATATCGGCTACCGCAAGTTCTGCCGCTGCAGACGGTGTAGGTGCCCTCATATCGGCCACAAAATCCGCAATTGTAAAATCCGTTTCATGTCCCACTGCCGAAATAACCGGAACCTTGCATTCAAAAATTGTCCTTGCAACAATCTCCTCATTAAATGCCCAAAGATCTTCTATTGAGCCTCCGCCTCTTCCTGCAATAATTACATCTACGCCGTATTCTTCAAGTGCTTTAATTCCGTTACATATACTGAGAGCGGCACCTTCTCCCTGGACAAGTGCAGGGTAAAGAACAATCTGAATATATGGATTTCTTCTTGTGGAAACATTTATTATATCCTGTATGGCAGCTCCCGTAGACGCTGTTACAACTCCAAGAGTCCTGATATATTTGGGAATGGGCTGCTTAAACATGGCATCAAACATTCCCATTTCCTCTAAGTCATTCTTAAGCTTTAAAAATCTCTCATAAAGTTCTCCGATTCCGGCCTGCTCAATTGATGCTGCATAGAGCTGGTACTTACCGTCACGCTCATACACGGAGATTCGTCCGGAAACGATTACCTGCATCCCATCTTCCATTTTGAAACGAAGGCCGTTTCTGTTACCGGCAAACATAATTGCCTGAAGGGTATTTCCTTTATCCTTAATGGTAAAGTAAATATGTCCCGAAGAATGGTATTTGCAGTTACTGACCTCCCCCTTAACACTGATTTTATTCAGTACGAAGTCAGTATTAAACATATTCTTGATATAATTGTTAACCTGTTCTACAGTATATATTTTTGCCATTTATATCATCTTAGCCAGAACTCCGTTAACAAATGCATGCGACTTCTCATCACAATATTTTTTGGAAAGAATCACTGCCTCGTTAATAGCGACTGCCGGCTCAACCTCTTTATCAAACATAATCTCGTATGCCGCAAGCCTTAAAATTGAAAGTTCGGATTTACCTATTCTGCTCAATTTCCAGTTCACGCATACATCTTCGATTTTCTCATCAATTTCATTAAGATGTGCCACAACATCATTGACCCTGGATTCTATTTCGGCTCTGTCAAGCGGTGATATCACAGGACAGTCCTCCACTTCCGGATAATCCGACAAATCGGGATATTCATCGAAATACAGGGCTTTCTGCTGCTCAAAATCGTTTTTATCATAGAATTCATATCTGAATAATATTCTGAAAACATGCTCTCTGATTACTGTTCTTTTCATATATGGACTCCTTAATATAATAATAGAGTGTCTAAAAGCATAGACACTCTGATTATACTATAAATCATAAAATTAAAAAAGAAAAATTTAATAAAATTATGCAATCGTAACATCAGCCACTACAACATTAACTTCAACAACCTTAAGACCCGTCATGGTCTCTATTGCTGATGCAACCTTGGACTGTACCGCTTTACAGATATCAGGAACATTAAATCCGTACTTAATATCAAGTGTAACATTAACCGTTACAGTATCCTCAAAAATATTTGCTTTAACACCTTTTGAAAGATTCTTGATTCCCATTTTACTTATGATTTCATTGGTAATGTTACCCACGAGGGAATAAACTCCTTCAACTTCTGTAGCCGCAATACCTGCAATTACTGCAACAACCTGCTCCGAAATCTGAATTTTACCTATATTCTCTTCATCAGCATATGATGATTTTCTGTTATTCGCCATTATTTTATCCTCCTAAAGTTATACTGCATACCTGTGTAATTATTATAAACAATAATAATACAATTTGCAATTACTTATTCAATAGGATTTGTATTATCTATTATTGCCCCTGCATCCGATGAATCGTCCGCAATATCGGTTTCTGAAACGGAATCCTCACTTTTGTCTGCTTCAGACTCATCCAAAACACCTTCCCCATTATTTGCATCACCGGAATCTGTGGTCTGGCCTCCGGTGGCTTCTGTCTGTTCCTTTACAGGGGATACGGTGGTTATTGTTAAGTCTGTTACGGAGCATCCTGTCTTCCTTGTCACAACATCTTCAATGCGGGCAAGGTCCGTATCCGTAAGCTCTTCTGTTTCGATTACCACATCCACCTGAGGATATGTTACGGAAACTATTACATTGTTGAAACCTTTTGCCTCCAGTAAAAGTTCAGCTGCCGCTTCTTTTTCCGAAGCCTCCGCCAGAGCAACCATTGTGGCAACCGCATCTGCTTTTACTTCCTCCGACAATTCCGCATTATTAATCACCTCCAAAAGTGATTCCTTATCCGAAGCCCTGCTCTGCTCCCTTTCAAGCTTGGCACTGATAATAAACTGTGAATTAAGTGTTGAGGTAAAAACAGCCGTTCCCGGATCTTCAAGATTATCAGGTTCAGCATCATTACTTAAAATTCCTCCGTTTGCCGGATCCGTTTCTCCGTCAAGTATTGCCGTTGTCTCCTCTGAGGTACTCTTTTTGTTTTTATTTTTGATATTATCTGAATAGTTTATGTACCCGGCAACAGCAATAATCAGTGCCAGGGCGGTAATAATGATTTGATTTTTTTTGAAGATTTTCTTCAAAATTATACCTCCATTTTTAATACTTTTATTTTATTCACCGTGATACCCAAAAGTGCACTTGCAGCTTCAGTAATCTCAGAAACGATTCTTGCATCATCAGCTCCTTTGGCAATAATAATTACCCCTTGTACCTTGGGAGCTTCTTCCTCTGTAACAAAAGGAACCTTGGCTCCGTCATTTTCCGTATACACCACTGATTCCTTCAGCGATGACTCATAGCTGTCTCTTACCCCTCCTGCAGAATCAGTTTCACTTACCCGGTTTTCAACCAGTTCCTTTTGTGTATACAAAACACTTTTTCCGTTGTTTTTAAGGTAAATCATTACCCTTGTTTCTCCTGCCCCTTCAATCTTAGAAAGCGTATTTTCAAGCCGTTCTTCCAGCGATCTGGTATAATCCATATAATCTGAGGTGGCTAAGGTTCCGGCTTCTGTCTGGGATGATGTTTTCTTTCCGGAACTTTTGGTAGGAATACATATCACAATAAGAAGTACGCCAAACAGAAGAAATAACAATAATTTATCTTTTGTGAACAGCTTTGATAAAATATTTTTATATTTTTCCGGTATTTTGAAATTCATCCCGCTCTTCCTTTCCCCTTTTCGCATTATGATATATTTACATTTATATTGTGTTTTTCCAAATTATAGAAGTCAGATAAATAATTTTTTATTTCCATTACTAAAAGTTGTGATTCCGCATTATTTCCGCCAAGGGTTACCGTTCCTACGGAAATATTCTTCTGATTTCCTTTTTTCGTAACGGACAGGCTCATTGTAACAATCTGTCCGAAGCTTTCAGAGGCCTCATTTGTATCTATTGTAACGGACAAATCTTTAAGCTCCATATCAATTCCATCCAGATATTCACTTATTCCGTCACTGATTTTTTCCTTGTATTCCGCAAGAATTATGTTTTGTCTGTCCTCTTCCACGCCCTTTAACCTTGCCTCTAACTCAGAAGTCATCTGATTATATGAATTGTCATTCATATAGGACTCAAATATATTATCAAGTGAAAACAATCTGCCTACGGGCTTTAAGAGAAAAATAATCATAAGAAATCCCATAAACAGTTTCATATATTTCTGATATTTTTCATTCGGAATAAGATGAAGTACCAATGAGGAAATTATAAAAAAGCAGGCAATGCCTTTCATCCAGTTCACAAAATAATCCATCGGATTCTCCCCTTATTAATATATTACGACTTAAAATTTGTGGCGCTGCAAATAATTGCCACAGTAAGCAGGAAAAAAACAATGGCATATAACAATGTTTTTCCCAAAAGCACCATGCTTTCATAAATTCCGTTTATCGCCTGAATAATACGCTTGTCCGAAACAGGCTCAAGAATTGCACCCGCAGCCTTATATGCTATGGAAATTATCACGGTCTTTATAACAGGTACAAAGCAGACCGAAACAATTGCCACCATAGCAGCCATTCCTATGGCATTCTTTATTAACGATCCTGCGCCAAGTATTATTCCTGATACAGAATTAAGTACCTGTCCTATTCCCGGAATTACCGAAGCGGCTTTCCCCAATGTTGAGGTTTTAATTGAATCCACCACAGGACTAAGCATGCTTTGTACAACATTTATTCCGATAACGATTGACAGTAAAGCCTTAAGAATCCAGTTAATGGCTGTTTTTAGAAGTTCACATGCCTTTGTAAGAAAATTTTCTCCGGTAATGTTGTTAATCAGATTTGCAATCATAAAAATATAGATTAACGGTACGATAACACTTAGAAGAATTTTTTCAATAAAAATAATTATAATTACCACAACCTGATAAAATGCCATTGCCGATGACTGACCGGATGCAAAGCCGATGGATAGAATAAACACCGGTATAATGGCTTCCATAAGTTCCAACAGACTTTTAATCGCTTCCGTAATCATGGATGCCAGCACTCCGTATCCTGCACTTAATGTTCCTAACAGAAGTATGTATGTAATATAGAACCCTGTATCCGAAATGCTGCCTGACAAAAAAGCTTTTGCAATATTTGAGAAAAGTGCCGCAACTATACCGATTAAAATAATACGGAATATCAGGGTTTTCTGCGCTGCCAGTTCTTTAAACATTCCGTTTATGACTGCCTGCCCCAATTCCTTAAGACTTCCTTCGGTATCCCCGGACATGAATTTTTTAACCGTTTCATCAAAATCCATACCGCACTCCATTTGTTCAAGCACATCTTCTATTTCATCAAAATCATAATAATCAAGATCTCCGTAATCATTTATTCCGTCTTCTTCTGTATCATATATTATATTATTGTTGTTTTCTCCGCCGTACACTTTAATACGGCAGATACACGACAAAACAAGAATACCGATAAATAAAATAAGTTTTATTTTCATACTAAATTGACCCGATAGTTTCAAGCAGTGCCGTTACAACAGGCAGGCTTACTGCTAACAGTGATAATTTGGCAAATATTTCAATCTGGGTTGCAACTGCCTGATTCCCTGCATCCTTGCAAAGTGATGCGGCAAATTCCGCAACATATGTTATTCCCGTCATCTTAAGGAGAATAACCAGATATTTTTCTTCGATATTTACATAAGAAGCCAGGGTTTTAATTGTGGACACAATAATTCCGAGTTTGGTGCTTACAAATGCAAAAATAAGTATGGCTACGCATAAAATTACAATCTGTGCGAATTCCGCTTTACGCTCTTTAAGTATTATTGATAAAAAAACTCCGCTCATCCCGATAAGGGAAACCTTAATTATATCCATATATCACCATGTATACCTTATAGAGAAAACATATCCTTAATTGTCTGAAAGAGGTCACTTATATACGGAATAATCCAGAAAAGAACCAGAACAAGTCCCGCCAGGCTGGTCAGAAAAGCCTGTTCTTCCCTTCCGCTGTGTTTTAAGACCTGATATATAACCGATACAAGAATACCTACTGCCGCAATTTTAAAAATTAATCCAACTTCCATTTCTTATCCTTTCAGACAATTATGATTGTAATTATTATTCCAAGCATGATTCCAAGACTGTTGTAAAGCCTTGTCTTAACCGGAAGTGCTTTTTCCAGCGAAGTTATGCTTTCTTCTATTTCCGTCAGATATGCATCTATGGCAGTCTGCTGTGTCGCCGTATCCATAAGCCCCATAATATCCCCCACACTCATTAGTCTTTCTTTTTCCTGCAAAGCAAGATGAGATGACTTAAGTCCGTTTTCAAAAACATCATGCCAGATTTCCGATATATTCTTTATTCTTGCTTCCTGTTCCATCGAAGCAAAGGTATTTAGTATATCTTTAAAAAGTGTTCTGCATCTGTCAGATATATTCCCGGCTGCTTCAAAAATAGGTGTCCTGCCGAATCCGATTTCCCCTTTTAAAAGAAACATGATTTTTTTGACTTCTTTTAATTCATTCAGTCTGCTTCTTAAATCCCTGCTTAGCATAATACCGTATGCCGATGTGGAAAACACAACTAAAATCACTCCGAAAACCTTTGCAAATGCAGTCATAGCAGTTCCCCCTTTCCGTTATATATCCCCTGAATACGCCCCGGCTTTCCTCCTGAAAGAATAATTATTCTTTCAAATATTTCTTCTTCCAGCAGTGTCTTTACCTCAGGCTTTTTTAACAGTTCTTCAATGGATGAGCCATGAATTGTTGCAAGGATTTTGGTTCCGCAATTTATTGCGTATTTTATGGCAGTAACTTCATCCTTACTTCCTATTTCATCAACTGCCAGCACTCCGGGGGACATACTTCTTATCAACATTGACATTCCGAATGCTTTCGGACATCCGTCCATCACATCAGTCCTGATACCTATATCATTCTGGGGTATTCCAAGATTGCAGGCCGCAATTTCGCTTCTCTCATCCACAAGTCCCACTGTCTGTCCCACATGGGCGCCAAAGCCGTCCGAAACATTACGGATTATGTCCCTTAAAAGTGTGGTTTTTCCGCAGCAGGGAGGCGAAACAATAAGCGTATGCAGAAACATTTCGTTTTCATAGAGCTGTTCCATTATTTTATCCGAACATCCTTTTATCTGGTGCGCCATACGAATATTTACAAATGAAATATTTCTTATGGTTTTTAATCCCTCCCTGTCACAAACTGCTCTTCCGCATATCCCCACCCGGTTTCCGCCGGGCATTGTAATAAAACCGCCTTTTATCTCCTCCTCATAAGCATAAAGAGAATAATTACTGACATATTCCAAGGTTTCGCGAATATCTTTTATTGATACAATTGCCGCGTTTTCCATTATGGTGGGTTCCCCCCGCTCATCAATATACATTTCACCCAAATCCCCATATACCATAAGCGGTTTACCGGCTCTGAGCCGTATTTCCCTGAGAACAATTTTTGTATCCATTGCCCCAAAAATACTTCTGAGTCTTAATGAAAGATATTGAAATACCTCCTGCTGATTATTCATGACCTTACCTCCTTAGTCAATTCTATGACGGTCATGTCCAAGGTATGAATCACATTTTTTATTTGACTGGATGTATGAAAAGAATTAGAATGGATAATGTATTTAATAAAAAGTGAAAGGATTAAGAATATGAAATTCATTTTGGACTTTGTCAAAGGCATATTTGTGGGCATTGCCAATATTATCCCCGGTGTCAGCGGCGGCACAATGGCGGTATCCATGGGCGTTTACGACAAGATTATTACTTCCCTTAACAATCTTATTAAAAAATTCAAAAAAAGCTTTATTACACTTCTTCCGCTTATGCTCGGTATGGTAGTCGGTATTGCTGCATTTTCTTTCATAATTCCTTACTGCCTGAATAATTATTCTTTTCAGACATGTATGTGTTTTACCGGACTGATTATCGGCGGAATTCCGGAAATTGTTATGTATGCCGGAAACGCACTTAAAGAAAATAACAAGAAACTTAGTCCGGCTCATATAATTGCATTTGTTTTACTTATGGCAGTTGCGATATGGATGGCCCTTGCAAATCCGTCCGGTGCAGGTGCCACAACAATCGATGTTAATTTTGTAATGATATTAAGACTTTTTCTATATGGAATAATAGCTGCGGCCACAATGGTTATTCCGGGTGTCAGCGGCTCACTTGTCCTTATGCTTTTAGGTTATTATTCAGCAATAATGGGAACAATAAGTTCATTTTTCCTTGCATTGAAAGCGTTTGATTTTTCTGCACTGTTAAACTCAGTGCTTATCCTTTTACCTTTCGGAATCGGATGTGTATTGGGAATTCTTCTGATATCCAAGCTTATTACATGGCTGTTAAATAAAGCACCATCCATTACTTACTGTGCCATTTTAGGTTTGATTACCGCTTCCCCGTTTGCGATTTTGTATAAAATGAAGAGTCCTTCATATACTCCGCTTTCCATTATTATCGGAATTCTTCTTCTGATAGGAGGCGCGGCATTTACCTATTTCTTCAGCAAAAAGAAATCTGCATAAAATAAGCCCCGTATATTTCCTGTATTTAATATTTCAGAAAATATACGAGGCTCTTTTTTTACTGATTTTTATTCAACTGATTTTAATGATTCAACCATCGGGATTTTTTTGAGTTTTTTATACATTGCCAGATTTACAATCAATCCGAATATAACCGTAATAACAAATGCCAGCAGATATGAATACCAGTTTATAATCTTAGGGAAAATAACATCATCCATTTCTATTACATTCATAATATAGCTATGAAGCCATACCCCAAGAAAGAGACCTGCCGCAGCTCCAATTATACTCAGAACAATATTTTCCCTGTATACATAAGACGCCACCTCTTTATCAAAAAATCCCAGGACTTTAATTGTGGCAATCTCCCTGATTCTTTCGGAGACATTAACTGTAATCAGATTATATAAAACAACAAATGCCAGTAAAGCTGCAGAAATTATAAGAACAACGGTAATAATGCTTAATGAAGAAATCATCTGGTCAAAATTATCCTTTACCGCATCATAATATGAAATGTTTTCCACATCATATTTATCCATTATCTCCGCTCCGAGCTCCTGCTGCTTATGAGTATCCGAATAATTCATCCCGGCAATAAAATAATTATTTTCAGGTTCTTTTCCGAAAATTTCCCTGTAATAATCATCCGACATAAACACATACTGCCCTGCATACATGGTTACTATGCCTTTTATCTCTGCCTTTACATACTCATCTTCATCGGTCTTTAGATATACATCATCTCCCGATTCAAGTTTAAGGTCCTTTGCCATCTTATATGTTAAATAAACACCGTCATCCGGAATTGTAAGTTCTTTACCGGATTTATTATCGGTTATATCAGTAAATTCCGAATACCTGTCTGCATCGGACACGCTTACAATTGTTACACTCTTTTCGGATGAGTCACCTTGCGTATCCGAATTATTGGCCGTTCCCGAAAGCTGGGTCAGAATATATATATTATTTATGCCCTCGTGGTTCGAATACTCTGTATAAAATGCTTCTTTGTCACACCCGTCACTAAGTGTTCCCGCTATGTCATAGTCGAATATCTGCCCAAACTGCCTGGTCACCATGCCCGAAACACTGTTATTAATTCCAAATCCTGCAAGAATTAGTGCAGTACATCCGGCAATTCCCACAACCGTCATAAAAAATCTTTTTTTGTATCGGAAAATATTTCTCGCGGTTACCTTCCATGTGAACGAAAAACGCTTCCATAAGAAATGAATATGCTCCAAAAGAATCTTTTTGCCGTTTTTGGGTGATTTAGGTCTCAAAAGCAGAGCAGGGGTCTCGGTTAGTTCACCTACACATGCAATCACAGTGGAAACCACAGTAACCAGAACCGCAATTAAAATCGAAAGAATGCACATTAAAGGTTCCGGATCAGCCACCATACCGTCAACCGTATATACAATACCCCATGCCGAGAAAATAATTTTAGGCAGGGAAATCAGTCCAAGTATACAGCCCGCTATTCCACCGGACAAGGACGCAAAAAGTGCATATGTAACATATTTCATCGCAATTCTTAATTTTCCGTATCCAAGGGCTTTAAGTGTTCCTATGTTACCTCTTTGCTCATCAATCATTCTTGTCATGGTGGTCAGGCATACAAGTGCCGCCACAAGATAGAAAAACACAGGAAAGACTTTGGCTATGGCATCCATTCTGTCTCCGCAATTCCCATAATCCACATATGAAAAGTGTGAGTTCCTATCAAGCACATACCATTTAACCGTAGGTACGCCATCTCTGCTTCCGGTATATACTTCCATAATGTCGCCAAGTTCATTGTATCTTATTTCTTCCCGTTCTCCCGCTACTTCTTCAACTTTATCCTTAACAGGATCTGTGGTCTGAAAATATTCGTCCTTATAAGTATGGAGTTCTTTGGCACCGGTTACCGTAGCATACACAACTGTGTACTGCTCCATAACAAAATCTTTTTCAGGAATAAATACAACGCCTTCTATTTTTCCGTTGCCGACTGAGGTCGAATCATACTGATATGAAAGATAATACGGGGTATTTACCGTTCCGACAATAGTATATGTATCATTAGAAATACTTTCAGATATGTCTGAATCACTTCCCGATTCAAATGTAATCTGATCTCCGATTCCGATATTATACTGCTGCATTTCATATGAGCGGATTACACATTCTTTTGGATTCTCAGGCATTCTTCCGTCTACAAGAGTAAGACGATTCATAAGCGTTTCATCGTCTTCCCTGTCAAAATCATATGACATTATCTGAAAAGTCTTTTCGTTGCCTTCTATTCTGGTTACGGCTTCCATCACGAAAGCGCCCTCTGCATTTTCTATTCCGTCAGTATTCCTTACAGCCTCAATGTCTTCATCATTAAATCCGATTGTGGAATATATTTTAAAGTCAAAAAAATTGGTTCTGTCAAAAAAAGCATCGGCTGACTTTTTCATATACGGAGCAGACGCTTTAACTCCCGTAAAAAAAGCAACGCCTACCAGAACAATTCCAAAAATCGAAATAAACCTTCCGAAAGACTTTTTGATTTCACGATAAGTATCTTTTGTCAATGCTTTTTTCATTACCACTCAATCCTTTCTACAGGTACCGGGTTCTCATTAACAGTAACACTTTCGATTCGTCCGTTTTTAACTTTAATAACTTTATCTCCCATTGCGGTCAATGCAAGATTATGTGTTATTACAATAACCGTCATATTATTCTGTCTGCATGTATCCTGAAGAAGCTTCAATATGGCTTTACCGGTATTGTAATCCAACGCTCCTGTAGGTTCATCACACAAGAGTAGTTTCGGATTCTTAGCCAATGCTCTGGCGATTGCCACCCTTTGCTGCTCACCTCCCGATAACTGGGCAGGGAAATTGTTTTTCCTGTCGGATAGACCTACGGAATCAATGGTCTTAATAACATCAAGGGGATTCTTGCATATCTGTGTTGCAAGTTCAACATTCTCAACCACTGTAAGGTTCTGTACAAGATTATAGAACTGGAAAACAAATCCGATATCATATCTTCGGTATGATGTGAGCTCCTTGGATGAGAAACTGCTGATTTCCTGACCGTCAACATAAATCTGTCCGGAAGTAGCCGAGTCCATTCCTCCCAGAATATTGAGAATTGTACTCTTTCCGGCACCGCTGGCCCCTGCTATAACGACAAATTCTCCCTTATTAATCTGAAAATCCACACCATGTAGAGCATGAATATCAACCTCTCCCATTCTATAGACTTTGGTCACACCGCTAAATTCAATAAATGCACTCATTAGTGTCACTCCTTTTTGGATTAATTACATCATAAACCGCCGGCGTTAAAATAAAACGAGGCTTTTCAATTTGTAATCTAGCAAAGTCTTTTGCGATACGCAACCATTTTTATAAAGTCTTAATAAAACTTTAAGAATTATTTGAAAGCACCGGCAAAACTGAATATTGTAATATATTATCTTTTCAATTCATCTTCTTTGCCGGTAAAATGATTATTCTCATGATAATTCCTCCAGCATTTGTGATGGATTATCTGCTGCTTTTACCTTGTCAAATGCCTTAATAATGATTCCGTTCTCATCAATCATATTTTCTCTTTCATCACAAAATTGATTTATTTCTTTTTCAAGAAGCCTGAATACATTGGCAACCAAAAAACCGTCCGCAATTGCATGGTTAAGTCTTACGCTGACAGGCATCATAAGCTTATTGTTTTCTTCTCTATATTTTCCCCAGTTTACAATAGGAGCATAAAATAAATACCCGTCAGGCAATTCAATATTGAGTGAATCGTACGACAGCCATGAAATATATGACGCATCAAACCAGTTTGGATGATGTTCTGTATCCAGTCCGTAATCAGATGTTTTCTTAGCCTTTTCAATATCGTCCAAGGCACATTTGTAAAACTCTTCATAATTATCATAAAACATACTATAAACGGGGGAACATGTCTCAGTATCTTCATGAAAAACATACTGTGTAGGATTAATCCTGTCATAGCATATCAATTCATCCGTCTTCCATATATATCCCATTTTATAATCATCCCGGGAATTCAGCACTTTGGAAAGAATGTACAGAAAATTTATGTAAAATTTTGTTCCGCTTTCCCCGGAATATGAAAAAAGTCTCGAAACATCGATTCGTGCAGTCATCGATATTGAACATTTGCAGTCATCGGTAAAATGCCTGTATACACCTGCTCTATAATATTTTGTTTTATCAATTATCTTATAATTCATCGTAATTTTCCCCTTTATGCATGTGATAGTGCAGGAAAATATAATTTTTCAAATCACTGTCTTTAACATACAATCTGTCAAATCCGTTTTCCATTACATATTTATTTGCATAATCAATCAGTTTCTCACTGATTCTGTGACCCCGATATTCTTCTGACACAAAAACACATGATATCCATGGATATATTTCCGGTAAAGGATAATAATCTGTCTTCATGATAGTTGTCATTCCAACAATCTGCCCGTCAACTATCGCAGCAAATGCTGTTTCCCAATCGGTAAATGCCCATGAACGAAGCATTGATAAAATATGCTCTTTTACATCCATCCAGGAAAAGTTTTCAACAAAACTGATTAACTTCTCTGCCAAATCTGTATCTTTGTCAACTTTTCTTATCTCTAATTCATCTGTACTGAAGTCCCTGCAAACCAGGTTAAAATGTTTCTCAACTTTTCTGACGGTTTCATCAACTATACTGTTTTTTGTTCTTTCAATCCAGAAATAGTTACTGTTTTTGATATCGCTGCATCTTTTTTCATTGAGACTTTTCAAAGTCGCATTGCATATTGCCTTCGATTTTTCGATATCAGATGTGCTGTTAATAAAATTACTGAAACCCTGATGGTCCGGACGGTTACAGTAGTCATCAACCAAATTTGACGGATCTTTTATCAAAAAGACTACTCTTGATGCTTCCGTTAATCTATCAGCTTCTTCAACTGTCAAATGGCAGTCACACAATACAATCTGATTTTGTGAGAGACGGATTAAATCCAATAATACAAAATCCAATTGTTCTCTTGTGTTATCAATTAACCATTTTGTGTATTCTTCCACCGTCCTTCCAAAAAACTCATCAGCATCTTTAAACACTTTGTTCATTGACGGTTGAAAAGCAGAAGCTGAAATTTTAAATATTCTTTTATTACATTATCTTGAAATATCATTACAAAATCTCCTTAATTAAATAGTTTTCAGTGTTTTTGTTCGTACATAAAACTATTTAACAAAGTTCTATGTACTTAGATATTTCTTAATCGTAAGAATACCACCATTATTCTTCACCTCCATGAATCATATTTATCATACTAAAGTTTCTGCAAATATCTGCTTCAAAACCGCATATTGTATATCCTGTTTTAAATAGATTTGCACCATTCCTTTAGGAGTAATCTTATACCCTGCCAATTCATCCTTATGCTTAATTACCGCCGAAGCCTCAATGTTAATATGGTCTTTAAACGGAATCAGCCTCACGAATGATTCACCAACATAATAGCTTGGTAACTTTACCCATAATGTTTCCTCAATCTCGCATGAAACACTATCTAAAATCAGTTTTCTTAAGCAACTGAACATATCAATAATATCAGCCGGATATTTATCTATATATTCTTTTACCTTCTCGTTCATTTAGGGAACCTCCCAAATTCCATATTTCTTTTTTTGCATTCTTATATGTCTGTCAAATCCAATACATGCAAATTACACCGTCAGATACCTGAAAACCGTTTTTTTCGTAAAACTTCTTCGCGGGTGCCTGTTTGGCGGTGTAAAGGACAATCCCGGCGAGACCGTTGTTTTTGCTGTATTCCTTGATGGCATCAACAAGCTTTCCGCCAATACCGGAACGCTGTTTATGCGGATCAACGACAAGTTCATCAATATGTATCTCATCGTTATTCCAGCTGACTTTTTGGCAGGCGAATACTGCACCGTCAATCACTCCGTTTTCTTCTGAAACAAAACCGATGAATTTCTTGTGATTTGTAAAATCTGAAATATATTCTTCTGCACGTTCCTGAGTCCATACACATCCCCATGTTTCCTCTGAAAATGCTTCCTTGAATACGGTCGCACATTGTGCCAGGTCTTTTGATTCATATTGTCTTATCATAATTGCTCCTTAAAGTATCAATTTGTATTAATTATTGGGGAAACAACAGGTTTTGAGATACGTTCATCAATCCTTCTTGCATAGGAATAAGTATATGGCACAAAAGATTTACCCCAGAAATTGAGAGCGGTAGGATTCAGAGTTTCGTAATCCACCCCTAAATGGGTTATATTCTCCGTTTTAAGCGTATCACAGACATAAGCCAGCAATGCCTGTGCAACACCATTACCACGATATCCTTCAGCAAAAAATGCTCCACAAATGTTTTTCATTTTATCGTATTCTGTAATAAAATTCTCCGCATCATTATCTATAGATATAAAGCCGATAATTTCAGCATTCGACTTTGCGATGAATATCCTCATTGTTTCATTTTTTATCCAGTTTTCAAACCAACTTTCAAATCCGTTATCATCGGAAGATAAGAAAACAGGTGATTCTGCCAGATGCTTATTAAGTTCCATCTGAAGAGGTTTAATTAGTCTGAATTTATCCGCAGGAAGCTCTTCAAACAAAACATTATCTGATGCCGTCTGACATTTAATAGTTGATATTTCACGCACTGCATCACAGCAACGTATTCCAAATCCATTCATAATAAATGATTGTGCTGTTTCTTCATCATGAGCAAACCTACTTAATGCACAACTATAA
>JBJENE010000062.1:0-84636 GCA_051880035.1 Butyrivibrio sp.
CATCATAGCGCCGTAACGGAATCTTGCCATTTCATTTTTGGCAAGTACGTCCTCCGTATATTATTTAAGAATTACACATCCGTATCCCGGAATTGTGATTTTGTCGCCGTGGATTTCCGGCAGATTTTCATCCACACAGAGATAATCTGCTACTCCGTCATAGGAATATGTATCCTTGGATACCGTAATCTCTGTTGGCTCCTCACTGTTGTTATAAATTATATAGATGGTTTCATCGTTATATTTTTTGGCCAGAGCACACAGATTGCCGTCCTGAGCCGCTACATCCTCCATTACAGAAGGAACCCCTCTTCCGATTTCAGGGTATTTATTCCTTATATGGATTGCCTTACGGTAGTAATTATATAAAGAATACTCTTCGTCCTTTTGTGTATCCAATGCTCCGAATTTGTGCTCACCTGCCGCACAGCCGGACGGGCCTTTGGTCATTTCATCCGAATCCCCGTCAGTCCAGTACATCGGTGCACGCTTGTTTTCGTCACTGCCGGAGCCGGACATTCCCAGTTCATCCCCGTAATATACATATACGCATCCGGTCTGGAAAAGCTGTACTGCCGCCGCCAGTTTTATTTTGCCCTCAACCTTACCAAGAAAACCGGCGTTTCTTCCCACATCATGGTTTCCTATAAAGACTCCGTCCACATAATCCGGATTAATCGCCGAAAAATCATTGTACATTGACACAATTCTTGAAGCAAGATTGTTTCCGGATGTACCGTTTCCTGCTTTATTAATGCATTTCACAATCGTTCCGTCTTTGCTGCCCAGAGTATAATTAAATATGCTGTCAATTCCGCTTTCATAATACTTCTTTATGGTTTCATAAGAATCCCATACTTCCGCCACACAGTAGATATCCGGGTCTATGCTTTTAACGTAATCGGAAAACCATTTAAGAACCTCGATATTTTTATCGTTCTGTGTTTCAAAATAATGTAATGCCGCATCAAGTCTGAAACCGGTTACACCTTTGTCAATCCAGAAAGCAGCAATATCTTCTATTTCTTTTCGAACTGCGGCACAATCAAGATTTAAATCAGGCATACCGCCCCAGAAAACGCATTCATAATACCAGTTATCTGTGCCGCCAACTTTCTGCCATCCGCTCTTGGAGGTGTCTCTTTTCTCAAAATTATAATATTCGGCATACGGACACTCGTTGTAATCCGGTTCCTCATCATCTTCAAGAGTATTTATGTACGCAACAGCTTCTCTGAACCATTCATTGGCAGATGAGGTATGGTTAAACACAAAGTCCATATAAATGTCGATTCCGCGTTCCTTACATTCTGCCGCAAAATTGTCCCAGTCTTCCATCGTTCCGTATTCCGGATCAATTGTATAATAATCCACCACATCATATTTATGGTATGTTGTGGATTTGGTAAACGGAAGGAGCCAGATGGCTGTAAATCCCAAATCCTCAATATAATCAAGTTTGGATGTAAGTCCGTTAATATCGCCGATACCGTCTCCGTCGCTGTCGCAGAAAGAGTAAATAAGCACCTGATAGCAGGTATCATATTTATCATCCACTATATTGGGTTCATCATTAAATTCGGTATTTACTCCGTTAATTATTTTGCTGTCTTTACCGCTGCCACAGCCCGCTAACAGTCCCGCAGCCAGGACACCGGCCAGAACCGGTGCCATGATGCGGCGTAATATTTTTTTTAATGCTTTCAGATACATAGGCAATTCTCCCTTTTATCTTTTACAGATGCCAGATATCCTTGTTGTATTCTGCAATTGTTCTGTCTGATGAGAAGAATCCGGCCTTACTTATATTAACAAGCATTTTCTTTGCCCATGCTTTTCTGTCCTCATAATCAGCCAGGGCAATTTCCTTAACACGGATATAATCCCTTATGTCAAGTAAGGTCATGAACCAGTCTTTTTTAATAAGCTCTGCGTGGAGTCTTAAAAGTGTCTCGGCGTCTCCCGCTTTCATGACAGGTACGCTTATTATGAAATCCACAAGTTTCTTGATGAGCTCGTCATTAATATAGTAATCTTTTGCCTTATAATCTGCTTTCTGATAATGTTCAATAACCTGCTCGCTGCTTTCACCGAAGAAATAAATATTATCTTCTCCAACCAGTTCGCCTATTTCAACATTGGCTCCGTCCTTGGTTCCTATGGTTACCGCTCCGTTTAACATAAATTTCATGTTGCCGGTTCCTGAAGCTTCCTTGGATGCAAGTGAAATCTGTTCTGAAATGTCACAGGCAGGAATAATTTTGGCCGCTTTGGAAACATTGTAGTTCTCTACCATAACAACCTTAAGATACGGACTTACCTCAGGGTCATTGTTGATTACCTGCTGAAGGCAGAGGATAAGGTGAATAATGTCTTTGGCTATGGTATAAGCCGGTGCCGCCTTGGCTCCGAAAATTGCGGTAACAGGTGTCTTCGGAAGTCTGCCTGCCTTGATTTCAAAATATTTATAAATTACCCAGAGAACATTCATCTGCTGACGCTTATACTCATGAAGTCTTTTTACCTGGATATCAAAAATTGAATTTTCATCAATTTCAACATTCTGGGTTGCCTTAAGGTAATCCTTAAGGATTATTTTATTATTCATTTTAATCTCAAGAAGTTTATCAAGAACGGCATCATCATCCGCATACTTGTTAAGCTCCTCAAGTTTATCCGCATCCAGCTTAAATGAATCCCCGATTAACGACTCAATATATGACGCAAGTTCCTCGTTACAGTGTAAAAGCCATCTTCTGAAAGTAATTCCGTTGGTCTTGTTGTTGAATTTCTCAGGATAGATTTTATAAAAATTATTAAGCTCTGTATCCTTAAGAATCTCCGTATGAAGATATGCAACACCGTTGACACTGTGTCCGTAATGGATATCCATATGAGCCATATGAACCCTGTCGGAATCATCGATAATGTATACTGACGGGTCATCAAACTTAGCCCTGACTCTCTCATCCAGTTCCTTAATGATAGGAACAAGTGCAGGAACTACCTTTTCAAGGTATTTGAGAGGCCATTTTTCCAAAGCTTCGGCCAGAATTGTATGGTTGGTATATGCACATGTATCGGTTACAATTTTAACAGCCTCATCCATTTCGATTCCTTCTTCTTTAAGAAGCCTTATAAGTTCAGGAATTACCATTGAAGGATGTGTATCATTAATCTGAATTGCGGCATAATCAGCCAGGTCATGAAGGTTGGAGCCTTTTTTCTTACATTCATCAAGAATAAATCTTGCCCCGTTGGCAACCATAAAATACTGCTGGTAAATTCTAAGAAGATTACCTGCTTCATCGCTGTCATCCGGATAAAGGAACAAAGTAAGGTTCTTTTGGATATCTGTTTTATCAAAATTGATTCCGTCACCTTTAATAATACTCTCATCAACAGACTCAATATCAAAAAGATGAAGCTTGTTGGTTCTGTTATTATATCCGGTTACATCTATGTCATAGAGTCTTGAAGTAACTGTTAAATCTCCGAATTCCACCTCGTAGCTCACATCAGTCTTAGTAAGCCAGCTCTTATCTTCTATCCAAGGATTAGCTGTTTCTTTCTGGAAATTATTTTCAAATACCTGCTTAAAAAGACCCATGTGGTAATTTAATCCTATTCCGTCTCCGTTAAGTCCCAGGGATGCCATGGAATCAATAAAGCATGCGGCAAGTCTTCCCAGTCCGCCGTTACCAAGTGACGGTTCCGGTTCAACTTCCTCTATCTCGTATATGCTTTTGCCGTTCTCCTCAAGTTCTTTTTTGACTGAATCAAACACTCCAAGGTTAATAAGATTGTTGGATAAAAGTTTACCGATAAGGAACTCTGCCGAAATATAATATACTTTCTTCTTTCCTTCATTGCTTTCTTTATCTTTAGACAATGTTTTGGTCATTTCAAGAAGTGCATAATAAAGCTCCTCGTTAGAACAATCTTTAATTGTCTTATTGTAGTTTTTTTCACAAATATCAGATAACATATAATCCTCCTTGCTAAAATAGCATTTGTTCCCGGTTCTTGAATATATCTTGGTAATATCCCTTAAATAATCCCTGATTTCGGTTGTGAATTCCCCGTCCTGCATTCTCCATTTCCAGTTATTACCGATTGTGGACGGAAGATTCATTCTCGCTTTATTATCTTTACCCAGAAGGTCCTGCATCTGGATGATAACCGTATCAGCCACACTCATATATGCCAGACGGATAAGTGTCTTCGGAATATCTTTCTTATCCTGGATGCCCAGGTATTTCAACATATATTCTATATTGTTGTCCGTTGCATTCTCTATATATCCTTCAATCGTCTCATTATCATGAGTACCGATATACACTACATAATTCTGTTTATGATTATGCGGAAGGTGGTCATTATCCGTACCTCCGTCAAAGGCAAACTGCAGAACTTTCATTCCCGGATATCCTGATTCCTTAATAAGTTCGGTAACCTCAGGAACAACCACGCCCAGATCCTCTGCAATAACCTTTGCATCTCCCATCACGCTGTCGATTGCATTAATTAATTTAATTCCCGGTCCTTTTGCAAAGAAACCTTCCTTCGGTACTCCGTCAACAGGAATGTTGTAGTAACGGACAATACCGATAAAATGGTCAATTCTTGTTACATCATACAGCTTGGCGGAAGCAGCCATTCTCTTTTTCCACCATGCAAAATCATCTTCTTCCATTCTATCCCAGTCATAAAGCGGATTACCCCATTTCTGGCCCCAGTCGGAAAAAGCATCAGGAGGACATCCTGCCACATTGACAGGTCTCCACTCTTCGTCCAGCCGGAACAATTCATGATTGGTCCATACATCCGAACTGTCAAGTGCCACATAAATCGGGATGTCTCCTATAATAAGAATACCTTTCTTATTGGCATAAGCTTTAAGCCTGTCCCATTGCTGATAGAATTTAAACTGAAGAAATTTATGGAATTCTATTTCGTCGGAAAGCTTTTCCTCATATGCCGCAACAGCTTCTTCCTTGCGGAATCGGATATCCTCTTCCCAGCTTAACCACTCCTTGTTGTCATGGTCTGCTTTAATTGCCATAAAAAGTGCATAGTCGTGAAGCCAATGTCTGTTTTCTGATTCAAATTCAATATATTCTACACTTGTACGGTAATCAGATGCTTCAAATGCTTTTCTTAAAATCCTGAATCTTTCATTATATATAACATCATATTCCACAAATTCAGGATTCTGTCCCCAATATGTCTGTTCGACATCATCCCTGTCAAGAAGTCCCTCTTCAATGAGTATATCAAGATCTATAAAATACGGATTGCCGGCAAATGCGGAAAATGACTGATACGGGCTGTCTCCGTAGCTGGTCGGTCCTACCGGGAGTACCTGCCAGTATTTCTGTCCGGATGACTTAAGCATATCAACAAATTCATAAGCCTTGGCGCCTAATGTTCCTATTCCGTACGGAGACGGAAGGCTGCTGATGGGAAGCAGAATACCTGCTCCTCGTTCAAGTTTTTTACCCATATGGAATCTCCTGTCATTTCATAATAGATTTTCACTCTTTTGATTGTATTTTAATATCAAAATACTATCATTTTCTTGCAGTATATCATTATAATATGGTACAATTCTATCATACTCATATATTTTGGGAGGTATTTTGCCATGTTTATACCTGAATATGAACATTATCACGAAAATAAAGTACATTCAGCATCACTTTTTCCGTATAATACTTACATTTGTTCCATACCTCTTGACTTTAAGGAGGTACAAAAGCACTGGCACAACGAAATGGAAATTATTTATATAAAAAAAGGATGCGGTATCATTACCCTTGATTTTGATACATATAATGTTACGGCAGGCGATATTGTTATTGTTGTCCCGGGACAGCTTCACGGAATATACCAGCATGATTCCGACACAATGGAATATGAAAACATAATTTTTTCCTTAAATATGCTTCTTTCAAAGCATTCCGACTCCGTGGACAGTGAATTTTTCACGCCGCTATTATCAGGTGGTATTAAGTTCGAACATTTCATAACCGTAGAGCTTCCTTATTATAGTGACCTTGCCGCATGCCTTAACAGGGCCGATATGATATGCTCCGATTTCTCAAAAGGCTATAAACTTGCAATCAAAGGCTGCCTGTTTGATTTTTTCTATATTCTGTACCAAAACTCGGATGAAAGCGGTCCGGTTAAGGACAATCGTAATCTGGAAAGAATAAAAGAAGTCATCAAATATATTGACCATAACTATGCTTCGGATATAACCATTGAGGAAATATCTGCCGTATGCGGTTTTTCCTCTTCGCATTTCATGAAATTTTTTAAAAATACAATGGGCACATCTTTTATTGATTACCTTAATGACTACAGGCTTGCGGTAGCCTCAAGGCTTTTATTATCTTCCGAAAGCAACATTATCGATATTGCCGAAGGCTGCGGGTATAATAACCTGTCTTATTTTAATCGTATTTTCAAAAAAAAATACGGCATGACGCCAAGTTCTTACCGAAAAGTAAATTAATTATAAATTTATTGTTAAATTTGTATATTCTTCCATATATTTCATTGAAACATTTGTGCATATATGTTAAAATTATTAAGTAATGCGCAGTACTATCAATACATATACCTGCGTAACAACTTTACTAACTTAAGGAGGTTTTGATTTTATGGCACGTTTTACTTTACCAAGAGACTTATACCACGGAAAAGGATCTCTTGAAGCTCTCAAATCACTTAAAGGCACCAAGGCTGTAATCTGTATAGGCGGAAGTTCTATGAAGAAGAACGGATTTCTCGCTAAGGCAGAAGGTTACCTGAAAGAAGCAGGTATGGAAGTTAAGGTTATTGAAGGTATTGAACCGGACCCTTCCGTTGAGACAGTTATGAACGGTGCAGCCGTAATGCTTGAATTTGAGCCGGACTGGATTGTGGCAATAGGCGGAGGTTCTCCTATTGATGCAGCCAAAGCTATGTGGATTAAATATGAATATCCTGATACCACATTTGAAGATATGTGTAAGATTTTCGGAATCCCATCACTTCGTAAAAAGGCTCATTTCTGTGCTGTATCTTCTACTTCCGGTACAGCAACCGAGGTTACTGCGTTTTCTATCATTACAGATTACAAGAAAGGTATCAAGTATCCTATTGCAGACTTTGAAATCACACCGGATGTGGCAATTGTTGACCCTGAACTGGCAGAGACAATGCCTGTTAAATTAGTTGCTCATACAGGTATGGATGCCATCACCCACGCAGTTGAAGCATATGTTTCCACAGCACACTGCGACTATACCGACCCACTTGCATTACATGCAATTAAGATGATTGATGCACATCTTGTTAAATCCTATAACGGAGATATGGATTCAAGAGATTCAATGCATAATGCACAGTGTCTTGCAGGTATGGCATTCTCCAATGCTTTGCTTGGTATTGTTCATTCAATGGCACATAAGACAGGTGCTGCTTTCACAGGCGGTCATATCATCCACGGTGCTGCCAATGCAATGTATCTTCCTAAGGTTATCAAATTTAACGCTAAGAACCCTGAAGCTGCCGCAAGATATGCAGAGATTGCAGATTTCATTAAACTTGGCGGAGATACAGTTGAAGAGAAAATCGATAACCTGATTGCAATGCTCAGAAAGCTCAATGATGACCTTAATATTCCTCACTGCATTAAGAATTACGGTGAAGGCGGTCTTCCTGCGGATACAGGTATCGTTCCTGAAGATGAATTCCTTTCAAAGCTCTCAGATATAGCTGCCAATGCTCTTCTGGATGCATGTACAGGTTCCAATCCAAGACAGCCGAGTCAGGAAGAGATGGAGAAGTTACTGAAGTGCTGCTACTACGACACAGAGGTAGATTTCTAAAAAGTAAGTTAAGAGAATATCTTTCGAGCCCCATAATTTGTAACAATTATGGGGCTGATTTATTGCCGGCATAACGGCTTATTGAACAAAAAGGGCACCTGTCCACCAGGAACAGATGCCCTTCTTCATTACATTTTCTGTATCATGTTATGATAATTTATTTTTTCTTTTTCCGATTGAAACAACCGCTCCTAAGGATACAAGACTTAAAAATGCTGCTATAATCGGTGCTTTCACATTTGAACTGTTATCACCGGCACCTATATCATCATTTCCAGGGTTATTTCCAGGATTTTCTCCATGGTTATATGTATCAATTACTACAACATATTCAGAAGCATGTGTAAATGTAAGTCCGACCATACCATCGCTTCCAATTAGTCCCGATGTTATAAATTCTGTGTCAGATTCACTCTCGTTATAATAATACAGATTTGCATATTTTCCCTGATTATCATCACCTAAGTCAAACGAAAGAACTGCCTCAAATCCAAAATCCCCTTCATGTGCAAGTGTGATTGTGATATAGCTGCATTCACCTGTAAGTTTGTTGATTATGGCTATAGGGATATTACTTTCCGCATCCACACTCATATCCACATCTTTAGGCTCTTTAACCTTCTTACCGTCAATGGTCCATGTAAATCCATTGCCCATATCAAGTACAAGCTTGACATCCTTACCTTTAAGTCCACCTAATATATATTTTGGAATATTAGTTGAACCATTCATATCCACAATTATTGTATCTCCGGAATCAGCGTCGGCTATCACATCATTAATTGCATCCCATCCTACTTTTCCTACAGCATTCTTTATGTAAGGTGCTTCATCAGGTAAAGATACAATTCTACATACATGTACATCATTGATACTGACATACCCATCATCATCTATCATTTCCTGTGTCCACTCGCCTTTGTAAAGTTCATTTCCGTCACGATCATACATTAATAATGTACCCGGCAGTGAAAAATCACTGTAATCATTCAAATAAATTAATCCATAATACTGGTCAAGTGATCCTATATCCAGATTAACATCTGTAAGAATAACATCCGTGGCACAGAATACCTGATATCGTGAAGCAATTGTAAGACTTCCTCCACTCACGCTAATATTTGAACCAGTATCACCCGTAGACATTCCTTCCCCATAATATCGCGCATCTATTTTTATATTACTGTCTGTAATTATCACCTCTACATCATCGGTCCAAATACCGTTATATGAAGAAACAATATCTATATTACTATTCTCAATAATTAATCGACAACCTTCTTGATTATCATATAAGCCATTATATGCTGTAATTTCGAGAGAACAGTTTTCTATGACAAAGTTACCACAAGCACGAATACCATTATTCCGTGTATAAATATCAAGTAACGAATTGTCTATTCCGTTTCCTGTAATAGTCAAATTACCTTCAGCATAAATACCGTTATTCATTGACCGAACATCAGCTTTTCCCTCAACAATAATGGTACTGTTATCCGGAACAATAATACCATCATTTGAACTTGATACAAGCTTAAATCCATCCTTCAGTGTAAGCGTATTTGTGGCTTCATCCCAATTCCAAAGGTCTCCTTCTTCAGGCACAGGAAGTGTATCTTCAGTAAAATCAAGACATCCCGAAACAAAGTTATCAATTACAGAAGAATCAACCTTACCATGACATACTCCAGCATCATCCGGATAAACTTCTAAAGCCAAATAATATGTTCCGGATTCAGGAATATAAAATTCTGCATCGGTTCCAATACACCAATAACATGGTACTATTTCACCTGATACCTCATTATACAGCATTGCATATGTATTGATGTGTCCGTCTTTTCCTGCAAAACTGACATCAAGTAAGGTATTATCATCCGTAATATTTACTTTCAAAAGTTTCGCATATACTAAACCAGCAAATACATCATCATATAAGAAGTTATCGTTTGCAGGATCATAGACAAATTCTGCAGGAATTTCTGTAAATGTCTCAATTTCCTTAAAACCTTCAATTATGTCCTTTTTATCAAACAGATTAATTTTCGCATGACTCAAACCTGCACTTTGTATATCTCTTCCTGCAAGAGCAATATAATAAGTTCCTGCTTCTTCAATATCGTATACAATACGCCCAAACCCATAATTTTCTTTTTTTACAAGTTCTATATTATCCCCATTCTGTCTGTACAGATAAATACAAGTATCCACATATTCATTCATTCCGCAAAAGTAAACATAAAGGCTCTTTCCTGCCTCCGCTTCAACCTTCAAAAGCTTCGCATATGCTGCTTCCATATCCGGGTCTGAACCGAAATATATAACATTCTCGCTTCCAAGTTCATAATCAAGTTCAAGCGGGATTTCTGAAGCCGTATCAATTTCTTTAAAAGCATCAACATAAGTCTTTTTATTCAGCAGTTCAATTTTTGCATGACATAGTCCGACACTGGATGCTTTCCATCCTGCAAGAGAAATGTAATATGTTCCTGCTTCTTCAAAATCGTATATCAGAAAATGCTCATCTGCTTCTTCTACAAGTTCAATATCATCTCCATTCTCTCTGTACAGATATGTATATGTATCCACATATTCATCTTTTCCTTCAAAGTCGATGTGCAAACACTTGTTTTCAACATCTTCTTCAGTGACATTTATCTTCAAAAGTTTCGCATACGAGTCATATTCAGTTCCATTCGGACTTGAATATATACAATTAGTTTCTCCAAGTTCATAATCAAACTCCGTCGGTATTGATGAATATTCTTCAATTTCCTTAAAAGATTCAATCGTGTTCTTTACTTCTACCAGATTTACTTCTGTACGGCATAAACCTATATCATCGTCATCATATCCCGCAAGAGCGATGTAATAGGTTCCTGCTTTATCAATTTCGTATGAAAAACCACCATAAAGTGCTTTCACTTTTTCAATACTTGTTCCATTTTCTCTGAACAGATATGCCATTGTAGCTATATACGAATTCTTTCCTTTTAAAGATAAATAAAGTATCTTTCCTATATCCTGTTCTGTGATATTTATCTTCATAAGCGTCGCATATGCACTTGCGTAACCATAATAATGATAAACGTAATCATCATTTCCAAGTTCATAATCATACCTGGCCGGAAGTGTTGTAAATGAGTCGATTTCCGCGAAAGCGTCAACCATTTCCTTTTCGTTAAGTGCGTTACATTCACTGCATCTTGCTTTAACAAATGAGTGTTGTTCTGTGCGGAGATATTCATAAGATTTAATTCCATAACATGATGTACAATAATTAACCTTGTATACGTCATGTTCAACTGAGTTTACAGAAGTTGTAAGCTCTGTTTCCCCACTCCATGTATGACTACAATCAGTAAGTTTAAATTCGCTCATCTGCATGCAGTCTGCGCCGGTTCCTTCAGTATGATTTTCGGAAATATATAGTTTAAAATATTTATATTCCGCTGTAGTGTCAAAAGCATATCCAACCGTAGCAGTGTTCTCTGCCGGTAATAAAATGTCGTTTTCAACTTCATGGATCAGTGTCCATGTTCCCTCTCCGCTTACGGAATTATAATTATTGCTTCCGTATAATTTCCAATCTCTAGGATTTCTACCCCAGTTTAGTGCTGAATCATTACCCGTGGTGATTGAATATCCGCTGACTGCGACTGCCTCTGACGCCTTAATTATTATATAAGCGCTCGAAAAATCAGATACACACCACTTGGTATCATTTTTGTTGTCAATGAGATTTGGATAATTTTCGTTACTTACGCCCTCGGTTCCTTCAACCGCTTCAAAAGTCACCTCATCAACCGTGCCTGCTCCTGCCATAACAGGGAAAACAGAAACGATCATAAGTGCGCTCAAGACCAAACAAAGTATCCTTTTTATTTTCATTTTCATAAGCAATCCCTCCTGCATATGATGAATATTATTTTATACCAGTATTATAAATCATTTCTCACAAAGCAACAAGATTTTTATATAAAAAGCAGCTTTTTTTACCACAAATTTGCTGTTACATATTATTTTTTACAAAAGTTACTTCCCTGTAATTGCCCCCGATATATCGTCCATCCTCGTTGAACACTTCATCCTCACACTCCTCAGTATATACAAATGCAACAAGATGGATTTTCTTTACCTGTTCAATCTTCTCTCCGGTGGTTACCTTTATGGAGCTCATTATTGTATTCTCGGTCATCTGTTCAGGCAAAAGATGGCTGTACCACGCTCCCGGTTCCTGATGGATGTCATCATAGAGATAGAGCTCCACATATTCAAAAATCTCTTCCGTATCCTCAGGAGAAAGCACGGTAACAGTCTTAACTTCATCATCATTTAAAGTAATCGTTACTTCGAATCCTGTTTTGGCAAAAGACGCATCGGCGTATGAATTCCATAAGTTATTCCATCTGTCCCTTAAGCCCTCATAAGGGAAAACATCTTCTTCACAGGCAAAAACATAAAAGCCTGCAATATCACTGTAATATTCCCACACGCTTTCAAAATCCTCTGCTTTTCTGAATTCCGTATACTCTGCGTTTCTTCTGTACAGACCCGGCATCGGAATTGAAGGATCAGCTAAAGCCATGCTTCTTAACTCCTCCACAGTATATGAAGGTGTTGTTTCTTCCTCGGTTTCACTTTCCGTTTCTTCCTGTGTCTGACTTTCGGTTATGGATTCTGCTGTAGTATCATTTATTGCACTATTTTTAGACTGTTTACATCCAAAAAGCCCAAAAGTTATTGTAAACATAAGAAGAACCACAAGACTTGAAAATAATTTTTTCACTTTATCTTCCTCCATTTCTTCTTGTCAATGCACCAAGGAGGCTTCCCAGTGCAAAAATAACAAGATTTACACATACGATACTCGCTCCCGTAGGAGTTGAGAATCCATAAGAAATAAGAATTCCCGCCACAAAACTTACTACTGATATTACAACGGAGCATATCATAACACTTCTGTATGTCCTGCATATACGCATGGCCGTAAGACTCGGAAAAATAATCAGACTTGAAATAAGCAGTGCTCCCACCATTCTCATTCCGATTACCACAGTAACAGCCGTAAGAACGGCAAGTATGGTATTGTACACCCCGGCTTTGGTGCCTGTTGCCCTGGCAAAATTTTCATCAAAGGTAACGGAGAAAATCCTGTTATAAAATAACACAAACAAAATAATTACCACGACAGAAAGAATGCCGGTAAGCCATGCATCCTCACTGCTGATTGAAAGAATACTGCCGAACATATAATTGTTCACATCCGTATTCATTCCGGAGGACAGTGAAATAACCATTACGCCCACGGCCAGGGAACCGCTGCAAAGAATTGCTACGGCAGAATCACCTTTTATCTTACTGTTGTTGCTTATTCTTAACAATAATACTGCGGCAATTATACAGACGGGAATAGCAATTTTAAGTGGTGCCACATTTAAAGCCTGGGCGACCGCCAATGCCGCAAAACCCACATGGGAAAGCCCGTCCCCAATCATTGAATACCGTTTTAAAACCATGCTTACCCCAAGAAGAGACGCACAAAGTGCCACAAGTAAGCCAACTATAACCGCTCTTACCATAAACTGGTATGACAGCATTTCTTTAATCATTTCAAGCATTTGTTTTCTCCTCTCCGGTCGCCGCAAACATTCTGCTTTCTTCCGTTTTTAAGTAATCCTCTTTTTTCCCGAAAAACAGCTGTTTGTGGGAAAGATGGAGTATGTGTGAAGCATATTTTAATGTGGCTTCCATATCATGGGAAACCATTATTACGGTAATGCCATACTTTTTATTTATATCCGCAATCAGCTCATAAAGTTCCACCGTTGCAATCGGGTCAAGTCCTGCAACAGGTTCGTCAAGAAGAATCAGTTTCTTGGTGGCGCACATTGCCCTGGCGAGAAGTACCCTTTGCTGCTGTCCTCCCGACAGATCGTGGTAACATTTATTTTTCAGGTCTGCTATGCCCATAAGATTCATTTTCTCGATGGCATCTTTTTTGTCTTTGCGTCCAAAGAAAGGTTTCATTCCCAGGCTGTTAAGTCTTCCGGACAGAACAACTTCATATACACTTGCGGGAAAATCCTTCTGGGCCAGTGTCTGCTGCGGCAGATAACCTATTTCTGAAGATTTAAGTCCTTCTTCATAAAGAATATTTCCGCTCATGGGTTTTTTTAACTTTAATAAGCCCTTAACGAGGGTGCTTTTGCCTGTTCCGTTTTCCCCGACTATACACAGATATTCTCCGCCGTTTAAGGAAAAATTTATATTTTCAAGAATAACTTCGCCTTCGTATCCGAGACTTATATTTTCACATGCAATCAATGCCATTATTGTAATGCCTCCTTAAGTACGGAAAGATTTTTTCTCATAAGACTTACATAAGTCTCTTGGTTATCAAAATCTTCCTTTGTAACATTATGACAGGTCTGGAAAGTGCAGACTTTGGCTCCTGTATCCTTAGAAACGGTTTCTGCTATATTTCCGTTACTCAATTCTATTTTAAAAATAACCGGAATCTCATCCTCTTTAACTTTATCAATCAGAAAAGCTATTGTTTTGGCACTGGCTTCGCTTTCCGCCGCACATCCCGGGAAAGCTGCATAATACTTAAGTCCGTACGCTTCCGTAAAGTACCGTAAAGGGAATCTGTCGCCAAAAATTATTTCTTTCCTGTTACTTTCTTCAATAAGCTTTGTGAAATCATTGTCAAGCTCTTCAAGTTCTTTCTTATAATCAATAAAATTATTCTGGAAAAACTCTTTATCGTTATCACTTTTACCGCCTAAGGCAGCAGTAATCTCTTCACAAATGGCAATGGCATTTTCCGGGTCGGTCCAGACATGCTCATCCCATTCTTCCTCTTCATGCTCCTCATCACATTCCTCATCTTCCCCATGGCTGTGTCCCTCGTGGCTCTGCATTCCCTCCACAATTTCTTCCTGATATTTTTCAACGCAGTCTAAAAGCTTAACAAGAGTCACTCCCGAGGTATCGATTGAGGATAAAATCCTGTCAACCCAGGCATCATTTTCGCCGCCCACATATATAAAAACATCACATTTTTCAATTGTAATTATGTCCTTTGGCGTAGGTTCATAAGAATGAGCCTCCGCACCCGGCTTTAACAAAAGTGTTACTTGTGCCCTGTCTTTTGCAATCTGCCTCACAAAATCGTATGAGGCAAAAATTGTTGTAACCACACTTAACTTGTCACCGTTACCGGTTTCTTTGCCGGCACAGCCGCTAAGAACGGTGCAAAGAAAAATAACAGTGCAAAGAAAATATATTTTTATCCTTTTCATAAAGTATTAAACAACCTTTCTGCAGTCTTCGCAAAGACCATATAAAACCGAAGATTCGCACTGCAGCATAAAACCATGGTGATTCATAATGTGCGAACTTATTTCGTTCATAAACGAACATTCAAGATGGATTATTTTACCACATCCGGTGCAATGAAGATGAAGATGTTCTTTACAATGCTTCTCTTCCCCGCCGATGTACTGAAATGATGACATTTCCCCTTTACCGGCAACATACTTCATAAGCTCGCCCTTGTCACTCAGTTTATTAAGGAATCTGTAGATGGTGGATAAATTTACCTCCACTCCTTCATTCTTCAGAAATTCGTCTATATCATTGACGGTAACCAGCTTGTCGTGGTTATCCGTGAGATATTTCATTATCTTTGTATGCCTTATTGTAGAATAATTTCCTTTAGCCATAAAATCTCCGCTTTCTGCCCTTTCGGCAAATTTGCAATCAGTTTGCATTTTATGCTAACACACCCGGATTTTTATGTCAATACAAATTGCAAAAAGATTGCATTTTCAGAGTATTCAAGCCTCATGCCGTTCTTGACCTTTAATCCCCAAAGTGTTATTATTTTACTATATGAAATTTACAATTGATAAATTATTAACAATAAGGAGATTTTATCATGGCAAAAAGTTTTGATGACATTTTAACGAAAGTCAAGGGATGCAGCAAAAAGACTGTTTCCGTTGCGGTTGCACAGGATGAAGCCGTTCTTGAAGCAGTTAAGGCAGCCAAAGAAAGAGGCATTGCAGATTCTATTTTAGTAGGTGATTTAGACCTTATTAAACCTATCGCCGACAAGCTTTCAATGAACCTTGATGATTATGAGGTAATTGATGTAAAGGATGTTACAGAAGCAGCTCTTACTGCCGTTAAGCTTGTTCATGACAATAAGGCAGATATGTACATGAAAGGTCTTATCGACACCAAGGGATTTCTTAAGAGCGTACTTGATAAAGAAGTCGGCCTCCGTACAGGAAAACCTCTTTCACATGTATGTGTGTTTGATGTAAAAGGAATTGACCATCTTCTCTTCTTAACAGACGTAGCCTTCATGACATACCCTACTCTTGAAGATAAAGTAAGCATTATTAATAACACAGTTAAAATCTGTGAGGCATGCGGCGTTATGAATCCAAAGGTAGCTCCTCTTGCTGCCGTTGAGGTTGTTAACCCTAAAATGCCTGAGACTGTTGAAGCTGCAGAACTCACAAGAATGAATGAAGCAGGCGAGATTACAGGCTGTATCGTTGACGGTCCTCTTTCAATGGACCTTGCCACATGTCCTGAAGCAGCTGCCCACAAGGGAGCTACCGGAAGAAAAATCGTAGGCGATGCCGATGTTCTTCTCTTCCCTGATATTCACGCCGGAAACATCTGCTACAAGACAATGGTACATTATTCTGATTGTGTTAACGGCAATATGATTACAGGTACAACAGCTCCTGTTATTTTAACTTCCCGCTCCGACTCATTTGAAGTTAAGGTAAATTCCCTTGCCCTCGGTGCAGTGGTTGCGGAAGCCATGAAAAATAAATAAGAAAGGTAATACATAAAATGTCAGTTAAAAGTTTAATTATTAATCCCGGTTCCACTTCAACCAAAATCGGTGTTTTTGAAGACGAAACTCTTCTCTTTGATGAGACATTAAGACATCCTACGGAAGAGATTGCCAAATATGCAAGTATTATTGACCAGAAAGATTTCAGAAAGAACATTATTACCGAATTTCTTGCTGAGAAAAATTTTGACATTAAGAGCCTTGATGTTGTAATCGGACGAGGCGGTCTTTTAAAACCTATCCCAAGCGGTACATATGCCGTAACGGATGAATTACTCTCCGACCTCAAAACAGGCGTACAGGGACAGCATGCATCAAATCTGGGCGGTATCCTTGCAAGGGAAATAGCCGATGAAATCGGTGTGCCTTCATACATCGTTGACCCTGTTGTAGTTGATGAAATGGAGCCTGTTGCCAAATATTCCGGAATTCCTGAAATCAAGAGGACAAGTATCTTCCATGCCCTTAACCAGAAAGCTGTTGCAAGAAGATATGCCAAAGAAGCAGGTGTTCCTTATGAAGATCTTAACCTGATTGTTGTACACTTAGGCGGTGGCTGCTCAGTTGGTCCTCATAAAAAAGGCCGTGTTATTGATATTTTCAACGCCCTTGACGGAGACGGTGCTTTCTCTCCTGAAAGAGCCGGCGGACTTCCGGGAGGAGCTCTCGTTAAACTTTGCTTCTCAGGCAAGTACACAGAAAAAGAAATCAACAAGATGCTGGTTGGTAACGGAGGATTTAATGCATACCTCGGCACCAACGATATGCGCGTTGTAGAAAAAATGGTTGACGAAGGTGACGAAAAAGCTGTTGCACTCCGTGAAGCCTTTGTATTTAACCTTGCCAAAAATATCGGAGCAATGGCAACCGTTCTCGACGGTAAAGTTGACCGTATTATCGTAACCGGCGGAATCGCTTACGACGAATGGGTAGTATCCGCTCTTAAAGCCAAATGTGAATGGATTGCACCATTTACCGTATATCCGGGTGAGGATGAACTTCTTGCACTTGCCCAGGGTGGTCTCCGTGTAATGAACGGAACAGAAAAAGCTAAGGAATACTAAAACATATCACCTGCCATATCATATTTTTATACAGGAGGAAACAACAATGTATGCAGATGAAAACATGATTCGAATCAAACATGATGTTCTCTACGAAGTTGCAAAGCTGGCTTTTGCCGGAGAACTCGAAGAGAAACGCGATAATATCCCTTTTACCCTGATTGAGGGACCTAATCCCCAGTTCCGTTGCTGTATCTATAAAGAAAGAGAAATAATCCGTCAGAGAGTCCGTCTTGCAGAAGGCAAGGCACCGGGCCCTGTTGATGACGGAAATATAATCCAGGTTATCAGCTCCGCCTGCGAGGACTGTCCTATTTCAAGTTACACCGTTACAGATAACTGCCAGAACTGTCTTGGTAAAGCCTGTATCAACGCTTGTAAATTCGGAGCTATATCCGCAGGTGAAAAACATTCCAAAATTGACCCTGCCAAATGTAAAGAATGCGGTATGTGTGCAAAAGCATGTCCTTATAACGCTATTGCCCACTTAAAGCGACCATGTAAATTCAGCTGTCCTGTTGATGCCATTACATATGACGAGCACGGCATCTCAGTTATCGACGAGAAGAAATGTATCCGTTGCGGACAGTGTATACATAAATGTCCTTTCGGTGCCATCGGTTCCAAGACATTTATTGTTCCCGTAATCGACGCAATCCGTTCAGGCAAAAAAGTATACGCAATGGTTGCTCCTGCTACTGAAGGCCAGTTTGGTAAAAATATCACAATGGCAAGCTGGAAACAGGCAATGAAAGAAATCGGATTTACCGATATGATTGAAGTAGGTCTCGGTGGTGATTTAACAACCATGAGCGAAGCTGAAGAATGGCTTGAAGCCTACGAAAACGGCGAAAAGAAAACAACCTCCTGCTGTCCGGGATTTGTAAATATGATTCGTAAGCACTTCCCTGAACTGGCAGACAAGATTTCCACTACCGTATCACCTATGTGTATGGTATCAAGAATGATAAAGGCAAAAGACCCGGATGCGTTTACCGTATTTATCGGACCATGTATTGCCAAGAAATCAGAAGTTGTGGATCAGAAAATTGAAGGCAACGCAGATGCGGTTCTCACATACAGTGAACTTCGTGCCATTATGAAGGCCAAAGAAGTTACATTTAAGGAAGTTCCGAATGAATATCAGGAATCTTCTACTTTCGGAAAGCGTTACGGCAACTCAGGCGGAGTTACGGAATCAGTTCTTGAATATATCAAGGAAACAGGCCGTGAAATGGATGCCAAGGTTCTTAGGGCTAACGGCGCAGCTGAATGCCGCAAAGCACTCTTAATGCTTAAAGTCGGAAAGCTTCCTGAAGACTTCATCGAAGGAATGGCTTGTGAAGGCGGATGTGTAGGCGGACCTAGTGCGTACACCGAACAGAACCAGTGCAAGAAAGACCGTGATGAATTAATAAGCTGTGCAGACTGCCGCACAATTCTTGAAAATCTTGCAAATTATGATTTAGATTCATTTTCAAAACACAGAGATTAAATATCAGTATTTATCTTAAACCAGGGTCACCGGCTTAGCTGGTGGCCCCGTTTAAAAATTATCTATTTTGGAGGGGCATAACACATGAATTTAAATGTACAATTAAAAAAAATAATTGCTGTAGTACTTGTTTTGTCTTTAGCCGTTGCAGTTTTTCCTGTAACAGCCAAAGCAGAGAATAGTTCTGTGCAATTCATTGACGAATCGGGAGCTGATGCCACATGTTCAGATTACACGTTTGTGACTAATCAGATTGAACTCGGAACTGAAAATGTTACTACATGGTATGTAGTCAAAGAAACAGTTAATATTGCCGATAGAATGACAATTCTGGGTGATGTTAATCTGATTATATCAGACGGAGTCACCATGAATGCAAATCTGGCAATTAATATTCCTGATGGAAGTTCTCTGACTATATATGGGCAGGAAGAACAGACAGGTAAGCTTTATGTGCCGAATCAGAGTTCCGGTTGGCGCAATGGTATATGCCTGAACACCAGCGGAAGTGTGACACTTAATGGTGGAATTCTCGATGCTTCAGGCGCATGGAACGGAGAAGCTGCAATTGGTGGTGGACCATATGGAGCGGAAGGCGGAAAAACAACAGTTAATCGTGGGCAGCTGATTGTTACCGGAGGCAATAGTTCCGCTCTCACTACAAAACTTATAATCAATGGCGGAACGGTTCTGGCACAGACTGCCGGATCAAATAGAACCATTACAGGAAGCATAACCGTCAATAGGGGAACATTGAAAGCTGTCAATACGCAAGATGGTGGTTTTGCATTTTCAGTTATACCTGTAATTGCAACAGGTATGAAAATGATATCCGGGGACAGTTCGAATAATAGCAGTATTTGCAACAGTGCTGACCGAAATACCTCAATCAGAAGCGGACAAAAATATATTTGCATTACTGATTGTGATTCCCATTGTTATAATGATGTAAGTACATGTATTTATTGTAATTATATTGGAGTTACCAGCCCAATATCTTCATTAAGCAGCGGAACATATTGCGGTCAGCAAATCATAAGTCTGTCAACAGATGAAGAAAATAATTTGATTTACTATACGACAGATGGTTCTGAGCCGACAACCGATAGTATGTTATACACGGATTCTATCACACTCGAAGAAGTGGAAAACGAGACTAAGAATATAACCATTAAGGCTATTGCCGTAAATCCTGATATAGGAAAAAGCTCGGTATCAAAATTTACATATACAATAATTCCGGAACAAATAATTCTGACAAATGAACAAAAATCAAAAATTATAATGAACGCAGAAGCCGCCATCGGATGCGGTTATGTATATGGTATGGCAGGGCCGAAGGTTTTTGATGATACAGGACTGGTTTATTATGCCTTCAAACAAACGAATATTACTGTGCCACGCCAGAGAGAACAACTTGAGAATTATATACAGAATTCGTCCGTTGCCATAGAATGTACGACTAAAGAGAACATATCAGAAAATGAAAGATTTCAGACGAATCCTGAGCCCGGAGATATCGTAATGTTTAGTGTCAAACAACCGGATGAATCCATCAGTACTCTATTTGGAGTTTATGAAAAAAGAGAGGACGGTATTGATTATGTTATTGCTGTATTTACTCCTTCCTCTGTAGTACATATTGCCTCAATCAAGGATTGGATTTCAGAATTACAGACACGCAGTTATGAGGTCATCAGTGTATCTGTTTACAAAATAAATAACTCTGATGATATAGAAATAGACAGTGTAGAACTTGAAAATGATATATCCGGTGGTCAGCCATTGATAACAGAGATTCCGTGTGAAACAACCGGAGTTGACCGCATTATTGTAGAATGGACAGATTCAGAAGGAAACGAAGTAAGCGGCAATGCAGATACTTCTCCACGACAGTATAAAATGCATATGACAGTAATTCCGGAAAGAGGATATATTTTTACAGATGAATCGCAAATTGTACTAAATGCCGGAAATGATGTGGTTGAGACAAACCTGAATGAAGACGGAACTTTGACAGGTACGGCGACAATATATCCTGTTGAATATGAGATCATCCAAGAAGAACAGCTAAACTGGACACAGGGAAGTGACGAAGGTCTTACAATTATCGGCAATGGAGACTTCCAAAAATTTGTCGGTGTTAATGTTGATGATAATCTGCTTGACAGCATACACTATGATGCAAAATCGGGTTCAACTATTATTACAATAAAGCCGGAATTCTTAAGCACATTATCAGCGGGATTGCATACAATTGAAATCGTATGGACAGACGGTTCGGCAAGTTCCACATTTCAGATTGAAAATGACGGCTCTGAAAATGACGGCCCTGAAAATGACGGCCCTGAAAATAACGGTCCTGAAAATAACGGTCCTGAAAATAACGGTCCTGAAAATAACGGTCCTGAAAACAATGGCCCTGAAAATAATGACCCTTCAGCCGGAGATTTGACATCAGCCACTCTCCCACTTATCCTTTTGATAATATCCGGAATTGCATTTATTTTTGTCGATAAGAAGTATTGCAGACAGAATTGAATATAATTCTTCAGCTATGAAATCCATTCATAATGCAGTTAAGGGCAGAAACCGCAAATTCGGTCTCTGCCCTTCTTTTTTACATTTTCTGCAAATCCGCCATCAAAAGAATCAATGCTGAATTCCAGTAGATAGTGACTTCATTGGTGGAATAACTTCCGGTCTGGTCCGCAAGACACCTTGCAGGCACATCCTTTGAAAGAGTATTCTGTGCAATAGGGTCTGCCATCCAGTCACATGGTCCTCCGGAAAGCATTCCCGGCATCGGAATACCGAGATATCCTGAAGGTCTGTGATGAGGTCTCTTAATCGGGTCTGTGCCGCATCCCGTTATATAACATAATCCCATAGGATTTCTTCCAAAAAGATAATTGAGCTGCTCTCTTGCCGCATCAAGATATTTAACTTCACCCGTAAGTGTGTAAGCATCCCACAAATGTACGCCGTTACATGCAACGGATAAATTACTTCCCCAGATGTATTCGGTTGCCTTAAGAGAAACTCCGTATGCATCATTCACAGCTACATCCAAAAGATTATCCGCCAGTGATATCATTTCTTTCTTAATCTTATCTGCAATACCGCTGTCAATATTATCCGCAGAAAGATATGCGATATTTCCATAACTTCCCATGGCTGACCAGCCGTATCCGTGATAAATTTTATCGGATGCAAGCTTTTCAAAATCCGCTCTGTACTTAGAATCACCAAAAGCCTTGTAAAGCTCTGCAGCCGCCCAGTACTTCTCATCAATATCACAATCGTCTTCATACTGACCCGTTACAATTCCTTCAGGATTAATAAATCCGCCCGGAAGTGAAAGCCACGAAAGTGCCTCGTATGCCTTAATTGAACACTCTTTAAGTTTCATGGCATATTCTGCATCATAAGGTTCAAAAAATCTTACTGCCATGGCGAGTGCCGCTGCATAGTCCGCAGTTGCCGTAACCGATACAGGACTTACGATAAGCTCGTCCTTTTCCTCATCCGGCATTATAAAAATACAGAATCTGTTGCAGCTTACCTTATGATATACGGAACCGTCCGGCCTCTGCATTTTCATCATCCAGTCCAGCTCGTACTTTATTTCCTGTAGAAATACAGGAAGTGAATCTGATTTGGCAGGATTCTTAACCAATTTGCCAATCTCAGGATATTTCTCATATGACATAAGAAGCTGTGCTACAGTCATTGCCGCAGGAACTATGTATCTTCCGTAATCTCCTGCATCATGCCAGCCTCCGTTTACTTCAATAAATTCATCTGTATTATAAATTCTTGCCGGAGTGGTATGACACGCCTCGTGCCCGAAAACACCTGCCACCTTACTGTCCTTAGGAAGATTTTCCCCGCATCTTTGCAGATAGAAAAAATAAATTGCCTTGGTAAAAGCATCCGCATAAGAACGATTGGAAATCATAAAGTAATCGGATTCCCCAAAAGGCTCTGCATATATGTAATACAGACCTTCTTCACATACAGCCGAAAAATCTCCGATATAGTCAGATTCTTTGGCAGACACACTGTTAATATGGGTCGTTGCCTCCCCTGAATAAACGGTGGTTCCGTCACTTCTTCTCACTTCGAATTTCACCGGTGAATCACTTATAAATGTCACCTGTTTTTTCCATTCCGGAATATATCCGCATTGATTTAAAAGTATTTTCTTGCTCATTATGTCCTCCGCATATTTAGTAAGTACAGTATAGCATTTGTCCAAAAAACTGTAAACCAAAAACGGATCAAATATTTTATATAATTATTAATAAAGCCCTGTATTTTGATTTATGTAAACTTTGTCAAAATACAAGGCTTAATTTGTTAAAAATGCTGTTTATTTAAGGAAGCTTATCGTAGCTTATAACATAACTCGGATTATAATAGGTAACTCCTCCATATGTTACTTTATTTCCTGAAAAGCTTGTTGCATACCCATAATAACCGCCATTACTCCAAAGCTTATCCACAATTGCAAAATGAAGATGAGTTGCTGTTGTAGAACTTCCTGTATTCCCTGCAACAGCGATATTCTGTCCAACAGCTACTGTTTGTCCATTTTTTACATATATATTTCTTAGATGAGCATAAAATGAATACACTGTCTTTCCTGAAATAGTATGTTGAATTATTATATAATTACCATTTGCTCCATTGTATCCTGTTGCAACAACTTTACCATTAGCAGTTGCATTAACTAATCCGCCTGTACCATATACATCAATTCCTATATGGTATACTCTTCCGGTTGCATTAGCGTATATTTTCTGTCCCCATGACATATTCGTTTTGGTACTCCATGTACAATACATATTATTCATCGGATTCTCAAACTTTGTATCAGATGTTCCGCTTACATTTGATACACTCTGAAAATAAAATTTCTGTGCAATTGTACCATTATTCTGCCATATATTCATTTTCTGTGAGTCTACAAATCTTGCTCCGTAAACATCCACACAATAATTTCCAATTTTGGATTTGATACTATATGAGCCATCTGAGTTTTTATTAATTGACCATAACTGATTTGATCCGCCTGTGTAATTGTATTGAATAAGCGCAGTTCCGTTTGCGGCACTTCCCCGGTAAACATCTAAATACTTTCCGCTATGGACAAATTTAATTGTATAATATCCGTTTCCTGCATATTTAATTTCTACCTGCTGATTTTTTCCGCCATTATTCTGATGAAGAATAACCTGTGCGCAATTATATGTAGAACATCCGCTCACATCCAATACCATTTTATTATTTGATGCTGAACAAATATAATATGTTCCATCACTGATAGGTCTGTTCTCTGCCGGCTTAATGTAATTATTATAATCAGAACCTGTTACCCAACCAAGCTTGTATCCGCCGTTAACAGGATATACAATCTGAATATAATTTCCGGAACTTGCCAGTGTATACACGGTATCCCCTTTAGATATGCTTCCATACCTGCTTCCGCCTGCTTTCTTATATGTTGTGATATTAGCCCTGCATGTCGTAGCATTCTGAGAATAATTATTTGATGTTACAGAGCTTGTTCGAATGTAACCATATTTTCTGCCGGACGAAGTTGGATATGAAATATAACAATATGTATTATTCATAGAATAAATATATATTTCATCATTTGCATACACTGTTGCATTACTATATCTTCTGTACGGATTACTTGTTCCTCTTGTGGTTAATGAACTGTCAGTATACACATATGTATTATTATAATTTGACAATACATAACCTTTGATATACCTGCTTGTTGAAATTGATGGTATAGCTGCACCCACATTAACAAATGCCGGGATTACATTCAATGTACAAATGAGTGCAAGAAATGTTACTATTACTTTTTTAATGGATGATTTTAAATGTTTCATATGCTTGTCCTCCTTGAATTGTTTTTGATGATTAAATGTTACCACACAGAAAAAGTCATTTTTCAGCAAAAGTTTACACTTCAAAAAAACAATTCAAAGAGAGCCATTTTATTAATATTTATTAATCTTTTCTAATATTTCATCATAATTACAAATACCGTTTCCGATATACCGAAGGGTTTTTCTGTCAAATTCAGCACTTTCAAACGGGTTAAAAGCAATGCTTTCATCATATTTTTTATTAAGTAATTCAATATATTCCGACTTTGAATCTACCAAAACGCCGTCACAGTAATAATTATATATCGGATATCCTTCTTCATCCAGATTTACATTAGAATTATCTTCTACTCCATAATTTCCATCAAATAAAACTACAAATTCTCCGTCTACTATTGAATATACTTTTTCGAAGTACACCAACATTCTCCCTCCGCTAATGCAGAAAACATTTTTACCGGCTATATATGACAATCCATAGGGCCAGACTGATTGTTCAATTACATTCCCGTTATAATAACTACATATTACTGCTCCATCTGAGGAACTGCCAAAATTAATATATAATTCCGGAATATTATCATTATTTATATTCAAGAGCAAATAATTTGCCCCTGATAAGTCATTTTTTCTTACACATTCATCAATATAATCAACATATGCCTGTTTCCATTCACTTGACGATGCACTTGTATTGATTAATTCGAAATCGGTCAGATTAATTGACGAATCATCATTAAATTTATTAACCTGATCTGAATAAATATATATTATTACTTCACTTTTATCCTCTTTCCAATCAAGTTTTGAATACTTAACCAAATTACCGTTTCTGTCATATTCATAATTTTCTGTATATCCGGAACCATTTCCACTGGTTAATGTTTTTTTAATCATATCCCCCTTTTCATTATATGTATAACTGTATACTGATATATCTTCCACTTCCCCATCCGCATTACAATGAGCACGCTTCGTTACATTACCGTTTTTATCATATTCATATTCTGAATATCCGGAAACATCCACTTCCGGTTTAGGATAATCACATTCGTAATATATAGTCTTTACCAGTTTTCCGTTAATATCATATTCTTCAGCTTCCTTATATTCTATATTTCTTATGTCATCATACATTTGATAGTAACATATGGTTTTAATCATATTTCCATTTTCAAGATATTCATATTCACACTCCATTTGGCGAGACCCTATCAGTTCCCCATATTTGCTATATGGATATCTGCTAATCAGATTATTGTTTTCATCATACTCATACTTATAGTAATAATAGTAATCCGGATTAGAAACATAATCAGAATAATTTTTTATTATCTTTATTTTCCCTGATTCATCATATTCATATTCTTCCTTTGATACGGCACTGCCATCATAATTATCAAATTCAATTTGCTCTGCTACTTTCCCCGATTCCTTATATTTCATCTCATACCAACAGTCTAAACTGCCCAAATTATTGAAACTCTCTGATGCATAATAATATGATTTTTTTGAAAATACACAATTTCCATCTTCATCATATTCATATGACTGCGTCCAATTCCGGTAACCTTCAAAATGTATTTCTTTAACCAGTAAATTTTTAGTATTTAAACTATTATATTCCGATTCGGTATTTTTTTCCGTATGTCCTCCATTGTCCTCAATTAAACCACTATTATTTGACTCAATCTCAGATATTGTTATTTCTTTATATGTTGTTTTGTCATTTTTTTCGCATGAAGTAAGGTATAATATCGCAAATACTAAAAAAAATGCCATTAAAGTTTTTACTTTTTTCATATAATCATATCTCCTACTATCTTTTATCTTTTGATATCATATGCAAAAACATATTTCCGAAAATCAGAAAAAGAATAATAAAAATCAATAAGATTCCCCAAATGCGTACTAAATGCATTGCATCTGCATTAAACATTTTTTCCGTTTCATGTGGTATATCCGGAAAAGTCATTTGTATCTTAAGTTTCATGTTGTTTATATTGCTAATACTCCCCAAAGCCTCCATTCCCCAGCGGCTGAGCATAATGTATGAAAATTTTTCTGCAATGCCTTTCATCGTGAATAATATTCCGGAAAAAATCAACTGCACAATTAATATATACGGTGCCATAACATTCGCCGTCTCAGTTTTTCTAACCATACACGAAATTAATAATCCCATCATATCAGCCGCATACATTAACAAAAAAATACTAATATAATATTCAATTAACGGATTATTGAAAATAAGACCATTTACCGGCAAATCATTGCAGTATATATATTTTACCCCAATGAATGTACAGCATAAAATTATGCTCTGAACAATACAAAGAAACAGCTGGATTACAGCTCTTGACATGGTATAACATCTTATACGCAATCCATTTATATATTCTCTCTTAATATTTGCTCTTTCCTTAACGACAGACTGAATGGAATTGAATAATCCTCCCCATATAGCTGCACTTACAATTACAAAGCAGGCAGATTTCGTCCCTTCATAATGAACAAACATATCTTTGCCGGCAAGCCAGACAGTTATTATTGCTGCAACTACCGGAAATAAAAGTGAAACCAACAAATTTTTTCTGTCACTTAAAAGAATTTGTATGTATTGTCTCGTCTGTATCTTCCATTGACTCCATGCTGAGATTATTTTAATATCACCTTTGGGCATAATGTTACCTCACATATTTTTCAGGATTATCTTTTAGTAATTCATAAGCTTCTTTTATCTCTGCTCCAAAATACTTTTTTGCTTCGGCAGGACTTCCTGAGAATGCAAGCCGGCCTACATTATCTACTTTTGCCATCATGATAAGCTGATCAAACATATCTATTTCAGATACATCATGTATAATTACAAGTATACTTTTACCCTCATCATGAGCCAGATCTCTTAATACAGTAAAAAGTTCTCTTTTTGATTGAGGATCCAGGCCTTTGTCCGGTTCGTCAAGACAAAAAAGTGCTTTGTCTGCTACCAAATCTATTCCGATATTAACCCTGCTTTGTTCTCCACCACTGCATTTTGCAATCTGGGTATTGCGTTGCTTTTCAAGTCCTAACTGTTTTATGATCAGATCAACTCTTTTTTTACATTCTTTTTTAGTAACGCCTCTCGGCAGCCTCGATTCTGCGGCATCCATAAGTTCTCTTTCGACTGTAAGCATTTTATGTAAAACATTTTCCTGAGGAACGCTTCCGATTCTAAGCTTCAGGCGATTAAAATTCTTCTGTAGGTCTTCTCCATTAAACAGAATTGTACCCTGCACGCCTTCAGTATCCATTCCGTTCAGACAGTTCATGATAGTTGTCTTCCCGGCACCGGAACCGCCTAGTAATGCCACCAATGAACCTTGACAAATTTCCAAATGAATATTTTTTATTAATTCTTTTTTACCTTTTCCGTTTGAATTATTTACCTTCTTGGAGATGATATCCGCTTTAAGCATCACGCTTTTGTTAGCAGAAGAAGTGTCAAATTTTTTAACAGGGTTATAAATTATGCTGTTTCCTGTAAATATAAAATGTCTGTCACATAAAGATATTTTGTCTTTTTCATTTAAAATTAATGGTGAATTGATTCTATTGTTATTTACCCAGGTCCCTGCAAGACTGTTGCAATCGTAAATATAATATTTCCCCTTAACATATGTTATTTTGCAGTGCTGTTCTGATATATATGGTAAATCAATTACAATATCGCAATCCTTTGAACACCTTCCAATAACTGTATCCTTTTTATCAAGAGAATAATTTACCCATTTTTCTTCAATCCTGTCAGTCGTAAACATCATCCATATTCCTCTGGAATCAGGATGATTTAAATCTTTCGAATCAATTCTTAAAATGTCCCCATTATTTAACGATACCGGACTAAAACTTCCGTTGATACCTTTTTCTATTTTTTTACCATTGTGATATGTCCCATTAATACTTCCTTTATCAACATAGAACCAGTCATTGCCTATTCTTATTATCTCGGCATGTTTTCTTCCGACAATTTCAGTATTCAATTGTATATTGGGATTATTATTCATGGACGCTCTTCCTATTGTCCACTTATTTCCATCATTTAATATACGGCATTTAACAATTCCGTTTTCCAGAATAACAAGAGCCGCATCATTTTGAACCGATAAAAAAATCATAGTTTCCATAAAAAGCCTCCATACTAAAACATATCATCCGAAACACTATCAGCTGCTTCCCCCAAGAGAAATTCGACATCAGAAAAGCCAAGCGATATCAATATATCTTTTACATATAATCTTAATGTATCCGTTCCGCAAAAAATAATATCTTCAAGCATTGCGTTTTCCAATGCATAGATAATCGAATTTTCAAAAGGATTTTTTGCACACAATTTTTCCATGTTAGCCAAAACAAGCATCTCATTAATCTGATCGGTATTCATATTCAGATGAATTCCAAGAGAAATAATCTTATTGCGTTTGGGATACCATTTTCTATTTACAATATCGTAGATGCAATGCTTCAAAGAAGACGAACAATCCGTTGTCATTATTGAAATATTATCTCTGTTTGATGTGTCTCCGATTTTATTTAAATTAATATATAATTCAACATATGAATAAAATTTGCTGTATTGATTAGAAAACAACCCTGCATTTTTCCTTATAAACTCAACAAGTTCTCCAAGTTTGCGCATATTAATCAGATTCAATAACACCCCGGATGTTTCATACATTATTTTATTTTCAATTGCCTGACCCTGAATTTCTTTATTAATCAGATCAATTATCATTTTGCATTTTTCATATGTATGCTCAATTTCTTCCGTCGTAAGAACAAAAATACATACTGAGTCTTCAAGATTTCTGGCATATAGCTTTGTACATCTTCCATATCGCTCAAGGAAATTATTCATTTCATCCAGGCCATATCCTGCCGCAAATCCGATTTTAATAAATGTCTCCCGGTTCTTAGGTACAGAGCCATTCTTCCATTTCTGCACCGTAATTCTGCTTACTTCGCAAAGTTTTGCAAAATCTACTGCAGAGTGTTTACTTTCTTTCAGAATCTCATTTATTTTAATAACCCACTCATCTTTCTGACTTTTTAAACTATGAAGAATTTCTCTGTATTCCTCCAGACTTTCACATCTTGAGACAATATCATAAAGCTTTTTTGTAGAATAATTTGTTTTATCCATATAATTAATACATATATTACTTAATTACTATTTTATTATCATGTCCGCAAATCCTATTGTAGGTACATCCCACCCATTAGTTGGGATATAGAACTTTATCTGGTTTACTCCTGTCACATCAATACTTATATTCTGCGGATAGGCATCAGCTTTTATTTCATATGTTTTTTCTATTTCTCCATCCAGATACACTACCATGCTGGTATCTACCATATCAGAACCATCTACATGACCTAATTTAAAGGACAATGTTGAATATTCACCATTCAAATTTGACAAAATATATCCGTCACTACTAAACCAACGTTCTGCTTTAAATCCGTTCTTGCATTCTTCCCCTGCCATCATAAATCCGCTTAAACAGTCCTTTTCAAACTCTTCGTAAATATGCATTGTTTGGTCATATGGTTTACATACTTCTATGAAATTCTTTGGTCTTTGATTATTTATATATGCCAGCTGGTCTGCCAATAAAGAATTATCTTCTACAATTTCTTGTGCTTCCTCAATGACATTAACAGCCTCATCATATTTATTTTCTTCCAAAAGTTTATTTGATTTGTTAATTACATCATTTACATAATCTTTTTGATATGATTTAACCTGTTTTGAAATGGTTGTATCTCCCGGCAACACATTTTCCAACGCATTATTTAATATGTCGACGGCACCAATATAATCTTTTTTCTCTGCCAGTTCAGCGGCTTCGTCCAAAATTTCTGTTCTGTATTGATCCTCCAAAAGAATAATTTTCTTTTTGGCAGTTTCATAATTTACATCAATATCAGTAACTTTTCTATATTCTGATATAGCCTTTGTATACTCGCCTTTCTCCTCATATATTTGTGCAGCATCAAACGCCTGTCTGGATGCATAGAGGTCTTCTATATCCTCTTTTGTTTTATCAAGCTTGTCCTGAACTTCTGTAATCCTCATATCTGCTATATCTTCAAGTTGTAGTTTTGCTGTATAGTAATCAATATTCTGTTTTTTAAAATCAAAAAAGATTACTTCCATCTGATTATTAAGAGTATTTATTAATTCTTCAGTAACCTCTCCTGATTCATCATATTCTTTTTTGGCATCTTCATAATTTTCCAGTATAACTTCCTTGTCATTTTCGGAAATACTCCCGTTTACTGATTCAACAACACGATTAGGTTCATCTCCTGAAGGTTTTTTATTGATTTTGGTTGCAAGAAATATGCCTCCACCTATTAAAACAACAGCAATTACCGCAATTAATACAAAAACAGCTTTTTTTCCTTTCCTGCGTTTCTGTTTAACTGTTTTATTCTTTATTCCGGCTGTGTTGTCTCCCTCTGTGCTGTATGGGTTATTCATATAACCCGCTGCAACGGTAGCTTCAAAATCAACTTTATTACCATTCTGAACCGAAATAAGAGCGTTTTTCAACTCTGATGCACTTGCAAATCTGTCATCAGGATTAAATGCACAGGCTTTTAATATAATTGACGACATAGTTTGGCTTGCATTAATCGGAGCCGGCAATTGTTCTCCGCATAATCTGCGATCATTGGCACTCTTTCTTTCCTGATACTGTATTTGTGTTGCATAGGGATCTATAAAAGGAAGTCTGTTATTATTTAATAACTTATATAAAACAAGACCTAAAGAATATGTATCAACTGTTGAATTGTATTTTTTTCCCATAACAACTTCCGGAGCCATATAACTGTATGTTCCTTTAGATGATAATGTGCCGTTGGTTTTTTCAAGTTCTTTTGCAATACCAAAGTCACCGACCTTAAAATCACCGAAGCTTGATACAAATATATTCTCAGGTTTTATATCTCTGTGTATAATATTTTTCTGAGCACATAATTCCAGGGCATTGCATATATCTATACCCAGTTTGATGACATCCTTTTCAGATAAGTTATTTTTAGCTGAATAATCATTAAATGGTGTAAGCAACTCCATTCGAATAAAAATATCCCAGCCAATCGCATCTTCTTTTTCAAGTACCTTAAAATCCTCGACACTAACAACATTTGTCATGCCTTTCATTGATTCCATAAGTTTAATTTCATTTATGAAATCATCTACAATTCCTTTAAAATATGTTATGGTTGCATTATCATCCAAGCCTTCTGCCTTAAGTTCTGATACTTCAGAATTGCTTTGAGGAATCGTTATTACTTTAATCGCTGAATATGTAGTCATTGAATGTTCTTCGCGAACCGCTTTGTAAACCTTTCCAAATGCACCTTCGCCAATCTGTTCAATTACTCTCCATTCCGGCCAAACACTTGATAATTTTTCAATGCTCATTTTCAAAATTCTCCCTTTTGTATAATTATTTTTTGTGTATCTCGCATATTATGATTGTGATATTGTCTTTTGCTCCGTTATTCATTGCAATATTAAGCAAATTATCACTACACTCTTTAATTGTCGTTCCGTCTGCAAGTATTGATTTAATTATTCCTTCATCAACCATATCCGTAAGCCCATCCGAGCATATGAGAAATCTTTCTCCATAACTGATTTTTTCTATTACCAAATGAGGTTGAATTATAAATTCCGTTTCAGGTATACCCAGATATTGTGTAAGCGGTGGTTTTCTGTTTCCGAACAATTCCATACAGTGATCCAAAGATAGTTGTACAAATTCATTTCCTTTTAACCTGTAAATACGACTATCTCCAATATTACACGCATATACTTTATTTTTATCAAAAACAACAGCAGCTCCTGTCGTACCCATATTTTTAATTGCATTTTCTACCTTATATTTACATATTTCAGCATTAACATTTTTAAAAATGTTTGTAAGCACATTTGAAATTCTGTTGTATTTCAACATATTGTAATAACGGTCAAAGGTACAAGATGCAATATATGAGGCGGTCTCCCCTTTTTCTTCTCCACCCATACCGTCAAATACTGCAAATGCCGGTATATCATAATAAGTACACTCTCCGACAATCGGTTCACTAAGTGCATTATTATTTTCCTCCAGATAATTGCCCATTATCCAGAAATTATCCTGGTTAACAGAACGAACCTTTCCGGTATTGCAATTTATGTTGTATGATAATTTATACCTCAATGTTTTTCCTCGTAATGTTTAATAAAAATATTTCTTTCCGTTATATTTACATATATGGCCTTAATCACTGAAGCAATTAAGCAAATAATCGGACCTATTATCATAAAATAGTATCCGCTCGCCTTTGCAATTTCTTCCACCCTAAATCCTTCTACAATAATACGATTATTAACTACACACATATTAATGATAAACATAAACAACGAAACTACAGCAGATATAATTGATGTTTTGGATGATGCAAAAGATGACAAACATACTACAAAAACTCCTAATGCAATCAGTAAAAATCCCCATGCGCTCATTGCCGACAATGTACTATTATATTCATTTAATTTGGTAATATGCAATAATAGGAACCCATATTTCCCATCTTTTGCAAAGCTTAAAAATCCCGATAATCCGCAAATAATTGCACAAAATGAATTTACAAAGCTGATAATATTGAATCCTTTCATCCTTTGTATTTCATCCCATTTTTCCATTCCGTTTTCATCAGCTGTTTTTATTACTTTAGCGATAACCAATATTGCTGCCAATCCACAGAGTGCCGCAAAAACAGGAAATCCGTAAAACAAATAATAGACTTCACCAAATGAAGGCAGAAACAGTCGAATTATTATCCATGTTACAAATATTGGTATTGTTCTTAATATTAATGCTATTCTGATTTTGTTCCAGAATATTGGTTTATCTATATATATTATCGCCTTAACGGCACTTATCCAGCTTGTTACAACAAAAACAATATGTATAGGCCATACCATACATACTCTGTATCCGTTAGCAAACTTAGTATAAGATGCTATAATCAATAAGAACAAAACCGCAAATCCCATTATTTTATATCCCCAGTTTTCTCCACTTTTAACTTTGTCAATCCACCTGTCCTTTTTTTGTGGCTGAATTGTTTTTAAAACAACCTCTTTACCACATTTCTCACAGAATCTTGCATTCTCTTTTAACTGCGCTCCACACTTTTCACAATACACTTTCGTTGCCTCCATTCCTGTTATCTTATGCTATTAAATCGAAAAAAAAGCAGACTGAACCAAATCGCAGTCTGCTACAACTTCGATTTCTCACGCAAATACTTCAAGTGACAGACCACTGCCACTTGAAGATATTATGTGAGAAATCACAAACGAGGCGTAAGTATGCGTCCACACTTACACCTCGTCTATATATTAAGGTTAAACTTTACCTGCAATGCATATAATACCCCTTGCAAATGAAGAGTATTTACGATAAGATAATCGTGAGTGTATCGCAGACTAAGTCTGTATTGTGTGGTACTTGCCCTACCATCCTTGCCATGCACTGTTACCAGCAGTGCATGGTGGTACACCTTATTGTTCATGATTTTCTCACAATTATTTTAGCATACAGTTTATACCAGTGCAAGATAAAACTTACCTATTTTATCCAATCCCTTATGTACAACATTATGTTAAATAATCATCAATCCGCATCCCCACTCTCTCACACATAATTTTCAGCCACCGTTGCCTTAGAAACCGTAAGTTCATCCGTTCCTGTATTGCACTCAAGAAACAGAACCTTTACGCCTGCCTTCTGGGCATTAATTAAGGCTTCACCGAATTCGGGATGCGTTCCGGTATTTGGGAAAACCTTGGTGATTCCCGGCATCTGGATTACAAAAGCAAGGAAACATTCGTATCCTTCCGATGCCTTGTCCGAAAGCTCCGTAAGATGCTTTATTCCACGCTCTGTGGGTGCATCAGGAAAGTATCCCATTCCGTCTCTTTCAAGGGTAACGCCCTTTACTTCCATGAGAATTTTGGAGGCACCCGACTCTATATAGAAATCAATTCTGGATTTTCCGATTGTATATTCCGGCTTTATATATGTTATTTCGGGAAAACGGCTGAGCCATTCGCCTACAACCACATTGGGTGCCTGGCTGTCAATATTAATCCATCCTATTCCCGGTTTATTAACACAGATTAAATCATAGGCTGTTTTTCTGTTAACATTATCCGAAGCCGCAATAATTACCTCCGCCCCGGGGAGGAGGAGTTCTGCACATCTGCCTGTATTTTTTACATGAACAGTCTCTTCTTTTCCGTCTATCAGAACTTTGGCTATGAAACGGTTCGGTCTTTCGATAAATTTCGCTTTAACTGTATTACGGTATTTCATTATTATCCTCTTAATGACACAAAATGGCTGTTTCGATGGAACTAAACCACAAAACAGCCATTAAAATTTATTGTTTGGATGCATAATAGTCTTCAAACATCTTATTTGCCGCATCGATTGTATCGCTGCAAATCTGAGGAAGACTCTTACCCCATGCGCCTGTAGCCTGACGGAATCCTTTTTCCATTGCCGCCTGCATTTCTCTCATCTTGTCCACATCATCTCCCGCAAGCGCACTTGCGAAGTCGAACAATCTCTGGGAAGTCTGCTTGACTCCATAGTATCCGTCCTCTGCAATGTCTGCCTGAGCCTGGGCCTTTGTAGCCTCATCAACGGTAAAATTGCCGCTTGCAAGGAATTTCCAGATGCTGTCATCACCTGTTGCAATTCCGTAAGAAGATGCCTGCTTGGTCATCATCTGCTTTACAATATTTACTAACTGTTCCTGTCTTGACTGCTGGTCCGCTTTAAGCTGACTTACCAGTGCAGCTCTGTCTGATTCACTCATCTTATTAATTGAATAAGTTGCTTTGGATGAGGACTCTTCAGACTTCTCATAAACAACTCCCGTATCATAGGCCTGGGTCTTTGCCTCTTCTCTGGAACTTTTTGCCGTGTTATAAGTGCTGTAAGTCTCTGTTGCAGCCATAACACCTGCCGTCATGTTTACGCTCATTTTAATCCCTCCTTGTAAATTTAGAGCACAGCAAATCCTTTTGCATGCTTTCTATATTATATATCGGAAGAAAATCTGATTTGTTTATATACTTTATAATGATTTACACTTTTTTCAGCATAAAAATTCTGTGGCTTCTGAATGAAGATGTTCCTCTTGCAACTCCGAAGGTCTTACTAAGTTTCCTTATGCAGAATATGTATGCCGGAATCAGGAATAAGTCTGCCATTATCCACGCAAGCGGATTGGCAAAACATACCGCCGTATATCCCAATAACGGCACCATGCCAAAACCGACCACACTTCGCGCTATCATCTCGCACACTCCTGCAAGTATTGCAAGATTACTGAAGCCCATACCCTGTATGCAGAATCTCACAACATTGACAAGGGTCAGAGGGATATAAAACATACTGTTAATAATCAGGAACTGATGCACTCTGTCAAGAAGTTCCACCTGATCTTTATCCATGAAAAGTAAAGCTATTTTGTCGCCGAAGGCATATAAAATGCCGAATGCTGCCAGGGAGTATACCGCACCGATTATAATTGCAGACATCATTCCCTGTCCCACACGGTTCATCTTTCTTGCTCCCACATTCTGACCGGCGTATGTCGCCATTGTTGCACCAAGAGCATCAAAAGTACAGCAGAAAAACATACTTACCTTGCCTCCGGCAGCCACGGCTGCTACGGCTTTAGAGCCCAGTCCGTTGACTGATGTCTGTAAAACAACACTGCCTATGGCCGTAATTGAATACTGCAGCCCCATAGGAAGACCCATGGAAAGCAGTTTTCTCATATACACTCTGTCTGTTCTCCACTCATCCCTGCTTATTTTAAGTGTATCGTATTTCTTATTCATATATATAAGGCAGAGGATTCCCGAAACAAGCTGTGCCACAACGGTTGCCAGCGCAGGTCCCATAACTCCCATTTTAAATACTATGATGGAAATAATGTCCAGAGCAATATTCAGTATTGAGGAAATAACAAGAAAAACCACAGGGGTTTTACTGTCACCCATTGCTCTGATTATTCCGGAGAGCATATTATAAAGAAAGGTAACCGGAATCCCCAGAAAAATAACAAAAATATAATTATAGGCCTCATCAATAATATTTTCCGGAGTCTTCATCCATTCGAGAATATTTCTGCAAAGCAGACATACGACTATGGTTATAGCAATGGACATGACAACCGAAAGCTTCGCTGCATTTGCAACATATTTGCGCAAAGAATGCATATCTCCCGCACCAAACTGCTGTGATACCGGAATGGCGAAACCGCTGCACACACCAATGCAGAATCCCACAATCATGAAATTAATGGAGCCGGTGGAGCCTACTGCAGCAAGAGAATCAACTCCCAGCCATTTGCCTACTATAATGGTATCCACCATATTATAGAACTGCTGAAAAAGAAGTCCCATAAGCATAGGTATTGCAAAGCCCAGTATAAGCTTCATCACAGAGCCGTGTGTTAAATCTTTCGTTACATTTTTAGCCATAAAATTACCTCTCAATAATTGACTGAATTAGTTTTCACAATGTACTGTTTTATCGCAAAAACAATTAATAGTCAATATCATTGAGAGGTATTTTTTTCGACAAAATTAGCTTATTCTTCGGAATCGTCATTAAGCTTTTTTAAAGCTATTTCCTTCTTTACAAAATAGAATGTAATTCCGCCAAGTACAAGTACCATTACAATTCCGCCGATAATCATATATTTAATCAGCTTGTCCAACATTGTGGAATTGTATTTTGTGGTTGATTCAACTTCCGTAACAGTTTCTTTGACGGTTTCGGTGACCGTCTCTTCCGGCTCGGTCTCCGTCTCTTCCGGCTCAGGCTCGGTTGTCTGCTCCGGTACGCTCTCCGGCTCTACAGGAACAGTAACCTGCGCTTCTTGTGTCTCCTCATTCTGAAACGGCTCCGTCGTATTGTATATTTCTTCGGTACTTATCGCTTCTGTTGATGTCACATACGGAGTGGTGGTCTCAATCGGAACTGTTCCCTGTTCCGCAGTAGTCTGCGGAATCGTGGCTGTGGGAGTCTCGGTTTCTGTCTCCGTCTCTGCGGTCGTTGTCTCAGGCTCTATGGTTTCTGTCTCCGAACTTACATTTTCTGTAGTTGCGGGAATGCTTTCTGTTCCGGTCGGAGCAGTTTCCGGGGAAGTCTCGGCGCTTACCGGTAACACAGTACCCATTATTATAAATATACATGTCAAAAAACTACAAATTCGTATTTTCATAATCTGCTCCTTCGGATTCCTGTAATTATTTATTTGGTATAATGAACATGTAAAAGTTCATGTGCCCTGTCTTTAAGGAGTCCATGTTCATAAAGATCTTTTACTACAGGATTTTCTTCGGAACGCTTTATAAGCGCACTCTTATCCGCTTTGTACATTCCTGTAGCTCTCTTGGCCTTATCCGCTTTATGGCTGAACGGCTGTCCCGCACCTGCAATACATCCGTAAGGACATGCCATAACCTCCACAAAATCAAACTGCATTTCACCTTTTTCGATTGCCTCTATAAGCTTATCCGCATTACCGAGACCGCTGACAACGGCAATTTTAAGTGTTGTGTCACCCAATGTAACATCTGCGGTTTTGATTCCGTCCATGCCTCTTATTCCGCTGTACTCAATTTCTTTCATTGCAAAATCATTTTTCTCGGCAACTCTTCTAAGTGCAGCTTCAGTTACACCGCCTGTTACTCCGAAAATAACACCTGCACCCGAAGAAATGGAGAATGGCATATCAGGAGCTCCCGGCTCAATTTCATTAAACTGGATACCAACCTCACGAATCATATGGATAAGTTCCTTGGTAGTGATTACATAATCCACATCAGGAATTCCGTCGCGCTTAAATTCATCCCTGGCAGCCTCGTATTTCTTGGCAACGCAAGGCATTACCGCTACCGATACAGTCTCAAGTCCCGACTCTTTATCGGCAGGCTTATAGTATTCTTTAATTACGGCGCCAAACATCTCCATAGGAGATTTGCAGGTTGAAATATACGGCATTAATTCAGGATGCTTTGTCTCCGCAAAACGAATCCAGCCCGGACAGCATGATGTGAAAAGAGGATATTTGTTATCGCCTTTTTGGAGTTTTTCAACAAGCTCTGCCGCTTCCTCCATAATTGTAAGGTCAGCCGCAACACTTGTATCAAAAACTGTGTCAAATCCCAGCATACGCATTGCCGTAAAAATTTTACCGATAGAGTTTTTACCCGGTTCAAGTCCGAACTCTTCACCAAGCGCAACTCTTACCGCCGGCGCAATCTGTGCAACAACTCTTTTACCCGGTTCATATATGGCTTTCCATACATTTTTTAAATCGGATTTAATTGTGATGGCTCCTGTAGGACACACCGCAGCACACTGTCCGCAGTTGACACAGTCCGTATCGGCAATATTTCTTCCGAACGCAGGCGTAACCATCATATCTGAGCCACGATTAACAAAATCAATGGCACCTACATGCTGGACTTCGTTACACATACGCACACAGTCACCGCAAAGAATACATTTACTCGGGTCCCTTACTATTGAAAGTGAAGAGTCATCTATTTTCATAGGAGGTCTTGTATCTTTGAAACGAACCTCATCTATTCCGAATCTTCTTGCAAGAAGCTGAAGACGGCAGTTCTGGTTTTTGTCACAGGTCGTGCAGTCCCTGCAGTGTGACGCAAGTAACAGCTCCAGTATCATTTTACGGTAATTGTGAAGTCTTCCCGTATTGGTCTTAATAACCATCTTATCCTTAGGCAATGTGGAACATGATGCCATTATATTGCCTCTTTCATCCTCTACAACGCACATTCTGCATGCACCGTAAATTGAAAGGTCAGAATAATAGCAGAATGTAGGAACATGAATGCCTGCTTTGTGTATTACCTGAAGGATATTTCTTTCATCGGTAAATTCAGTACGAATTCCGTCAATTATCATATATTTTCCCATAGCTATATCCTCCTACACTTCCTCTACCGCATTGAAAGCACAACCGTCTTTGCAGGCAAAGCATTTTATACATTTGGCCGGATCTATTACATGAGGTTCCTTTACGGTACCCGTAATGGCTCCGACAGGACACATTCTGGCACACTTTGTACATCCGCGACATAAGTCAGGATTAATTTTAAGGGTTACCAGAGATTTACACTGTCCGGCAGGACATTTATGGTCAACCACATGGGCAATATACTCATCTCTGAAATACTTCATTGTACTGACTACCGGAGAGGCTGCGGTCTTACCAAGTCCGCATAACGCGGTATTGGAAATAGTATCTGACAGCTCCTCAAGAAGTTCAATGTGCTCCATTGTACCTCTTCCTTCAGTAATATCGGTAAGCAGCTCTAACATTCTCTTGGTTCCCTCGCGGCACGGAACGCATTTTCCACAGGACTCATTCTGGGTAAAATTCATGAAAAACCTTGCCACTTCTACCATACAGCTTTTATCATTCATTACAACGAGTCCGCCTGAACCTATCATTGCTCCCACTTTCTTTAAGGAATCGAAATCAAGATTCATGTCAAGATGGTCCTCGGTTGCATTGATGCACAGACATCCTCCTGACGGTCCGCCAATCTGTACGGCCTTAAATTCTCCGCCTTTAACGCCACCTCCGATATCAAAAATAACTTTACGGAGTGTGGTTCCCATAGGCACTTCAATAAGTCCGGTATTATTAACATTGCCGGTCAGGGCAAAGGCTTTGGTTCCATGATTGTTCTCAGGTCCGAAACCTTTATACCATTCGGCTCCGTTATTAATAATCGGAGGCACATTGCAGTATGTTTCAACATTGTTAAGAACCGTAGGCTTATCAAAAAGTCCGTGTTCAACAGTACGGGGAGGTTTAACTCTCGGCATTCCCCTGTTACCCTCTATGGAAGCGGTAAGTGCACTTCCTTCGCCGCATACGAATGCTCCCGCACCTTTACTTATGGTCATATGGAAATCAAATCCTGAACCAAGGATATTATCTCCTAAAAGTCCCATTTCCATAGCCTGGTCAATGGCTGTCTGCAATCTTTCACAGGCAAGAGGATACTCTGCACGAACATATATGTATCCGTTATGGGCTTTGGTAGCTATTCCGGCAATTATCATTCCTTCAATAACTCTGTGAGGATCTCCTTCCATCATGGAACGGTCCATAAACGCGCCCGGGTCACCCTCATCACCGTTACATACCACATATTTCTCAGGCTCTGACTGGGCAAGCACCTGTGCCCATTTCCTTCCGGTAGGGAAGCCTCCGCCTCCTCTTCCTCGTAACGATGCTTCGCTTATTTCTTTAACGATACTGTCTGAGTCCATTTCAAAAAGAGCCTTTTCAACTGCGCTGTAACCGCCTACGGCAATATACTCTTTGATTGATTCGGCATTAATATGTCCGCAGTGCTCAAGGGCAATTCTTGTCTGCTGTTTATAAAAAGGTATTTCAGACTGCTTGTAATATGGTTTTCCGTCTTTATCTTTGTAAACAAGTCTTTCAACTATCTCATCATGAAGAATAGTCTTTTCGACAATTTCTTCACAATCTTCAACCTTAACTTTCACATAAAGCCATCCCATAGGCTCTATACGCATTAAAGGTCCCATTTCACAAAATCCGTGGCAGCCGCTTTTCTTAAGGCCGATACTGCCGTCGTGAGGCTCTTTTTCCAGCTTAAGCTGGCATTCAAGTCCTTTGGCTTCTATTATTTCTTTCAATTTGGCATAGATATTAAGTGAGCCCCCGGCTACACATCCTGTTCCCGCACAGATAAGTATCTGCTTTCTCTGAGCGTTAAGGGCACATCTGAATTCTTCTCTTGCCGCTTTTAAATCTTCTCTGGAATTAATTCTCATTCTGTTCCTCCCTGCGGATATTTTCGATAATCTCTCTTGCCTTCTCAGGTGTCATTGCAGGATTAACCACATCATTAACCGTGCACACAGGTGCAAGACCACAGGCTCCCAGACAGGATACGGTCTCTACCGTAAAAAGTCCGTCATCCGTGGTAGGTTTATCCGGTGTAACTCCCAAAATTTTGCGGAATTCCTCCAGGATAGGAACAGATTTTCTTACATGACAGGCCGTGCCGTCACATACCTTGATAATATATTTTCCCTTAGGCTCAAGGGAAAAATTCTCGTAAAAAGTTGCCACTCCATAGACCTTGGCTTCGCTAAGGTGCAGCTTGCCGGCTATATAGCAGAGCGCGTCTTCCGGCAGGTAATGATACTCTTTCTGAATATCCTGCATAATCGCAATTACCTTTACCGGATCATATCCATGACTCTCTAAAATAGCATCTAACACCGGTACTGCAGATTCGTTTGTCATTGCCTTTCTCCTTCCGATACATAATCCGAATCAGTCGCCCCCCCGGCGTCCGGATTATGCTTTATATACTTATGTGTAGCAGCTAAAATCATATCAGCCCACATATTTCTATTATATCTTATATTTATCATTTTGTATATTGTTTTATTTATATCGTGAGATTTTGTGTCTCAGAAACAACCTTGTGAATATAATATTAAAAAAAAGACTAAAAAGGCACCATATGGATAATTTTTTTACGGATAACCCTGTCATAAATATTTCAAAAGGGATTATAGAAGAAATAAGCACCGATAACTCCAATTTTCTTATCACCATATCCTATCCCGACTGCGTCAACTGCAGGCCGACCAACCAGACCGTCAGACTTTTGGCAGATAATGAAACCGTCCTTATGAACGAACGCGGTGGCGTTATCCCTGCAAACGAGCTTCGTTCCGGCATGACAGTAAACGCATCTTTCGCTTCTGCCATGACAAAAAGTATTCCGCCCATGTCAAGGGCTTTTATGATACAGATAATCAAAAGACCTTTGCCGAGCAATATTACAATAGGAAGAATCATGGATATTGACAGAGCCAATAGAAGCTTTACAACAATAAGCAACAGAAATCCTTCATCCATCATAAGGTTTAATGTTCCTGACGAAGCCCTTATATGGGACCGTTTCGGAAGGCGTATGGCTTTCTCCGGTCTGATTCCCGGCATGAGGGTTCGAATCCGTCATGCTTCATTCATGACAGCCAGTCTGCCACCCCAGACTACGGCTTTTGAAATTAGAGTTATATAGTCAAAAAATATGCTGTAAAAACCTGTGCAGCGCAAGTTTTTACAGCATGTATGACAATAAATATATATAATTTGTTATTTGCCTCTCTCCTGTCCGCAGGCACAGTACCTGATATTTAAAGAATTAGTCTTTCCGCATTCCGGGCACTTCCATTCCGCCATCTGGTTTCCTGAGCTATCTTTTACTGCTCCGCATCCACATGTACCAACAAACATCGCATTTTCCTTACCACATTTAGGGCATATCCAAAAGTTACTTTTAACTCCGTCAGAAGAATATGATAATGAAGAGGAGGAATCCGCATAAGTGCGTACAGAACTTAATCCTACTGCTCCGACGATAAATTGCACTACTGAAGCTATCAAAAATCCAACACCTATCGCTCTAAGCACAAAAATGTGTTTATTCTCAACAAAACTATAATGCATTTTGTCCATATTAATAAGCAAAGAGATGAATATAATTAAAACAATTCCCGTTACCATAGCCGGTATTGCTTTTGCCATTATTTTATTACCTACTTCCGACTTAAAAATATCATTGGAGGCAACTGATAAAATAACACCTATAATCAATATGACTGCACCACCAATTGCGAAGACTATCCCCGCCATCCTGTATATATTTAATAAATCGGATACACGATATAAATCATCCGAACCCGATTTAATTAATAAAGTAAAACCGGCTATTATATTAGTAATTCCTTCTAAAATCAACCATAAATTCTTACTCATAGTATCTATTGCCAAATAATTTGTCTTCAAAACCTCAGCATGCCGATTAGCCTCTCTTTGTCTTTGCGCTTCACTTACTTCCGGAGAAACAACCGTTGCACTCTGTGTATTTGAACCTGTCGTATCACTTTTCTTTAATACATTTCCGCATCCTGAGCAAAACATATCATTATCGCTTACCTGTTTCCCGCATTTTGAACAAAACATATCAATCTGCCTCCTTTGTATTTGTACCTACATATAATTTAACCTGTTTCAGGTTAAATGTCAATAATCTGAAACAGGTTATCATATACTTTTTATGAGGTGATTTCTTATGTATCAGAGAATACGCGATTTGCGTGAAGACAAAGATTTATCCCAGACCAAAATGGCAAAAATTCTTGGAATGTCTCAAACCGGATATTCCAAGTATGAAACCGGAGAAAATGATATTCCGACAGGCATTTTGATTAAGCTTGCCGATTTCCATGAAACAAGCATTGACTATATTCTTGGTCGTACCGATGAAAGACACGCTTATCCTAAAAGAAAGCTTAATAAATAGTCATTTTCAAAATCCTTTCTCTATCAATTCGGATACAATATTTTCATATAAAATTACTATGTCTGAAATATTTTCGCCACTTTTCTTTGTGAATTTCCGTCTTCTCATATCAACTTCATCACAGTGAGAGATTCCGCGATTTGTGTTTCCTCTGTAAATACCACGAAACTCTCCCCACTTCACAGATTCAGGGGTAAGAAAACCGTCATTTTTCCCTTCAACTATTTTCACTACAAGATTTGGGAAAAATAAAAATATATCACTGAAGGGGTTATTCATCACGAATGCATAACTTTGATAGTATACGCCTTCCATATCGGGATTTTTTTCATTAAACTCCGCTGCTTCCATGGTTGAAAAAGAATGAAAAACTTTGTAAGAATCAGGCTTTGCATCCCCTCGTATCCTGAAAAACAAGTCGGTACATTTTCCAACAAATTTCACAAGAAAATCAGGGCACTTTAGCAGTAAATCCATAGTCTTGGAGCCATTGTGGGGAGTCCCAACAGTAGTCAGCGAGGCAACCTTATCTCCCACACCGAGTGAGGATATGGCATAACGCACATCAAGACCACCTTTTGAGTGGGCAATAACATTAACCTTTTCGGCTCCGGTCTCTTTTAAAATCTCTTCAATGCGATTTTTCAAAACTTCACCATTAGTAGGTATGTCTGCGTTACTGTCCTGATTACCGTAATATACCTTACAGCCCATTTCCTCCAGTCTGGCAGGAATTCTCCCCCAATAATTAATTATTTTACTGTCTCTGTATCCCATACCGTGAACCATTAGTATCGGATATTTCATAATTTTATTATCATAATTCATATATCTATCATTTCCGAATATAACTTATATTATAAACATTATCTTGTTTTTCTTATATTATATTCGAAACGAAACTCTATGGCAATGGTATTTTAGGTGACGAATCATGCCGGTTCGTTCTCGGAGGATTTCAGGCAAAATATTTCATCGCATCGTTAAGTTCAGAAACAACATCGACAACTTTCTCGGACTGCGTACTGATGCTTTCTATATTAGCACCCAGTTCTTCAATTCCGGCATTTGTCTCTTCGGCCCCCGCTGCATTTTCTTCGGATATACTTGACAGTGAGCTAATCTCATCAAGGATTATTTTTTTATCCTCATTTAAGACATTTGTTTTTGAATTTATATCTTCAATCTGGGCTACCATATTGTCGATACATTCAGAAACATTATCAAAAGAAGAATCTACAGATATGATTGTTTTGCTGTCATTTTCAACACTTGATTTGATTTTATTAGCAAGTGCAGCATTCAATTCCGCAATTTCATTAATGTTTTCAATGATATCCTTGATTTCTTTTGTACTGGCATCTGACTCCTGGGCTAATTTCGCAATTTCCTGAGCAACAACAGCGAAACCCTTGCCCTGTTCTCCTGCTCTGGCCGCTTCTATTGAGGCATTGAGACTTAAGAGGTTGGTCTGTTTTGTGATTCCTTCAATAATCAATGCAGCTTTTTTAATCTCTTCAATGGCTTCATTTGAAGCAATTATTCCGGACACTATTTCGTCTGTACATTTTACCGTTTCAGCATTTGCCTCAGACAGGTCATTGAGGGTTACTTTTGCTTTATCCGCAATCTTTTTAACATCTTCAGCGACACCATTGGCATTATTAGTACTTACAGTGATATCATCTATTACTTTTTCCATATCTGACATTTTATCGGCAGTTGTCTGCACCGATTCAGCCATTTCAGAAGTTCCTCTTGCTATTTCCTCAACAGCCTGAGTGATTCCATCTTTTGCGTTATTACAAATATCAACTGATGAAGATACAAACTTTACATTTTCATCCAAAACTGATATTTCTTTATTTATTACATCAACGGTGTGTCCAAAATTCGTCTTAATACGCTCGGTACTGTTGATAAGACCGACTATCTCTTTAATGTACGATTCAGCTTTAAACTCTGAATTTAATCTACCTTGCGAAATGTCTGACAATGCCTTTTCTGTATTTTTCATTGGTTTTGCTATCAACCGTCCTATAACAATTGCCAGGACGGCAAAAAATACATCAATCCCGGTGCCGACAAGAAACATATGTATTCGCATCTGATTAACTTTTACCTGTATTTCATCTTCAATAGCAGCAACCTGTTCTTCTGATTCAGCATCACTTGTCACATAATTGCTTACCACACCGGTCATTTCTTCTTTTAAAATATTTGTACCAACCAGAGTCAGCGTCACCACTCCGCTCATTAACGGAATCAATACATACAGTATCAATGTTAAATAAAGATTTAATCTTATTTTTGATTTCTTTTTTGCCATAATAATGCTCCTTTAATAGTTTGTCATGCAAAAAACAAAAGAAGCCTTGGAATCCGACTCTTGGTCAAGTTTCCTTGGCTCCCGCGTGGCTTAATTATCATATATGAATTATAGCACTATTCTTTATAAAAAGATATATAAAAATCACTTTTAACATAAATTATTTGATTCAAAATTATCTCATTATATCCCGGGCTATTCTCGCGCCGAAATAAACAATTGTAAGTATAATAAAGCGGACAAGTCCGCATCTAACTCCCTAAGTCCCTCAATCTTTGAGGGACTTGCTCCGCTTTGCGAGCCGAGCACGGTCAGCTTTAGCTGACATTTTCCTATCGTGCGAGTGCTCATCCTTAGCGGAGCGTTTTTTATTTAACAGGAAATTCGGAGGAATTTCCTGTTAAATAAAAAGAAGCCACTAATTTCTTAGTGACTTCTCATGGAATAACAATATTTTATTACATTCCCATCTGTGCTGCAACTTCAGCCGCAAAATCTTCATTCTTCTTTTCAAGGCCTTCACCGGTCTCAAAACGAACAAACTTTGTAACTGTTATATCTGCACCAACTGACTTTGATACTGACTTAAGATATGCATCAACTGACTGCTTTCCGTCTTCAGCTTTAACATATACCTGATCAAGAAGGCAGATTTCTTTTAATTCCTTAGAAATACGGCCTTTAACCATACCTTCGATAATCTTATCGTTAGCATCCGGTTTCTCAATCTTAGCCTGAGCTGTAAGAACTTCTGTCTCTGATGCAATGTAATCCTGATCTACTTCATCACGGCTTACATATTTTGGATTTAAAGCTGCAACCTGCATTGCAACATTCTTAAGAGCTTCCTTAACATCATCGTTAACAACGCTTGTCTTAGCTGATACAAGAACACCAATCTTGCCGCCGCCATGTGTATAAGATACGATACAGCCATCGCTTTCGCTTACTTTTTCGAATCTTCTGATTTTGATGTTTTCTCCGATAACAGCAATCTTGCCTGCAAGAGCATCTGCTACAGTCTTAGAAGTATCTGCCTTCCAAGGCTCAGCCAGAAATGCATCGATATCTGCTGCATTGCTTGTGAGTGCCTGATTGGCAACTTCCTCAACATATGCTGCGAAATCTGCATTCTTTGCTACGAAGTCTGTCTCGCTGTTAACTTCAACGATTGCAGCATCTGTATCGTTAGCTACAACTGCTTTTACAAGTCCTTCAGCTGCGATTCTTCCGGCCTTCTTAGCTGCCTTAGCAAGACCGTTCTCTCTTAAGTATTCAACTGCTTTATCCATATCGCCGTTAGTCTCTCCAAGAGCTTTCTTGCAGTCCATCATTCCGGCGCCTGTCATTTCTCTTAATTCTTTTACCATTGCTGCAGTAATTGCCATGATATTATCTCCTTCCAAAAACATGATATTTCCGTCAATTAACGGTTACTGATTATTCTGCTACTTCTTCAACAGCTTCTTCTGATGCTTCTTCTTCAACAATATCATCATACTCTTCAGCTGTCTCACCCTGGTTTGCTTCGATAACGGCATCAGCCATCTTAGAAACGATTAATTTAACGGCTCTGATAGCATCATCATTACCAGGAATTACATAATCCAGTTCTTCAGGATCACAGTTAGTATCAGCAATACCAATCAATGGAATTCCAAGAATATGAGCTTCCTGTACACAAATGCTTTCCTTCTTAGGATCTACTACGAAAATTGCATCAGGAATTCTCTTCATTTCCTTAATACCGCCAAGGTTCTTTTCGAGTTTTTCCTGTTCTTTTTTGAGTTTGATAACTTCTTTCTTAGGAAGAACATCAAATGTTCCGTCTTCTTCCATCTTTTCGATTTCTTTTAATCTTGCAATTCTGCTCTGAATTGTCTTGAAGTTGGTAAGCATACCGCCTAACCATCTCTCGTTAACATAGAACATTCCGCAACGCTCAGCTTCAGTCTTAACTGCATCCTGTGCCTGCTTCTTTGTTCCTACAAAAAGAATGTTTCCGCCATCTGCAGCGATATTGTATACTGCATTGTAAGCTTCATCTACTTTACCTACAGATTTCTGTAAGTCAATGATATAAATACCATTTCTCTCTGTGTAGATGTACTCAGCCATCTTAGGGTTCCATCTTCTTGTCTGATGTCCGAAATGAACACCTGCTTCAAGTAACTGTTTCATTGAAATTACGCTCATTTTAATACCTCCATTGGTTAAAATCTTCCGCCCGCTTTATTCTTCCGTACAACCTTGAGCAAAGGCACCAGCCGGAAATCCACAGGCGTGGTTATTTGATGCGGCCAGCCTATACAGCATGGCGCAACGCACCGAATGATATTATAGCATGCACATTTTCAATATTCAAGCATTTTTTGCAAAAAAGTACCAACCGGTAACATTTAACAGATAAAAACACCCGGAAGCAAAATGCTTCCGGGAAAAATGCAAAAACTAATTATCTTTTTGTAATTATTTTGGCAAGTTCTTCGTATGTCATATCAGAAGAAACTGTAAAATCGCCTGTCTGGATTATCTCGGCATACCCTGAATTGTTCAGATAATCATTAAACTTTCCGGCATTATCTACGATGCCGTTTTCATAGAGAAGTTTTGATACCGCTTCAGAATACATGCCTCCTTTAATTGAAATTGTGTAGGTAGTAATAGCGGGAGCTTCTGTCTGTTGCGGTTCGGTTTCTTTAATTTCAGGCGTCTGAGTCTCTGTTTCAGTCTCCGTTTCGGTCTCTGTTTCTGTCTCTGTCTCAGGCTCCGTCTCGGTTTCTTTTTCCGTCACTGTTTCCTCGGGTGTTGTTTCTTCAGGTGATGTGGATTCTTCCGGCGTTGTGGAGAAAAGGACCTCCTCCGTGGTACTTTCCATTACCATTCCAAGCTCTTTGGCTCTCTTTATTATTTCATCATCACTAAGCTTTCCGGAAGTATGATGGGCAATTGTCAGAATAAGTGCCGTTACAACTATACCTATTCCAAGGCCGCGCAGATAATATTTAAGTTTCATTAACGGCCTCCTTTAAACAGGTCAATTACAAGTTTTACTTCACCGATTCCAAGACCAAGCTCCTTGGCGATTTCTACATTGGATTTGCCCTGGCGGCTTAATTCAAGAATTTTCTCGTTATTGTTACCTGTTTCAAATACTGTAATATCTTTATTTTCTTCCCGCTCCGTTTCTTTTTTGACTGCTGTTCTGACACGCTGTGCCGCAGTTTTGGCAGGGGAAGTTTTACGCCTGGTCTTTGGCTTTACTGCTGCTTCTTCATCAGCAGGGATATCATCCGCAACTGTTTGGGCCACTGCATCAAGCTGTTCAAGCACCTTGGAGCGTCCTGACTTTCCGGCTTTCTTCTCCCGGTTCATTAAAGCTTCGCTGGCCATAAATCCCACATCTCCGGTAGGAATATCCGGTTCCTGGATGCTTTTTTCGGGTGCTTTGGATGCTTTCTTGGATTTTTCAAGGTCAGCCTGTTCTTTTTTGGTAAGATTCCAGTCCCTGACCGTATTGTTGATTTCCTTCTTTTTTTCATTAAGCATATCATAAAGAAACATTACTTCATTATGATTGCGGTTAATCTCATTAAGAATAGTTTCGGAATATTCGTTCATTTCAAGCATTTTTTCATTCGACATTTTATCGAGAGAAACCTCTGTTTTGTCTTTAAGTTCTTCTATCTGCTCATCAAATATCGTCAGAATCTGGTTACGAATGTCCTCTTTCTGCTTATTGCTAAGCTCTGCATTTTTTTCTGTATTATTATGCTCATCTGCTTTGGATGAAAAAATAAAACTGACAATAATTACTATAACACCGACTACAAGTAAAAAAATTTCCAATCCCGTCATCTTTGTTGTGCTCCTAAATCTTAACATCGAAAGTTGCTCTGCTTTTAATCACAACTTTCCCGTCTTCCTGTTCTTCCTTTTCTTTTTTCTTCTGTCCGCTTTCAAAATATTGAGCCCCGGCGCCCTCTTTGCTGGCATCATACTGGGAATCCATATCGTTTTCATTTTTCTGGTACACCTGCTCCTGCTTGGCATCAGCAGCTTTGATGTTGGACTGGGTTATAACCTGCTGTTCCGCTAAAGGTTTTACATCCTCACTCTGCTTTATGGTAGAAATATCCTGTGTCCTGCCCATTACAGCATTAAATTCCAAAGGTCTCACAAGTCATCCCGCCTTTCACTTTTATACATTGATACGGACAATATCTGCATCTTTCTTAACAAACTGACAATAATCAAATTTATCCCTTATAAAAAGAACGGCACTGCCTATTTCCAACTTGCTTCCCGGATATATAGTGCCTAAAACTTTAATTCTGGAATCATTTTTTTCCTGGACAAGCTGCGAAAGCTTTGAGTACTCTTCTTTCTTTTCCTTAAGATTCTGCTCCATTACAATGACACTTTTCATTGTCTTTTGAAGAAGCTCAACTTTATCTTTATCAAGACGCCCTTCAATCTCCTGTTTTTTGCGAAGCATTACAAGAATCTGATTGAGTTTCTCCTTGCCTTTGGCATCTTCGGTAATTTCTTTTTTAAGTCTCTCAATTTCTGCCATAAGTTCAGGGTCGGTTCCTACGCTGATTACCGTTGTCGTTCCCATTTCGGAACCGATAATTTTGGCGGAAACCATACTTCCGGCCCTTACATTTCCTCCGATAAGGTATCCGTTCTTACCGCTGACTTCCACATTGCCTCTGGCATTAACCTTACTGTGAAGTACCGCATCGGTACTTACATCTCCGCCTGCTCTTACAGTGGCATTTTCAATGAAATTGGCTGCAATATTACCGCCTGCGGTAAGCACGCCCTTATTCATGCCCTGTATTCCTCTTTGGAGTATTATATTTCCTCCGGCTGTAAGTTCGGCACCTTCCACAACGCCGTCAACCACAATATCTCCTCCGGCATTAACTTTAAAGCCTGCAAGCACGCTTCCTCTGATATGTACATTTCCGTCAAAATTAATATCTCCGGTAATATTACATACATCAGTAGGAATATCATATTCATCCGATACAAAAACCTTATCGCCTTCAAGCTTAACATGTCCTGTTACAAGGGATACAAGTTCTGTTCCGTCTTCTGATATCTTAAGGTTTCTGCCGTGTTTAAATACCTTACGATAGACTTTTTTAGGTTTAACTTCAATGCCGTATATGTTTTTACCCGGTTCTCCCGGATTCTCAGGGATAATCTTAGCTACCACATCCCCGGCACTGACTCTGTTAATCAGGTCAAGCTGGTGGAAATCCACGCTTCCGTCTTCGTTAACTTTAGGCTTTGCAACAATTTCGGTATTGAAATTATATATAAGTTGGGCATCATAGCCGTCCACAGGAGGCTGTCCCACAGCTATTACCACAGGCCGGAAGAATTCTTTCTGATTAAACATATTCTGTATATTTTCATTAATTAATCCAAATTTAACTTTCTTATGGTTTAAATCCGCCTGAAGTTCCGCCATATCCATTTCCGGCATTCCTTTCATTGCAGGATACAACACAGCCACAGCCTTCATACCATCCGGGTCAAATACATATTCACACCATCCGGAAAAGGCAGTGACCGTCCCCTCCGAAATACGGACGGGGCTTCCGTCTGCTGCCTGTTCATAAGCATTTTTTAATGCAACTACATTATCATATGGGATACTCTTCTTATTGCAGTAGGATATTAAATCCTCTACAGAAGGCTCATACCCTCCGTCCATAGCCATAATACGGTTAAGGTACAATCCGTCAGTCTTGTTTTCAAGTTGAAAATAGCCGTTGCGCTTCATATATACTCCTAATCTGTCAAAATATTCATATAGCTTCCGAGATTTTTTTTCAGCTTTGCAAGAGACTTTGTATGTAACTGCGATACTCTTGATTCTGAAACAGATAAAACACTGCTTATTTCTTTCAGAGACATGTCCTCATAATAATATAAGAGTACAACCTGTCTCTCTTTTTCCGTAAGGAGGTCCATTGCTCCCTGAATCATTTTGGTAAGTTCTTCTTTTTCTATAACTTTCTCAGGCTGTTCGAAGTGTGAGTTTCCTGTAGGATCCATACGCATCTCGCTGCCCTGCTCAACAAATTCATCAAGCGAAACCAGATTAGTTACCTTTGTCTGACCCTGCCATGCATAATATTCATCCACGGAAACCTCAAGTTCCGCTGCCAGTTCTTCGTCTGTAGCCGGTCTTCCCTGTTCCGTTTCAAATCTTGCATTGGCTGCATCTATTTTTTTCTGCTTTTGTCTTACAGAACGCGGTATCCAGTCCATTTTACGGATCTGGTCAAGAATTGCGCCTCTGATTCTAAGGCTTGCATATGTTTCGAATTTAACATTTTTGGCAGAATCGAATTTATCAATTGCATCTATAAGCCCGAAAATTCCATAGCTTACCAAATCTTCATATTCAACATTGTATCCGAGATACATACTCAGGCGTCCTGCAACCAGTTTTACCAACTGGGAATATTCGAGTATAATCTGCTCTCTTAATTGAGGGGTCTTACATTTAAAATAAGCTTCCCACAATTTGTTTCTGCCCTTCTCATCCATGTATCATTACCCCTGTTCTTCCACAGTATCGGTCTGAACATCCTCTAAGTTTTCCTCAGTTGATGCTTCAGCAACTTTAGGCTTTTCTTTAGTCTTAAATTTAATAAGTATAGCCCGAAAAATAAGTCCTATGATATAAAATCCAAGAAGTACAGACAAAATAATAATGATTGATAATATGGTTCTGCTTGGATTAAGAATCATGACAATACTTATTACAAGTCCTGCCACCAGTGAAATAGTTGCAGGAAGATATTTGTATTCTCTTTCTATCTTTCGCTTCATTACATCAACTCCCGATATCAACCGCTTTTGTACTGCTTAAATCGTCTTCGGTTCTTTACCTACGGATTTAATCAGAAGACTTCCGTCTTCGGCATAAAACTCTATGGTCCGGCCATAATTCAGTCCCACATCCTCGGCAATTATTGAGATATTATTATTCTTCAATGTCGTTCTTGCCGATTCAATATTATTATCTCCTATATTCAGGCTGGGAAGGCTTGCACTGTTGGCCACGGAGAACATCTTGGCTCCTCCTGCTATTTTGGCAACCATCCTTGTCCTTCTTGCCCCTAATTCTTCCATCCGGCGTATTGTTTCCATAATTCCGGTATCTCCGAACTTGGCAATATTCTGATTATTTTTAATTCTTGTACTGTCCGGCAGCATGAAATGTACCATTCCGGCTATCTTAGCAACAGGATCGTAAATACACGCTCCGATACAAGAACCCAGTCCCAAAGTAGTCAAAGCTTCAGGAGCTTTGCAGATATTCAAATCTGCCATACCTACTTTTATCATAGCTTTACATCTCTATTCGCTGAATTTCCTACATTCCCAATGAGGAGAGAATCACATCATATGATTCCAGTTCCGGAACCATAACGAAATAACCGTTTATAAAATCATTCTCTCCGAACTGTGTCTCAATCAATAATACTTTTTCACCAATCTTACTGTATTCAATTGCCGGGACACTTAAAATTGCTCCTGCCATATCAATTGTCATAGCAGGTACGGACGCATTAATGGAAAGTCCGGTGAGTCCTGACAGGGCTGAAAGATATGCACCTGTAATTATGTTTCCGATTTCCTTTAATGCGGAAAGCTCCATTTCATCAAAGTCAGCTCCTTTATTATCATCACGGCCCATAAGGACATGCAGAAGATTACATGCTGACTTTTCGTGTAAAAGGAACATCATCATTCCGTTAATATCACCATCGAGTCCAAGCATAATTCCGATAAGAACCGTTTCCTCAGAACCTACGGCATCAGCAATATTTTTAAAAGGAACCAGTGCAACCTTAGGTACGCCCATATCAATTTTAAGATTAAGTAACTGGGCAAGTGCTGTGGTAGCATTACCTGCACCTATATTTCCGATTTCCTTTAAAACATCATACTGGATATCATTAAGCTCGTCTAATATTATTTTTGCCATTTTATCATATCCTTTCAATGCAAAATCAGGTTCTATGCCTGCTCTCCGTCTGAAATAACTGCGCTAATATTAAGAAGTGATATAAGCTCATCGCCGTATTTTCCTACGGCTCCGATATAGCTTTGTCCGCTCTGCAAAGGATCTGAAGATGTCACATTGTTTTTTTCAATCTGATCCTCTTCCAAAGTTACCACTTCCTTAACGGAATCTACGATAAAACCTACTGTTGCCTGCTGTTCCGGCTTAAGAATAATAATTCTTGTAGCTCCTGTAACTTCATCATCTTCAAGACCGAATTTCTTACGAAGACTCATAACCGGTACTATTTCTCCACGCAGGTTAATTACGCCTACAAAATAATCCTGGGATTTCGGAACTCTGGTGATTTTCTGCATTCTTACGATATTATCAATATACTTAATTCCGATACCATACTGCTCATTACCGAGTCTGACTACAATATACTGTTTGGCTGCGGTATCATTATTCTGCTGTGTTGCTATTGCTTCCATATTCGCCCTCCTATACAATTGCATTGGCATCAATAATCAGAGCCACATCTCCGTCACCAAGAATGGTAGCGCCGCTTATCATCTTATTGATACGAATATATTTTCCAAGAGATTTAATAACGATTTCCATCTGTCCAATCAGGCTGTCCACAACAAGACCTGCCTGCTTGTCACCCTTCTTAATGATTACAACCGTTAAGCTCTCTGCATCTTCCATTGCATCAGGTACATCCAGAAGCTTTGCAAGACGAATCAAAGGAATAACCGTTCCTCTAAGGGTAATTACTTCCTTGCCCTGAACATGTTTTACATCGGTTAAAGGAATATCTTCCACCGTCTGAATGGAACCAAGTGAAATAGCATACTGTTCCTTGCCGATTTGAACCATAAGAGCCTGAATAATGGCAAGTGTAAGCGGAAGTCTTATAATAAATGTACTTCCTTCTCCAAGAACACTATGGCACTCTACATCACCGCCGAGGGCTTCAATCTTAGACTTAACAACATCAAGTCCCACACCTCTTCCTGAAACATCGGAAATCTTTTCGGCAGTTGAGAAGCTTGGTCTGAACAAAAGATCAATAATTTCCTTCTCGGTCATCACTTCTGCCTGTTCAGGTGTGATTGTTCCTTTCTCAAGGGCTTTATTTTTAACCTTCTCAGTATCGATACCGTTACCATCATCACGGACTTCAATTACTACATTATTACCGTCCTGATATGCGTCAAGGAAAATAGAGCCTGTCTCATCCTTGCCTCTTTCTCTTCTGACTTCGGCTGATTCAAGACCGTGGTCGGCAGAGTTTCTGAGAAGATGCATAAGAGGGTCTCCGATTTCATCTATAACAGTTCTGTCAAGCTCGGTATCTTCACCGGTCATATACAGTTCCATCTTTTTATTAAGCTTTTTACTTAAATCCCTGATCATTCTCGGGAATCTGTTAACAACAGTCTCAATAGGAACCATTCGTACATTCATGACAGATTCATGAAGATTTGTTGTAACACGCTCCAGATATTCAATCTGCTCATTAAAGCTCTGGCTGTGCTGGATTCCTTCGGCTGCATTGGATGCAACAAGTCCGTTCTTGGCGATAATAAGCTCACTTACAAGATTCATAAGAACATCAAGTTTCTCAATATCAACCCTTACTGAACGGTTGACAACAGGTTTTGATGTGCTCTTTGACTGTGTCTGTGCAGGTCTGTGTTCATCCTTAGCTGAGGCCTGTACCTGTGCAGGACCGTTTTCTTTAACATCTTTGGATGATGTATTGCTTTCCGCTTCTTCAGAGATAACAATCTGCTCACCGTATGCATCCCTGATTTCAGATACATTCTTAACAACCGCAAGTACCTTATCAAGCGATTCTTTACTAATAACAAACATGCTGAAATCAAGGTCAAATTTCTCATCTTCAATATCCTGCGTTGACGGAATTGATTTAATAACCTCTCCCACCTCTTCAAGAGACTTAAATACAAGAAATGCCCTGGCTGCTTTTAATATACAGTTAGGATCCACATGCACAGTTACACCGTATACATTAAGACCTTTTTTACCGGCTTCGATAATTGCATGCTTTTCAAAATCGGCAAATTTAACATCTTTAAAACTATCTGCCGCTTTGTCATCCGCCTTTGGTGCCTCCTGTTTGTCCGGCTCCTTTGCCTGTTCCTGTGAACCGGCCTGTCCGTTAAGGAAGTCGTTTAATAATTTGATGATAGGTTCATTATCATCCGTTCCTTCGTCCTGGGAATTAATAATATTATCCAGGTAAGTTTCCAAAGCATCAAGGCACTGGAATAATGTATCTACCAGATCGGAAGTTACTTTCATCTTATCATTCCTGATTTCTGAAAATACATTTTCCATATTATGGGTAAGATTCTGCATTCTCTTATAACCCATGGTTCCTGCCATTCCCTTAAGGGAATGTGCCGCACGGAAAATCTCATTGATTGTGTCCTTGTTTTCCGGCTCTTTTTCCAACACAAGAAGATGCTCATTCAGATTCTGAAGATGTTCTCTTGTCTCCTCAACAAAAATTTCAAGATACTGGCTAACGTCCATCACGATACCCCCACGTTCTTAATAATACTTTCTGCTATTTCATCAAGTGATTTTACTTCATCAGACAATCCTGCCTCCGCCACGGTTCTTGGCATTCCGTACACCACGCAGCTTTCGGCGCTCTGACTGATTACATGAATATTTTTATTGGATTCCGACAGTGATTTGATTCCTTTGGTTCCGTCCGAACCCATACCTGTCATTACTACACAGGTAATCTCATCAAAATCGGTATTCTTAAGTGAATCATACATTATGTTGGCACATGGTTTAAGTCCTTCAACCGGAGGTACATCATGATATTTGATTATGTACTCTCCGCCCTGCTTTTCAACCCGGATGTGCATTCCTCCCGGAGCAATATACACATGCCCCTTCCTGATAGGCTCTCCGTCAACCGCCTCGCTGACTTCGATTTCACTTAATGCATTAAGTCTGGATGCCAGAGATGCCGTAAATCCTTTAGGCATATGCTGTACAAGTACCACTCCTGCATCAAGGTTTCCCGGTAAAAGCGGAATTACCTGCTGAAGTGACTTAGGTCCGCCGGTTGAACATGCCATGGCAACAACTTTGGTCATGTTCTTTTTATTCTTGACAGAACCTCTGACCGGCTTACCGGCATCCTTAGTGGCTGCCGTCTCTTCCTTCCGGCTGTTATCGGTAATCTGCACTTCGGATTTCTTCCTGCCGTGGGATGATTTGTGCCTGTTGCCCGCAGAAGCAAGATTCTTCTTATTAAAATCTCCTCCGGTAACCAGCTCAATCATACGGAGCATATTGGTGCGGAATCCCTCGCCTTTTACTTCATAAAAATTCTCAGGTTTGGTAACAAAATCCAACGCCCCAAGCTCAAGTGCCCTGATTGTCTCCTTGGCACCTTCCTTGGCCATTGTGCTGACAACCACAACCGACTCTTCCATATGGTTCTTCTGAAGCATTTCAAGCATCTCCAGACCATTCATCTTCGGCATATTAATATCAAGAATAACAAGATCATAATATCCCGGATGGCTTACGAGTCTGTCAAAGCCTTCTACACCATTGGCGGCATAATCCAACACTTCGTATTCACTGTCAGCTTTTATTATATCAGATATAACTCTTCTCATGAGTGCAGAATCATCAATTATCAAAAATTTTCTGCCCATTTTACCGCCTCCTTTTTAATCAGGAGTTTTTCAGACTTCTTTTTTTGCGTTCTTCTTCAAATATGTAACGGATAAGCATTTCCCTGTAGTTTTGTGATATGTTCAAAAACTCAATTCTGTGCTCATACCGGTTCTGGAAATCCTGTACCTCAAAGGACATGATAACCGTAGCCGGAAGTCTGAATTTAATTTCTTTATCTCCTAAAATAATACTGAAAATAACAAGTATTTTATGGCCTTTTTTAACCAGCTTTTTGCCTACCATCCGCATTCCGCCGCCACTTATGTCCAGTGTGGTGCCGGGAGTATAAATATCCATATCTTTAAGATGCTCAGGAAACATTTTGGTACTGATTATTTTATCATAATCCATTTCGGCAAGCTCAATATAACTGATGCTCAGTGTTTTTTCCAGACGAAAATACTGTCTTCTCTGATATTTCTGAAGTTCAGTCGTAAGCTTGATTTCCATTGTGTATATGTTTCCTGCTTTATATCTGTCCACAATAAGAATCCTGCTTTGATACAGACCCTTTGACGAATAGAAAAAAGCATCGTAAAGCTGGCCCTTGGAAAGAGGGATAAGTCTTCCTCTCAGTACCGGCATGGCTACTTTAAGATTTCCGTCCTCTGTAAAATCAAACAACTGACTGACATATACATTTGGCTTTTTACCTTCTTTTTCCTCTTTTGGGGATAAAATATCACGAATGTCGATTTTATTTCCTTCTGCAAGCAATTTCGAAATCATGTCATGCCTCGCTTTCACTTATCTTCTCCTGTTAAAACCGAATACCCTTGCAAAGAATCCGGCAACGCCCTTTTTCTGCTGTGGTACATACTCTTCTTCCTTAATAAGTCTGCCGCATATTCCTTCAAATGCTTTTGCAGACCCGGAAGACGGATATGCGATTGATACCGGAACCTGTTTCATAACTGCTTTGGATATTGCGCCGTCCTGAGGAACTGCACCCAGATATCCAAGCTGTATACCTAAGAATCTTTCAACCACGGTAGACAATTTCTCATAAATGCTCCTGCTTTCACTTACTGCATGAACTTTATTGGCCACCGTCATTATCTTGGTACCCGTTCTGTCAAACCCCGGATACATGCTTAATGCCTTAAGAAGTGCATATGAGTCCGTTATTGAAGTAGGTTCGGGTGTTGTAACCAGCAATACCTCCGGGCTTGCCGTTACAAATTCCAGAACCGCCGGTGAAATTCCTGCTCCTGTATCAACAATTATAACATCAGCCATGTTTTCAAGTTCAGACATTTTATAAATAAGCCTTTTTATCTGCTCATTATCCAGATTGACAAGCCTTGCAACTCCCGAGCCGCCGGATATAAACATAACTCCGTCCGGACCCTCCGTAATTATTTCTTTCAGTTCTTTACCTTTAAACATTAAATCCGCTAATGTATATTTGGGAATGACACCGAACATTACTTCTATATTGGCAAGACCGAAGTCCGCATCAAAAATAATTACCCTTTTGCCCTGTTTTCTGAATTGGAGTGCAAGATTAATGGACAGACTTGATTTGCCTACGCCGCCCTTCCCGCTGGTAATCGTAATTATTCTGGAATTGGAAACATTAATCTGATTCTGCTGTTTAACTATATCTCTTAACCTTGCTGCCTGGTCCATCTTAACCTCCCTGTTCCAATCTTATCAGGCTCCGCCCAATATATTTTTTGCAAGCTTCTGTACATCCACGGTCTCAATATCATCCGGAACATTCTGTCCGCAAGTCGTATAAGACAAAGAAGCTTCTGTATAAAGTCTTATATTAAGTATATTCCCAAGGGAAGTTGTTTCATCCAGTTTGGTAAATAAAAGTTTATATCCCTTAAGTTCCTTGTATGCATCACATATGCTGACAAGATCCCTGTATTTGGTGGTTACACTTAACACCAGGAAAATCTCCACATCCACATCGATTTCCGAATTCTTAATTCCGTTAATCATCTCGATAATTTCGTTGCGCTGTTCTTCATTTTTGTGGGAGCGTCCTGCCGTATCCACAAAAATCATCTGATAACCGGAAAGTTCTTTAACCGCATCATTAAGCTCCGACGGTGTATAAATTACATTGACAGGTACATCCAGAATGCTTGCATATGTATTAAGCTGCTCAACCGCCGCGATTCTGTATGTGTCAGAAGTAATCATTCCGACTTTAACGCCTTTATTAAGTTTGAAATCGGAAGCAAGTTTGGCAATTGTGGTAGTTTTGCCCACGCCTGTCGGTCCTATGAAAAATACGACTTTCTTTCTTCCGTCATTTTCAAGAATTGATGCTTCTCCCAATTTGAGAATGATTTTCTGGTATACGGATGCAAGAATGCTGTCCAGATTTGATTCTTTTTTGAGAGAATTCTCTATATCATTTATTATGGAGTTGGCATATTTTTCATCAACTTCATTATCAAGCATTTTTTTGTAAATCAGTTTTAGCGACTTAAAATTGGCATTGTTCGGAGTTTTGGACCGGCCTGTCTGCTCATTTTCGGTTGAAGGTTTCTCTTCTTCCTTGGCCATCTGATTCCGAATCATGTCGTGAAGGCTGTCAAGCTTCTGTTCAATTGCCTCACTTGTCTGTTTTTTAACAGGTATACGAACCTCTTCATCCGCCCTTAAGTCAAGCTCAGGTTCAGCGGCGGTCTTTCTGACTGCAGTCTCCGCCTCATTCCTGAAGGTGTTTTTTCTGCTGTTAACCTTCTGGATAAATTCCTTTTCCTCAAGAGCCGCAGTTATCTCCACATAATCTTTCTTAAACAGTCTTGCAAGCCCACGCTGCTTCATGTTTTTGACATTAAGAACAACTGCGTTAGGTCCCAATTCTTCTTTAGCTTTAAGTACCGCTTCGGTTTCATTACTTCCCGTATACTTCTTCACTATCATTTTATGCCGTCACCATCCCAACTGACTGTAATTCCACATCCGATTCCACTTCGTTATAGGAAATAACAATCAAATCCTTAATATAGTCCTTTGTAAGTTTTTTAAAATACATTCTCACAATCGGAGAAGTTATGACAATCGCATTCTTGCCCATATCCTCCAGTTTATGTATTTCAGTCTCTGTAGAAGATATTATTTTTCTTATTCTGTCAGGCGGCAGATTAATGTAACCGCCCTGTTCTGTCTGCTTAATTGAACCCATTATTTCCTGCTCCACCGTAGGGTCCAGGGTAACCACGCTTGTAGTTTCGTTAGGCATGAAAAATTTATTTGATATGGCTCTCTTAAGACTCTGCCTTACATATTCGGTAAGCACATCCGTATCCCTTGTCGTTCCTGCATAATCTGCAAGTGTTTCAAAAATTGTAAGCAAATCCCTGATTGATATGCCTTCCTCCAAAAGATTCTGAAGAACCTTCTGTATCTCGCCCACATTCATAAGCTTTGGAACAAGCTCGTCCACAAGAGTCGGATTGTTCTCTTTCAGGTTGTTGATAAGATTCTGTGTATCCTGCCTTGTAAGAAGTTCCGCAATGTGGGATTTGATTACCTCCGTCAAATGAGTTGCAATGATTGAAGGCGGGTCAACAACGGTATATCCAAGAGACTCTGCCCTTTCTCTCTGGTTTTCGGTAATCCATATTGCCGGAAGATGGAAAGAAGGTTCAAATGTAGGAATACCTGCAATTTCCTCTTCAACAAATCCCGGATTCATTGCCATATAATGGTCAAAAAGAATCTCTCCTTCACTGACCTGTATACCTTTGATTTTAATTATATACTGATTCGGATTAAGCTGGATATTATCCCTAAGTCTGATAATCGGTACAACCGTACCAAGCTCCAGAGCCACCTGTCGTCGTATCATAACAACACGGTCCAGAAGGTCTCCGCCCTGATTAACATCCGCCAACGGGATAATTCCGTATCCGAATTCCAGCTCGATTGGGTCAACCTGCAAAAGTGAAACAACATTTTCCGGCTTTCTGATTTCCTGTGCTTCCATATCCGCACCTTCCGTCTCTGCCTCCACTGCTTCCACCGCAGCCTTTCTGTCTGTTACAACACCAAACATGAATAATCCCGCTCCCAGCGGAACGAAAACATACCAAGGCAGCGGTGTTACAATTCCCAGAAAAGCCATGGCAGCACCTACTATCTTAAGAACCTTAGGCGTGGAGAAAAGCTCTCCCACCAGTTCTTCCGGAAGTTCGACTTCTTTAGACGCCTTGGTTACAATAATACCTGTTGATAAAGAAATCATCAGTGAAGGAATCTGGCTTACAAGTCCGTCACCTACAGTAAGAAGCGCATAATGGCTTAATGCCTCCGTAAAATCCATTCCCGAACTGATTACGCCCATAAGCACACCGCCTACAAGGTTGATTACGGTAATTATAAGGCCCGCTGTGGCATCTCCTTTAACATACTTGGTAGCACCGTCCATGGCTCCGAAGAAAGAAGATTCCTGCTGTAATTTCTCTCGCCTTATTTTGGCTTCTTTATCGGTGATTGCCCCTGTGTTCAAATCGGCATCAATAGCCATCTGCTTACCGGGCATGGCATCAAGTGTAAATCTTGCCGTTACTTCGGATACTCGTTCAGAACCCTTGTTGATTACCACAAACTGTACAATCAGAAGGATAATGAAAATAACAAATCCGAGAATCATATTATTGCCTGCCACGAAACTTCCGAACGCCGTTACCACATTACCGGCGTTACCGTCACGAAGAATAAGCTTTGTGGAAGACACGTTAAGTGATATTCTGAAAATCGTGGTAAAAAGAAGCATTGTAGGAAACGACTGCATTTCCAGCGCTTCTTTGGCATATAAAGAGGTAAAAAGAATAACCATGGCTATGGCGATATTAATTGCCAGCATAATATCCAAAAGCCATGACGGAATGGATACAAAAAGAAAGATAATGGCAGCCAAAAGATATAAGCCAACAAATAAATCTTGCTTTTTGAACTTCATTCTGTTTACCTCCTTCTCCTGTTCTGTTATAAAGCAGACAGGTTATTTATCAAATCTTGTTTTTCAGCTTCATTACGAAAGCAAGAACTTCTGCAACCGCCTGATAAAGCTCCTGCGGAATTTCCGTTCCCAGCTCCACATTATAGTATATCATTCTCGCCAAAGGTTTGTTTTCAACGATTTCAACATCATTTTCCCTGGCTGTTTCTTTTATTTTCTGTGCCAGATAATCCTCTCCTTTGGCAACCACCACAGGGGCTCTTCCGGAATTAGGCTCGTACTTCAGCGCTACCGCAAAATGTGTCGGGTTGGTAATAACCACATCCGCCTCCGGAACTGCCTGCATCATTCTTCTCCTTGATGCCTCCTGCATTCTGCGTCGCTGCTTGCCTTTGATTTCAGGATTACCTTCCGTATCCTTCCATTCATCCTTGACCTCCTGCTTGGTCATCTTCATCTCATCTTTGAATTTAAATTTCTCAAAGATATAATCTGCAACACCTACAATAAGGTAAATAACGCTTATGGTAATTCCAAGATCAACAATTATATCACCCAGATTATAGATTGCGGATTCAAGTGATATTTCGTAAAGGTTAACAATAAAACCTATTTTGTCCTTTAATTTATTATAGGCTACTATTACACATACTGCAATAATTACAATCTGTTTTAAGAGCCTTACAAGTGTTTTAACATTAAAAACTCTTTTAACGCCGTTAATCGGATTAAACTTATCGAATTTCGGTTTCATTGGTTCAGCCGTCGGCTGCCATTTTACCTGAATTATATCTCCCACAAACGACAAGACAACACCTGCTAACATAATCGGCAGAAGCAGAATAATTATGCTTACCAGACCGTCTTTAATTATATTACTGAAATATGCGGGGAGTGATGAAAATTCAAGATCTGCTCCCGTTAAGTCTCCGATTCTGTTATATGTCTGGTGGAACATATCCATAAGCTTGGTTCCCAGGGTTCCAAGATACACTTTCAATATAATGAAAAATGCCAAAAGTATTATGGAGCCGGTTAAATCCTGGCTTTTTGCCACCTGTCCTTTTTTTCTGGCATCATTTAACTTCTTGGCTGTGGCAGGCTCTGTCTTCTGTCCGCCCGGTCCGTCTTTAGCGAAGAACTGTATGTCGTAACGAATCATGTAAGCCCTCCTGCTATACTTTTTACCGCCGTCTTAATCATGTTCAGTACAGCCGTTGAAATAGACGGCATAAGGGAAATTGTAATGAACATGACCGCAAGTCCCAAAAGCAGCTTCATCTGAATTCCCACAGCAAACATATTGAGCTGCGATGCCACTTTGGCAAGAATACCCAGTATTGCATTAAGTAGCATTAATGATACAAATATCGGTAGGGCAATTCTGAAACCCAGTATAAAATAATCCGATATAAGTTCAATAAACGAATTATACAATGTGGTATTAATTGTTACTGAACCAATTGGAATTATGGTATATGTTTCAACGATGGCAGATATAAGGAACTGATAGAGACCTGATATCATCATAAGAAGAAATACGCCGTAATAATACAGTGTACCGGATACGCTGACCTGCTCCTTAAGGGTGGGGTCAAATGTATTTGCCATGGACAAGCCGATATTAACATCAATAACATGTCCCGCAAAAGTAATCGTCTGGACGCAGACAGTTGCAACGAATCCCAGTAAAAGTCCCACAACACTTTCCTTAACTATCAGAATCGCATAGTCCAGAACACCGGTATATACAATTGTCCTGTCCGGAATAATGGTAAATATTATAACCGATATAAAAAACGCAAGCCCTATCTTGGTTCTCTGGGGAATTCCTGTCATATTAAAAAACGGTGCCGTATATACAAAGCTAGCAATACGTACCAGAATTAAAAGAAAAACTTCCCAGTAATTTAGAGCCACTTCATAATTGAACATAACAGCACCTACCCAGAAGTGAATTGCTTCACTTTATGTATAAATTAAAATTTGACCACAGTTCCTGAACAAAATCAGTAATCTTGGTCAGCATCCACGAACCGAATATCATCAATCCGAAAAAGACAGCTATAATCTTGGGTACAAAAGTAAGTGTCTGCTCCTGAATTGATGTTATGGTCTGAAGAATACTAATTATCAATCCCACTACAAGGGAAATAATTAAAAGAGGAGCGGCGCTTTGAATTATAAGATACAATGCCTGACGCATAATATCCACAACCTGTTCCTGTGTCATATTGCTCCTCCTTTTCTATCAGTAAAATGTCTTGACTAAGTTACCTATAATCAGGTTCCATCCGTCTGCCATAACAAAAAGCAGTATTTTAAACGGAAGCGATATCGTAGTAGGCGGCAGCATCATCATACCCATCGACATAAGTGCCGACGCAACAACCATATCTATAACTATAAACGGTATGTAAATCAGAAATCCGATAATAAACGCCGTCCTTAATTCACTTACAATAAAACTCGGAATCAGAACATGCGTAGGAATATCATCGTATGTCTCAACAGTATCAATATCAGCAATCTCCAGGAACATCTTGAGATCCTTTGTATCGGTCTGCTCAAACATAAATTCGCGAATAGGCTCGATTCCTACCTCATATGCCTCTTCCGCGGAAATTTCGTTGTTGGATAAAGGTTTTATTGCATCGTTATATACCGTAGTAAATGTAGGTGCCATAATAAAAAATGTCAGAAACAACGATAATCCGATTAACACCTGGTTAGGCGGTGCTGACTGGGTTCCCAGAGCTGACCTTGTAAAATGCAATACAATGACAATTCTGGTAAAAGATGTAAGCATAATAAGAATGGAAGGTGCCAAGGCAATTACAGTCAATACCAACATTATCTGTAAAACGCTAGCCAGGTCACTTCCATCTCCTGCTGAAATACCTATTGTAAGTGTATCTGAAGAATCCGCCGTTGTCTCAATTTCCGAGTCAAGAATTTCTGTAGCATGAACCGTGGATGGTATATGTATGCACAAAAATAACACAGCAAGAAATACAACAGCGCACTTTAAAGCTTTAATTATCCGGGTCTTGTTTTTCATTTTCTTCCTCACCCTTATGTACAACCTTAAACCTGCTAAAAACCGCACCGAATGACTCTCCTGTCTTCTCAGGCTTCTTAAGTTCTAATGTATCTTCATTAATCTCACCTATAGCGGTAACCGTATCTTTGCAGACTGCAATCAGGTAACATTTGTCCCCTGCTTTGACAATTTCCAGAACCTTACTGCTTGAAAGCCTCATGCTTTCAATTATCTGTATATTGCCGTAACTCATCTGCTTCTTCTGGTAGGAGCCTATCCATCTGGTAGTAAAATACACCAATGCCAGAACTCCTGCAAATATGAGCGTCACAGTAATAAACTGAACAACGCTGTCTCCCATAGACGCTAAAATCATATTAACCAACTACTTTTCTTACCGCTTCCAGAACACGGTCTGCCTGGAAAGGTTTAACAATAAAATCCTTTGCTCCCGACTGAATGGACTCAATAACCATAGCCTGCTGACCCATTGCAGAACACATAATAACGGCGGCTCCGGCATCTGCTTCTTTAATTTTCTTTAATGCCTGAATTCCATCCATCTCCGGCATGGTAATATCCATCAATACAAGATCCGGTTTTAATTCAGCATATTTCTCAACGGCTTTAGCTCCGTTCTCAGCTTCTCCGGCAACTGTATATCCATTCTTAGTAAGGATATCCTTAATCATCATTCGCATGAATGCCGCATCGTCGCATATTAATATATTCTTTGCCATATCACAATCTCTCCTTCGAAATTAAAAAGCTTTTTTATATTATATAATAAAATTTACTTTTTTCCTACTGTTTTTTTATTTAATTATTTCAGTAATTTTAACGCCAAAGCTTTCTTCAATAACTACAACCTCACCTTTGGCCACATACTTGCCGTTAACCAGCACATCAATAGGTTCACCTGCTATTTTATTAAGCTCAACAATTGTACCCGGGGCAAACTCAAGTATATCTTTAATTGATTTGGTTGTTCTTCCCAGTTCAACCGTAACCTCCAGAGGAACATCCATAATCAAATCAATATTCTCATGGCCTTCAACAGCAGCTCCTGATGTAAAAGGCTGGAATGATGCAGGCTGTACATTAACATTCTCCTGCGGTGGCATTCCATAGCCCATCGGCTGTCCGTACATAGGCTGCATATATCCGCCCATCGGAGGCATTCCGTAACCTGCCATCGCCTGTCCGTAAGCTGCCATTCCCTGCTGCATCTGCGGCTGCTGCATCTGCGGTTGTTGCATCTGTGGCATTTCTTCATGATGTGTTTCCTGTACGGGTGGTGTAGCTGCCATTTCAGGTTCCTTTTCCGTCTCGGCAAAAGGACTTTCTCCGCCCATAAGCGCACCTGATGTAAATGTTTCATACAGACTCTTTGCAAATTCAAAAGGATAAAGCTGCATTATTTCACTGTCAATCAGGTCTCCGATAGTCATTCGGAATGAAACCTTAACAAATTTCTTGCGAAGAAATTCCGGAAGCGATGCTCCTTCCTGATTTTCATTAAGATTAATCAGGCTTGCAATCGGTGGACTGATATCAATTTTCTTTCCAAGCATGGATGACATTGATGTAGCGGCTGAACCCATCATCTGGTTCATCGCCTCACCTATGGCGCTCAGATGTAAATCATTAATCGGCTCGTCACTTTCTGTTCCGGCACCGCCCATCATAAGGTCTGTTATTATCTTAACATCTCTTTCTTTAAGTACCAGAACATTATTACCGTCAAGCCCTGCCGTATACTGAATCTGAAGAAATACACAAGGTTTATCGTAGGAATCTGCCAAGTCATCCCACATCATGTATGTAACATTAGGTGTTGTTATGTTTACCGGCTGATTAAGAAGAGTACTTAATGTTGTGGCTGCCGTTCCCATACTGATATTGGAGATTTCGCCAATGGCATCCTTCTGTTCATCAGTCAAAGTATATTCATCATTGTCTTCCTTGGATGCATCATCAAGATTAGCACCGGCCAATAATGCATTTATTTCGTCCTGTGATAACATTACGTCCATTCTATTCGTCTCCTCTCAATACTTTAGTGAGTCTTACGGCGTACCGGTCATTGGAAGAACCGGGCAGTGCCGTAAATTTATTAATATTTCCGACATAGACATTTAATTCGTCGTCCATTCTTGAGTTCAATTTTATTATATCTCCTACATTAAGATTAAGGAAATCATTAACCGATATACTACTTGATCCAAGGATCGCCTTAACAGGAATTTGTGCTTTGGAAATAAGTGAAGCAATGGCTTCTTCATATGTGTTCACATCTTTATCCTGCATTGTTGAGAACCAATACTTGGTATTCAGCTTATCCATTACCGGCTCCAGAACTATGTACGGAAGACATATATTCATAAGTCCTTCCACATCACCGATTTTCAGGTTAATAGTAATAATCGCTATCATCTCACTCGGTGAAATAATCTGGGCAAACTGTGAATTCGTCTCTATTCGTTCAAGCCTCGGTACAATACTTACAACATTCTGCCAAGGGTCCCTCAGGAGATTGACGCATATGCTGAACATTCGCTCCAGAATGACAAGTTCTATTTCCGAGAACTCCCTTACTTTATCCAAGGGGTTGCCCGCCCCGCCTAAAAGCCTGTCCACCATGGCAAAGCCTATGTTGGAAGCAATTTCCATTACTATGTTACCCTCAAGCGGTTCAAAATCAATTACGCCCAAAAGTACGGGGTTGGATAAGGCATTCGAAAATTCCGAATATGTAACTGCTTCTGAATTCATTACCTCAACCTGAACCGGTCTTCTTAAATATGCCGGAAGATTGGTTGAAAGCAGTCTGCCGTAATGTTCAAAAATAATCTCCAGTGTTCTAAGATGTTCTTTGGAAAACTTGGCAGGTCTTGCAAAATCGTAATTCTTAACGGTTTTTTCTTCGTTATTTTTAATTTCCTCCACATCCAGCTCGCCACTGCTTAAAGCTTTCAGCAGATTATCAATCTCGTTCTGCGAAAGGACCTCGCCCATTTTCCTTCACCTTCTTTCTGTGATATATGTATTCTGTCATACTTATTACTGAATTGTAAACTGGTTAAACGAAACCGCATAAATAAATTCTGAATTAAACATGGTCTGAAGTTCTCTTAAAACTTCTTCTTCGACTTTATTTTTTTGAATTTCGTTATACTGGTATTTACCGATTATATCCAGAAGCTTGCTCGAAATAAGTGTAATTGATGAATCAATTGAGTCTTTTTTCTTCTCGTAGTCCTTATGGCCTTTGTTAAGGCTTATTGTCATACTTAATTTCACATAGTGGGTCTTTCCTTCAGAATCAAGAGAAAGACTTGCAATCTGGTTGGATAATATCTCAATATTCTCAAGATCTTCAACCGGAACCTCATCATTACCCTGCTGTCCCTCTACATCCAGATCAATAATTGTGCAGATTTTATCTACCAGCGCAGAAGTCTTCTTGGACGCCGGAATAAATGTGAATACTATAATAACTGTCAGCACAAGATTAATTAAAACAAGTGCAAGCACCAATATGTTGCCTAATCCTTTTTTCATTATATCACCTCTGTCTGTTTATTGATAACTGCTGTAGCTGTTGTAAATTTTGATTTCTACTCTTCTGTTCTGTGCCCTGCCCTCAGCTGTATCATTGGAAGCCACCGGTACATATTCGCCTCTTCCGGAATGCTTAAGTTTCTCAGGACTTACGCCGTTCTCATCTACAAGGAAATCAAACACTGCCAAAGCCCTGTAATCGGACAAAACATTATTGCTTGTAAAGATTCCCGAATTAATAGGAATATTATCGGTATGTCCTTCTATCTCTATAAGATTGCTTTCATAATGCTTGAGAATCTCCGAAACTTCCGTAAGCACCGTCCGTGCCTCATCTGTAAGCTCTGCCGATGCCGAAGCAAACATAAGTGCACCTTTCATGTTAAGACACACATAATGCTGTGTTACCTGAACCTCTACTGCATCCGACAAGCCTTTATCGTCGATTTTATCCTGAATATATTCGCCCATCTGCTCAGATTCCTGCATCTGCATCTGTTCAAGAATATCAAGTGCATCCTTAATCTGTTCAGGCTCTTCACCGTTCTCGCTGAGTCCGATGCTGGCATAATATTCATTCAATTCCACCAACTGGCTTGCTCCGCTGGCAATCAGCCTACCGTCATCAATACCTTCTCCGCCGCTGTCAAGAACATTATAGTTGGACGAAAAAGAAGCAATGATAAGTTGGAATTTCTCTGCGTCTACCGTGGAACTTGCAAACAGCAGAACGAAGAAACAAAGCAGAAGATTCATAAGGTCCGAAAAAGTGGCCATCCAGGCATCTGTTTTAATCGGAGCGTCTTCTGATTTTTTTCTAGCCATTTACCTCTTCACCTCCGGCAGCTTCATCGCCCTCGCCATACTTGCTTCTGTCATTAGGAGCAAGGAAAGACTTAAGCTTCTCTTCAATTACTCTTGGATTTTCTCCTGCCTGTATTGAAAGGAGTCCTTCCACCATTATTTCCTTCAGTGCCACTTCTTCCGCATTATTGGCCTTTAATTTGTTGGCAATAGGAGTAGCTATCCAGTTTGCTAACATTGAGCCGTACAATGTAGTAATGAGGGCAACGCTCATGTTAGGTCCGATTGTGCTTGAATCTTCAAGATTCTTAAGCATGTTAATAAGACCGATAAGTGTACCTACCATACCCCAGGCAGGACCCATTGCCGCCAATGTCTCCCACATTGAAGCAACTTTCTTATGTCTTCCTTCAATACACATAAGTTCTGTCTCAAGGATATCCCTGACAAGCTCAGGTTCAGTACCGTCTACAATAAGAAGCACACCTTTCCGCATAAATGCATCATCCATACCGTCGGCCGCTTCCTCTAACGCCAACAAGCCTTCCTTTCTTGCGATATTGGAAAGCTCGATAATTTTCTTAATTACATCAGTTGTATCATATTTTCTCTGCTTGATAGCCAGGAGAAAACCTTTAAGTCCGGTTAAAAAATCACTCAGTTTAAATGAAATAAGGGTAGCGCCAAACGCACCGCCGAATGTAATACATACGGATTTAAAGTCCCAGAAATTTTTAAGTGCCGCGAATCCTTCATCTCCGGTTACAATACCCATAACCATCAAACCGCCACACATTATTAAACCTATCAGAGTCGCAAGATCCATCTTATCCACCAGCCATTCTGTATTGTAAAATCATATAGTAAAATCAATTCAGTTTAAGGATATTTTCAAAAATTTCCTTTCTATATGATAATACTAAATTTTTCACTTCTTGTCTACTTTCTTTTACGATTATCTTTCTTCCCGTTGTAAGTGTAATAACCGTATCCGGTGTAGAATCAACTATTTCAATCAAATCAGGATTGACGGAAAAAGTAGAACCGTTAAACCTGGTTAATTCAATCATATTCGCCCACCTCTCTGCAAAAATGCCCTGTCCGTACACCTTAAAGCACGGACAGGGAAAATTCAGTTATTATCGTTTAAGGTTAATCAATTCTTCGAGCATCGTATCTGATACTGTAATGATTCTTGAGTTAGCCTGGTATCCTCTCTGTGTTGTAATCATGTCGGTAAACTCTGCTGCAAGGTCTACATTGGACATTTCCAAAACGCCTGTTGCAAAATATCCGCCGTTGGAAGTAACATCATCACCGATTCCGTTAAATTCTCCTGAGTTAAGTGTTGCCGCAAAAAGGTTATCTCCGACTTTTTCAAGACCTGAAAGGTTGGCAAAATTAGCAACAACTATCTGTGCAAGAACTCTCTGGTCACCGTTATCATAGTCTGCAATGATTTTACCGTCTTTCTGTATGCTGACTGAAGACATGTTACCTACTGCTCTTCCGGCTCCCGTTCCGTCCTGAGGATTACCTCTGTCGGAATCAAGAGCTGTTTCGGTTCCGAGACATGTTACGGATGAAAAATCAATCGTCACTCCGCCGGCTGCATCTGTAGGAAGGGCTGCACCCAGGGATTCAACATTCATTACAATCTTACCGTCTGCAGGCTCGATAAGCTTACCTGTTGCTTCGTCAAACTTAATTGCTGTAGTGGCAAGATCCAATGTAACCGGATTTCCGTCATCATCTGTAATGGTTTCTCCGTTACAGCTTACTGAGGAAACTGCCAGTCCGTATGAATATTTATCATCTGCATCCTGACTTATCTGAATTGTGGCCTGATACTTATATCCTGTATTGTCATAGAAGGATACATTAAATGATCTTGTGCCGTCAATTGTACTGAAGCTTTCGTCTTCTTTGTTGATATTTCCGCCTGCGGTAACATATGTAGTTGCAATAGGTGATGCATATTTATTTTCATTGGAGTAAATTGCAATAGGTGAAACATTGTCAGCTTTAATATTGCCGTTTTCATCCGCAATCCATCCCATTACGCTGTATCCTTGTGAAGTTACAAGATTACCTGCTGAATCAACTGTAAAGTTACCTGCTTTTGTAAAGTAATTAACTCCGTTATTGTTAACAACAAACATGGAATCACCGTTAATCATAATATCAAACGGGTTGTTTGTAGACTGATAACCGCCGGCTTCCGAAACCTTTGTTGAAATTGCCGCAACCGCAGATCCAAGACCTATCTGCTTGGCATTGGTTCCGCCTGCTCCTGTTTCTTCATTGGCTCCTGATGCGCTCTGGGTTGTCTGGTACAAAACATCGCTGAATACTACAGACTGTGACTTGTAACCTACTGTGTTAACATTTGAAATGTTATTACCTATAACATCCATCTTGGTCTGGTGTGCTTTAAGTCCCGCAACACCAGAATAAAGTGATCTCATCATAATTAAGCGACCTCCTAATTCTTATCCGAAGGCTGTTTTCTGTCTTATCAGGCATTCAAAGACAGGTAGTTTCCCGAAGGTCCAACTATACCAAAACAGCTCCGTCAATATTTGTATAAATGTTTTCTTCTTTGTTCTGCTCCATGGCAGTAATAACGGTATTTTTCTCTGTGTTAACTATAAATGCATATTCATCCATAAGCACAAGGGATTCTTTAATTCCTTTTTCGCTGCTCAATCTGGCTCCCTTTTCAAGTCTTCCAAGCTGCTCATCCGACAAATCAATATTCCTGTCTGACAAACGCTGTGTTGCATGCTTGGAAAATTTCAGTTCATGAACAGAATTTTCTTTTTCATTTACCTTTTGTCTTAAGAGCTCTTCAAAGGATTCCGTACTTTCTGTCTTGTTAACCAAAGAAGATGTGTGATTCAGATATTGTCCCGTTACCTGCTCTATGGAAGTAAAGCGGACATCTTTAATATCCATTAAATCCCTCCTTTATCCAACATCCGTACTACTTATCCTCATCCATTCCGGTTTCCTGCATGAGTTTGTTGTAATAATCCTCATCCACAACTGAATATAAGTCTTTTACATTATACAGATTTCCGTTAAGAGATAAGTAAACGCCATCATCTTTTTTCTCAATACATTCAACCACTCCTGTAACATAGTTAACTTCGCCGGATGTATTATTGGATGCTGCCATAATAACTCTTTTACCAACAAGGGCTGCTGCACTCTGTTCGGTAACCGTATCGCCAAGACTCTGTAACTCTTCTATCTGTGAGAAAGATGCCATCTGTGTAACCCATTCGGTATTTGAAGAAGGCTCTAACGGATCCTGATACTGCATTTCTGCTACAAGAATCTTTAAAAAGGCATCCTTATCCAGGGAATCTGAACCTTTTGTGTCTTTCTGATATGTACTGTCATCGGTATAATTTGCCACTACTTTACCGTCGACAATCTGTGCTGAAATCGCCATTTTCTGCTCCTTTCTATGCGGTATAATTCACGCTGCTTCCTTCTGTATCCGGAATGTTTGGGTTAACAATTTCAGGAACTTCGTTATCTTCGATTGGAAGCTCATCAGCGGTTCTGAATCTTTTACCGTATTTCTTTCCGTTATTATCATCGGATTTACTTTCTGAATTGTCGTTAAAATTAAACTGCTCTGCTGCAACAAGTACTTCTACATCCTTTACTTTAAGGCCCTGATTATTCATCTGTTCCTTAAGCTGTACAAGCTGGCTTTCTACAGCTGTTTTAACGGCATCATTCTGAACGGTAATGGTTGCGGTAAGAGTTCCTTCTCTGGATGCCACAGTAAGATTAACTTTACCAAGATTCTCAGGATTGAGCTGTAATTCCATTGAAGTGGTATCTGCACTTACATTTACCCTTATGGCTTCAATTACCTGATTTACAATATCTGCTGCATTAATCCTTTCGGCTCCGGTGGTAACGGATGAAGATTCCATAACACTTTCAATGCTTTCCGTAAGGTTAGTCATAAGATTTCCGGCAAGGTTTTCATTGTTGTTACCTTTGTCACCCTTTGCGGTATCTTCCGTTCCGGTATCTGCATTTTCAGATGTCTCCTGCGGATTCTTAACTACCTCAACCACTTCCTCCGTAACTGAATCATGCTCGGTAATTGTAATCTGCTCACCGGTTGCTTCATTGTTAACTACGGTAATTTTAGGAAGTTCATCAGGAATTTCCTGTTCTGCTTCTGCAACAGGCTGTTCTTTGGTAATTACCGGTTCATTCTTAATATTCTCGATCAGATTTTCAACAGGTATGTTAAATTCTGTTGAGTTCAAATCCAGAATAAGGTTAATCTCTCCGGTAAGCGATTTAAGCTGTCCCGTAAGAATATCATCCGTAATTACTGCAGTAACATCGACTCCGTTAACATCCGCAATAAGCATTGCCAGATTCTGTGGATTAATTAAATCTGCAACTGTGATTCCCAGTTCGGAAAGTGCCATAGCCAATTCTTCCTCAGTGAGATTTAACTCTTCTTTGACCGCATCCTTAATTTCCTCACAGGCTTTTTCGGTTGCTTCCTTAATTCCGTCATTATCTGCTTCAGACTCTTTTTTAGGTGTGGCTACCTTTTGTGAAGTGTCATTGGCAGTAAAATCGGTCTTAACTGATGCCGTCTTGCTTTCGCTCTGTACATTCTGCATCAAATCGTCCGTACCGGCTGTCGTTTTTGCCATAAAGCTTTGAAAGCTGCACTTTTGAACCGCTTCTGATGCCTGGCTGTTAACCCGTGTCTGAACATTCGCAAGATTCTGTACGATATCCGCCTTAGAGGATACATTTGCTGCTGTCATCGGTGTACCTCCTTTCAATATTTAATTGTATTTATATAAACGGTATTACCGTTTATTCCTCAGTAGGATAAATAAGCAATGTAAGCTTGGCTGCAAGTGTACTGTCCATGCTGGCAAGGATATTTGCCGCATTGGCCGGCTTCATACAGGACAGAATCTGGGCAACTTTTTCAAGGTCTCCTGTCATTTCCTCAAAAACCTTAGCCGCCGCATCAGGCTTCATTGTGGAATAATAACTGGCAAGGTCCTGTATTACCTGATCCTTTTCAAGCTGTTCTATAACCTGTCTGTATATGGTCTCTGCATTTTCAGGTTCTATTTCCTCATACCATTCCTTATATGATTGTATATCGGGTGCATTGTCCGTATAGACAACCTCTGTATCAAATTTCTTTTTTAATTGTTCATAATAAGTCTGATTTTCCTCATATGCCTGAAGCCTTTTCAACTCTGCAGTCAATGATGAAATGGTCTGTGCATTGTCGTCCGCATTCTGCTTATAAATGGCAATTTCATTTTCAAGCTCATTTATTCTGTTAATGGCATCTTCAAGATTGGTATATGTATTTCCGCTTTCGGTGCTGACAGACTCTGTAACATTGCCCGGAAGAATCTTATTCAGAACCGGAACATCTTTAAGAACCGGATATAAAACAGAACTTCCGAATCCGCCCACATCGAGTTTAATAAGAAGGGCAAAAATTGCAATCCAGATGATAACAATAAAAAGCGCTATAAGCGATGTCATCATCTTGCCTTTTTTCTTTCCGCCACCCTCATCCTCGTCATCAAAATTTTCTTTGTCCAAAAGCATATCGTCATCAAGTTCTCTTGCCATATCCGTATTTCCTTTCCTGTCTTCTGCGCCAGATTCCCGTAGAAACCGTTTTTCTTAAACACAAGCTGCCCGAATCCGGGGAAACATTTTTAACGCCCCTCTTCTTTGGCAGCCCCGAATCTATAGCTTACAAGTTCATCTATTTCTCTTTTTTCCTGCTCATTAATCTCAACGAGAAATTCGTTAAAAGCATGTTCCCTGAGTTTCTCATGGGTTTTTCTGTCCTTCATCATTTCATTAAGCCTTGCTCTTGCAATCTCCAGATTCTTTTCGGCAACACGAACTTCAACAAGCTGTGCCTTTATTTTTTCCTTCTGGAAATCAATTGCATATCTGCTCTCAGAAAGTTTCAAAGGATCGATTTTACCCTTCGCAAGTCTGCGGTATTCATCCTCAAGCTCTCTTTTCCCACTGATGAGTTGTTCCAGTTTCCCGCCGGCTTCTTTAAGCTTTGCGGAGGCCATGGCATAACTTGTTTTGGCCTGCGCTTCCATTTTATATTTTATATCCAGAATATTCTGCATCCGGTATATAAACTTTGCCATTTTACCACCTTTTCACTACTCGGCAAATACAGCCTTTAACTGTTCCATTTCTTCCTCAAAAGTTATTTTCTCATCGGTTGCCTGCATCAAAAAGTCATTAACACTGCCTATTTTGGATATCGCATAATCTATTTCTTTATTGGAACCTGACTTATATGCGCCAATATTTATCAGATCTTCCGACTCACTGTATGTGGCAAGAACATTTTTAAGTCTTCCTGCAAGTTCTTTATGATTTTTGTCCGTAATACTGCTCATACATCTGGAAATGCTCTGCAGCACATCTATGGCAGGATAATGATTTTTGTGGGCAAGTTTTCTTGAAAGCATAATATGTCCGTCAAGAATGCTTCTTGCAGTATCCGTAATCGGCTCGTTAAAATCATCACCGTCTACCAGAACCGTATAAAGTCCGGTAATAGAGCCTTTGTCCGAATTTCCCGCTCTTTCAAGAAGCTTTGGCATTTCGCTGTACATACTTGGCGGATATCCTCTGGTAACAGGCGGTTCTCCGGTAGCCAGTCCGATTTCCCTCTGAGCCATGGAAAAACGGGTAAGGGAATCCATCATAAGAAGTACATCCTTGCCTTTATCCCTGAAATATTCGGCAATTGCCGTTGCCGTCTTGGCAGCCTTGTTACGGATGAGCGCCGGTTTATCGGAAGTTGCCACAACCACAACGCTGCGTTTCATTCCTTCTTCTCCCAGGTCGCGTTCAATAAACTCTCTTACTTCCCTTCCTCGCTCGCCAATAAGGGCAATTACATTTATATCCGCCTTGGTATTACGGGCAAACATTCCCATAAGAGTACTTTTACCCACACCACTGCCGGCAAATATTCCGATTCTCTGGCCTTTTCCTATTGTCATAAGGGTATCAACTGCCTTAACCCCAAGCGGAAGTATTTCGTCTATAAATTTGCGGTCCATCGGGTCAGGTGGTGTTGCGTCAACCGGATACTTTACGGAATCACCAAAAACAGTGCCGTCTGCCGGTATTCCAAGCCCGTCCACTGTTTTTCCAAGTAATTCGTCACTCACTTCTACGGTAAGTGTCTGGTTGGTATTTTCAACGATACATCCCGGTCCGATTCCGTCTACATTTTCAAAGGGCATCAGAATTATTTTTTTCTCACGAAACCCTACAACTTCTGCATTTATATATCTGCCCGGTTCATCTTTAAGAATAATATGGCATAAATCATTAAGGCGTGCATCCGGACCGATTGACTCAATGGTAAGACCCACAACCTTGGACACCCGTCCCATTTTTTTGTAAAATGTTTTATCTGCTAGTTTTAAATATGCGGCTTTATTCAAAAATTTCACTCCAAGACAAATACTATTTATTAATGCAGCTCAAAAGTCTTATGTCATTTTTAAGATTTTCAAGCTGGATATCCAGACTGCAGTCAAAAACCCCTGCATCGCTTTCTATGATGCACTGGTTTCTTGAAAGCTTGGAATCCCTGCATATATCAATCTGAATTTCAGGTGCTGAGGCACCGTAAAGCAATTCTTTGTTTTTTTCGAGATAACTGTAATCTTCGTCTGAGACATGTATTAAAAATTCCCGGCACATGTCCTCATTATTCAATACGCCGTTGACAAGGGATAAAATCATATCTTTCTTATCTTCCGCCATCACATTGACAACCTTTGAGAAAACCTCAAGAATAGTCTCTGCCAGCTCAGGTTCCAGACTTTTTCTCATGGCCTCGTATTCTTCTTCAAGTTCCCTTTTTCTGGCATTATATTCAGCTTCAAGAGATTCCATTCTGTCAGATAACATTTTGTCGGAATCGGCTTTTGCGGCGTCAAGACCGGCCTGATATCCTGCGTCTTTGGCTTTCTGCTTAAGCTGCTCCGCCTCGGTCATGGCATCGTCAATGATTTTCTGAGCTTCGGCCTTTACATCTTCTATGTCAATGTTTTTTTCTTCCTGCGCCTGTCCGCCGTCGTCATCTATTAACTCTTCAACCGTAGCTGCATCAAGGCCGCAGATAAAGCCATCCTCATCCGGTGTTTTGGCTTTTACGGCAAAATTTTTTCTGCGCTCCTGCTCCTCTAACAGTTCTTCAATCATGCGGTTTGAGTCAATTACCATTTTATTATCTTTATTTACAACAAAGCTGTTGTATTTCAAAAGGTTAGACAATTATCTCGTCACCTCCGCCTCTTGAGATAACGATTTCAGCAGAATCTTCAAGTTTTCTGACAATGTTTACAATCTTCTGCTGTGCTTCCTCAACATCCTTGAGTCTTACAGGTCCCATGAATTCCATGTCTTCCTTAATCATGGCTGCAAGACGCTTAGAAAGGTTATTGAATATAACATTCTGAACTTCTTCATTGGCATTTTTAAGGGCAACGGCAAGGTCATTATTATCAACATCCCTGAGCACACGCTGAATTGCACGGTCGTCCAGAGAAAGAATATCTTCGAATACGAACATTTTTCTTCTGATTTCGTCGGCGAGTTCCGGTTCTTCGATTTCCAAAGTTTCCAGAATATGTCTTTCTGTTCCTCGATCAACCGCATTGAGAATTTCAACGATAGCATCCGCACCGCCGATAATTGTGTAATCCTGATTAACAAGGGATGCAAGTTTGCGTTCGAGTACGCCCTCAACTTCCTTGATGACATCAGGAGAAGTTCTGTCCATTGTGGCAATTCTCTTGGCTACATCAGCCTGCTTTTCCGGAGGAAGGGCAGAAATAACCTGTGCCGCCTGTCCGGCAGGCAGATATGACAAAATAAGCGCAATGGTCTGAGGATGTTCTTCCTGAATAAAGTTAAGAAGCTGCCCCGGATCCGTCTTTCTTATAAATTCGAAAGGACGCACCTGAAGGCTTGCTGTAAGCTTACCTATAACATCCCTGGCTTTTTCTTCACCCAATGCTTTTTCAAGCAATTCCTTGGCATAAGTAATACCACCCTCTGCAATATACTGCTGGGCAAGGCACACTCTGTAAAACTCCTCAAGAATTTCTTCCTTTGTCTGAGGAGATACACTGCTTGTATTGGCAATTTCAAGTGTAAGCTGTTCAATTTCATCTTCTCTTAAATGTTTAAAAATTTTGGATGATTTTTCCGGTCCAAGGGCAATCAGAAGAATTGCACTTTTCTGGACTCCGTCCAATCCGGATTTTGCTTTTGCCATTTTATTTCCTCCGCATCTACTGTTAACTCCAACCTTCGTTTAACCAGTTGCGCAACAAAAGCGCAACTGCTTCCGGATTTTCATCTACAAATTTCTCAATTGCAAGTCTTGTTTCGGATTTATCCTGTAAATCAATTTCCTCAATAGGCTGCTGTTTTTCTTTGGTAGTAGCAAGCATATCTTCCACACTCAGTTCAGGTTCTGTCTCTTCAACCGCAACAGGTCTCGTACTTCTGATAATTATAAATACAAGGAGTCCTGCAATTAATACTGCAAGTATGATTTCTATAACAAGGAAAGGCGAAGTCTTCGTAGCTTCTCTGTCATAGAAAATATATCTTGAATATGCGAGAATTGAGATATCGTCCTCATCAATTCCAGTACCTGTAGAAACTATACTTGTATATCTTTCATCCACTTCCGTCTCAATCGGTTCGGAATTGGCTGCCTTATACTCTTCCCATGTCATATCATCAAGAAGTCCCTGTTCCTCAGCATCTTCTTCGTTAAGAACATTATATTTCATGGCGATGATTGACACGCTTGAATTACCGTAATTGATTGTTCCCGATGCAGGTTTGGTTGTTGTAACCGTTTCATTCTGATACCAGTCATACTCTGCCAGTGTATATTCGGATGTGGTTCCGTCGGCATTCTGGATTTCATATGTGGTATCCTGATCATTGGATTCCGTTCCCGCAACACCGCTGGCATCCGCAATCGCACCTGTAGAATTCACTTCATAGCTGTGTTTCTTAAGTCCTTCGTCTGATCCTTCCGGAGCTTTATATGTATGGTCAATAATCTCAACCTCATCAAAGTTAACATCAAGCTTCGGTGAAACCGTGACTTCACTGTAAAAATCAGTGGCCAGAAGAAGCTGTTTTGCCTTGGCAATTATTGCATTCTCAAGCTGTGTCTGTACTTTCTGGCTGGCACTGCTTACAGAGTAAGAACTTGATGTTCCGCCGTAGTACAAAAGATTGGCATTATTATCCATTATTACAACATTATTGGTATTATTACTTCCTACATTGGTAGCAAGAGTAAGACCGATTGCAGTTGCCTGCTCCTCTGACATTTCCTTGGTAAGTGTCAGCATGGCTGTAATGGAAGCATCTTCGTTCTCCGAAAAAATAGTATTGTCCGAATCAGGAAAGCTTATTGTCACTCTCGCTTTTTTGATACCGTCCAGAGATTCAAGATCACTTGAAAATTTAGATTCCAGGTAAGCGGTGTACTTCTTTTTCTGATTGGCGGCAGTATCCGTAAATCCGCCCGAAACGGCATCTGCAAGAGAATAGCCTTCGGAAGCTATGTTGTTGGAACCAAGTACAAGCTTAGCCTCCACATAGTCTTCCTCATTAACTCTTACAACATAATTTTCATCAACGGTACAGGTTATGTTGCTGTCAGAAAGAAGTGTTCTTACCTCGGTGGCTTCCGATGCTGATGCACATTCCCTGAGTACAACGGTGGTTGTCCTTGTAAAAACAATTGCAAGAATAATAATCGCTATAATAACAACCGCTGTGATTGATATAAACAAAGCTCTCTGTGTTTTGTTAAATTTCATCCACCAATCCTTAATTTTTTGAAGGATTGCTTTGAGTCTGTCCTGCATATGTAATCAATCTCCTACACTAAATCTGCATATTCATAATTTCTTTATATGCACTTAATAACTGATTCTTAATTGCAACCGTATATTGCAGAGAAAGGTTAGCTTTCTGTTCGATTACTGCCAACTCATGGGTACTTGTAAGTTTACCGGTTGCATAATCAACTTCGGCCTGCTGTGCTGCCTGAAGATAATTATTGGTTCCTTCAATCATATTAACCGCTGCATTGAATATTCCGTCAAATGTGCCATCAGAGCTTCTCTTTAAAGTCCCTGATGTCTCTGTGCTTTCTTTACTGTTAAGAATGCTGTTAATATGGGAGGATGTAACATTAATCATGGAAGATATATCACTCATGAATCATTACCTCTCTATTCCATAAGCTTAAGGCCTGTTGACGCAACATTTTTACTTGCTTCAAAAGCTGTCGCATTGGCCTCATATGACCTGGTTGAATCAATAAGGTCCGTCATTTCGGTAACCACATTGACATTAGGATAAAGTACATAACCGTTCTCATCCGCATCAGGATGTGATGGATCATATACAAGATTCATATCCGTGTCAGTATCATTTGTGATAGCAGTTACTTTAACTCCGTTACCTATTCCGTTAATCGTTCTGTTAAGAACCTGTCCAAAATTATTTGTAGTGGAAACTTTCTCGGTAAGGACCACATTCTTTCGTACATAAGGTCCTCCCTCTTTGGTTCTTGTAGTATTGGCATTGGCAATGTTCTGGGAAATAACATCCATACGAAGTCTCTGTGCAGACATTCCCGAAGCATTAATATTCATTCCCGAAAAAAGAGCCATAAAATTCCTCCTTATCTGTTATACAGAATTATCCTGATTATGTGGTAGTCATTGCAGTCTTAAGTCTGGCAAAATTCTGACTTATTCCGTCAATAACACCCTCGTAATAAAGCTGATTTGAAGCGAGTTCAATTTCCTCCATGTCGATATCAACATTGTTGCCATCCAGCCTGTAAGACAGATTGGAATTATCCGTATACACCACAGGTGATACAGTGTCGTAATTAATATTGCGCACAGTCTGTGTGAGTGTACGGGAGGAAGAGCCGGCCTTTGCAACTGCAGCCGAAAGAACTGATTCAAAACTTACATCCTGTCTTTTGTAGTTAGGGGTATCCACATTAGCAATATTGCTGCTTATTACTTCATTACGCTTCCATGAGTAATCTGCAGCGGATGTTAAAAGATCCACATAAGCAAATGCTCCTGAATTAACCATAATATCCTCCTTTCCTTCTGTGCTTCCCTGCTTATATATTTATCGGCAATTCCTTTTTGCCATAATACAATACAATTATCTTATCTTAATTATTATAGATACATAACGATAAAAAGTAAAGTAAAAATTAGCTTATCTTGTGTTTTTTTATGTCAAGACCACAAAATATAGCTGTTATTCTCTTAAATGATATATAAAAATCAAAAAAATCGCCATATCAAGCGATACAGCGATTCCTTTCACTTTAACTGTTGGATTTAATTCTCTCTATCTCGTCAAAGACCACATCATTAAGCACCTTGATATACGTGCCCTTCATCCCTGATGATCTGGATTCAATGACTCCCGCACTTTCAAATTTCCTGAGTGCGTTAACTATTACTGAGCGGGTAATTCCTACCCTGTCGGCAATCTTACTTGCAACAAGAATACCTTCTCCTCCGCTCAATTCGTCAAAAATATGAATAATGGCTTCAAGCTCCGAATATGAAAGTGTGCTTATTGCCGACTTAACTATATGTACCTTGCGGTCCTCCTCTGCCGTCTCCTCATTAACGGAGCGCATCATCTCAAGTCCCACAACGGTTGTCCCATATTCGCAAAGGATTATATCATCAATATCATACTGATTAGCCACCTTATACATAAACAGGGTTCCCAACCGTTCCCCGGCAATATCAATCGGTGCTATAATCGCCTGATACTTATTGGCATATCCTTCGGCAAATCCCAATGTCTCAAGATTAACATTTTCCTTGGTAGAAAGGACATTTAAAAGCCGTTCATTGAACATGGCATCTACAAATCCTCCCACTTCATCCTGAATAAGCTCTTTAATCTCTTCTACATTATTACTTATGCTTACTCCAAGTACCTTGCCCTTCTTGCTGATAACCAACACATTAGATGTAAGAACATCGCTCATAACCTTACAGATATCATTAAAAACTACTTTCTGAGAACTGTTGTTATGTAGCAGCTTATTAATCTTCCGTGTCTTATCAAGTAACTGTACACTGCTCATTGTACCCTACCCTTCAAAAACCTTAAAATTCCTATACCCGAATCATCTTATAAGAGAATTTTATCACACTGTTCAAAGAGTTTCAATATTTTCGATTAAATTGATAGTGTAAATTTATATTCGGATTTAATGGGATAGAGTTCGCCCTTGATGC
>JBJENE010000063.1:0-25235 GCA_051880035.1 Butyrivibrio sp.
GGAGTTAATTCCACCGCATAAGCGGACGGTGGAATTAACTTTTGAAATTTTCACAAAAAAAACAGAATCCCCCCATTTGTTGACATTTGTAAAAACTGTGTGCTATAATGTTCGCTGTGTGACCGTTTATAAGGAAATAACGGTTCTTTTCTAGCATTAAGGAGGAAAAATATAAAATGAGTTTCACAGTGGAAAATTTAGAGAAAAATATGGCAAAACTTACTATTGAAGTTTCTGCAGAAGATTTTGAAAAAGCACTTCAGCGTGCTTATGAGAAGAATAAAGGCAAAATTACTTTAAACGGTTTCAGAAAAGGCAAAGTGCCTCGTCAGATGATAGAAAAAGTTTACGGAGCAGGAATCTTCTATGAAGACGCTGCCAACGACCTTATTCCGGGTGAATACAGCAAAGCGGCTGAGGAGAGCAAGCTTGATATTGTTTCACAGCCTGAGATAGATGTAACCCAGATTGAAAAAGGAAAGAGCTTTATTTTCACAGCTCAGGTTGCATTAAAGCCTGAGGTAACACTTGGCGAGTACAAGGGTGTTGAAATAGAGAAATGTGATGTAAAGGTTACTGCTGAGGATGTAAAGGCAGAGCTTGAGAAAGTAAGAGACCAGAATTCAAGACTTGTATCTGTTACTACAAGAGGTGTTAAGGATAAAGACCAGGCAATCATTGATTTTGAAGGTTTTGTTGACGGAGTACCTTTTGAAGGCGGAAAGGGAACTGATTATCCTCTTACAATCGGTTCACATTCATTCATCGATAACTTTGAAGACCAGTTAATCGGTGCCAAGATTGGCAAGGAAGTAGAAGTTAATGTTACATTCCCTGAGAACTATCAGGCAGCAGAGCTTGCAGGAAAGCCTGCAACATTTAAAGTAACAGTTAAGGAAATCAAGGTTAAGGAACTCCCTAAGGCAGATGACGAATTTGCACAGGAAGTATCTGAATTTGAGACACTTGCAGAGTACAAGGCTGACATTAAGAAGAAACTGACAGAACAGAAGAAGGAAGAGGCCAAAAAAGAGAGACAGTCAAAGGCAGTTGCCAAGGCAGTTGAAAATGCTTCAATGGAAATTCCGGAAGCCATGATTACATCACAGGCTAACAGAATGGTTGAGGATATGGCACAGAGAATGCAGCAGCAGGGACTTTCTCTTGATATGTATCTTCAGTATACAGGTATGACAGTTGATAAGATGTTAGAGGACGCAAGACCTGAAGCAGAAATCAGAATTAAGAACAGCCTCGTTCTTGAAGCAATCGTTAAAGCTGAAAAGATTAAAGTTTCAGATGAGGAACTTGAAGAAGAGATTAACAGGATGGCACAGATGTACCAGATGGAAGTTGACAAGGTTAAAGAATTCCTCGGAGACAGAGAAAAAGAACAGATTAAAGAGGATATTGCGGTACAGAAGGCTGCTGAGTTAGTTGCATCAAAAGCAGTTGAGAAATAATATTTTTAATTAAATAGGAGGGAAAGCCATGAGTTTAGTACCTTATGTCATTGAACAGACAAGTCGCGGAGAAAGATCTTACGACATATACTCAAGATTATTAAAGGACAGAATTATTTTCCTTGGGGAAGAGGTTAACGATGTTTCGGCAAATATTGTTGTTGCACAGCTTCTTTTCTTAGAGTCTGAGGATCCGGGAAAAGATATCCACCTTTACATTAACAGCCCGGGAGGTTCTGTAACTGCAGGAATGGCAATATATGATACAATGCAGTACATCAAATGTGATGTTTCTACAACCTGTATCGGTCTTGCTGCAAGCATGGGCGCATTTCTTTTGGCAGGCGGTGCCAAGGGCAAAAGATATGCACTTCCTAATTCAGAAATAATGATCCATCAGCCAAGCGGTGGTTCACAGGGTATGGCATCTGACATGAAGATAGTTGCTGACCAGATTCTTAAGACCAAGAAAAGACTTAATGAACTTCTTGCACAGAATACGGGAAAGCCTATTGAACAGATTGAAAAAGACACTGACAGAGATAATTATATGACAGCGCAGGAAGCTCTTGCGTATGGAATAATTGACAGTGTTGTAGAGAAAAGAGCTTAAGTTCAAAGGCCCCCGGAGAAAATTCTCCGGGGGCTATAAGTATCATTTAAGACATCCAAAATCTGACGCTCATATATAGGAGGTATAACAGTGGCAGGAAAAAAAGATGATGAAATTTGTGTATGTTCTTTTTGTGGAAAGAACCAGAAGCAGGTAAAGAAACTGGTTGCGGGACCGGGCAATGTTTTTATCTGCGATGAATGTATTGACATATGCAATGAGATAATAAATGACGAATTTGATGATGAGTTTGATTCAAAATACAACGAAGAAGAAAACACAGGCATTAATCTTTTAAAACCAATGGAAATAAAGGAGCTTCTTGACCAGTATGTAGTGGGTCAGGACGAAGCCAAAAAAGTATTGTCTGTTTCAGTATATAATCATTATAAAAGAATCCTTTCAGATAACAGGGATATTGACAACGACGGAGTTGAACTGCAGAAAAGTAATATTCTCATGTTGGGTCCGACCGGTTCCGGCAAAACTTATCTTGCCCAGACTCTTGCCAGAATCCTTAATGTTCCTTTTGCAATTGCAGATGCCACAACTCTTACTGAGGCAGGATATGTAGGTGAAGATGTAGAAAACATCCTTCTTAAACTTATTCAGGCTGCCGAGTATGATGTGGAAAAAGCGGAAAAAGGAATTATTTACATTGATGAAATAGATAAAATAACAAAGAAATCCGAAAATGTTTCAATAACAAGGGATGTTTCCGGCGAAGGCGTTCAGCAGGCATTGTTAAAGATACTTGAAGGAACAATGGCTTCCGTACCGCCACAGGGCGGAAGAAAGCATCCTCAGCAGGAGCTTATTCCGATTGATACAACCAACATCCTCTTTATCTGCGGAGGTGCATTTGACGGTCTCGAAAAGATAATCGAAGCCAGAATGGACCAGAAGACAATCGGATTTAATTCCACAATAAGCGAGCATACCGATGAGAAAATTGGCGAGCTTTTTGCCCAGGCACTTCCTCAGGATTTTGTTAAATTCGGACTTATACCGGAATTTATCGGACGAGTACCGGTAACGGTTGCTCTGGATATGCTGGATGAGCAGGCTCTTATAAATATTCTTACAGTACCTAAGAATGCTCTTGTAAAGCAGTACCGCAAATTATTTGCATATGATGAAGTGGAACTTGAACTTACGGAAGATGCAGTAAAAGCAGTTGCCCAAAAGAGTCTTGAGCGCAAAACCGGAGCCAGAGGCTTACGTTCAATTATGGAAAAGGCAATGATGGATGTAATGTACCGCATCCCTTCAGATGACACCATTGCAAAATGTATTGTTACCAAAGAAACTATTGAGAATGGGGAGGCTCCGCTTCTGGAGTATCGCACTGATGATGTTAAGGAAATCACAGGGAAGAAGAAACCCCGTTCTGTTGATACCAAAAACGGAGAAATTGCATGAGTGACTTAACAGTTTGCTTACCGATGATAACGCTTAGAGGAATGACCATACTGCCACATATGGTCATTCATTTTGACGTAAGCAGAAAACAATCGATTAAAAGCGTAAATTACGCCATGAAAAACGGACAGAAGATTTTTCTTATAACACAGAAGTCCGCAGATATAATGAATCCTGAAAGAGAAGATCTTTTTGATGTGGGAACCGTGTGCGAAATCAAGCAGATGGTTAAAATGCCGGGAAATCTGGTACGCGTGCTTGTCAAAGGTATAAGCCGTGCCAGACTGCTTGAACTGCATAACGAAGAAGAACTTCTTTCTGCCGATATTATACCGTGCCCTGATGAAGAGGCACTTCTTTCCGATGCACAAAGGGATGCCAGAATCAGCCTTCTGAAAGAAATGATGAAGCATTACTATACCGTAGCCGGCCGTAATCAGGGAGACAATATTAACAGACTTGATGCGATAACAGGGCTTGAAGAGATTATCTATAAATCAGTCAGTGAATGTACGACCGAATTTACGGAACGCCAGGAAATTCTTGAAACGGATAATCTGCTTGAGCAGTTTGATGCAGCCTGTGATATGGTGTGTCAGGAAATAGAGGTTAATGAACTGAAAAGCAACCTTGCAGAAGATGTTAAAAAGAGAGTGGACCATAACCAGAAGGAATATATTCTCAGAGAACAGATCCGTGCCATCAAGGAAGAACTCGGAGAAGATGACGAGGATGAGATAGATGAGTTCAAAAATAAGGTTTCCGAATTGAATGCATCTGATGAAATTAAAGATAAAATAATAAAGGAAATCCGTCGTTATGAAGCACTGCCGGGCAGTTCTTCGGAGGCGGCGGTGGTCCGTACATATATAGAGACAATGCTTGAGCTTCCGTGGAATAATTTTTCCCCGGACAATATTGATATATCAAAAGTTGAGAAAGTTCTTTATGAGGACCATTACGGCCTTTTGAAGGTTAAAGAAAGAATTCTGGAATTCTTAGCGGTAAAGGCACTTAATAACAAAGGCGAAACACCGATTATCTGCCTTCTCGGACCTCCGGGAACAGGTAAAACTTCCATTGCCGCTTCCATTGCCAGAGCCCTTAACCGTAAATATGTACGCATATGCCTTGGCGGCGTAAGAGATGAAGCGGAAATCAGAGGCCATCGTAAAACATATGTGGGAGCCATGCCGGGTCGTATTATTACAGGTCTTATCACTGCCGGAGTGGGAAACCCGCTTATGCTTCTGGACGAAATTGATAAAGTCGGAACCGATTCAAGAGGTGATACTGCCTCAGCACTTTTGGAAATACTTGACGGTGAACAGAATTCACGATTCCGTGACCACTATATAGAGGCTCCGGTTGATCTTTCCAAAGTCCTTTTCATTGCGACCGCCAACGATACTTCCACCATTCCGAAACCGCTTCTGGACAGAATGGAAATAATAGAGATTAACAGTTATACCTCAGTTGAAAAATTCCATATAGCCAAAGATTACCTTGTTAAAAAACAGCTTGATAAAAACGGATTGCAGAAAAAACAGCTTTCCTTTACCGATAAAGCCATCCGAAAAATTATCGATAATTATACAAGGGAAGCCGGTGTAAGAAGCCTGGAAAGACAAATCGGTAAGGTGTGCCGCAAGGCTGCCAAGCAGATTTTAAGCGGTGAAAAACTTACACACAAAATAACAGTAAGTAATCTGGAAGGGTATCTCGGAGTGGAAAAATATTCTGACGAGGATACCTTCGCAGAAGATATGGTTGGTATTGTAAAAGGACTGGCGTGGACCTCGGTCGGCGGAACCACTCTGGATGTGGAGGCTGTGGTTATGCCGGGTAAAGGTGTCCTTACCGTAACAGGCCAGCTTGGAGATGTTATGAAGGAATCCGCAACGGTGGCACTTGGGTATGTCCGTTATGTTGCGGGAAAATACGGCATAAATCCGGAAGTTTTTGAGAAGAATGATATACAACTTCATGTTCCGGAAGGTGCTGTTCCGAAGGACGGTCCTTCTGCGGGAATAACAATTACACTGGCAATGCTTTCAGCCCTTACGAAAAGAACCGTACGCCATGATGTGGCAATGACAGGTGAAATTACCCTTCACGGAAATGTTCTTCCTATCGGAGGACTTAAAGAAAAACTTCTTGCCGCCAAAAAGGCGGGAATTAAGACGGTAATTGTTCCCGAAAAAAATAAAAAAGACATATCTGAAATTGAATCCGAGATAACAGAGGATATGACAATACGATATGTATCCCATATGGATGAAGTTGTTAAAACAGCACTTAACAGACAGGAGAAGATTTAATGGTTATCAAAAAAGTAAATCTGGAAACCGTATGCGGAATTACAAGTAAGCTTCCGGAAAACAAACTGCCTGAGATAGCATTTGCCGGTAAATCCAATGTGGGCAAGTCTTCAATGATTAATGCCCTGATGAACCGCAAGTCCTATGCCAAAACATCATCACAGCCAGGTAAGACACAGACAATTAATTTTTACAATATTAATGATATGTTTTACTGTGTGGATCTGCCGGGATACGGATATGCCAAAACCACTGTTGAAACAAGACAGAAGTGGGGCAAAATGATAGAAAAATATCTGCATACCTCAAAGCAGCTTAAGCAGGTATTTCTCCTTATAGACATAAGACATGTACCGTCCGAAAATGACCGTAATATGTATAAATGGATTTTGTATCAGGGCTATGAGCCGATTATTATAGCCACCAAACTTGATAAAATAAAAAGAAGCCAGACCGAGAAGCAGATTAAGGCTGTCAGGGAAGGGCTTTCTATGCCTAAGGAAGGAATAATTATCCCGTTTTCAGCCGAGACAAAGCAGGGGCTTGACAGAATCTGGGAAGTTGTTGACGGGATTGTTCTTCCTACAGCATGTTCTTAATTATAAACTCGTAAATTGCCTGGCTTTTTTCTTTCCATTTGCCGCACATTACATCTGCGACTTCTTCATCGGGAACGGATACCGTAAGATCTATGAGACTGTATCCGTTTTCTTTGACGCAGCAATGAACGGCATAATCTCCGGCTGTGGTGCGGTAATATTCTGATATTACATTGGCAGCCTGTTTGAGTTCATATTTATTCTTTGTAAGATAATCGTTAATTTCTTTTTTGATTTCATCGGAAATTTTATTGCCGAAATATTCAAGCATTTCCCTTCCCTGGTCGGTAAGGGTATAGCTTGTGTTACTGCGGCTGCTTTCCACATCAATAAGTCCGTCGTCCTGGATTATTCCGAGAACCTGCTGTATAGTTGCAAAATCGGTATATCTTGTTTCAAGAATAAATCCCACAATGGTAGAATTTGACAGAGGAAAATCAACTCTGTCCAGCATATAAAGAATTATTAATTTGTACAATGTAATTGATTCTAATGCCATATCTAAAGGTATTCCTTTCCCTGATAAGTATTTCTTCGGGCAAATTCCTTAGTAATTGAATTGAGTACGTTTTTTTTGTTAAGACTCCAAAGCGGAGCAATAAGAGAATTTCTCGGACCGTCACCGGTTATGCGGTATATAACTGTTTCGGGCGGGAGTTTTTCAATCATTCCGATTACCCTGTTAATGTAATCATCCATTGAAAGCGCCTTAAAAAGACCTTTTTCATAATCTACGGCAAGGTCGGTGTTCTGTAAAACATGCAGAAGCTGAAGTTTGACTCCGTGGACATGTTTTTTTGCAAGAAAACCTGCACATGCAATATTGTCTTCATAAGACTCTCCGGGAAGACCGATAATTACATGTATGATTGCAGGAATTCCTGCTTTGGTAAGCCTTTCGTATGTGTCTTCAAAAACAGAAAGGGGATATCCCCTTCTGATATATTCTGCGGAAGATTCTTTTATGGTCTGAAGCCCAAGTTCCACCCAGACAGGTTTAATACGGTTTAATTCCCTAAGAAGGGATATTTTGTCATCCTCAAGGCAGTCCGGTCTGGTGGCAATTGAAATTCCTGCAATTCTTGGGTCAAGACATGTTTCCGTAAAAAGATTGCGAAGATATTCCACAGGTGCATAGGTGTTGGTATATGCCTGAAAATAAGCAATATATTTATCGCCTTTGTATTTGGGCGCAACATATGAAATTGCTTCTGTAATCCGGTCGTGTATAGGAAGAGAAGCTCTGGCACTAAAATCACCGGAGCCGCCTTCGCTGCAAAAAATGCATCCTCTCGTATCAAGCTTTCCGTCTCTGTTCGGGCAGGTCATGCCTCCGTCAAGGGACAGTTTATATACTTTCTCACCAAACAATTCACGATAATACCGGTTTACGGAGTAAAACGGTGCAGTGCCGGATGAAATCATTTCTGAATATGATCCTTTACAGCCTTACTTACCACATCCGCAACTCTTGGATCGAATGCTTCCGGAAGGATGTTGTTCTCATTTAAATCTTCCTCTGCCACAAGACCTGCAATGGCGTTAGCGGCAGCTAATTTCATTTCTTCGGTAATTGTGGTTGCGCGTCCCTCAAGTGCACCCTTAAATATTCCCGGGAAAGCCACTACATTGTTAACCTGGTTAGGGAAATCACTTCTACCGGTTCCCACAACTCTGGCACCTGCGGCTTTGGCGGCATCAGGCATAATTTCAGGAACAGGATTTGCCATTGCAAATAAAATGGCATCCTTATTCATGGACGCAACCATTTCAGGAGATACAATGCCCGGAGCTGAAACGCCCACAAAAATATCTGCTCCTTTAAGTGCATCCGCAAGAGTACCGTGTTTATGATTAAGATTTGTGACCTCTGTCATCTGTTGCTGCATCCAGTTAAGTCCTTCTGAATCTGATGAAAGAATTCCGGATTTGTCGCACATTATAATATCCGGGAAGCCATAAGTGAGTAAAAGCTTTGTGATGGCCACTCCGGCAGAGCCGGCACCGTTCACAACAATCTTACAGTCCCCTTTCTTTCTGCCCGTTACTTTTAAGGCGTTAATGATTCCGGCAAGGACCACAATGGCTGTTCCGTGCTGGTCATCATGGAAAACAGGGATGTCAAGGGCTTCTTTGAGCCTTTCCTCAATTTCAAAGCATCTTGGTGCGGAGATATCTTCAAGGTTAATACCGCCGAAAGCAGGGGCAATATTGATTACCGTACGGATAATTTCTTCCGTGTCCTGGGTATCAAGACAGATAGGAACCGCATTAACATTACCGAATTCCTTAAAAAGTACTGCCTTTCCTTCCATTACGGGCATTGCCGCATAAGGTCCTATGTTGCCAAGACCAAGAACAGCGCTTCCGTCCGAAACTACGGCTACGGTATTGGCCTTAATTGTATATTTATATGCCTGCTCCTTGTCCTGTGCAATTATCTTGCAAGGTTCCGCAACGCCGGGAGTATATGCAAGTGCAAGGTCCTCTCTTGTCTTAATTGCGCACTTGGAGGCAGTCTCTAACTTACCGTTCCATTCTTCATGAAGCTGTAAAGCTTTTTCATTATTTGTCATGGGTATTCTTCCTTTCAATCAATTCATGTAACATTACATTATTGTATCACGACTATTTTTTTTAGTAAAGCCGAATGCGTTGACAGTTTAAAAAAAAAGGGGTAACATATTTAAAGACAGGTACTTTACATATTTAAAATATCTTTTATCTTAATAATTCCCAAATAACCTATTTACAATATAATAATTCGGTGTAATTATTAATACCGGATGATATCAAAAGGAGATTTTATGAGAGAAAAACTTCAAACACTTCCACTGGCAGTATTAAGAGAGCTCGCTAAGGACAAAAATGTTAAGCATTTCAGCACAATGAAGAAAGCGGACCTGATTGAGGCCATACTTTTGGCAGCAGAAGAAGAGAAGGCGGAGACTTCACAAGCTCCGGCTCCACAGCCTGTAAAGCCACAGACGGCAGAACAGCAGCCTGCTAAGCCACAACCGCATACAGCCGGGGAGGATGATGCATATAAGCAGGATTATGATCCTTCAATGGCAGACAAAGGCCCGGAGGCAGACGGAATCCTTGAGGTAATGCCGGACGGATACGGGTTTATCAGATGTGAAAATTTCCTTCCGGGAGAAAATGATGTATATGTTTCTCCGGCACAGATTAAGAGATTCGGACTTAAGACGGGAGATATTATTGTAGGTAATAAGAGAATCAAAAGTCAGGGCGAAAAATTCAGTGCTCTTTTGTTCTTAAAATCGGTAAACGGATATCCGCCTGCAACGATTCCGAAGAGAAAAGCTTTTGAAACGCTGACACCGATTTTTCCTGACGAAAGAATACATCTTGAACGGCCTGACAGCAGTACGGCAATGAGAATAGTTGACCTTATTTCCCCTATAGGAAAAGGCCAGAGAGGTATGATTGTTTCCCAGCCTAAAGCCGGAAAGACCACTCTTTTAAAACAAATCGCCAAATCAATTACGGCCAATCATAAGGATATGCATCTGATTATTCTTCTTATAGATGAAAGACCGGAAGAAGTAACAGACATCAAGGAGTCAATTGAAGGGGACAATGTAGAAGTTATCTACTCCACATTTGACGAGCTTCCGGAGCATCATAAAAGAGTTTCGGAGATGGTTATTGAGCGTGCCAAAAGACTGGTGGAGCACAAAAAGGATGTCTGCATTCTTTTAGACAGCATTACGAGGCTCACAAGAGCGTATAATATTGTTATTTCGCCTAGCGGAAGAACTTTGTCCGGCGGTCTTGACCCGGCATCCCTTCATATGCCTAAGAAATTTTTCGGCGCTGCCCGTAACATGAGAGAAGGCGGCTCACTTACAATTCTTGCAACGGCACTTGTAGAGACAGGAAGCAAGATGGATGATGTTGTATTCGAGGAATTCAAGGGAACAGGTAATATGGAGCTTGTTCTGGACAGAAAACTCTCCGAGAAAAGAATTTTCCCGGCAATAGATATTGTTAAGTCGGGAACCAGAAGAGAGGATTTACTGCTTACCAAAGATGAACAGGAAGCAGTGGATATAATGAGAAAGGCTCTTAACGGCATGCGTTCCGATGATGCGGTTGAGAGAATCCTTGATATGTTTTCCAAGACAAAAGACAATGATGAATTGTGCAGGATGATTAAGAGAAACAGAATCATATAAAACAGGAGAAATTATGAATAAGCAACAGGGAAAATCCCGTAAGAAATCTTCAAAAAACAAGAATACAGGTAAGATAATACTTTTGGTCGGATACGGACTGTTACTGGCAGCGGCACTGGCTTTTCTGGTAATGATTATTATTTCCGGTAAATCCGACAGAAAGGATTCCGACAACAAAAAGACCTATACCCATGTATATAAGGGTCCGGACGAAGTAACCGATACGGACAGAATTTCGGCCAAATTTATCGGGGATGAACTTTATGCCGGCGGGCAGGCCGTTTCGGGAGATTTTCAGGTGGAACTTGTTCATGATGACGGAACTTCCTATGAGTTGACGGAATACACATGCGATATGTTTGATGAAGGAAAGCGTCTTGATGAAGGAAGTAATAATTTTACTTTCAGTTACGGAACACTTACAACTACCATTACGGTGGATGCGGTTAATCCCAAAGATTATGTGTATCCTCCTTCATATGTGCTGAATAAGGTTGACAATCTGGCAGCTGCAGAAAAAGTGGCGGAACTGGAAAACGGTACCCTTTCTTACGAAGATGTATTTTCTGAGGTGGTTTTCACGGGCGATTCCCAGATTAAGGCACTTGCTACCAACGGTATTTTTACCATGGACAGGATTGTTGCCGAGGTGGGAGAAAGCTATGATTATCTTGAAGCCAATTTTGACAGTGTTGTGAATATGGCTTTAGGAAGCGATGTCCTGGTTGTACATTACGGAATTAATACTTTGAATGCATCTGCAGACGATAGGGCGCAAAGAATTGAGCAGTACAAAGATTTACTTTTGAGGCTTAAAGAAAAGCTTCCTCATGTCAGAATAATTGTGAGCGGAGTATTCCCTGTAAGCGATACGATTTTATCATCACAGGAGCGATATGCATACATTGAAGAATATGATTTTATGATTCTTGAGATGTGCATGGAAATAGGCGTGGAATATTTAAGCGATAACGAGTATATGGTGCAGCATCAGGAGGTTTTCAGTAAAGACGGTATTCATCTTACCAAGGAATTTTATACCGAATACTGGCTCAAAAATCTCATTCTTACAATGGGAATATAATTCTTTTAAAATATGTGTTCAAATCATATTGACCGGAATAATAAATTGTGATAGTATTCATGCGTACTACAAGAAATAGTACACATAATATGCGAAGATGATAAGTATTTTCAAAGGAAAACTTCAATGAGGATGCAGGGTCATAAGAGAATATTTCCCATGTCTTTGAAAAGGAGAATCATAATGAAAAAGAGTAAAAAATCCGGAAATGTAATTTGGATTGTTTCTATAGTGGCAGCAGTGCCTATACTTTTAATACTGGGGCTTGTTCTTGCGGAGGTCTCAAGCAGTAATGCCGGAGACACGGCCCAGGGAGAATCTTATCTGCAGGCTCTTGAAAATATTGATATTCAATCGGTAGAACAAAATATAAGGGATGGAGTTAAGCCACAAAAGCCTGATCCTGATAACAGTCAGCCTTTTGAGACTCCGACTTCAAAACCCGCTGAAACCGTTCCGGTGGAAACCTTCCCACAGGAAACCGTTTCCGACATAAATGAGAGTGAATTTGCATACAGCAATAATGCCTGCTATGTGCCGTACGGAGTGGACATAGAAAAGCATGAGCAGGTTGTAAAACAGTATAGCGAGGGAAGTATTACACTTAAGGAGATTTTTGACAATTCACTTTTTGTGGGAGATTCCATAATGACGGGATTCCATGATTTCCAGCTTGTGTCACCGGGAAATGTTATTGCTAATGTGGGTTGCATGTTGAATCCGCATCTTGCCGACAACATGTATTATATTATTAATTATAATCCGGAATATCTGATTCTTCACTACGGTCTTAATGAAATTGATGTAAATAAAGAAAGCCTTGATGCCTTCATTAACAGATACACCACCAACATTAAGACTCTTAAGGAGGAACTTCCTGACACAAAAATTATTGTGGTGGGACTTATGCCTGTAAGAAATGATGCAATCGAAAAACAGCCAAGACTTGCAATGGTTCCGGAATATAATAAGAGAATCCGTGAAATGTGTATTGAACTGGGAGTGGGATATAATGAAGATTCTGCATTGTTCCTGTCCCATAAAGATTTATATATTTCAGACGGAATACATGTCCAGAAGAAGATGTATCTTTACTGGATGGAAAAATTTATTTCTGAAATGGGGATATATTAATGTCGTTAAGAGTAAAAGAATTATTGGTAACGGCTTGTCTTATAGCATTTATTTTTGCGGTAAGCAGACAGAACAATTATATAGATACCGATGTGGATACGATATTTGATTCGGTAAGTAAAGAAATTGAAACCGATTCCATGGAAAAATTTGATTTTTCACGCTTTAAAAAGGACTTTGGTCTCAATTCCAACGATTATGAAGGCGTGATTTATTACGGACATGAATCCGTTATGAACAGTGAAACCCTTCTTATAATCAAAGTGTCGGATTCTTCCCAGGGGAAGGAAATATTAAACATTATTTCCGATCAGAATGAGTCCAGCAAAGAAATGTTTAAGTCGTATGCTCCGGACCAGTATGAACTCTTGTCTGACAGTGTATTGGAGCAAAAAGGCAATTATATTTTATATGTAGTATCGGAAAATGCCAAAGATGCGAAGAAGGCATTTATCGATTGTATTACAGGATAGGAGCAGTATGGTATTCAGCAGTCTTACTTTTTTATTTATTTTCCTGCCGGTAGTGCTTATCCTGTATTATGTGTGCAGGGATATTACATGGAAAAATGTAATTTTATTGATATCAAGCCTTGTGTTTTATGCCTGGGGAGAGCCGGTATATGTTCTCCTTATGATAATAAGCATATTTTTTAACTATTTTATCGGTAAAGATATTGCCGTAAACAGGCACAAAAAAGGAGTACTTATATTTGGTATCGCAGTTAACCTTCTGATTCTGGGATATTTTAAGTATTCCGGATTTTTAATTGATACAATTAATCAGATAACGGGTCTTTCCATTCAAAGCAGGGAACTGCCGTTGCCTATAGGTATCTCTTTTTATACATTCCAGGCAATGTCATATATTATTGATGTATACAGGGGTAACAGCCGGGCGCAGCAGAAAATACTGCCTTTTGCGGTATATATCACAATGTTTCCGCAGCTTATTGCCGGTCCGATTGTCCGATATGAAGATATAGAAAATCAATTAAATTCCAGAAGATTTTCGGGTAAGGTTTTTGGTGACGGAGTAATTATTTTTGTAAGAGGACTTGCCAAAAAAGTAATTCTCGCCAACTGCATAGGAGCGCTGCATACCGAGATTCTCGGAATAACAACAAGATCCGCATCTGTGGCCTGGATAGGAGCTATTGCATATACATTACAGATTTTCAATGATTTTTCCGGATATTCCGATATGGCAATCGGCCTTGGTAAAATGCTGGGATTTGAGTTTCCGGTTAACTTTAATGCGCCATACAGGTCTTTGAGTGTAACGGAGTTCTGGCGACGCTGGCATATTTCCCTTAGTACATGGTTCCGGGAGTATGTGTATATTCCGTTGGGCGGCAACCGTAAAGGTGCTTTAAGACAGATTTTAAATCTGCTTATTGTATGGTTTCTGACAGGATTGTGGCACGGAGCCTCATGGAATTTTGTAATCTGGGGAATGTATTACGGGATACTCCTTATTCTTGAGAAATTTGTATTAAGCAAAGTATTAGATAAGATACCTAAATTTATCAGGTTAATTATAACTTTCATTATTGTAGTAATCGGATGGGTATTCTTCTTCAGCAACTCAATTACTGAAGCTGTGGGATATCTGCAAACTATGTTTGGAAGCAACGGCTCATTTATTGACGGAAATTCATTGCCGTATTTTGCCGGATATATTGCATTGCTTGTAATAGGCATGATTCCTGCCGTAATTCCATATAAGGAGGAATCCGCTCTGCCTAAAGCATTCAGATGGATTTTATGTATTGCGCTATTTGGAATTTCGATTACATTTCTTGTCAGTGAAAGTTATAATCCATTCCTGTATTTCAGATTCTAAGGGGGGCAGCAGCATGAAAAAAAACTTTGTGAGAGTTATAGTAATTCTTGTTCTTGCGGTTGTACCTGTGTGGATGTTTATCAGCAAGGATAAAGATTTTTCAGATAAAGAAAACCGCTATCTCGCCGATATGCCGAAAATTTCCGTAAGCTCAATAGGTAACGGCTCTTTTATGGATGATTTTGAGACATACCTTACAGACCAGTTTCCATTAAGGGATAAGTGTATTTCCATTAAAACTGCGATTTTGAGACTTACCGGGCAGCGTAAAATAAACGGAGTATATATCGGCTCCGACGGATATCTTATTGCAGAAGAGTCAGACTATGATGAAAAGAAACTTAAAGAAACAATTGATTCGGTAAACTATTTTGCCAAAAATAAGGGCGATTTGAAAATAAATTTTATGCTCGTTCCGAATTCAATAAGCGTATATGAGGATAAGCTTCCGTATAATGTCGTTTCCAATCAGAAGGAAACAATGAATTATATTGAAGAAAACCTTTCTGAAAATATCAGCTATATTGATATATATGATACATTAAAAAACGCCGAAGGGCAGCAGATGTATTATAAAACAGACCATCATTGGACTACTTTTGCAGCATATGAAGCATTCAAGCAGTTTGCGTCCGTTACCGGACTCAATACGGATGATGTAACATATAATTTCTATACGGTTACCGGTGAATTTCAGGGAACCCAGGCGTCCAACAGCGGCGTTTATAATGTGCACGACAGAATTGACATATGCGTTCCGGAAGGAAGCGAAGGCACATATGTGGTTAATTATCCGGAAAAAACCTTGAAAAAAGCCTCTCTTTTTGATATTGAAAAGCTTAATGAAAAAGACAAATATCTTGTTTTTATGGGCGGAAATTATTCAGAGGCGGACATTAACACGGTGAACGGGACAGGCAGAAACCTTCTTGTTGTGAAGGATTCATTCGCCAACTGCATGATACCTATGCTTACACCGTATTATGATAAAATAGTAGTTGTGGACCCAAGATATTTTTACGATAATATCTATGAGGTTATGGAGATAAACCATATAGATGAGGTTCTTTTCCTGTACAATGTAAATTCGTTCGTAACGGATAATTCCCTTAAGGATATTCTCATGAATACTCCTGAGGAATAAAGAAAAATTATTTTTACTATTGCAATAAAATTAAAGCTATGATATACTTTAAAAGCTGTGCCGGGAAGGACAGCAATTTGGTAAAATTGTTATTATAACAAGAGACCGCTTTGCGGTAAGTTATAGTGAGTTTTATATTAGAGAGGTGAAATTATGAGAGAAGGAATCCATCCAGATTATTATCAGGCAAAGGTTGTTTGCAACTGTGGTAATGAATTTGTAACCGGTTCAACTAAGGAAGATATCCATGTTGAAATTTGTTCTAAATGCCATCCGTTCTACACAGGACAGCAGAAGGCTACAACAGCCCGTGGTCGTGTTGATAAGTTCAATAAGAAATACGGCATGAGCCAGAACAACTAATAAAGAGTTATACAAGGATGATAGGGTTGAGGTTTTGTAATCTCAACCCATTTTGCAGTTAAGGTATTTTTTTGAAAGGCGGTATTATGAAATATTCCGGTATTGGCGGTCAGGCAGTTATTGAAGGTGTTATGATGAAGAATAAAGACACTTATGCGGTTGCGGTTCGTAAGCCTGACGGAGAAATTGAGATTAAGAAAGAAGATTATCAGGGTCTCGGCAAAAAGGCTAAGTTTTTCAGACTTCCTTTTATCAGAGGCACAGTCAATTTTATAGATTCACTTATTCTTGGAATGTCTACGCTCACATATTCCACTTCATTTTATGATGATGAGGATGACAGTGGCAAAACCGAAGAAGAAAAGAAAAAATCAGACATGATTTTTAACATTGTCACAATAGTCATTTCTGTAATTATTGCTTTAGCAGTTTTTATGGCAGGCCCTTATTTTATTTCACTGTGGCTTGAGCGTTTTATCAAATCCCAAACAGTTGTTATTCTCCTTGAGGGTCTTATAAGAGTTGCCTTATTTGTAATCTATGTGGCTCTGATTTCCCTTATGAAAGACATAAAAAGAGTATATATGTACCACGGAGCCGAGCATAAATGCATTAATTGTATTGAGCACGGACTTGAGTTAAATGTTGAAAATGTAAAAAAGAGTTCCAAGGAACATAAGCGCTGCGGTACAAGTTTTATGCTTATTGTAATGTGTATTTCCATACTCGTACTTATGCTTGTGCGCTTCGACTCAAGATGGCTTAGACTTGCAGCCAGAATAGTACTCATTCCGGTTATAGCCGGAATTTCCTATGAATTCTTAAGACTTGCGGGAAGCCACGACAATCCTGTGCTTAATTTCTTAAGTAAACCGGGTCTTTTCCTTCAGAGACTCACAACCAAAGAGCCTGACGACAGTATGATTGAAGTCGGAATTGCATCAGTTGAGGCAGTCTTTGACTGGAAGGCATACATATCAGAAAATTTTGGAGAAAATAAAGATGACTCACAGGCAGATTCTGGAAACTGCTGTAACACAATTGAATGATGCAGGAATTGCAGATGCCGGAAACGATGCATGGCTTTTATTCAGTGATACTTTTTCAATGAACAGGACAGACTATTTTATGCATTCATCCGATGAGGGTGATTTAGATCTTTGCAGTCTGTATTACGAAAAAGTGGAACGCAGGAGAAACCACGAGCCATTACAATATATAATTGGGAAAGCATGTTTTATGGGAATGGATTTTTGCGTAAATCCCGATGTGCTTATACCCAGATTTGACACGGAAGTACTTGTAGAGGAGACTCTTAAGCTCCTTAATCCCGGTGACCGGGTTCTTGATATGTGCACCGGGTCCGGGTGTATAGCAATTAGTCTCTCCCTTCTTAAAGATGTTACTGTAACTGCAGCCGATATTTCCGAAGCTGCACTTAAAGTTGCCTCCCATAACCGGGAAATCCACAATGCCGTAAAAGTTTCCCCGGTACAAAGTAATATGTTTGAAAACATAACCGGCGAATATGATTTGATAGTATCAAATCCGCCATACATCAGAACAGGAGATATTAAGGACCTTGAGATTGAAGTAAAGGACAAAGAACCCCTGCTTGCTCTTGACGGACATGAGGACGGATTGTTTTTTTACCGTATTCTCATTGAACAGGGTGCCTCATTCCTTAAAAAGGATGGTATCCTCATAATGGAAATAGGTTATGACCAGTCAGAAGACATAAAAAAACTTCTTCAAAAAAATAAATATGCAGACATCAGGGTAATCAAGGACCTGGCAGGTCTTGACCGTGTTGTCATGGGACGGAGGAAATAATGTTTGAAAATTTGGAAGATATTTTAATTAAATATGAAGATATAAATGCGGAACTTGCAAGTCCTGATGTCACATCGGACCAGAACAGATTCCGCAGACTTATGAAAGAGCAAAGTGATCTTACCCCGCTTGTAGAGGCCTATACAGCCTACAAAAAAGCCAATAACGATATAGAAGACAGCCTTATGATGCTGGATGAAGAAAATGATGATGAAATGCGTGAAATGCTCAAGGAAGAGTTAAGTGACGCCAAAGAGCGGGTTGCAAAGCTTGAGGAGGAAATTAAAATCCTTCTTCTCCCTAAGGATCCTAACGATGATAAAAATGTAATCGTGGAAATCCGTGCCGGTGCCGGTGGTGATGAAGCCGCTCTTTTTGCTACTGAATTATTCAGAATGTATACCCATTACGCCGAGACCAGAAGATGGAAAATCGAAGTCGTAAATGCAGACGAAACAGGTATTGGCGGTATGAAGGAAATAGAATTTATGGTAACCGGCCAGGGCGCCTACTCCGTATTAAAATACGAGTCAGGAGTCCACAGAGTACAAAGAGTACCGGAAACCGAATCCGGCGGACGAATCCATACCTCAACCGCTTCCGTTGCCGTTATGCCTGAAGCAGAGGATGTGGAGATCCACATTGACGAAAAAGATATCCGAATCGATGTAATGAGGGCTTCCGGTAACGGCGGTCAGTGTGTCAATACTACCGACTCAGCCGTAAGACTTACACATTATCCTACCGGAATCGTTATTTACAGCCAGACCGAGAAATCCCAGATTCAGAATAAGGAAAAGGCATTTGCCCTTCTCCGTGCCAAATTATATGATCTGGAATGTCAGAAAGCCCACGACGCAGAAGCAGATGCCAGAAGAAGCCAGATAGGTACCGGAGACCGTTCCGAGAAAATAAGAACATACAATTTCCCTCAGGGACGCGTAACAGACCACAGAATCGGACTTACCCTGTACAAACTGGACAAGATAATGAACGGCGACATTCAGGAAATCCTTGATGCATGTATAGCAGCGGATCAGGCAGCGAAGTTAGCGAAGATGCAGAATGAAGACTAAATCTATTGATTTTACCATGGTATTTCAAATGGTATAGTTGATATAAAATAATTCTATGATATAGACGGACAATGATATGACACAATAATCGTATCATTGTCCGTTCTGTATTAGGAGGATATTTTTTATAATGCTTCAGGAATTTCGACCGCATTGGAGAATGCGTATATAATGGTTGGCTTCACGCAGCACATGATCGGCCAGAAGAGGAATAATAATTGAGGCAATATCACAGTTTAGGATGCCTTTTGTTCCGGCCGCTTTAAAGTCGCGGTATTTTAAGGTTTCTTCCAGTGATTTGCGGGTAAGCTCATCCATGGCTTTGAAATCCCGGTTTCCGGCTGTCTCCAGTAACATCTTGTATTCAGAGGCAAAGTCATCTGCGGTGTCAATCAGCTTTTCTTCGGAAGGGTCCAGGAGGCCGCGGATGAATAAAGCATGTTCCATCATAATCTGATTCCAGAACATTTCCGTGCCGAGAAGCTGTCTGTAGGAAATCTGCCTGCCCCGCATTAAATTCTCAATTGTTTCATGGTATAATTTTGCTTCTCTTATGATATGTTCAATTAAAAGAGGATAGTTGGTGGTAAAAAGATTTCCGCTTTTTACTTCTTCCAAAATATTTTCCTTGAATTCAATTAAAGAACTGATGAGGGAAAGAGCGTACTCATTGATTCGGTGGATTCTGAAGGAAAATTCCCTGGTGTTTTCACATCTGAAGCCGGAACGCAGGTTCTTTTCTGCCATGGAGATACTGGTATCAATTGATATACCACTTAGGCATTCGGTTTTCTTTTCGGCTTCGATTGTAAATTCTGTGACAAGCTCATTTGACGAAAGAATGCATTGGTTTATTTTTCCGTTGGCAATCTGCACAACCTGTGACAATAATTTTTCAAACTGCTGTCTCAGACAATCGGATTTCTGTATCCATTCCTTGTTTTTGCATGGAAAGCCTGCCTCCAGGAATAAGGCATGCTCCTTCATAATCCGGGCAAAAAACAAATGGGTTTCTATTGACAGTGTGACATAATTTTCCATCATGATATTCTGATCCTTTCGGATGTACAAAGTCTTTTGTATCCGTTTTTTGTTAGTATATGCAGAATTATATAAATCGGTGTGTCAATAGGTTTCATCTTGCGCAAATATTGCGCAGATGATATCATAAAATAATACTGTAGGAATGCTTTTTTGGGAGAAGGAGATAAATAGAGATGAAAAAAGTACTTAATATAATTTTGTCGGTTGCACTTGTTTTCTTAATGGCCGGTTGTAAAAATGGGGACAATTCCGTAAATGAGGATGAATTAAAACAATATCAGAAATATGCATCCATGACGGCCGAAGAAATTGTGGCAGACCTTACACTGGATGAAAAGACGGCACAGATGGTTCAGCCTGCGGTGTATGCCCTTTCGGAGGATGATATGAAGGAACATTGTTACGGAAGTATTTTGTCCAAGTACTCATCCGTTACATATTTGAAATGGCAGGAGATAGTGGATGGTTTTCAGCAGAGTGCCATTGATTCGGAAGCGGGAATACCTTATCTTTACGGAAATGATGATGTGCATGGGGTAAACTATTGCGACGGAGCCGTTATTTTTCCTCATAATATCGGAATTGGGGCGGCAAATGATGAGGAACTGACATATCAGATGGGATTAGCTGTTGCGGATGAGGCAAAACTCTGCCATATGCTGTGGAATTTTGCGCCATGTGTTGCTTATTCCGACGACCCGCGTTGGGGAAGAACTTATGAGAGTTACGGAGCTGATTTGGAAATAATAACGAATCTGGGAGCTTCTTATACAAAAGGACTTGTGGACGGAGGCATTGTTGCGTGTGCAAAGCACTTTTTCGGGGACGGAAATGTTTTGTACGGAACAGGAGAAGACTCGGATGTTGACAGGCTGATGGACAGGGGTAATGCCATTCTCACGGACGAAGAGATAGATGCACTGCTTAAGGTGTACCAATCACAGATTGATGCAGGCGTTCAGACTATAATGGTGTCCCATTCCGCAGTCAACGGTGTCAAAATGCATGAGAATGCCAAGTATCTCCAATATCTGAAAAATGAAATGGGATTTGAGGGATTTATTGTCAGCGACTGGAATTCTGTGCAGAATACTTCTCCTTCAACTTATAAAGAGCAGGTAATTACATCCGTTAATGCAGGCATTGATATGCTTATGGAGGTCGACAGATACGAAGAGGCCAGACAGATAATCGCAGAGGCAGTGGAAGAAGGCAGTATTTCCATGGAGCGAATTGATGATGCGGTTACAAGGATAATTAAAGTAAAACTTGATGCGGGAATATTTGAGGACCCGTTTTGCGAAAATATAGAGACTGTTCAGCAAAAAGCCGGAAGTGAGGAGTATAGGAAACTGGCCGAAGAGCTTGTTGAGAAAAGTCTTGTATTACTTAAAAACCAAGGGGATATTCTGCCTCTTAAAGAAGGAATGACCGTATATGTTACGGGACCGGCTGCAAATAATGCTCAGGCGCAGTGCGGAGGATGGACAATTGACTGGAATCAGAGCCCGAAAAAATCAATTAACGGAGTAACTACCATACTTAAGGGATTTGAAAATATAGCTTCGGAGTATGGGATTACCGTGACTACAGATAAAGAAGAGGCGTCAAATGCCGATGTGGTTATTCTTGCCGTAGGTGAGCAGGCATATGCCGAGTGGAACGGAGATACAGAAGATATGGAGCTTTGCGGGGCTTTGGGACTTGAGGGTAACCCGGATGCTATTGAGGAAGCAAAGGCACTTGGAAAACCTATCGTAGCCTGTATAATAGGCGGACGACAGGTTATCATAGATGATTACATTGACGAATGGGATGCAGTTGTAATGTGTTATCTTCCGGGTTCGGAGGGACAGGGCGTGGCAGAGGTCCTGTGTGGCGGAAATGATTTTTCAGGAAAACTGCCAAGTCCATGGTATGGAGATGTTAGTCAGATTGGTACAGAGGAATGTATGTTTGAAAAAGGCTTCGGGTTGAATTATCATTAATCCCACCCGAAGAAATTCCACATACGCTCCATATATTTGTAAGGATTTTTGCCGAAGCATTCACAATGATTGGCATCTTCTACGAGGTAGAGTGTTTTTCTTGAACGGCATGCTTCGTAATTTTCGAGAGTCATGTAGTAAGGGACAAAGGTGTCTTTCATTCCGTGGGCAAAAAATACAGGGACCTGACATTTTTTGACTGCCTCTACGGCTGAAAAATCGTTAAAGCGGTATTTGGCAATAAGAGAGCAGCGTCTGTCCACCATTTTAATAAGCCTTGGAAGTTTTCTTCCGCATCGCTGTGACACATGAATGATTATTTCATAAGGAGAGGTAAAACCGCAGTCGGCAATTATTCCTTTGACGGCATACGGAAGACCTCTTCCTGAAGCCATGAGAACGGTGGAGGCGCCCATGGAGACCCCTGCAAGGTATACCGGAAGCTTATCTTTGTTGCGCTGCCTAAGGTATGCCAGCCAGCGAAGACAGTCCCTTGATTCAAGTATACCGAATCCCATATAGCGTCCTTCACTTTCGCCTTGAGCTCTTTCCTCAATTATAAGAAGGTCGCAATCCCGTTCGTGAAGATGCTTTGCCATTATCCCGAAATCTTTGGCCCAGGTTCCTCTCCAACCGTGCATCATAAGCAGTATTCTTTTGGGAGTTTTACTTTTGGCGGGAAGATAGTGACCCACCAGCTTAAGACCGTCAAAACTTGTTATTGATACTGTTTCAGACTCCTGGTTCAGAAGCCATTTTTCCTCTTCGGACGGAACCCTTTTATCGGATCTGTTAAAAAGCTTTTTGCCAAGAATAGAATTTTTCTTTCCGGTTATCATTTGAAAAGTCTCATGTAACACAATTTCTTTAAGTATCAGCCCCGTTACAGCTACGGAACCGGCAATGACAGGTAAAGCTTTTTTCATTTATAAACCTCCTGATAATTAACTTACCGCTTAACCCGGCGTTTTCTTCGAACGGCGGATTGTTTTTTCTTTTTTGCCGATATCATGACAAGCATTATACTAAGTAAGATTATAACCAGAATTGCTGCGATAATAACATAAATTGTGACTTTTTTTTGCAGGTTTGAGTCTTCCTTACTTTCCTCTTCGGCAATGGAAGCGGCGATATAGTTACTTTCCGATTCTGCAATTGATGCCCGGATTGATTCTTCTTCTGATGCCTTTTCAGATTCTGCGGCGGCTATGGATTCTGCCTCCATGCGTGCCTGCTCCTCATAGGTGGTAAGGTTTTCCAGAATGTCGTTCTGACCGGTATCATCGCCAACCGTAGTCCGGTACAATCCGAAAAGGGCACAGCTGTATTCATAATCATCGGAAACATAGAACCAGCACCATTGTTGTGAGGCGTGTTGTAAGTATCCCTCGCTTGCCACCTCAAGCACTGTTTTGTTATCAAAATTGCTCAACTGTCTGCGGCAGTCGAGTTTTAAGCTTCTTTCAGGGTAAAGATGTATATATGTTTTGGGAACATCCCATGTGCCGTATTCCTTGGCAGACTCAGGATATGCCGAAGCGTCATAGGTAAGTTCCACAGCCTCACCTATTGCCGCGGCAGTAAGCATATGACCGCCGTGACCGTATTCGCCGTTAAAATCCTGTCCGACTACCACAAGAGGTTTGAACCGGCGGATTATCCGAACCATAAATTCTTTGGTGGCTTCGTAATCATATACTGTTTTGGCCGCCTCAAGACTTGTGGCATAAAGGTCGTCAAAATCTCCGTTGACCGGATAATTTTTAACTCCTACCGTCCAGAGTCCGTCAAGTTTCTCATGTTCTCTGATATTCGCACCATTCCAGTAATTTGTAAAATACGCTACCTGAACCGAAAGATTGAGCTCTCCGGCATAATATGGGATTATTCCGCCGAAAAACAGCTGCTCATCATCCGCATGGGTGGAGATTAGAAGAATGTCTGCCTTCTCGCAAGAAGGGGTCCAGTCCTGAACCCATGAAGGTTTTTCTCCTTCACCGAAAACATAAAGGCGGCATATTTTCATTCCGTCGGATTCAATATTGATTGTTACGGTTGTGTCAGCTTTATCAAGAATAACATATTCATGAAGGTAGCCATGGGTTCCGCATGATTGTGTACTTCCGTCGGAATATGAAAGGGTCCATGGTGCCACGGTTTTATTATTCCAGGCTATATACAGGGAACCAATCGGAGTGTCGGACTTAATTGTAACAGTGTCCCCGTTATTGAAAGTGGACATGGTATCGTATGATTCGTTTGTCATGTCATATACGGAAGCTCCGTTTGAGGTAATGATTTCAGGTGATAGTGTAACTGCTTCTCCTGCCAGCACTTCTTTTTTGGCCAGAAAGATTAAAAGAACAGCCATTGCTGTAATTAACAATGGCTTAATCTGTTTCTTAAGAGAGCAATGGAAAAGCACTGTTTTTTGGGAAAAAGTATGTGTTTTCATTTTTTTCTCCTTTAATTTTTGTATTTGGCGGCTATCTTGTCAGCGGTACCGTCATGAATCATATCAATCATATGTACAACAATATCCGGATCGAACTGAGTTCCCGCATGTGTATGAAGCTCGCTTAAAATTTTATCTTTTTCAAGATGCCTTCGATAGCATCTGTTACTTGACATTGCATCATAAGAGTCTGCAATACAGATAATTCTTGCATAAAGGGGAATTGCGCTTCCTGCAAGCCCTGAAGGGTATCCTTTGCCGTCATATCTTTCATGATGGTATAAAGCACCGGCGGCTATTCCCGGGATGGCTGTAAAAGATTTAAGCATTTCCCCGCCTATTGTGGTATGGCTTTCGATAATTTTACGCTCTTCCGGAGTAAGGCTTCCGGCCTTGTTAAGAATCGAATCGGAAATACCTATTTTACCTACATCATGCATAAGTGCCACATAGTAAAGATTTTGCTGTTTTTCTTCTGAAAATTGCAACCTTTTTGCAATTTCTTTTGCGTATTCCGCAACTCTGGCAGAATGACCTTTGGTATACTGGTCTTTGGCATCAATAAAATTGGTAAAGGTATTAATGGACTGAACGATAATCATTCTGTCATGTTCCTGATGTTTACGGTATGAGCGAAGCCTTATTGATG
>JBJENE010000064.1:0-24817 GCA_051880035.1 Butyrivibrio sp.
GTTATCAAGGTTCTTTTGCTGTCGTCTGTTCGTTGTTCCCAAGCGACAGCTTATTTATAATACATCATTCAAAAACCTTTGTCAACAGGTTTTTAAAGATTTTTTACAACAAATAAATTTGTTGTAACGGAGAAAGAGGGATTCGAACCCTCGCGCCGCGTTAACGACCTACACCCTTAGCAGGGGCGCCTCTTCGGCCTCTTGAGTATTTCTCCGAATTCATAAAACTATATGAAATTACGCCCTTTTCCGTGACGCAAAATTTATTATACTAAATCGAATTATACTTGTCAATTACTTTTTATACATATTTTCTGCTGTTTCGTATAAATTATTTCCTTTGGAATCCACTACAACTATTACCGGAAAATCTTTAACTTCCAGTCTTCTGATTGCTTCCGTTCCAAGGTCGTCATATGCTATAACTTCTGATTTTTGTATCCTTTGTGCCAGCAGTGCACCGGCTCCTCCCACTGCAGCAAAATATACTGCACCGTTTCTTACTATTGCATCCAGAACAGGCTGCTGTCTTTTTCCTTTTCCTATCATTCCTGAGAGTCCCATGTCTAAAAGTCTTGGGGCATATTTGTCCATTCTTGTTGCCGTAGTCGGACCCGCCGAACCTATCGGTCTTCCCTCTCTGGCCGGTGATGGTCCCATATAGTAAATTATATTTCCGGACATATCAATCGGAAGTTCTTCATTATTATTAAGTGCATCATCCATTCTTTTGTGGGCAGCGTCCCTTGCAGTGTAAATTGTTCCGGTAATATATACATAATCTCCCGCATTTAAAGAACGCGCCGTTTCTTTATCCAAAGGTGCATTAATATATCTGTCCATATTCTCCTCCTATATATAACGATGTGCATGTCTGTTCACATGACAGCAGATATTTACGGCAACAGGAAGTCCTGCAATGTGTGTCGGATAAGTTTCTATATTGACTGCAAATGCGGTTACTCTTCCGCCAAGGCCTCCGGGACCGATTCCAAGATTATTTATTTTTTGGAGCATTTCCTTTTCCAGGTCTCTTACATACGGAACAGGGGATTCTTCATTAATATTTCTTGTTAATGCCTTCTTTGCAAGAAGGGCACATTTTTCAAAAGTTCCTCCTATTCCAACTCCCACTACCATTGGTGGACAGGCATTTGGTCCGGCGTCTTTTACCGCTGATATAATGGCATTTTTGACTCCTTCTATTCCGTCTGCCGGTTTAAGCATAAAAATTCTGCTCATATTTTCACTTCCGAAGCCTTTAGGAGCGACGGTAATTTCTACTTTATCCCCGGGAACAATGGAATAATGTATTATTGCGGGAGTGTTGTCTTTGGTGTTTTCTCTTTCGATTGGATCTTTCACAACCGATTTTCTCAAATATCCTTCCACATATCCCTGCCTTACACCTTCATTAATGGCTTCCTCTATATTACCTCCGATAAAATGAATATCCTGTCCCACATTAATAAAAATAACTGCCATTCCCGTATCCTGACATATTGGAATCATATCTCTTCCTGCAATCTCCAGATTTTCCTGAAGCTGTTTAAGAATCTGTTTTCCGAGTACCGATTCTTCTTTTTCGTATGAATCATACAAAACATTTTTCATATCCTCGGACAGAAAATGGGTGGCTTCAATACACATTTCTTTTATATTTTCCGTAATATCTTTTACATTAATTTCCCGCATTATTTTTTCCTCTTTTCTGCAGAGTGTCAGAGTTTTGGCTCCGCATAAATTAAAAAGAGCCGGACATTTAATCCGGCCCTGCAAAGTTTTTAGTTAGTTTTCTTCAGAATCTAAATCCTCCAAAGGTACCTCTTCGGAATCTTTAATTTCTTCTTCTCTTACTTTGGCAACCTTTGCAACAGTTACTCCGGAATCAAGATTTATGAGCTTAACTCCTGATGTAATTCTTCCAAGTTTGGAAATTCCGGCAACTTCCATTCGTATAATTATTCCTTCGGTTGTTATAAGCATTATTTCCCTTGTGTCACTTACGGCTTTCATTCCGATAAGATTGCCGGATTTCTCATTAATCTTATAACATTTAACACCTTTTCCGCCTCTGTTTTGAACGGTAAATTCATCAATGGAGGTTCTCTTTCCAAGACCCTGTTCAGAAACAAACAACAATGCCTGTCCCTGTGTATCAAGCTGCATTCCTACAACTTCATCACCTTCATCCAGGTTCATTCCGATAACACCCATTGCGCTTCTGCCTGTTGAGCGGACATCCGAAGCCTTAAAGCGTATACATTTACCATATTTCGTTGCAAGAAATACTTCTTTGGTATTATCAAGGGACTTAACTTCAATTAATTCGTCATTATCCCTTAATGTGATTGCCTGAATACCTGTTTTTCTTATATTGGCATATTCTTTACAATGAGTTTTCTTTACAATACCGTTTCTGGTTGCCATAAATAAGTACTCATCATCCTTAATGCCATCCACCGGAACTATGGCAGAAATTTTTTCTCCCGGCATAAGCTGTAAAAGGTTTACAATTGCCGTACCTCTTGCAGTTCTTCCGGCTTCAGGAATTTCATATGCTTTAAGTTTGTATACGCGGCCTTTATTGGTAAACATAAGAATAAGATGGTGCGTAGTGGTCATTAAAAGATCTTCGATAAAATCTTCCTGAATTGTCTGCATTCCCTTAATTCCGCGTCCTCCTCTGTTCTGACTGCGGAAATTATCAGGAGTCATTCTTTTAACATAACCTAGATTGGTCATTGCAATTACAGTACTTTCATCAGGAATCATGTCTTCCATCGAAATATCAAACTCGTCATAACCTATTGAAGTTCTTCTGTCGTCTCCGTATTTTTCGGAAATAGCAAGAATTTCTTCTCTTATTACCATTAAAAGTTTTTTCTCATCTGCAAGAATTGCTTTTAATTCTTCTATTCGAATCATAAGTTCATTATATTCGGCTTCTATTTTTTCTCTTTCCAAGCCTGTCAATGCACGAAGACGCATATCTACGATTGCCTGGGACTGAGCGTCTGAAAGACCGAATCTCTCCATCAATCTGGTCTTGGCAATTCCTACATTTTCTGAACCTCTTATGATGGAGATTACTTCATCGATATTATCAAGGGCAACAAGGAGTCCTTCTAATATATGAGCTCTCTCCTGTGCTTTATTTAACTCATACTTGGTTCTTCTTGTAACTACATCTTTCTGATGAAGGAGGTAGTAATTAAGCATTTCATAAAGATTAAGAACTTTAGGTTCGTTATTGACAAGTGCTAACATATTAACTCCGAATGTATCCTGGAGCTGTGTATGTTTATAAAGCTGGTTAAGTATTACATTAGCATTTGCATCACGCCTTATATCAATTACGATTCTTATTCCCTGCATGTTTGACTGGTCAACAATTCCTGTTATACCGTCAATTTTTTTATCTTTAACAAGCTCTGCAATTTTCTGAATTAACAAAGCTTTGTTAACCATATAAGGTAATTCCGTAATTATTATTTCTGTTTTGCCGTTAGGCAGGGTATTAATTTCCGAAACGGCACGAACACGGATTTTGCCTCTACCCGTTCTGTACGCTTCCTCAATTCCCATTCTTCCGAGAATTGTAGCTCCCGTAGGAAAATCAGGGCCTTTGACAATATCCATTAATTCTTCTATGTCAGTATCTCTGTTTTCAATTACAGTATTATCAATGATTTTGACTACTGCAGCTATTACTTCTTTCAGGTTGTGAGGCGGAATATTGGTTGCCATTCCTACAGCAATACCCGATGTTCCGTTAACCATAAGGTTAGGATATCTTGACGGAAGCACAACAGGTTCTTTTTCTGTTTCATCGAAGTTAGGCATAAAGTCAACAGTATCTTTATTGATATCTGCTGTCATTTCCATTGATATTTTGCTGAGCCTTGCCTCTGTGTATCGCATTGCCGCAGCACCGTCTCCATCGATGGAACCGAAGTTTCCGTGTCCGTCTACAAGAGGATACCTTGTGTTAAAATCCTGCGCCAATTTTACAAGAGCTTCATAAATAGATGAATCACCATGAGGATGATATTTACCCATTGTATCACCGACGATACGGGCACATTTTCTGTGCGGCTTATCCGGACCGTTGTTTAATTCGATCATGGAAAAAAGAATTCTTCTCTGAACAGGCTTTAATCCGTCTCTTACATCAGGAAGAGCTCTTGCAGCAATTACACTCATGGCATAATCAATGTAAGAATCCTCCATTGTCTTTTTTAAATCTACATCATGAACTTTATCAAAGATATGTTCATCCATATTCTTGTCTCCTTACTTTACAGGCTAATGCTAAATATCAAGGTTCTTTACATATTTTGCATTTGCTTCGATAAATTCTCTACGAGGTTCAACCTTATCTCCCATTAATGTTGAAAAAGTTACATCTATTTCGGAAGCCATCTCTTCATCATAGAATACTTTTTTGAGGATTCTGTGTTCCGGATCCATTGTGGTTTCCCAAAGCTGGATGGCATCCATTTCTCCAAGACCTTTATATCTTTGTATCTTGTTGTTCTGGTCACGGCCTACTTCCGTAAGAATATTGTTTAATTCCTCATCGCTGTATGCATACCATACTTTTTTATTTTTTTCCAGTTTATAAAGAGGTGGCTGGGCAAGGTATACATGTCCTTTTTTGATTAAGTCCGGCATAAAACGATAGAAAAATGTAAGTAAAAGTGTACTTATGTGGGCGCCGTCAACATCGGCATCCGTCATAATAATAATTTTATCGTATCTTAATTTGGATATATCAAAATCTTCATGAATTCCTGTACCGAATGCGGTAATCATTGTTCTTATTTCCGCATTCCCGAGTATTCTGTCAAGTCTTGCTTTTTCCACATTAAGAATTTTACCTCTGAGAGGAAGTATTGCCTGTGTTTCTCTCTTTCTGGCACTCTTTGCGGAACCGCCGGCGGAATCTCCCTCGACTATAAAAATTTCACACTTTGAAGGATCTTTGTCGGAACAGTCTGCAAGTTTACCCGGAAGATTAAATCCATCCATCGCCGTTTTTCTTCTTGTAAGGTCCCTTGCTTTTCTTGCTGCTTCTCTTGCTCTCTGGGCAAGAACGGATTTTTCGCAAATCGTTTTTGCCACTGAAGGATTCTGTTCAAGGAAATAAGTAAGCTGTTCTGTTACAACACTTTCAACAGCGCCTCTTGCCTCACTGTTACCAAGTTTTTGTTTGGTCTGTCCTTCAAACTGAGGATCAGCAATTTTAATACTGATGATAGCCGTAAGACCTTCTCGTATGTCCTCTCCCGAAAGATTAGGATCTTTTTCTTTGAGGATTTTATTGGTTCTGGCATAATCGTTGAATGTCTTGGTTACGGCATTTCTAAAACCGGTAACATGAGTTCCTCCCTCTGGAGTCGTTATGTTATTAACAAATCCGTATACATTGTCTGCATATCCGTCATTGTGCTGGAATGCTACTTCAACATATACATTGTCTTTTGTTCCTTCACAGTAAATTATATCATTGTAAAGAGCATTGTTACCCTTGTTAAGATATGTTACATATTCTTTTATTCCGCCTTCATAGTGAAATGTCTTTTCTTTTTTGTCTTCTCTGTCATCTTTAAGCGTTATCTTAAGATTTCTTGTAAGAAATGCCATTTCCCTGAGTCGCTGTTTGAGAATATTATAATCATAAACAGTATCTTCAAAAATTTCTTTATCAGGTAAAAATGTAACTTCTGTTCCTGTTTTGTCAATATCACATGTTCCTACGACTTTAAGAGGATACATAACTTTTCCGCGCTCGTAACGCTGCTCATGTATTTTTCCGTTCTGATAAACCTTAACCTCCAGCCATTCGGAAAGAGCATTAACAACAGAAGCACCTACTCCGTGGAGACCTCCTGATACCTTATATCCTCCACCACCGAATTTTCCTCCTGCATGAAGAATTGTAAAAACAACTTCTACTCCGGGAAGCCCTGATTTGGCATTAATTCCTGTAGGTATTCCTCGGCCGTTATCAATAACCGTAATGGAGTTATCTTCGTTAATCTGTACCATGATTTCAGTACAGTAACCGGCCAGAGCCTCATCCACTGAGTTATCTACAATCTCATATACAAGATGATGAAGACCTCTTGAAGATGTACTTCCGATATACATACCCGGTCTTTTACGAACAGCTTCTAACCCTTCCAAAATCTGAATCTGGTCTGCCGTATATCCTGCATTGCTCATTTTTATGCCTCCTGAATTTCATTTTCTCTGTAAACATGACCGTTTACTACTTTAAAAATTCTGTTAATATCAAAACGGTTATTCACAAATTCATCAAGTCCTGTACATGTAATTATTGTCTGAATATCATGAATACTGTTTAAAAGATAATTTTGTCTGTTGCTGTCCAACTCTGACAATACATCATCAAGTAAAAGAATCGGCGTATCACCCGTTACTTTTTTAACAAGATCTATCTCCGACATTTTTAATGATAATGCAGTTGTTCTCTGTTGTCCCTGGGAACCGTATTTTCTTATGTCGATTCCGTTAATCATAAAACTTATATCATCCCTGTGGGGACCTGCACTTGTCATTTTGAACTTAATGTCTTTTTCTCTGTTATCGTTAAGTACTTTTTCAAAATCACTTTCTTCTACCGACGGTTCATACTTAATAATAAGTTCTTCCTTACCTCCGGATAGTCTGGAATGAATATCTTTTATTATATTATTGACATTTTCTATGAATTTTCTTCTTCTTGAAATAATATCAGATCCAAATTTTAGAATCTGCATATCCCATATGTCTAAAGTATCTTCCAAAGAAGGGTTGAACATTATATCTTTTAAAAGTTTATTTCTTTGTTCAACTGCTTTATTATATTGCAAAAGATTACTTACATAGATTTTATCCAGCTGGCAAAGTTCCATATCCATAAATTTTCTTCTGCCCGAAGGTCCGTTTTTGATTATATTCAAATCTTCAGGTGAAAAAAATATTATGTTAACTATTCCATAAAGTTCTACAGCTCTTTTTATCGGAACACCGTTGACTGCAATTCCTTTATTTTTATTTTTCTTGATGTGCATGTCTATTCTGTAGTCGATATTCTTCTTGGATACAATTGCTTTTATATGGGACTCGTCACAATCAAAGGAAATCATTTCATAATCTTTACTTCCCTTGTGACTTTTGGTAGTACCGCTTACATAAACTGCTTCAAGAATATTTGTTTTGCCCTGGGCATTATCTCCGTACAAAATATTGGTATGCTCATCAAATGATATTCTTTCCAATGAATAATTCCGAAAATTCTGTAAGTCAATGGATTTTATAATCATTCTTCTATCTTAATTGTTTCTCCGTTATAGGATACAATGTCCCCTCCGAAAAGTTTTTTACCTCTCTGAAGTTCTACATTATCGTTGACTTTAACAAGTCCTTCAAGAATAACTGCCTTGACCTCTACTCCCGACTCAACTAAATTAGCTGCTTTAAGAGCCTGTCCAAGTTTAATATATTCATCTCTTAATTTTATAACTTCCATTCTTTGCTCCTAATAATTTACAGGAAGAATCAGATAAATATATTTACCTTCATCATCTCTGATTGTGCAAGGTGCTTTCGCATTCATAAAGTAAATTGAAATATTTTCATCATCAATTACTCTCAATGCGTCAATAAGAAATTTAGGATCAAATCCTATCTTGATGTCGTTTCCCTCTTTTTCGATATCTATATCTTCATTCATTTTACCGAAAGTAGAAACTATATTAATTTTAAGGGAGCCGTCTTTAATATCAAAAATTACCGGCTGCTTGTTACCTTCTTTAACAAGAAGAGTTGCTCTGTCTATACAATCAAGTAATTCTTTCTTATTGATGCTTATCTTAGAACTGTGATCCTTTGAAAGCATCTGGTTAATTTTGAAAAATTCTCCTTCGATAAGTCTTGATACAACCACCGTATCTTCAAACTCAAATACAATATGGTTAGTTGAAAAATAAACTTTAACCTGACTGTCAGCTTCTCCGGAAAGAATCTTACTTATCTCACTTAATGTTTTACCGGGAACAATTACGCTTATAGGATTATATGAAGCATCAAGTTTAACATTTCTGATTGATACACGATATCTGTCAAGTGATACAACTTTCAAAATATTATCGGTAACTTCAAATAATTCACCGGTCATAACTTTATTGCTTTCATTATCACCTATTGAAAAAATAGTCTGTCTTATAATTTCTTTAAGAGCAAACTGGGAAAGAACTATATTCTGCTCTCTCTCAATGTATGGAAGATAAGAAAAATCTTCTCCGCTCTTACCCGATATTGTAAAAACAGATTTTTCACATGTAATGGTAGCTACAAAATTAGAATCAGTCTCAATAGTAACTTCACTGTCAGGAAGCTTTCTTATAATCTCTGCAAGAAATTTAGCATCAAGTGCAATTTTACCTTTTTCTGATATTTCACCTTCTACCTTTGTCTCAATTCCCAATTCCATATCATTAGCAGTCAAAGTAATATCAAGTTCTGTAGCATCAATAAGAATGCATTCAAGAATAGGCATTGTTGTCCTTACAGGAACAGCTCTTAAAGCGATATTAACTCCTTTAAGTAAGTCGTTTTTATTACAGATGATTTTCATATTGTGAATAACTCCTTTCGTGTGAAAAATCATATTATATTAATAATAAATAATTAGTAATAGCAGTAGTAGGGGCTGTGGAAAGGTGGAAAACCTTAAAAAACCCTTTAAATAAAAGATAAACAGGTTCTAATATGTGTGTGGAAAACCCTGAAATATGATGTTAATAACTTAAAGGTTTTCAACAATCGGATAACTTTAAAAAATCATAATAAAAAATTAAGAAAAGTTGTCCACACATAATCCAATATTAATTAACAACTAATCCACACGAAGATGTGGAAAACGAGTTTCTTCCTATTATAATGTGTTTAAATATAATTATGAAGGATTGATTTTTTTCATAATTATTGAAATAGTATTTTTGAGAGACTCGTTAGTCTTCATATCTTTGGTAATCTTATCTACTCCATGCTTGACGGTAGAATGATCTCTCTTACCCATGTAGTTACCTATTGTTGCAAACGGAACATCTGTCATATACCTGCAAAGATACATGGCAATATGTCTAGGAAATGCTATTTCGTTACTTCTTCTCTGAGAAGCAATATCTGCAGCAGTTATTCCGAAATGTTCTGCAACAATCTGGATAATAAGTTCAGGAGTAACTTCTCTGTGTGCATTAGGAGAAATTATATCCTTAAGTGCATCTTCGGCAAAAGGAAGAGTAATTTCTTTATGGGTAAGATTTGAGTAAGCAACAAGCTTTGTTAAGGATCCTTCAAGTTCACGGATATTGGATTTAACATTGGTAGATATGTAGTCAAGAACTTCATTATCAATGTTATATCCTTCCATCTCAGCTTTCTTATGAAGAATAGCCATTCTTGTCTCATAATTAGGAGGTGAAATGTCTACAAGGAGACCCCATTCAAATCTGGACCTTAATCTCTCCTGAAGTGTTTCAAAATTCTTAGGAGGCCTGTCCGAAGAAATAATAATCTGCTTCTTGGCTTCCTTGAGAGTATTAAAGGTATGGAAAAATTCGTCCTGTGTACTCTCCTTTCCTATGATGAACTGAATATCATCAATTAAAAGAACATCTACATTACGATATTTTTCACGGAAGTTTTTATTGCTTGTATTCTTTTCAATACGGATAGATTCAATAAGCTCATTGGTAAAAACTTCGGAAGTAACATATTTTACTTTAAGAGAAGGATTGTTCTGTAAAATAAAATTTCCGATAGACTGCATAAGATGAGTCTTACCGAGACCAACACCTCCATAAATAAAAAGAGGATTGTATATCTCTCCCGGAGATTCTGCAACAGCTAAAGATGCAGCATGAGCAATATTGTTATTCTCTCCTACCACAAATGTATCAAAAGTATATTTTGGATTAATTCCTGTTTCGGAATAATCAGGTAAGTTATTATTATGGGAAGTTACAGGCTTAGGCTGGGAAGGAATATTGTTAATATCTCCTGCACATACAAATTTAATATCAAAGTCCCTGTTCATTACCTCTGCAATGGCAGCTTTAAAAGGTGTAGTATATTTCTTTTCAATATACTTGAGACCCTGCTGTTCCAATGGTACAATTATGGTAATAACATTGTCTGTAACAGAATGAAGAGTAAGCGGAAGAATCCAGGTTTTGAAGGAAACATCAGCTATATCAAAGTCTTCTTTCATTAATTTAAGAATATCATCCCATTTGTTTTGTAATGCTTCTAACATGTAAAACTTCTCCAAATTTCTATAAATCTAAAATATTCGCTATTAATCTATTTTACCTTATTTAGAACAATTTTTCAATCGTTTATAAAATTTATAAAAAGATAATATTGTTGATAAGTTGAAACGGCATAAAATAAGATGTTTATGGAGTTTTTAACAAGTTTTACCCACTTTTTCCACAAGTTATCCACAAATTGTTGATAACATTATGTAAACAAAAATATAAATTGAATTGTTAAATATAAAAAAAATAATGTTTTTCTTGACTTTGCAGGTGTTTTTGAATACAATGAAACTTGATGTTCTATAGTATGGGACATACTGCACAAACAGGAGGTGAATAAGATATGAAGATGACATTCCAGCCAAAGAAGAGATCAAGATCTAAAGTTCATGGTTTCAGAAAGAGAATGAGTACCGCTGGTGGAAGAAAAGTTCTTGCAGCAAGAAGAGCAAAAGGAAGAAAAGTTTTATCAGCGTAGGCCGCAGATTGTGTGGCCTTTTATTATCTCTTACTTTATTTTTGTTTAAGAGAGGTATTGCATGGGCAGATATGAGCATTTGAAAAAGAACAGTGATTTTCAGGAAGTGTATAAAGGCAAAAAGTCTTATGCAAACAAATATCTGGTTATGTACATTATTGAGAATCGAACGGATATTAACAGAATCGGAATATCTGTGAGTAAGAAAGTCGGGAATAGTATCGTCCGACACCGGTTGACACGGTTAATCCGTGAAAGTGTCCGGTTGAACTGCGAAAAAATTAAGACAGGATATGACATTGTAATTGTTGCCAGAACGAATCTTAAAGGAAAAGGATACCGGGAAACTGAAAGTGCATTGATTCATGTATTAAAATTGCATGGCATTTTAAGTGAGGATTGATTTTATGAAAAAAATTCTTATAGCAATGGTTCGGTTTTATCAGAAGTTTTTATCGCCGTTAAAAAAACACGGAACATGTATCTACACACCTACATGTTCACAGTACGCAATTGAAGCAATTCAAAAGTACGGAGCATTGAAGGGTGGTATTATGGCTTTATGGAGAATATTAAGGTGTAATCCTTTTGCAAAAGGAGGATATGACCCGGTTCCCTAAAGAAAACAGAATTTTACCAAAAGGGTAATCAAGGAGAAATATATGATATTATTAACTACGCAAGGAGGCTTTTTAAAGCCTTTTGCTTGGGTATTCGGTAAGATTTTTGACTGGCTTTTTACCTTAATATATACAATAGCCAATCAGTTTTCTTCCGACGGAGATATTTCTCATGTTCCAATTATAGCTATCTGCGTTATTTTATTTACAATCATTGTTAAGTTAATTATGCTGCCATTAACAATTAAGCAGCAGAAATTCTCTAAACTGTCTAATATGATGAATCCTGAACTTCAGGAAATTCAGGCCAAATATAAAGACAAAAAAGACAATGAGTCAATGATGAAAATGAATGCAGAGACAAAGGCTGTATATGAGAAATACGGAACATCACCAACGGGTGGATGTCTCACAATGTTAATTCAGCTTCCGATTATGTTTGCTATGTATCGTGTAATTTATAAAATTCCGGGATATGTAAGCAAGGTTGGAGATGCCTGTAGAGAAGTTATTTCCAAAATCGGTTCTGAAAACTTAATTAATCATTTTGGTCTTAAAGAAGGTGCTTCCGATGCAACAATTGTTGATTCAATTTATAACCTTACATCAAGCGGATGGACCAAATTAACAGAAGCATTCAGTAATATTGACATTCAGGCAAGTGCCGATAAAATAATCGGTTATAATAATTTTTTTGGAATAAGCCTTACAGAAGCTCCGGGATGGAAGCTTACGGTTGACGGACATTTTAACTGGGCACTTCTTATTCCTATTCTTGCAGGTCTTACCCAGTGGTTAAGTTCCAAGTTAATGGAAAGCAAGAGTAAGCTTAAGAATGCAAAAGAACCTGAACAGGGAACACTTGGCAATTCAATGAAGATGATGAACATTGTAATGCCTATTATGTCAGCTGTTTTCTGTGTAACCTTCCCATCATGTATCGGTGTATACTGGATTACCAGTTCAGTAGTTCAGATTATTATTCAGATAATTATTAACAGACACATGGACAAAATCGATGTTGAGAAGATGGTTCAGAAAAATATCGATAAGGTTAATGCCAAACGTGCCATGAAGGGACTTCCTCCTAAGAAAATAACCAATTCAGCAACTTCTTATGTTGAGCAGGTTAAAAAACAGGAAGCAATGGAAGCCCGTAAAGGTCAAAGAGACGAGGATATCAAAAAATCTACTGACTATTATAATACGACCGGTAAGAAACCGGGAATCCTGGCTGCCAAGGCCAATATGGTTAAAATGTATAATGAAAAGAACAGTAACAAAAAAGAATAGAGGGATTTTATGGAAAAAATTGAGTTTTCAGCCAAGACTGTAGACGAAGCAATAATGAAAGCTCAGCTTCAGTTAGATGTTTCAAGCGAGAACATGGAATATGAAGTTATTGAGAAAGAATCAAAAGGAATTCTCGGTTTTATTAACGCCAAGCCTGCAAAAATTCTTGCATGGAAAAAGGAAACAGTTGAAGACAGAATAAACAGTTTCCTTAATGATGTTTTTAGCGCAATGAACCTTCAGGTTACAATTAATATGAATATTGATGAAGAAGAAGGAACAATAAATATTGATCTCGTAGGAGATGATATGGGTGTTCTTATCGGAAAAAGGGGACAGACACTTGATTCTCTTCAATATTTAGTAAGCCTTGTAGCTAACAAGGAAAGCAGTCAATATTACAGAGTTAAGCTTGACACGGAAAATTACAGAGAGAGAAGAAAAGCTACTTTGGAATCATTAGCAAAGAACATTGCATATAAAGTAAAAAGAACAAAAAAATCTTTTCCTTTAGAACCAATGAATCCATATGAAAGAAGAATTATTCATTCAGCACTTCAGAACGACAAATATGTTGTTACAAAAAGTGAGGGTGAAGAACCTTTCAGACATGTAGTAATTTGTATGAAAAAATGATTTTAAGGGAATGTGAAATTTTTCACATTCCCCTTTAATTTATAAGGAGTATTAAATTGAAAGAAACAATTGCAGCCATAGCTACGGGAATGTCCAATTCCGGAATAGGAATAATCAGAATAAGCGGTCCTGATGCCATTATGATAGCAGACCGTATTTTTATACCCAAAAAAGGCACAAAGAAAATGTCTGAATCTGCCAGCCATACAATACATTACGGTAATATTGTTTTTGAAGGTACTGTAATTGATGAAGTCCTGCTTATGTTAATGAAAGGACCTAACAGTTATACCCGCGAAGATGTGGTTGAGATAGACTGCCATGGCGGTGTTTTTGTCATGAAAAAAATTCTTAATGCCGTAATTAAATCAGGAGCAAGACCTGCCGAACCGGGAGAATTTACCAAAAGGGCATTTCTTAACGGAAGGATTGATTTGTCCCAGGCAGAAGCTGTAATTGATATTATAAATTCCAAAAATAAATATGCATTAACTAATTCAGTTCAATTATTAAACGGTAAATTGTCTGAAAAAATCATTAAAATGAGAGAAAATTTGATTCATCATATAGCTTATATTGAAGCTGCTCTTGATGATCCTGAACATATTTCGTTGGATAATTATGGGGAAAACTTGTTGATAGATGTGGATAAGTGTGTGAAAAGTGTGGAAAACCTGTTAAAAACGGTGGACAACGGTAAAATTTTCACTCAAGGGGTTAAAACCGTAATAATTGGGAAGCCAAATGCGGGAAAATCAAGTATTCTGAATATTTTGTCCGGAAGAGAAAGAGCAATCGTAACGGATATTGCCGGAACTACCAGGGACATAATCGAAGAAGAAATTAATCTTGAAGGAATTACATTGAAACTTGTGGATACTGCCGGAATCAGAGAGACAGATGACATAATAGAAGGTATTGGTGTGGATAAGGCAAAACAAATGGCTAAGGAATCTGATCTTATTCTGTATGTTATGGACAGTTCCATACCTCTTGATGAAAATGATTATAAAATACTTGAGTTTATTAAAGACAGGAAAACAATTATTCTTTTAAATAAATCCGATTTGCCGTCTGCCGTGACAGATAATGATATTAAGAAACTGACTGATTCAAAAGTGATTTCGGTATCGGCAAAAGAACAAAGCGGAATAGAGGAACTGTCACAATGTGTGGTTTCAATGTTTACCGACGGAGAAATTAATTATAATGATGAAATATATATTTCAGGAGAAAGAAACAAGGCGGCTCTTGACAATGCATATGAAAGTCTTAAACTTGTTAAGAGAAGCATTGAAGAAAAAATGCCTGAAGATTTTTATACAATAGATTTAATGAACGCGTATGAAGAACTTGGAAAAATAATCGGCGAATCCGTAGAAGATGACCTGGTCAATGAAATTTTTTCAAAATTCTGTATGGGTAAATAAATGGAGGACAATATGAATGTTGTGGAAAATTATGATGTAGCCATTGTGGGTGCAGGTCATGCAGGGTGTGAGGCGGCACTTGCATGTGCAAGACTCGGTCTTGAAACAATAATGTTTACCGTAAGTGTGGAAAGTATTGCCCTTATGCCTTGTAATCCCAATATAGGAGGAAGTTCAAAAGGACATCTTGTCCGTGAAATAGATGCCCTCGGCGGTGAAATGGGAAAAAATATTGACAAAACATTTATCCAGTCGAAGATGCTTAATAAATCCAAAGGGCCTGCAGTACACTCCCTCCGTGCCCAGGCAGATAAGCAGGAGTATACAAAGCTTATGAGGCAGACTCTGGAAAATACCGACCATCTTACAATCCGTCAGGCCGAGGTTTCTGAACTTATGGCAGAAAATGGCTGTATAAAGGGTGTTAAAACTTTTTCCGGAGCCGAATATTACACTAAGACTGTTGTTTTATGTACCGGAACATATCTTAAAGCAAGATGCATTTTCGGAGATGTAAGTTATTATACAGGACCTAACGGACTTCTGGCTGCAAATCATCTTTCGGAATCAATGGAAAAACTGGGTATCGAAATAAGACGATTTAAAACCGGAACGCCTGCAAGAGTAGACGGAAGAAGTATTGATTTTTCCAAAATGGAAGAACAGTTCGGGGATAAAAGAATTGTACCTTTTTCCTTTACTACAGATCCGGATTCAATTCAGAAAGACCAGGTGTCATGCTGGCTTACATACACCAACGAAGAGACACATAAGGTTATTCGTGACAATATTGACCGTTCACCTCTTTATTCCGGAGTAATCCACGGTACAGGCCCAAGATATTGTCCTTCAATTGAAGATAAAGTTATGCGCTTTGCTGATAAGGACAGACATCAGGTGTTTATTGAGCCGGAGGGCAAATATACTCATGAATGGTATCTTGGCGGAATGTCAAGCTCCCTTCCTGAGGATGTCCAGTATGCCATGTATAAAACGGTTCCGGGACTTGAAAATGTCAAAATTGTCCGTAATGCATACGCCATAGAATATGACTGCATTAATCCGATACAATTGAAATCATCTCTGGAATTTAAAAATATTTCAGGTCTTTTTTCCGGAGGCCAGTTAAACGGAAGCTCAGGATATGAAGAGGCAGCAGCCCAGGGACTTGTTGCCGGAATTAATGCTGCAATGAAGGTTCTGGGAAAAGAGCCAATGATTCTTGACCGTTCGGAAGCATATATAGGTGTTCTTATTGATGATCTTGTAACAAAAGAAAATCATGAACCATACAGAATGATGACAAGCCGTGCAGAGTACAGACTTTTACTCAGACAGGACAATGCAGATATCCGTCTTTACCAACACGGATACAGGGTAGGACTTTTGTCCCGTGAAAGATATGAATATGTTGAGAATAAAATCAAACTTATTGATGAAGAAATAAACAGACTTAAATCAGTTGTAATCGGAGGAACGGAAAGCATCAATAAGTTCTTAATTGAGAAAGAAAGTACACCTCTTAATAACGGTACCAGTCTTGCGGAGTTAATAAGAAGACCTGAACTTAGTTACGAAATGATATCCGAACTGGATCCGGACAGACCTGAGCTTAAGCCTGATGTGGCTGAGCAGGTTAACATTAATATTAAATACGAGGGATATATTTCAAGAGAACTTAAGCAGGTTGAACATTTTAAGAAGCTTGAAAATAAAATTATACCTGAAACAATTGATTTTGATGATATATCCGGACTTCGAACGGAGGCACGGCAGAAATTGAAAAGTTATGCACCCCGTTCAATAGGACAGGCATCCAGAATATCCGGCGTATCACCGGCGGATATCACAGTACTTCTTGTATACATGGAACAGCACAGGAGGCAGCATGATTAATATTGGGAATTATTTTCATAATGCTGGAATAGATCTTACCGATATACAGATAGAACAGCTTAACATATATTACGAACTTCTTACAGCCAAAAATAAAGTAATGAATCTTACAGCTATTACGGAATATGATGAAGTTGTAATAAAGCATTTTTGTGACAGTGCTGCAATTATACATGCAATTGATTTAAAAGGCATTGTTTCGGTAATAGATGTGGGAACCGGGGCGGGTTTTCCGGGAATGGTGCTTAAAATAATTTTTCCGTGGCTTAATGTTACGCTTCTTGATTCCCTCAATAAAAGAATAGGGTTTCTTAATGAGGTAATTCATGACCTGGCTCTTTCGGATATTAAGGCAATTCATGGAAGAGCAGAGGACTATGCACATAATGAAGAATATCGTGAGAAATTTGATTTGTGTGTTTCAAGAGCTGTTGCAAATCTTGCATCCCTGTCCGAGTATTGTATTCCGTTTGTTAAAGAAAACGGTTTGTTTGTATCATACAAAGCTTCTGATTGCGATGAAGAGGTTTCAAGGGCCCGGAAAGCAATTGCTACCCTTGGAGGTAACATTTCCGGGAACAAATCGTATATACTTCCGGAAACGGAAATTGAACGCAAATTCATTATAGTACAAAAGTCACAGAAAACTAGTAAGAAATACCCAAGAAAAGCAGGAACTCCGACTAAAGAACCAATTTTATAAATGCGGGACACTTGTTTTTTATTCTGAAGTGGTATATTATGTAACTATATTAATTCATTAATGTGGGAAAGTGTTTGATAATATATGAAAAGGACTTTGGAATTTATTAATTCTTTGGAAAATGAATATAAGGTTGAACTTGTATCAGTGAATCGGGAAATCCAAAGGACAGAGCTTCAGATTGGAAAAATAACTGAACAAATCGAAGATGTTAGAAATTCCATTGATCATTCATATGAAGTATTTTCATCAAGTCAGACCGCAAATGAAAATATTAAAACAGAAATTACTTCATTAGAAGAATTGCTTGATATCTACAAACAGACTTTAGAAAATCTGAATATCAGGCGTGAAAATATTAAAGCTAAGTTGCAGGAAATTACAGATATTTTGCAGGAGCAGAAATCCGAAATGTTGGACAACGAATCTCCTGAAACTGATATTGAAATGATACTCGCCAAACTCGATTTTATTTCTAAGCTTATTAAAATAGATGCTCACCGTGCAATTGCTGAAATAAATTACCTTAAGAAAAATATTGATTCCCGGGAGGACTAGTTATGCCGGTTAATATATTTGTAGCGGATGATCAAAATCTTGTAAGACAGGGCCTTAAACTTTTGTTGGAGGACCGGTGTGATGTTAATGTAGTCGGAGAGGCTGCAGACGGATTCGCATGCCTTAATGAGGTTAATAAGCTTAATCCAAACATTGTTCTTATGGATGTAGAAATGGATAACTTTGATGGACTTAAGACTCTTCAGATTATGAAAGAACATGGGTTCCAGGTTAAGACACTAATGATGGATTCAAAGGCTGATACGGAGAAACTCCTTAAGGCGGTTGACCTCGGTTGTGATGGCTATATTCTTAAGAATTGTTCAGTTGAGATTCTTAAGACAGCAATTTATTCAATATATAATGGAGACAGATTCATTCAGGAAGAGCTTAAAGAAAAGCTGGAAAATTCATTGACAATCAGAAATTCAGCAACTGAAAGACTTAAAGAATTATCCAGAAGGGAGATAGATGTATTAAAACTTTTGGCTGAGGGACTATTTAATAAAGAGATTGCAGTTAAATTAAATATAAGTGAAAGAACGGTTAAGAACCATGTATCCAACATTTTTAAGAAGATTCAGGTTAATGACCGAACGCAGGCTGCTGTTTTTGCTATTAAAAACAATCTGATTTCAATATAATTTGTTATGTTCAACAGGGAATGTTTCACATGAAACATTCCCGTTACTTTTGTTAATATTAATAAAGATTTTATAAATGTTTCATGTGAAACATTATTTGGATATGGATTTTTCTTGTATATAGTGATATAATAGATAAACACTGATAAAATATGAAATTGTAAAATACAAATGTTTCATGTGAAACATTTTGAGGAGGACATAATGGGCAGAATAATCGCTGTTGCCAACCAAAAGGGTGGAGTAGGAAAGACTACGACTACAATTAATTTATCAGCATGTCTCGCTGAAAAAGGTAAAAAAGTTCTGGTGGTAGATATTGACCCTCAGGGAAATACTACAAGTGGATTTGGTGTGGATAAAGAAACTCTTAGCAGTACAATCTATGAATTGATACTTGGTGAGACAGATATAGATACCTGCCTTTTGAAAAATGTAATTGATAATCTTGATATTTTGCCTTCAAATGTTAATCTTGCAGGAGCAGAAATAGATTTGATTGGTGTTGAAAACAGAGAATACATACTTCGTAATGAAATAGATCCAATCAAGGATAATTATGATTTTGTAATGATAGATTGTCCTCCGTCACTGTCAATGCTTACGGTTAATGCGATGGCAGCCGCAGATACGGTTCTTGTACCGATTCAGTGTGAGTATTATGCATTGGAAGGTTTATCACAGTTAATGCATACAGTTAATCTTGTACAAAAAAGACTTAATCCAAACCTGGAAATGGAAGGTGTGGTATTTACAATGTATGATGCCAGAACGAATCTTTCTCTTCAGGTTGTTGAAAATGTTAAGTATACATTAAAGCAGACCATATATAAGACAATTATTCCGAGAAATGTCAGACTGGCTGAAGCTCCAAGCCATGGTTTGCCAATTAATTTGTATGATCCAAAATCAGCAGGAGCGGAAAGTTATAGATTATTAGCAGATGAAGTAATTCATAGAGGAGAAGACGAATGGCAGTAAAAAGAGGATTGGGCAAGGGATTAGGTGCACTTATTCCTGAAGGAGAAGATAAGGCACCGGAAAAGACCAAAGTTGTTGAGAAAATAGTAGAAAAAAAGGTTGTTGTAAAGGAACCTGCAGAAGTATATCTTAAAATAAATGAAGTTGAACCGAACAGGGATCAGCCAAGAACAAGATTTGATGAAGATGCTTTACATGAACTAGCTGATTCAATAAAGCAGTACGGAATAATCCAGCCGTTGATTGTTAAAAAGAGAGAAGACTATTATGAAATAATCGCAGGAGAACGACGCTGGCGTGCTGCCAAAATTGCAGGCTTGAAGCAGGTACCTGTAGTAATTAAAGATTATTCCGAGCAACAGATTATGGAAGTTGCTTTAATTGAAAATATACAAAGAGAAGACCTTAATCCTATTGAAGAGGCGCAGGCATATCAGAGACTTATTAAAGAGTACAATCTTAAACAGGACGAGGTTGCTGAGAAAGTATCTAAGAGCCGTACTGCAATAACGAATTCCATGCGTCTTTTAAAGCTGGATGAAAGAGTTCAGAAGATGCTTGTGGATGAAATGATTTCCAGCGGACATGCCAGGGCCTTGCTTGGTATAGAGGATGGGGAAAAGCAGTATAATATTGCGTTAAAAGTTTTTGACGAGAGATTAAGTGTAAGGGAAGTAGAAAAGCTTGTCAAAAATATTAACAAACCTGAAAAACGAAAAGAAGTTATACTCCCGGAAAATGATTTTGTGTACAGGGATATGGAAGAAAAACTGAAAGAAGCAGTTGGAACCAAGGTAGTAATACATAATAAGAATAACAACAAAGGCAAAATAGAAATAGAATATTATTCGCAGGATGATTTTGAAAGAATCGTAGAGTTGCTTAAGAGAAAATAACCGGAGGGAAATATAGCATGCTGAATTTTTTTGATTTATTTGAAGTGGAGACTTTATATGTAGTATTAGGAATGGCAGCAATCATAATTATTCTTTTAGTTATTACAATTATGAATTCTGTTAAAAATAAAAAATTAAATCAGAGAATAGATGTATTAATGTCAGGTAAAGAAGCTGAATCTTTGGAAGATACAATTACAAAGAGATTCGAAGAAATAGACATTCTTAAAAAAACCGTTAATAAGCATAAATCACAAATAAGTGAAATTAATGAAGAGTTGCTGAAAGTCTATAAAAAAGTTGGAATTATCAAATATGATGCATTTAATGAAATGGGCGGAAAATTAAGTTTTGCTCTTGCCATGTTAGATAAAAGCAATAACGGTTATATTATTAATGCAATGCATAGCAGGGAAGGCTGCTATACATATATAAAAGAAATTGTAAAAGGTGAATCTTATATCACATTGGGAGAAGAAGAAAAGAAAGCACTTGACGAAGCAATCAGAAGTGACGGCTCCGTTACAGATTAATTTTGTGTTATTTTCAGATAATGAGAGGTGATTTTTTGACTAAAATATCTGTTAAAGACTTACATGAAAGAGATGTCCTTGCAAAACCCGTAGAAAATGACAATGGAAGTGTCCTGTTGTTTGAGGGGGCTGAAATCAAGGAGGACCACATCGAAAGACTAATCAAGAACGGTATTGATTCCGTATATGTGCAGGATGAAGATGACAATAAAAAAACAGATGCTTTTTCAATAGATGTAATTAAAGAAGATATTACGGAAAATATCGGAGAAATCGTTGAGAAAAAAATCCGTGATGATGATGACAGCGAAATGCCGGAAATTATTGACACGGCAAAAGAAATAATTCAGGAGGTAGTATCCAAACCTGAAATATTAAACTGCCTTATTAATGTAAAGCGTAGAGAGGCAGATGTGTATTCCCATATGCTGTCGGTGGCATCTTTATCAACAATTATGGGAATAAAAGCCGGATTTGATGAAACACAGCTTAATGATGTGGCAACCGGAGCACTTTTGCACGACATTGGCTTATGTGATGTAGGCGTTCCGTATGAAAATATAGAAATGGACAGAATGCCGGCTGCCGATAAATTGAATTACCGTAAACATGTTATTCAGGGATATGAGCTTTTACAGGGATGTAAATGGCTTTCCGATACGGCTAAAATGATCGTCCTGTCTCACCACGAAAGAGAGGACGGAGTCGGATATCCGTTTCACAAAATTGGTGAAAGGATACCGGTTGAGGTAAAACTGGTTTCCATCTGTGACCATTTCGACGAGCTGGTTAACGGAATAGGATACAGAAAGCGCAAGGTACACGAAGTAGTTGAATATTTCAGAACAAGTGAAGCATATCATTTTAATTACGAGCTTGTATCGTTGGTGAATCGAAACATTGCATGGTTTCCTACAAATTGTATCATAATAACTAATGAAGGAGAAACTGCAAGGGTAATTTCCCAGAACAAAGGGCTTCCGGACAGACCTGTCATTCAGATTATTAAAAATGCCGATGGTACAGAATGTACCGAAAAAACAATTAAAGACTTAACAGAATGCTTAACTGTGTTTATAATGGACACAGTTGAATAATACAGGAGGACATAGGAATATGTTAGATATGAAATTTGTCAGAGAAAATCCTGACATAGTAAAAGAGAACATTAAAAAGAAATTTCAGGATGGAAAGTTACCTCTTGTTGACGAAGTAATTACCCTTGATGAACAGGCACGAGCAGTTAAACAGGAGGCAGATGACCTTCGTGCCAGCCGTAATAAGCTGTCCAAGCAGATTGGTGCATTAATGGGACAGGGCAAAAAAGAAGAAGCCGAGGAAATTAAGAAGCAGGTTACGGATAATTCCCAGAGACTTGCTGAGCTTGAAGCTAAAGAGGCTGAACTTGAGGAAAAAGTCAAAAAAATAATGATGACAATTCCGAATATTATTGATCCGAGTGTTCCTATCGGAAAAGATGACAGCGAAAATGTTGAGATTCAAAGATATGGGGAACCGGTTGTTCCTGATTTTGAAATCCCATACCATACAGAGATTATGGAAGCTTTTAACGGAATCGACCTTGACAGCGCCAGAAAAGTTGCCGGTAACGGATTTTACTATCTCATGGGAGATATTGCAAGACTCCATTCCGCAGTAATATCATATGCAAGAGATTTTATGATTGACAGAGGATTCACATACTGTGTTCCGCCTTTTATGATAAGAAGCGATGTGGTTACCGGTGTTATGAGTTTTGCCGAGATGGATGCCATGATGTACAAAATTGAGGGCGAGGATCTCTACCTCATCGGAACGAGTGAACATTCAATGATTGGTAAATTTATTGATACTATGCTGGATGAAAAAAATCTTCCGTACACCATGACAAGTTATTCTCCATGCTTCAGAAAAGAAAAAGGAGCTCATGGAATCGAGGAAAGAGGCGTATACAGAATTCATCAGTTTGAAAAACAGGAGATGATTGTTGTATGCAAGCCTGAAGACAGCAAAATGTGGTTTGACAAGCTTTGGCAGAATACGGTCGATTTATTCAGAACACTGGATATTCCTGTGCGTACACTTGAATGCTGCTCAGGAGACCTGGCTGATTTGAAAGTTAAGTCAATCGATGTGGAGGCATGGTCTCCAAGACAGAAAAAGTACTTCGAGGTCGGAAGCTGCTCAAATCTGGGAGACGCTCAGGCAAGAAGACTGAAAATCCGCGTAAACGGAGAAAACGGCAAGTATTTTGCACATACACTTAATAATACTGTTGTTGCACCGCCTAGAATGTTAATTGCATTTCTTGAGAATAATCTTAATGCAGACGGCTCAGTAAATATCCCTAAGGCATTACAGCCATATATGGGCGGTATGACAAAAATCGAAAAGAAATAAAGATTTTGAGGAAAAAATTATGCATCTGTATTCAAAAGCAGCCGGTCTTGGGTCCATAGGCTCCAAGGCGGCTATGGATGCATTGTTGAATGAAATAATTCTAAATGCAGTCAGACAGAACAGAATAAAATATGTTCCGGGTAATGGCGACGGACTTTGCGAAGCAGAGATTTGTGAAAAAATATTTGATGTAGGAACTACTTTTTTCGGAGGCTGGGGATATATTGTAATCCGCGGTCTGTATTCGCCTGTCTCAAAAACCTTTACAAGACAGTTCTATTTCCCTCTTGTTGTAGGAAATGTTCCGCACAGTGACATGAAGCTGTCTATGGAACGCCACAACGATAAAGAGGCTTATTATGTTAATTGTATGGATGACTGCAGGGAAATCGCACCTATCTTTTTCCTGGGAAATATAATTGAATTTCTCAATATGGATTCGGATGTTCTGGCAGCAGGACGAAATTATGTGTATCTTAGCGGTTTGTGCCGGGAGGGAAAGGTTCTTCTGCCAATCTACAAGTCACAGAATCAGATAAAAAAACTGAACAAAGAGCGGATAAAAAGAATTGATTTAATTAAGTCAGCCTACAACGGAAGCCAGGAAGCAATGGCTAACCTTACAATTGTCGATTATGATATCATGACAAAGCTGAGTAAACGGATTCTTACAGAGGATGTCCTGTCTGTGGTTGACACCTCTTTTCTTCCGTCAGGAATGGAGTGCGATGCATATTCCGTAATCGGAAATATTATTGACTGTACCAAAACAACCAACACCATTACGGGAGAGGAACTGTATTTCCTTAATCTGGAATGTAATAATGTATATGTGAGTGTTGTTGTCAATGCAAAGGACTTATACGGAATTCCCCAGCCGGGATTCAGATTTTCCGGAAGAATCTGGCTGCAGGGGATTATCCGGCAGGCTAATTAAAATAAGTTGCCATTGACTTACACTATTTTGGCATGCTAAAATAGCATAGTGTTTAAATTGGTTCTCATAGTTAAACGGATATAATAAGCGCCTCCTAAGCGCTAGTTGTGGGTTCGATTCCCGCTGGGAACATCCGCGAAGGCTACAAGCCATGCAAAAAAAGAGATAATACGACTCGTGTGAGCTCGCTCACAAACGAGGCGTGTTGTCTCTTTTTTTACTTTATAGGAAAGACCGCCTGCGGCGTTCTCTTGAATTGAAAAAGGCCCGCAGGTCGGCGGGCACAACGAACAGACGAAACAGATTTAGAAGATATAGAAACCTTCTTCTCCGAATTCGTCATCAAGTTCATCGTCATTTAAGAAATAATCCATGTCCAGAAGTGCATCCTCGCTCATAAGGCGAATGTCCCTGGATGTCATACCTTCCGGCGGATTATCCATGTATTTTTTGCGCAGTGCCTCGATATCTGGTTTCA
>JBJENE010000065.1:0-4749 GCA_051880035.1 Butyrivibrio sp.
AGCCTGCAAAGCTCCGCTGTCCTGTCGGGACTTTCCGAATTGTGAACATAAAAGTCCGAATCCGCATTTTGTAAAGATTGCGCTATTGCGTCTGCAAAGAGATAATTCTGCATATCCACAACAACCCGTCGCATATTCCCACCCCACTTTCCTCATGACTTATAAAGATACTCCTCCGTTTATATCCATTGTATTTTTATTTATAAAAAAAACATCCCCCGAACGGGGGATGAAGGCCCAAAAAGTGATATAAAATTTTCTAAAACCCGTTGACTATCATTCTCTTACTCATAACCATTGCAGCAAGCTTTGTTTTGGATGTAAAGCCCGTCTTGGATAACATACTTCCCACATGGGATTTTACCGTCTCAACAGACAGCCCTAATGTATCTGCCATCTGGGAATAGGTCATTCCTTCCACAAGAACCCTGAGGACTTTTATCTCCGCCTCGGTGAAATCATAGCTTGAGGCATTACCGATTCTGACCTGCGGCGTTCTGTCGGGATATACGGATTCTCCGTTCATGGTGCGCTCCACCACGGACATAAGTGTTTCCCTGCTGACATCTTTAAACCATATGCTGTCGGCTCCCACATCTCTCGCCCTGTTAAGATAGCTTGAATCAAGCATGGATGTAACTATGACCACTTTAATCTTGGGAAACATGGTTTTGAGAATCCGGGTTGCCTCAAATCCGCTTTCATCATTTTCGGTACACACATCCATAAGTACAAGATTTACAGGATTACTCACACAAAATGTTTCTGCAAGTCCTGCTCTTGCAACAGAACCGGCAAGATGGTATCCCTCACTCTGCTTTATATAATTTTCCATTGTTTCACGCATCATTCTCTGGTCTTCAACAATCAAAACATTTATCATGTTCTCTCTCCTTCTTACGGATTATCAGCTTCCCCTAATCTGACAGTTACTTTCAGTTGAAATTCCGGCTCGCTTATTACTTCCATGGTTCCGCCCTTCTTTTCAATTCGTGAGCGCAGTGATGATAAACCTCCGCCCTCTGTTATTTTCCCCTGCGGAATTGCTCCGTTATTGGAAATTCCGGCATAAGCCGTATCTTCGTCACAATTCATCTTAACATAAAGTTCGGTGGCGCCTGCATGATGAACCGCATTCGTCATACATTCCCGTATGGCCACAAGAAATATTTCAGCCGCTACTGCATCCGTCGGAAACTCCCCTTCTTTAAGAATCTGTATTCCGATACCTGATGCATCGGAAACCAGTTCTGAAAATGCATAATTATCTTCCGGAATGGCATTGTCATGCTTTAAAAGCTGTACTGCGTTTTTCCATGTGGCAATATCCATCTCTCCTGTAGGTCTGTTCTGCCTTAGAAGTCTCCTTGTCGCAATAACGCTTCTTCCTATATCGTCATGGACACGCATTTTCATCTTAAGGATTTCTTCCTCCCGAATAACCGTGATGATGTTGGCAGAAAGTTTCCTCATACGCACGGCATATTCTTCGAGTTTCTCTTTTTCCTGTTCCAATTCTATCTTCTTGTAATGCAGTTTTGTAACATCCGAAGCAATAACCTGTGTATATGCATCGCCGTCACCTGTCACGATATTTTCCACGGAAAATCTCCATACACTGCCATTTTCAAGGATAAAAATTTTCTCATCTTCATCGTTTAAAATTGTCCGGAGTTCGGTAAGACTCTGTAAATCTCTTCCCGTAATGTCGAAAATAAGTCTGTGCATCTGATAATTGCACATCGTTACCATTCCGTTTTTGTCGAAAAAACAGACACCGCACGGCAGATTATCAAGAGCTTCCTTTACCGAATTTCCTTTAAGTCTGATCATTTGCCATCACCTCCGCTACCATACAGCATTGTAATTTTCCATTCCCCGTCTTCATCCTTAACCGCCGTAACGGTATCAGAAATGATATCATAAAAATCAGAGCCGGAATCAGTATTTATTATAATGAAAAACCTTTCTTCGTCCACTCCTGCATACACGGTGATGCAGCTCATACGCTCCAAAGATTTTTCTACTATTTTCTCAAACAAATCATATGCTTTAATAATCAATTCAGACGGAACATTTTGGTAAATTTCCGATTTGAAACCACATACAACCCCGTATATTTCCAGGTTATCCAATGATTCACCAAAGGTAAGTTCAATTTCCTTCGCCGGAAGCATTGACGCTTTATCCGAAAGAAACACAAGATTACTCCGCCTTTTCAGATAAGCCCCCACAACAAGCATTTTATGTAATATTTTTATCCGTTCTTCTTCCGAAACCGCCGATTCAAAATTTCCGATTAATTCATCCATGAAGTCAATCTGCCCGGCCGTATCCCTTTGAATTATATTGTACAATCTCTCCTGTTCGGCAATATGCGCCTCACGGGCTTTAAGTCTGTTCTCTTCTTCAAGCAGGGCATTTTCATCTTCAAGATTTTCCTTGGCCTCATTTAACTCATTAAGAACCGAAAGAAGCGACGATAAATCCTCCGACCATATTACATGGCCGCCTCTTATAGGAGCTTGCAGAATTCTCACACCGTCATCAATCATTACCGGTCCGTTCTCCGTCTTACAAAGAATTTCCTGCGGTACCGCCTTTGCGGTTATGGAGGACAGAAAAACATTATATTCTTCATCCGTTATCTGGGCTCCTACGGTTGAAGCATCAAACAATTCCGGATAATGGGTATTCGCCTGAATAAAACCGCACCTGATACAGATTTCAAATGTAATCACATACATAACACAGGTTACCGCTGTCACATCTCCCAGAGCCAATCTCACCCATTTAAAACCCGAATAATACAGTACCATATAAATCAACAGAAAAAAAGAAGGAATACACGGCAGTATAATGTGCTTGTAGGTATCGGGAACCCGGCTCTTTTTATACAGTGTAATAAACATATTAACGGCACATATAATCATCCAGCCAATAGTAATATAGTATAACACCATGTACCCGTTATTTTTATCACTCCATACAGTTGCATTTTCCGGAAAAGTAAATACAAGCTGATGCAAATCATTTGTAATTATAAGTCCAAATAAAATTCCGGCAGGAATATAAAACAGTGACGTCTGTTTCGGAAGATGATAATTCTCGGGTTTCCCCAGTGACATTGAAACAAACACTCCCAGTAACGGGATAAAAATCATCGGAAGATAATACAGATACCAGCAATATCTGATGGCATCCGGATACAGAGTTTCAGAAATAAAATGAAATTTGGCCGTTCTTACAAGAAACCAGAATACGACTAACACAACAACAGCATACAGATACCGGCGCACCTGTACCTGCAGTATATGATTTTTTACATAAATTCCCCACAAGATAAACAGAGTAATATAAATTCCGGAGCGGATAATTCCCACAGTTCTTGAATGTATGCCGGCATTTCCGATTAAACGGCATGCATAAGCAACCAATACCGCTACAGATACAATTATCCATATTCGAATTGTCCTTCCGGCCGGTTTCATGATAATATCCCCCTTGCTCAAATATGGTAAATTATATCATGATATTTTCTTTAATTCAATTTGGAAAAAACCTTTCCCTCATCATACGATTCTTTCAACAATCCTCGAAATTTCACCTGTATTTAACACAGAGCTCTGTGTTTCAAAAGTTAGAATCAATCTTTCTCCTACAAAAATTCCATTCTCTTCATAAGTCTTTATCTTATTGATTGCCGCATTCGCATACGCCGGATCATCCATTCGTCCTTGATGTTCCCAATATATTTCCTTATTCGTTTTTCCTGACAAAAGTGTAAAATCCGGATAAACTATGCCATACCCCTTTAACATAAGCGGCTTTTCGTATTTATACGGAATTTTGTTCCGAAAAAAATAATCCGCTATTATTTTTTCCGACTTGGAGCGCACGCGTTCACCCTTCTCAGTGTAAATACTCACATCATTCTCTTTAAACCCTTTTCCGGTATATTCTTTATCAATCCATTCATTTAAAATTTGCTCCCATGTGGGTTCAACCGGGATAACCCATCTTTTCCGTTCTTCCTGTTGTCTTTTATAAATCGCTTCAATTTCATCATCATGATATTCATTTATCAATATTTCAAGCTGGTGCAGTCTTCTATCCACCAAAGTCTGAATCTTTTGATCGTACGATTTCTGGGCCAGCTGATGAATCAAGCCCTGATTTGATTTTGGTATATATTTGCCATTACCTTTGAAGCAAGTCTTTGTGTGATGAAAATACTGTGTAGCCTTATTTGATTTAGTAATTCTGAGTGTCCCCTCCGGCACATTCTGCAATTCTTTAACCAGTTTCTGCCTGATTCTTCCCAATCTGTCATACTCTTTTAGTAATATTTCTCTTAATCCTCTCAATTATTATAACATCTCCTTTTCGTATTTGGTTTTTTGATAGTATTATTTCGGGGCCCACTACGAGCATTTTGCTCGTTTTCCCGGATTTTCATCGTAGTCCCCGGGGCTTTTCCTACGAGCAAAATGCTCGTTTTCCCGGGTTTTCATCGTAGCCCCGGGGCTTTTCCTACGAGCATTTTGCTCGATTTTCAGGTTTTCATCGTAGCCCCCGGGCTTTCCTTACGAGCAAAATGCTCGTTTTCCCGGGTTTTCATCGTAGCCCCGGGGCTTTTCCTACGAGCAAAAAGCTCGTTTTTCAGGTTTTCATCGTAGCCCCTGGGGATTTCCTACGAGCAAAATGCTCGTTTTCCCGGGTTTTCATCGTAGTCCCCGGGGATTTCCT
>JBJENE010000066.1:0-81966 GCA_051880035.1 Butyrivibrio sp.
TACTTCATTATAATTTCTTAAATCTGATACAGGTAATATATTCGGCATAAAATCAACTTCCTTTCATATTCTCTGTTTATATATAAATTATACAAAAAAGTGTTGTAAAATTCAACGAATAATTTTACAGCATTTAAAAAAGATTGTCCGCCTTAATTGCAACAAAGCGGGAACGTTTTTGCTTTACAGGACAAAGTTTCCTATAAAGCAAAAGTCCCATAAACACCGGGTTTACAGGACTTTTCATTATCATTTATTAATTTGGAATCAGTAATTATACAATTCCCTGAGCCTTCATAGCTTCTGCAACCTTTAAGAAACCTGCAATGTTGGCACCTGCTACATAGTTGCCTTCCATTCCGTATTTCTTGGAAGCCTCATCAAGGTTATGGAAAATGTTAACCATGATGTTCTTAAGCTTAGAATCAACCTCTTCAAATGTCCAGCTGAGTCTCTCTGAGTTCTGGCTCATTTCAAGAGCTGATGTAGCAACACCACCTGCGTTTGAAGCCTTGCCAGGGCAGAAAAGAACACCGTTAGCCTGAAGATATTCGGTAGCTTCAAGAGTTGTAGGCATGTTAGCACCTTCAGCTACTGCGAAGCATCCGTTAGAAACTAATGTCTTAGCATCTTCAATTCCAAGTTCGTTCTGAGTAGCACATGGAAGAGCAACATCACATTTAACTGTCCATACGCCTTTGCCTTCATGATATTCTGCTGAAGGTCTTGCTGCCGCATATTCTGTAAGACGGGCTCTCTTAACTTCCTTAACTTCTTTAAGAAGAGCAACATCGATTCCTTCAGGATCATAGATCCAGCCTGTTGAATCAGAACATGTTACAGGCTTTGCGCCTAACTGCTGTGCTTTCTGAATTGCATAGATTGCAACATTTCCTGCACCTGAAACACAGATAGTCTTACCTGCAATATCTTTACCGTTGCATTTTAACATTTCTTCTGTTAAGTAAAGAAGTCCGTATCCTGTAGCTTCTGTTCTTGCTAAAGAACCACCGTATGTAAGTCCTTTTCCTGTAAGAACACCTTCATAAAGATTGCGGATTCTCTTGTACTGTCCGTACATATATCCGATTTCGCGTCCGCCTACACCGATATCTCCTGCAGGAACATCGGTATCTGCACCGATATGCTTGCAAAGCTCAGTCATAAAGCTCTGGCAGAAAGCCATAACTTCTCTATCAGATTTTCCCTTAGGATCAAAGTCAGAACCACCTTTACCGCCGCCGATTGGAAGGCCTGTTAAGGAATTCTTAAAAATCTGTTCAAAGCCTAAGAACTTAATAATTCCAAGATTTACTGAAGGGTGGAAACGTAATCCTCCCTTGTAAGGTCCGATTGCACTGTTAAACTGTACTCTGAAACCGTTGTTTACCTGAACCTGTCCTTTATCATCAACCCATGGTACACGGAACATTATAACTCTCTCAGGGGTTACAAGTCTTTCAAGTAATGCATCCTTACGATACTCTTCCTCGTTAGCCTCAACAACTACACGAAGAGATTCCAAAACTTCTTTGGCTGCCTGATGAAATTCAGGCTGTGCCGGATTCTTTGCAATAACCATTGCTAAGACGTCATCTACATATGACATAATTAAGTCCTCCTTGCATGAAATATATTCATTATAACCATTCAGGTAATTCATCACGTTACCCGTTGGTGTTATTATAATAAAGTTTTATTTGTACTGCAAGAAATTTTTTAAAGCGAGGTTTTTTCTTAATTTAATTACACATATATGGATTTTGGCTTAATTTAATTAAGTTTTTCTACCGAGAGGCGGTCTGTGTCATAGTAATACACATAATCCGATAAATACTCATCATAATTAACCCGGGTTATGTTTACATCTCTTACCATTTTTTCCAGTTCTTTTCCGTTAATCAGTTTGTCATCAGGGACAAAAATAAGCTCGTGAATACTGCTTGGCAGAATAAAGAAGTTTCCGTAAGTTTTACCGAAATCGCGAAGAAGTTTTTCATTCAGGATTCCGGCGGCTCCGAAAATACCTGTTTTGTTTGTAAGAACAAACATTTCGGGTGCAGAGGTTTTAAGGTTCTCAATATCATTGTACATATCCTCTCTCTGTTCATCAGAATAACCTTCACTTCCGATAAGCTCACCAAGTATTTCTACCATGGACTTTATAACGGGTTTCATTATAACCGGCGTATTTTCCATTGCAATTTCATGAAGCATATCTTCATCAATATTCCATCTGTCAAGAAAGCTTTTGTTCACTATTGAGGTGGCACATCCCGTCCCTGTATTTTCTATATAAAAATAATACACAACGGCAAAATCAAGATAATCTTTGTGTGGAACTTCATTAAGCATGGCAAGATTTCTTTCCCTGTTGACCAGCTTACAGGCAATCCGGCTTCTCATAACATCAAAATCGGTAAAATCCTCCACATTAAATCCAAAATCATTTCTCGCCTTTTGGTCCGACTCCAGTATATCTTCGGCAATTTTTTCAAGGCTTTTCCCCTCAAGGAAATCATTATAATAACTGTTAAGATATATTGTGGGTGTCACAACTGCATCGGGTTTCTGAATCATAATACAATCCAGGTTAAATGAATTGTTTTTGGTCACTTTCCTCAAAACCACACTATCCTCTTTCGGACATACTTTCTCCACCAAATCCCTTATGCATTCCAAAAAATCAAGATATTCCATAATTAATCCTTTCATATATATCAACCCCGGCAGGCTAAGGATTATACGGCTTATATTAAATTATAAAAATGTGAAAATAATGAAAAAAAGAAGTTTATGATATCCCCCCGGGATGTGCCCGGAGGGATACAGAAAAAACAAATTAAGCTCTTGAAAGATACTCTCCTGTTCTTGTATCAATCTTAATCTTATCACCAAGGTTAACGAAGAGAGGAACATAAACAGTTGCTCCTGTTTCAACAGTTGCAGGCTTTGTTGCACCTGTAGCTGTATCGCCCTTAACACCCGGCTCTGTTGCTGTAATCTCAAGTTCAACAAACATAGGAGGTTCAATAGCAAAAACCTCTCCGTTGTATGAGCAGAGTTTACACATATCATTTTCTTTAACGAACTTAAGGGCATCTCCTACATTATCGCTTGAAAGCTGAATCTGCTCGAAGTTCTCTGTATTCATGAAGAAGTAATCCTCACCATCTGAGTAAAGATACTGATATTCAGATTTATCAATGTGGGCAAGCTGGAATTTCTCAGTAGGTCTGAAAGATTTCTCAATAACGCCGCCACTCTTAATGTTTTTTAATTTAGTTCTGACAAAAGCTGCGCCCTTGCCCGGTTTTACATGCTGGAATTCAATGATCTGGTAAATATTATTATCCATCTCTATTGTAATACCGTTTTTAAAATCACCTGCAACTACCATATAAAGGTGTACCTCCTTAGAATTGTCTTGTTATATTTTATAATATGGTTTTACATATTTCAACTACTTTTTTTTATTAGTGAGAACAACCACCGTTCTCGGCTCAACAACAATGAACTTTTCAGGCTTATCGTTGCTGATTTCGGTTCCTGTCGTGAACATAATTTCCCACTCTGATTCCGGCACGGAAGGAAGTGCAATTTCGTGCGGCTCCCAATGCATATTAAATGCAAGATATACATCATTTTCCGGCTTGGCTGCATATTTACCGCAATATAAAATTCCTCCATGGCGGTTGTAGTGAGCCATATCCGGATACCATGCTTTACTGCCGTGGTATGACACATCCGGAAGGCCGTGGTATCTGTAATCAACCAGAGACGGTTCTTTATCCATATGAAGAACCGTATGCTCCCTTCGGAATGCAATAAGCTCTTTAACGAACTCAAAAAACTTACGGTTTCTCGTAAAAGCACCCCAGTCAACCCAGCCTGTTTCATTATCCTGACAGTACGGATTATTATTTCCGTGCTGGCTGTTTCCAAACTCATCTCCGCCGAAAATGAGCGGAATTCCCTGAGCCGTAAAAAGGATTGTCATTGCATTCTTCATAAGGCGGCTCCTGAGTTCTTGTATTTTTCTCTTCTTGGTAGGACCTTCCACTCCGCAGTTCCAGCTTAAATTATAATCCTCACCGTCACGGTTATTTTCACCGTTATCCTCATTATGCTTTCTGTCATAAGAAAACAAATCAGCAAGGGTAAAGCCGTTATTGTTGGCAACATAATTAACTGTGGATTCGTGATTAGGATTTTTGCACATGGCATAGAAAAATGCCTGAAGCTGGTCTTCATCACCTTTGAGAATTCTCCGGCTTACATTGCGGAATCCGTCATTATATTCGATAAGATTTTTATTGTTACAATCATGATACCAGTCAGAGTAAAAAATCTTAAAATCTTTAAGATATACATCCTCTGCCAGAATAAGCCGTACTCTCTCATCACAAAGTACATGGGCGCCGTCAATATGGTACTCTTTTTTCCAGTAGCGGAGACAGTCATCAATAAGCCCTGCGGTAATTTCTCTCGGGAAATAAAACTCCATATACACTTCTATTCCGTTGGCATGGAATTTTTTGATCATTTCCTTAACTTCTGTTGTATAGTCATTTCCGGAAAGATAACAGGCACAGTAATCGGCCTTAGGTGCAAAATAGTATCCTTTATCATACCCCCAGAAATTATTTCCTGCGCCGGAACTTACAAATTCATATGCAGGCATCAGCTCCACACCATTAATTCCCAGTTCAAGAAAATACGGTATTTTCTCAGCCAGACCCTTAAAAGTACCTTTATTCTTAACCTTGGAAAAACGGTTTTTCGTATATCCTTTAACATGAAGCTTATATATCACAAGGTCTGAAGGACATATGTGCAGCGATTTGTCACCGTCCCAGGAAAAGCTGTCCCCGGTAAGTACGCCGTAATATTTCTTTGTGCCGTCAGGCATTGTAATAATCTTAAGGCTTTTGGCATATGGGTCAGTAATATTTTCCTCACCGTCCCTGTAAATATACATATAACCATCAAGATTAATTCCTTTGATTATAAAAGAAAAAACTTCCCCGTCTTTATACTCTTTCCCCACCCGTATTTCGTATTCCGGCTTATCATCCGGATTGCTGTATAATAAAAGACTGATTTCCTCCGATGCAGATACAAAAGCAAATGCATAACCGTCATTTGTTATATACGCTCCCAAACGATAGCCTTCATTTACAGCAATTTCAATATCTGATGGGATGGTGTTTTTATGTGAAGTTGTATTCTGTGTCATTTAATATCGCCATTCCTTTCATTCCTTACGGGTACTTTTATCATTATGCAGACAGATAAACCTTCTTAAACTCATCGTTTACAACCGGTTTTCCAAAATAAAAGCCCTGTATATAATCAGGATTCAGCTCCGTAAGAGCGTCAAGCTGCTCTTTGGTCTCCACACCTTCCAGACAGATTTTAATGTCCACACTATGAGCTAAATCAGTAAAAGATTTAATGAGATTATAATCAAATCCCGGAATTGTGGAATTAACAACAAACGCCCGGTCGATTTTAAGTGTATTAACCTGCATATCCCTGAGATATCTCATATTGGAATACCCTGTTCCGAAATCGTCTATTGCAAGTCCGATACCGTTATGGTATATCTCTTCTACCGTCTCCCTGACTTTGCCGTGCGTTTCAATCTCTCCGCTTTCGGTAAGCTCCAGAACGATATTTTCAACCGGTACACGGACTAATCTTGCAAATTGGGTAATTTCATCTATTATGTCACTCTTTTGAAGCTGTACATATGACAGATTAATATGCATTATAAAATCCGGATTAATGTCAAGCCACTTTTTACACTGCTCGATGGCAGAACGATACACAAATCTGCCCACCGGAATAATTAAACCGCTGTCCTCGAGAAGCGGAACAAACTCAGCCGGTGACATAACTCCGTACCTGGAGCTGTTCCATCTTAATAAGGCTTCCGCACCTGCAACAATATTCTTAGGTGATGCTATAATAGGTTGGAACACAAGGAAGAATCCGTTAAAATCGTTTTTAACTGCCTGCCTTAATTCTTCCTGAACCTCAAGAGCATACATATAGCTTGAATATTTTTGCTCATTGAAGAAACAAATACTGTTCTTGCCCTGTTTCTTGGCACAACTTAAAGCAAATTCGCTTTTTCTGTACAAAGCTTCATAGGAAAGATTTGTAGCACCAATCCGCATTACTCCCGCTGATATCGTATAGAAAATGGCATAATCAAGTGCTGCCGAGCTCTTTTCTATTTCTTTTCGAAGCTCCTGGAAAATCTCTCCGATTGCCTCATCCGAAAGGTCTTCATTATAAAAAATTGAGAACTCGTCCCCTTCCATTCTGTAAATTCTGATATGGCTTGGAACAACCCTTATCAGGCAGTTTGCCAGGGAGCGTAAAACTCCGTCTCCTGCCTCATAACCGTATTTTTCATTAATGTCGCGAAAATTATCAATACCGATTCGCATTACAAAACCGGAAGAGCCGTGGTTTCCCATGCTCCATGTATTATAATCCCTTTCAAAAAGGACCTGTGTACGAAATCCTGTAACATTATCCGCATTCTTGCGTTCTCCGAGTTCGGAAATTCTTCCGATAATGTGGGTATTTGACTCATCATTGCCACGGATAACTTTACCGCTGCAGTTTACCCAGCAAAGATTACCGTCTCTGGCCACAAACCGTATATCAAAATTAATCTCGTCTATATTGCCTCTTACCACATCCACAAAAAGCTCTGTAACATTCTTAAAATCCTTTTTGTAGATAATATTTTTAAGTACATGTATACTGTTACTGAATTTGGCAGACGGGAAGTTATATTTTTCTACGGCTGTCTTTGATATTGAAAAATAATCTTTTTCCAAATCAAAGAAAAACAAATAATCCTCTGTGCAATCGCCAATAATATTTACTGCGTATTCAAATTGTCTGTATTCCGTGGTGTTGTTATCAAATACACTCATTAATTATCGCTTTCTCCTTCTTCGTTGAAGGTATTGTATACCTGGCGTTTTCTCGCCATTTCGTCGCTCTCAAGATATTCATCATAAGTGGTAATCTTATCAATAAGCTTACCGTTAACAAGTTCCATAATTCTGTTGGCTGTTGTCTGCACAAACTGATGGTCACGGCATGCAAAAAGTGCTACTCCCGGGAACTTAATCAGCCCGTTATTAAGTGCTGTAATTGATTCCATGTCAAGGTGGTTGGTAGGTTCATCGAAAATAAGTACATTAGAACCCATAATCATCATTTTGGATAAAAGACATCTGACTTTTTCTCCTCCCGATAAAACCCTTACCTTCTTAACGCCGTCATCTCCGGCAAAAAGCATTCTTCCGAGGAAACCTCTTACATATGTTATATCCTTTTCGGGAGAATACTGCATAAGCCAGTCTGCAATGGTATCATCACAGTCAAATTCTTTGGTATTATCCTTCGGGAAATATGCCTGTGATGTGGTAATTCCCCACTTAAAACTTCCGGCATCCGGCTCTAATTCTCCAACCAGAATCTTAAAAAGTGTGGTCTTTGCCAGCTCATCAGAACCGACAAAAGCAATTTTATCATCATGATTAACTATAAATGAAACATCATCAAGTACTTTTACACCATCGATTGTCTTGGTAAGTCCTTCCACGGTGAGAACCTCATTACCGATTTCACGGAAAGGTCTGAAATCAATGTACGGATACTTTCTGCTTGACGGTCTGATGTCATCAAGCTCAATTTTCTCCAAAGCTCTCTTACGGGATGTAGCCTGCTTGGATTTGGAAGCGTTGGCAGAGAATCTCTGGATAAATTCCTGAAGTTCTTTAATCTTCTCTTCTTTCTTCTTATTGGCTTCCTTCATCTGCTTAATCATTAACTGGCTTGATTCGTACCAGAAATCATAGTTACCTGCATAAAGCTGTATCTTGGCATAATCAATATCAGCAATCTGGGTGCATACTTTGTTAAGGAAATAACGATCATGTGAAACCACAATTACGGTATTTTCAAAATTAATCAGAAATTCCTCAAGCCATGCTATTGCATCAAGATCAAGGTGGTTGGTAGGCTCATCCAGAAGAAGAATATCCGGATTGCCGAAAAGTGCTTTAGCCAGAAGAACTTTAACCTTCTGACTTCCGTTAAGCTCTGACATAAGCTTGTAATGAAGGTCAGTCTCTATACCAAGTCCGTTAAGGAGCATTGCCGCATCTGACTCAGCTTCCCAGCCGTTCATTTCCGCAAATTCCCCTTCAAGCTCACTGGCCCTGATTCCGTCCTCTTCGGAAAAATCCTCTTTGGCATAAATCGCATCTTTTTCTTTCATAATCTGATAAAGACGCTCATTACCCATAATTACTGTATCTAATACCATATATGAATCATATTTAAAATGGTCCTGTTCGAGAAAAGAAAGTCTTTCTCCCGGAGACATCGTAACATCACCTTTGCTAGGTTCTAACTGTCCTGAAAGGATTTTAAGAAAAGTAGATTTACCGGCACCGTTGGCACCTATAAGTCCATAACAGTTACCCGGTGTGAATTTTATATTTACATCTTCAAATAATGCTTTCTTACCGATTCTAAGTGTAACATTGTTTGCACAAATCATTTCATTACCTCACTCTTTAACAAATTATTCCACATTTAATTCTATCGTAAAACATTTTTTTTGCAAGGCTTATTTGCTTATTTTTAAAAAAAGTGATTAAAAAGATTTCCTGTAAAGTAAAAAAATACCGCAACAGCCTAAACTGCTGCGGTATTTACCGTTAGAAACTATCTCATTTTAAAAGTACTGCACTCTGTCTGTCCATGAACAGTATCTGCAGAAGTTCTGACTTCCACATGTGAAGCCACACACCTTTTATCATCATTATGCATACAGTTTACTGCATCACAACGGATATCCATTTTCGGATTAGGTGCGCTGCTGCTGTTTTGCGCACTCTGTGAATAATCTCCTTTGTAGGAGCCACAGCATGTGCTGCCTGAATCAGTTGCAGATTTACCGATTACTTTAATGCTGTTTTTACAACACATATGCTCTGCATTATAAACACAGTTTGTTACACAACATCCTAAATCTGTCATTTTTACATACCTCCGTTTCTAGGCTTTCTGCCACGGTTAGTATGTCCTTTAATTCAGGATTATATTCTGTCAGTTAAACAATTCTGCATCTTCACCAAAGATATCACTGAAAACATCTTCATCGTCATAGTATTCTTCTTCATCATATTTATAATCATCATTATAATAAAAATCATCATCATAATAATCATCATATTCATAATCATCATCATAACCATAACTGTTTTCAATATATGAATAATATTTTATAAGAAAGTCTGCATATGAAACTGCTTCGTCCTCTGAAGGCACTTCAACTTTAACATCTGATGTTTTGTTGATTACAGCCTCTAAAGAAATTGATTCATCTTCGTATGCCATTTCAGCTTTATATTTATATTCTTTACCTTTTGCAGATGCGGTAAGAGCGACATTTCCCTCAAAATCTTCCAAATCGCCTTCCTTAAGGGATTCAATTGCCTTATCAAACAGTTCTGCACAGTCTTCTTTTGAAGGTACTTTAACAGAGTCCTCGTCAACTGAAAACATTTCATCGATAGTATCTTCATCCAATACATTTCCTGCTTTTTCATTGGCTTCAATAATATCATTTTTAATTGATGAATAGTCAACCTTAGACATGGCATCTGCTAAATCTTCAGACCATTTGTCTTTGTTCTTCTCAAGCAGAGCTACTGTGGCATCAAGGAATTTCTGCGCACCTTCTTTATCAGAAAATGCCAGTTTGTATTCTCCGTCCTCTTCAACAATGAGATCCTTATATGCCTCATCCATTGCATCCAATACAGATGAAGAAAAGTCCGTATCCTTCTTAAATGCATCTTCTGCCGTATATACAATCCAGTCCTTATCAAGACCCATGTCTTCCAATGAAAGTCCTGTAGCAGCAAGATATGAGCCCATTGAGTCATATATTGCACCAATATTAAAATACATGGCATCCTTTGTTGCAACTACAAAATTTTTGATTTCAAAAGAAAATCCGCCTGCACTTATCTTTGCAGATAAAGAAGTTGCATTTCCGTCGCATACTGCTGTTAAATCTGCCGAAACATTCATCTGGGCAGTGTCCATTGTAAGCGTTACGGTGCCTTCCCATTTGTCCAGATTCAGGCTTTCCTCCATAACTCCGAACATTGAGTCAGCAGAACTTGTTCCTGTTTTCTTGCTGCATCCGCAGAATGCTGCTACAGTCATGGCTGCAATAAGAGCAAATACTGCGATTCTTTTCATAATAGTTTTCATTTTAGTCCCTCCTATTTTGCGGAAACATTATCCGAGTTGGATTATATATCTATTTTATTCATTAGTCAACTAATTTCATATTCCCTATTGAAATCATTATTTTGATGTAATAAAATAGAAAAAATGCATAAAATCATACATATATTATTTATGATAATGCCAAGCTGCTTAGGAGGTTTAAATGAAACATTTACTTAGTCCACTGGATTTTTCCGTACCCGAACTCGACAAGCTTTTAAATCTTGCTTCGGATATTGCGGCTGACCCTTCAAAATATTCACAATGCTGTAAAGGCAAAAAACTGGCAACACTTTTTTATGAGCCAAGCACCCGTACAAGACTCAGTTTTGAAGCTGCGATGCTGAATCTCGGAGGCTCCGTTCTCGGTTTTTCTTCTGCGGATTCCAGTTCTGCAGCCAAAGGAGAGAGCGTATCTGATACGATACAGGTAATTTCCTGCTATGCAGACATCTGCGCAATGAGACATCCTAAGGAAGGTGCACCTTTGGTTGCTTCCCTTCACTCTTCCATCCCGGTAATCAATGCGGGAGACGGCGGCCATCAGCATCCGACACAGACTCTGACCGATTTAATGACAATCAAATCCCTTAAAGGTCATTTTGATAATCTGACCATCGGTCTCTGCGGAGATTTAAAATTCGGCCGTACGGTTCATTCACTTATTAATTCACTTGTACGATATAACAACATAAAATTTGTTCTTATTTCCCCTCATGAGTTAAGGATACCCGATTATATAAGAGAAGATGTATTAAAAGCAGGCGGACATGAGTTTGTGGAAGTTGAAAGACTTGAAGATGCAATGCCTGAACTTGATATTTTATATATGACGAGAGTTCAGAAAGAGCGTTTCTTTAACGAAGAAGAATATATGCGAATGAAAGGCTTCTATATCCTTGATAACGCCAAGATGGAGCTTGCCAAGCAGGATATGTTAGTACTTCACCCGCTTCCGAGAGTTAACGAAATTTCCGTGGAAGTTGATAATGACCCGAGGGCCGCATATTTTAAACAGGCACAATACGGCGTATATGTCCGTATGGCTCTGATTCTCACATTACTGGAGGTGGAACTGCCATGTTAAATGTTGGAAAACTTGAAAACGGTTTTGTTATAGACCATATAAAAGCAGGCAAATCAATGGATATTTACAAATATCTGGGACTTGAAAAGCTGGACTGCTGTGTTGCAATAATTAAAAATGCAAGAAGCAACAAAATGGGCAAAAAAGACATTATTAAAATAGACGGCGGTCTTGATCTGGTGGATTTGGATATCTTAGGTTTCGTTGACAACGATATCACCATTAACATTATTAAAGACGGCGTAATAACTGAGAAAAAAAGACTTGCTCTTCCCAAAACGGTTACCAATGTCATCAAATGCAAAAATCCGCGATGCATTACACAGATTGAGCAGGAACTTGACCAGGTATTTATGCTTACGGACGAGGCCAACCATATTTACCGCTGTAAATACTGTGAAGAGAAATACTAAAATTAATGCCGGCAGAGGTTCTTATAATTCCTCCACCGGCATTAACATTCTTTATTTCTATTTTCCTGAATAAGTAAATTCTGTAATCAGCGCATCTGCAACTGCATCTTTTGTTCCCGATGCATATATTCCGATATAATTACCGGTAAAGCATCCACCGACTTCCGTTGTGATATAAGAGGTCTCTCCTGCTCCAAGAATTGTATAATTATCATCACCAAGGCTGTATCCGAATTCATATTTGTTTTTGTCTCCGGTAAGTCTTAATTTAATATTTTTTGTATCTTTAAGCGGTATGACTTTCTCAATTGCCTGCAGCGAACCGATTCGCCTTCTTAACATGACACATTCCTGTCCGTCAAGCATTGTAACCGCAGCCTCATAATGATGACGCGGATTCATATAAATTGTAATTCCGGCTTCACAAGCCTCTTTCGGCTCGAAATGCATGGTCATTTCTGCTTCAAACTCAAAATGTTCCTGTCTCCTGCAAAGGATGGCTTTAGAATCATCTACGGATAATCCGTTTTCATTACCGTGGAGAACCAGCCCATCTTTACTAAGTTCAACAAGAGAATCCACCGGATTGTAAATATAATTCCATGACGGATGAAGCTTATCGCCTTTAAAATTATCTACCACATCTGAACCCGGAACATATCTTCCTGTAGATTTTGTCTTTTCACCGGCAAGACACGGAACTTCCATTGTTACATCAACACTTCCCATTACAGGCCATCCGTTAATCCACTTAACCGGTACAAGCATTGTTTCTCTTCCCAGATTATGCCTGAAAGGATAGCTTATCGGTCTTATTCCGAGACATACCGCCCACCAGTTGCCGTTTTTATCATCTACCAGATCTGCATGACCGATTGCTTTAACAGGTAAATCTGTTCCCCTGTTGGTAAGGATAGGATTCATCTGACAAGGTATATACGGTCCGTAAATATTTTTACTTCTTGCAATTGTTTCCATATGTCCTGATTCCGTACCGCCCTCGGCAAGCATCAGATAATACATTCCGTTAATTTTATAAAGATGAGGTCCCTCCGGATTATTGGCACCGGAGCCATACCATACTGTCTTCACTTCGTCAAGTTTTTCGCCGGTTTTTATATCAATTTCACATATATAAATTCCGTCTCCGGCTCCTATGTAGTATGCCTTACCATCGTCATCAAAGAACAGTGACGGGTCGATTCCTTCAAAGTCAAGGTATATAGGGTCTGACCATTCGCCATAAGGGTCATTTGTCCATACATAGAAATTTCCGTTATAGATTTTACTTCCCACATTTGTTACAACGCAGTAAAATGTACCTTCATGATAACGGATGGTAGGCGCATATATGCCAATGCAGTTAGCTGCACCTTTCGGAAGTATTACCTGACTGTCTCTTGTAAGGCAGTGTCCAATCTGTTCCCAGTTAACCAGGTCAGTACTGTGATATACCGGGATTCCCGGGAAATACTCAAAAGTGCTGTTAACAAGATAAAAATCATCTCCAACCCTGCACACACTCGGGTCCGGATTCATTCCTGAAACAATAGGATTCTGATACTTCATAATAAATTCCTCCATAACTATATTGTAAATACGAACTCTTCGAGTTCAAATAAATATCTGTTTTCAAACATTCCGGCAGCCCATCCGGTATATCCCGCCTCAACCTTAAAGAAAATGCTGTGGCGGCCTGTTATGTTATTAACAACCGTTTCAATTACGCCGTCCGACTCACCGAATGCAATCGTACCTATTTCTTTTCCGCACATATCATCCAGCATTACATGAATTGTGCCTTTACAGCCCATGCCTCTTATTTTGAGGCTTAATGTCATGGCGCTTTTGCTGTTATGTCCAAAATCAAAATATTTCCAACCCATAACTGTTTTGTCCGTTATACCGGTAATCACCCTGTCAAATACATTTTTCTGGGTAATAATCGCTCCACCGGTTAAAACGCATGCCGTATCGGCTTTTGTTATTTCATACGGATTCAGAGAATCTGCCATACCGGAGGATGTCATTTCCACCATCGGAATTGTTCCGTCAGGAAGAATATCTATTTTTTCGGCGCAGCCGATTCTTGACATAATGGAACCGTTAGTCATTCTATGATAAAAAATGTACCACTGTCCGTTAATGCAGCATATTGAACCGTGATTATTACCTCCCGGGTAATCTATTGCATTATCAATTATTATCCCTCTGTAGATAAACGGCCCTGTCGGTGATTTACTTGTGGCATATGCCAACCGGCTTCCTATCTGAGGTGAGTAGATAAGATAATATGTATCCCCTATTTTTCTCGGGGAGCATGCTTCAAAGAAGGCATGCGGCTTTTCAACCGGGATAATATTTTCCTTATATGTCCCGTCTATTATCTCATACATGTTATCCGGATTAATTTCCGCCATATATGAACCCTGATATCCGCAGTATATATATACCCTTCCGTCATCATCCACCAGTACTCCGGGATCAATGAATGTACCGTTGTCATAATGTTTTTCGATGTTATATTTGTATTGGGAAATTAACTTGAACGGACCTTCCGGTCTGTCGCTCACGGCAACACAGCCCTTTGAATCAAGGATGTATGCGTAAAGATAATATTTTCCGTCTTTTTCCACCACATCCGGTGCATAAAGTTCCAAATCGGACCAGTCTGCATCTGCTTTGTGGCCTTTAACCGTTCTTGTGCTGAATGCAACACCGTGACATATCCAGTTATTTAAATCGTTTACGGATGCGGACCAGACTTTTAATACATAATCGCAGAATCTGTCTGAATCGGTTCTGTCGTGGGAGCCGTATACATAAACTCTGTCTCCGAAAACTCTCGGTTCTCCATCGGGAATGTGCTCCCATGATGGAATATAAGGATTAGCCATACATTCACCTCCATAACCTTTATATTAGTATATTATCACTAAATCAAACGGCTAACCATGAATAACCTGTCACTAACTAGCACAAATCCGCCATTTTTTCTTTATAAATTTATTCTGATGTGATAGGATAAAAATAAAGTATAATTATTGGGAGATTCAAGAAAATGTATGACATGAAATTAAGCTTATTTACAAATGATGAGGGTTTTCCTTTTTTTATCCAGTACGGTTATCATGATACTTCCATGTTTATCCACAGCCATAAGGATTTCTTTGAACTTGTAATCGTCCTGGACGGAAAGGCGACCCATGTGGTAGGTGATGAGAAATTCCCTATTAAAAAGGGTGATGTTTTTGTTATGGGTCAGGGCGTAAGTCATGAATATATTGATGTCGAGTGTTTCCGTATATGTAACATTATGTTCAGACCCGAGTTTTTTCTGTCTGCCAATTACGACATTAAGCAATTTCCGGGATTTCATGCTCTTTTCATCCTTGAACCCCAATTTAATTCGGAAAGAGGCTTTAAAAGCTATTTAAAGCTTTCTGCTCACGATTTTCTGGCACTGGAAAATATAATTGATGCTGCAATAAACGAATACAGGGAAGACAATCCCGGAAGAAAAACCCTTCTCATAGGATATTTCCTGCAGATTGTTGTAATGCTTTCAAGACTTTATTCAAAAACAGACTCCGCCAAAGAAATTGAAGGAATTGCCAATGCGGCGGCTTACATGGAGTCCCACTACAAGGAGCATATCTCCATTGAAGAATTAATTAACATCTCCCACTATTCCTCAAGACATTTCCTAAGGTTATTTAATTCAACATACCGGACATCCCCACAGGCATATCTTACCGGTATAAGGCTCAGACATGCATGTTCCCTGCTTTGTGATACCAATCTTTCCGTTACGGAGATTGCATTGCAGTGCGGTTTCAACGACCCTAATTATTTCGGACGGATTTTTAAGAAAAATATCGGAATAGCCCCGGGAACATACAGAAGAACAGCCGTCACACACAATGGTAACGGCTGAAATAATCATAATATATTTAAAATTTCAGCAGACCTGTAAGCCGGGTTATGTCGTGAATGTTCATCTATCTAGTCCTGTCGTTACCGACAGGCTCAAGCGACCTACCTGAAGCTGGCGGGCCACGTAATCGCCTCGTTTTGGTCTTGCTTCGAATGGGGTTTACAGCTGCCCTCTGTGTTACCACAAAGGCGGTAGTCTCTTAAACTGCCTTTCCACCCTTACCAGATTGCTCTGGCGGTATATTTCTGTTGCACTAGCCTTGGAGTCACCTCCACCGGACGTTATCCGGCATCCTGCCCTGTGAAGCCCGGACTTTCCTCACCCGTATAAATACGGCCGCGAACATTCGGCCTGCTGAAATATTAAATTTTAAACATTGAAACAGCTTCCTCCCACAAATTCCCGTACGATTGAATTAATCGGAATTGAATTGGAGTCCACCCCGAGAAAATAATCAAGGAATTTCAAGAGTCTTTTTGCTTCAAAATACTCCGGTTCATCCGGACCAATTCCGAACAGCAAAGGCTCCGCATACTGTTTGAGGACTGCAAGTTCGTAAATAAGTGCTGAATTAAACATTACATCGGCTTCTTCCTGAAAAGGAAAAATATTTTCTTCTTCTCCTTTTCGTACGGAATACCACATTGCAATCGTCTGCTTCGCAGAAGTTCCTCTTGTTCTGGCATCTCTTACCATACGGCGGATTAACCTTCCGTCAGTAGTCGGTATTCTGTTATGCTCATCAATATTTAACTGGGTAAGTGCACTAAGGTATATTTTAAACTTGCTTTCCTTCGGAAGGGAATGAGAAAGTCTGTCATTAAGTCCGTGAATGCCTTCGATTACAAGCACATCATTCTCTCCCAGAGTCATATAATTACCGTTATACTCTCTTTTACCTGTTTTAAAATTAAATCCCGGAAGTTCAACCGTTTTATGATTCAGCAGATTAATCATATCTTCGTTAAACTGCTCTATATCAAGTGCCTCAAGGCATTCAAAATTATAGTTACCGTATTCATCCTTAGGAGTCAGTTCCCTGTTAAGGAAATAATTATCCAACGAAATCTGATGCGGTACGAGGCCATGGGCACGAAGCTGGATTGACAACCTGAAGGAGGTTGTTGTCTTCCCTGATGATGACGGTCCCGCTATCATTATGAATTTTTTGGAGGGATCCGATGCTATCCTTGAAGCGATATCCGCAAGTTTTTTCTCCTGTAAAGCCTCCTGAACAAGAATAAGCTCGTTAATCCTGCCTTTGGCAATCGTATCGTTAAGGTCTCCTACCGTCTCAACTCCTAACATCTCACTCCAGGAAGAAGATTCCTTTAGAACATTAAACACTTTATCCTGCGGCTTAAACTCCGGCACCACTGTCGGATTTGAGGTTTCAGGAAACTGGATTACCAGCCCCTCATCATAAGGATAAAGCTTAAAATATTTAACATAACCTGTAGAAGGTACCATATATCCGTAATAATAATCTTTAAATCCGTCAAGAGAATAAATATTTACCGAAGAACTTCTTCTGTAACGGAATAATTTTTCTTTATCATGCATTCCATGACGGGCAAATTGCTCCACAGCTTCAGATGTACTGATGCTCATCTTCTCAATCGGAATATCCTTATCCACAATTTCACGCATACGCTCTTCGATTATATTAATCAAATCCGGCGTAAGCTTTCTTTTTCCTTTCAGGGTACAATAATATCCCTTACTTACAGAGTATTCTACTTTGAATTTATCTATTTCTTCCCTTGGAACGCAGTCATAGACAGTTTTTAAGAGAATAATGGTGGCACTTCTTTTATATGTAAGAGCGCCAACCGCATCTTCTGTTGTAATAAACTCAATATCTGCCGATGCGTCGGCCATCTTTGAAAGTTCCCTTAGTTTACCGTTCACTTTTGCCAGAACAATCTGATTATTAAATCTGCCCTGCGCTTCTTTTGCCAAATCTTCCAACCTCACCATATCTGCCATATATATCACCCTTTGTTATTTATAATAAAATATGCTGCTTTAAATAAATTTCTGCGGATTACTTACTTCCATCCGTACCACATCTACTCCGGTAAGTACCTTTTCAAGATAATCTCCTATTATATCAATAAAAATATGCTCTATTCCGTAATGTCCTGCATCAATAACATTAATTCCCCTTGCAAAAGAGTCTATACCGTAATGATATGTTACATCACCGGTAATTATTACCCCGGCACCTTTTTCCAAGGCAGGGATTATATCGTCTTTACCTGCTCCGGGACATATTGCAGCTTTGGAAACGATTGCATTTTCGTCGCCATACAGAACAACTTTTTCAAGACCATAGGCCTTTTTAACCGTTTCACATAAAGCTTTTACGGTTACAGGTTTTTCCAATGTTCCTATTCTTCCTATTCCTTCACCGTCAAGAATTTCCTCAAGAACTTCGGTATCCTTAAGTCCTATGAGTTCTGCCGCTGCATCTGCCATACCGATACAGTCAAAATTTGTATGCATGCAGTAACAGTTTATGCGATTTTCCAAAAGGGTTAGAACCCTTTTCCCGATAAAATCATCTTCGTTAACTTTTTGGAGTCCGTGAAAAATTAATGGATGATGGGAAACAATCATTCCGGCACCAATTTCCACTGCTTTGGAAATTGCCGCATCATCCACATCAACCGTAACCAAAATCCTATTGATTTCATTGTCTTTCCGTCCCACATGCATGCCTACATTATCCCAGTCACATGCATATTTACACGGACTGAATTTTTCCAATAAACCGGCTATTTCTCCTGCTTTCATAAAAACCTCCGACTTCATTCAAAAAGTTCCAATGCCCTGCATATTCTTTCCTTTTCAGCCAGAATCTCCTCATATCTGTCACGATTGGCAACGCTGTCCAGTTTACGGAGTATTGTATCCCTTTTGGAATTTTCCTTTTCAAGGTATGCCTTAAGGGTTATATCCTTCCTCTCCAGTAATATCCTGCCAAAATACAATGAAAGTTCATCATAAGACTCCGGTGTCTTTGGCACTGCTTTAATAATAAAATAATATTTTCCTTCATCGAGAACCATGCTCTCGTCTTCTATGGCAAATCCCAGAACTCCAAGCCGGCTTCTTACAAGCTCCACATCCGAATGAGGGGATAAAACCAGTTCTTTGACTGATTTTATAACATGTATGCCTTCCGAAAGGATTCTGTTAATCAGAATCCCGCCCATTCCTGCAATTACAACGGTATCCGACTCTCCTTCTTTAAGCTCTTTAAGCCCGTCGGAAAGTCTGGTTGATACAATGTCTTCAACACCATATTGCTTAATGTTATCCACGGCCCTTTTCAATGGCCCTTTATTAATATCCATGGCAATTGCAGACGGTACTCTGTTATGTAGTGCAAGATAAATGGGAATATATCCGTGATCAGTTCCCACATCCGCAACACGGTTACCATCGGTAATCATATCTGCAACTGCCAAAAGTCTCTTAGATAAATTCATCAGTCAAGATAATCCTTTAATTTACGGCTTCTGCTTGGATGTCTCAGTTTTCTTAAGGCTTTTGCCTCAATCTGCCTGATTCTTTCACGGGTTACATTAAACTCTTTTCCTACTTCCTCAAGAGTTCTTGCTCTTCCGTCATCAAGACCGAATCTGAGTTTAAGCACTTTCTGTTCCCTGTCCGTAAGGGTGGCAAGTACTTCCTCCAGCTGTTCCTTTAAAAGTGTAAATGCCGCAGCCTCTGCCGGTACCGGAACATTGTCATCCTGGATAAAATCTCCCAAATGACTGTCCTCTTCCTCACCGATAGGAGTCTCCAGTGAAACAGGTTCCTGAGAGATTTTAAGAATTTCACGCACTCTTTCAACAGGAAGGTTCATTTCTTCGGCAATTTCCTGAGGAGTCGGTTCACGGCCAAGCTCCTGAAGGAGCTGTCTTGATACTCTGATAAGCTTGTTAATTGTTTCAACCATATGAACAGGTATTCTGATAGTTCTTGCCTGGTCTGCTATGGCTCTTGTAATAGCCTGTCTTATCCACCATGTAGCATATGTGGAGAATTTATATCCTTTTCTGTAATCGAATTTTTCAACAGCCTTAATAAGACCAAGGTTACCTTCCTGAATAAGGTCCAGAAAAAGCATGCCACGGCCCACATAACGCTTTGCAATACTTACAACAAGTCTTAAGTTAGCTTCTGCAAGACGCTTTTTGGCAGACTCATCCCCTAACTCCATTCTTTTTGCAAGATCTATTTCTTCCTCTGCCGTAAGAAGAGGAACCTTTCCGATTTCTTTAAGGTACATTCTTACAGGATCTTCGATACTGATTCCGTCAGGAACCGACAAGTCAATATTCTCAACATCTACTTCATCTTCGTCATCAAGAATTATTTCCTCGTCATCATCATCAACCTCTGTTGTTCTCAGAGTGTCAATTCCGTTAGCTTCGAGGAATTCCAGAATTTTTTCCATCTTATCCGGATCAAGCTCCATATCACTGAAAATGTCAGTAATTTCCTGATACTCCAGCACATTCTTTTTCTTTTTGGCGAGAGTCAGTAAAAGCTTAAGCTTTTCGTTAAATTTTTCCATGTTTTCTTCCATGAACATGTCCATCCTTCCATCGTAATCTTATTGTAACCTTAATGCAGTGAAATATGCAGGTTTTTAAGTTCTGCCTGTTCTTTAATGATTTTTTGCAGTTCCGCAATGTCTGCGGCATTTCTGCTCCTGATATCCAGGCTGTTTCTCTTTATCAGCATAACTGCATCGTTAAGTGCTTTTTCTCTTTCATTGGTTCCTGCCGATGTATCAAGCACATCCGTATTCAGTATTCCCGCGACTTCTCTCTGGTCTTCTTCATCCTCAAAACAATTAAGAATTGCCGCCGGATTAAAACTGTTATTATCAAGCTGCGAAAACATGATTTCGGCAACCTTTTTATATGCCGGCTCGGTAAAATCATCAACCGTAATATATTTACGGATAAGGTGATATATTGCCGTATCATCACAAATCCATGTCAAAAGCATGCGCTGTGACTTCTTGATGCCGTCATCTTTCTCCTTGTGTGCAACGGGCTTTGGTTCCTTTTCCTTGGGTGGTCTAAAACCTACGGCCGCCATTTTCCCAACGAGTTTTCTGAGGCTTTCCGGTTTCACAAAATATTTGGCACTAATTGCTTCGATATAATTGTTACGCTCTATTTCTTCTTCAAATCTTAATAGCCTTTTGGCTGTTTCGTTAAGGAAAGCGGTCTTGCCTGCCGGATCATCAAGTTCGAAATCTTTTTCCATCATTCTTATTTCAAACAGGAAACTGTTTTCAGCATTTTCAATTCTTTGTTCAAAGGCTTCTCTGCCCTCTGCTTTAATAAATTCATCCGCATCCTTGTAGGGTTCCATATTAATAACCTTGGTTCTAAGCCCGGCTTCCGCAAAAATTCCGATTGCCCTTAATGCCGCCTTCACTCCCGGTCCGTCACTGTCATAACAGATAAGCACATCCTTAACATACCGCTTGATTAACATAGCCTGTCCTATGGTAAGTGCTGTTCCAAGGGATGCCACCGCCTGGTTAAAGCCTGCCTGATGCATGGATATTACATCCATATATCCTTCACAGATTATGATGTTATTCTTTCTGGAGTTCTTAGCGTAATTAAGTCCATACAGGTTACGGCCTTTATCAAAAACAGGGGTCTCCGGTGAATTAAGGTATTTGGGCTGTCCGTCTCCCATTACACGGCCACCGAACCCTATTACTTTATTGTTGGCATTAATAATAGGGAACATCACGCGGTTACGGAATCTGTCGTGTACACCTCTCTCATCATAGATAAAAAGGCCTGTCTCTTTAAGGACATCATCACTGTAACCTTTATGCCTGATGTATCTGTAAAGCGAATCACTTTTCATATCTGATACACCCAATCCGAAGGATGTTATTGTCTCATCGGAAAGCTGCCTCTTGGTAAAATACTGTCCCGCGCTCTTTCCTGCAGGCGTTGAAAGCAGATAATGATAATATCTGGCGGCTTCTTTATTAATGTCATACAGGCTGTTTTTAATGTCGCTCTTACGCTTTTCTTCAGGACTTAACTCTATCTGCGGAAGTTCCACTCCCGCTCTGTCAGCCAGAACCTTAACGGCTTCCATAAAGGTAAGGCTGTCATATTTCATCAGAAAAGAAAAGACATTTCCGCCTTCTCCGCATCCGAAGCAGTAGAACATCTGCTTATGTCCGGAAACAGAAAAAGATGGTGATTTCTCATTATGAAAAGGACACAGCCCGAAATATGAACTGCCTTTTTTTTGAAGTTTTACTCGTTCGGAAATAACATCCACAATATCATTGCGGGAGCGTACTTCCTCGATAATATCATCTGACAGATACAAGCTGCCACCTCTTTCTATTTCTTCCACGAAACAGGAATGAATATTTTCTTAAAAATATTAACTGCATACTGGTCGCTCATTCCTGCTATGTAGTCACAAACCACTCTTTCACGGGTCTCTTTGTGACTTTCTTCTATATCTCTGAAATCTTCAGGTAATTCTTCAAAATGCTCCATAAAGTAATAATACATTTCTTTGAGCATCTTCACTGCCTTGGTTTCCTCACTCTTGGCTACAGGATTGGTGTAAACGCTGTCAAACATGTAACTTCTAAGTCCCGTCATGGCAGTGCTTATATCATCTGACATAAGTATGTCATCATGCCCAAGGCTTTCATTTATTATATCGTGAATCATGGTATTAAGCCGCTCTTTAGTACTGTGTCCCAAAATATCGGTATATTCTCCGGGAAGTTCCTCTTCCCTAAGAATTCCTCCTCTTATGGCATCATCAATATCATGATTGATATATGCTATTTTATCGGACATCCGGATAATCTTTCCTTCGAGAGTCATGGGATTGCCGGTTGTACGGTGGTTAAGGATTCCATCCCTTACTTCTGCAGTAAGATTAAGACCCTTTCCGTCTTTTTCAAGAAACTCCACTACTCTAATGCTCTGCTCATAATGTCTGAAGCCAAAAGGGCACACCTCATTAAGAACCCTCTCCCCGGCATGTCCGAAAGGAGTGTGTCCCAAATCATGTCCCAAAGCAATCGCTTCAGTCAGGTCTTCGTTAAGCCTTAAAGCTCTGGCTATTGTCCTTCCTATCTGGGAAACCTCAAGCGTATGAGTAAGTCTTGTTCTGTAATGATCTCCTTCGGGAGACAAAAAAACCTGTGTCTTATGCTTAAGTCTTCTGAATGACTTGCAATGAAGAATTCTGTCACGGTCTCTTTGATATACCGTACGGATATCGCATTCCTGTTCCGGTATATCCCTTCCCTTACTTCTGATACTGAAAGAAGCATAGGGACTCAGATGCTCCAGCTCCCAGTTCTCCTGATTCTCTCTAATATTCATCCGCAAACCTCGCGATTAAATAGTCACTACTCTATTATTCTACATAATTTTTAAAAATCCTTTAATTATTTTGTATTATTTCCAGCAGTCTGTCGATTGCCAAAAGGTATCCTTTTAATCCCTGTCCCACAATCTGACCGTCACATGCAGGGAGAGTAACAGAAACATGTCTGAAGGCTTCCCTTTCATTTACGTTTGAAATGTGGATTTCGATTTTGGGAAATGTGGTTACGGATGCCAATGCATCGTGAATTGCATAACTGTAATGGGTGTAGGCTCCGGGATTAATTACAAGTCCTTCGGTTCCGTCAAAATATGCCTCCTGGATTCTGTCTATTATGGCACCTTCATGGTTACTCTGGAAACATTCAACCTGAACATCTCTTTCTTTTGCATAATTTTCAATCATATTTACCAGATATTCATAATTTTCATTTCCGTATATGTTTTTTTCCCTGATTCCGAGAAAATTCAGGTTAGGTCCGTTAATTACAAGTATTTTTGTCATATAAGTGCCTCCTTTATCAGAGAATATATTTCAGACAGGGTCTTATCATCGGTATCAACAATATATTCTGCCGTCTCAAGATAAATATCTTCCCTTGCATTCATAAGTTCGGTAATTTTATCGCGGATGTTGCCGTTCTTTAAAAGTGGTCTGGTCCGGTCATTGGAAAGCCTTTTTTCAAGGGAGTCAATGGTGGTTCTTAAATACACAGTCACTCCAAGCTTTTTAAGAAGTTTTCTGTTAATCTCTCTTACCGGCAGTCCCCCTCCGACAGAAATAACCGTATTATGTATGTTCTTTGCTATAAGTTCATTAAGGACCGAAGTTTCGGCATCCCTGAAGTACTCTTCTCCATCACTGTCAAATATTTCGGATATTCTGCGGTTTTCCTTTTTTTCGATATATTCGTCGGTATCAATAAAATTATAATTCTGCCCGGACATATACTTTCCGAGGCTTGTCTTTCCGCTGCCCATAAAACCGATTAAAACAATATTTTTCATCTGTTTTCCAGCTCCTTTTTAAGCATTGATAAAATTTCTGCGGCCAGCTCATCCGGAACTTTTACATCATTCCATAATTCAAATGCTGCTATTCCCTGATATAAAAGCATTTTAATTCCGTTATGGGCAGGTGCACCTTTCTTCATACATTTTTTCATAAAGCTTGTGGTTTCCGGATTAAAGATTATGTCCACTCCGGCCTCAACAAGATCATAAAAATCATCATCTTCTATCGGAGCGCAGGAAACATTCGGGTACAGCCCCACACTTGTGGTCTGGATTACAGGGTATTTACCAATAGGGATTGCTTTATAGTCCTCAATAAAAAGCGGTGTTACAACATTTTCAAAATGGCTGTTTACCTCTTTGGCAAGTTTTTCGGCTTTATCAATACTTCTGTTAAGAAGCCATATTCTTCCTGCACCTTCAGAGGCACACAGAAATGTTATTGCTTTGGATGCGCCTCCTGCGCCCAGAATAATAACCTCTCTGTCCTTAATCTCAATTCCCTCTTCCCTAAGCTGTCTTCCGAGGCCTATTATATCTGTATTATAGCCTTTGTATCCGTTATGGGTAGTTACGATTGTATTAACCGCACCTATTTTGGCAGCCAGAGGGTCAATTTCAGTAAGTTCAGGTATAACCCTGCATTTATGGGGAACTGTTACATTCATGCCAAGGATTCCAAGTGCCTTTGCACCGGCTATTGCCTCCGGAACCTTATCCTCCTCTACCCTGAATGCAGTGTATGCCATATTAATTCCCATTCTCTCTGCCAGCGTGTTATGAATCAAAGGTGAAAGTGAATGTTCTACGGGATTTCCTATTAAGCAGCATAATTTAGTTTTTGCGTCCATTACAATCCTTCTTTCTTCTTTTATAAAAAAACAGAACTATTTTCTCTAATTTGCGTTTAAGTACAATTTGAATTTCTTCTTTCGGATGAATCGGTTTAACGAGAATTGTGGGAATTCCCGTACGATTTGCGCCGTATACATCCGTAAAAAGCTGATCTCCCACAAAATAAGTTGTATCCTTGTCCGTTCCCATAAGTTCCATCGCTTTAATGTAATTCTTTCTGGAAGGTTTATGGGCGTCATATATATATTTGGACCCTACTTCTTCAGCAAATGGTTTAACTCTTGGTTCCTTGTTGTTGGAAATAAGGCATGTATCAAAGCCAATCTGCCTCAGTCTCTTAAAAAGCTCAACTGCTCTCGGGGTTGCAGGTTGTCCATGCTCCGTCAATGTATTGTCAATATCAAAGATGATACCTCTTATTCCGGCTTCATAAAGTTTGTTAAAATCAATCAAATATGTGGAATCCACATAATCCGTGGGATAAAATTTTTTAAACATATATTCTCCTTTGCAGGCAGTCTGTATATTAAACAAAACCCCGGATGTTCCGGGGCTTTGTGTGCTTTACTGAAGGAACTTTTTTAATTCGTTCATAAATGTGTTAACATCTTTAAATTCTCTGTAAACAGAGGCAAATCTTACATATGCAACCGCATCTATATCCTTAAGCTTATCCATTACCAGTTCTCCGATAATGGTAGTAGGTATTTCTTTCTCATCCATATTAAAAATCTTAGTCTCTATGTCATCTACAATTTCCGTAATTGTATTAACAGAAACAGGTCTCTTATGACATGAACGGAGAATTCCGTCCTGAATCTTATTTCTGTCATACGGCTCCCTGTTATTATCCTTCTTAATTACAATTAACGGAACCGTCTCTACCTTCTCGTAGGTTGTAAATCTTTTACCGCATTTATCACACTGGCGTCTTCTTCTTATTGAACTGTTATCTTCCGCCGGTCTTGAATCAATTACTTTGGTATTCTCTTCCCCGCAATATGGACATCTCATCTGTCTGCCTCCAATATTTTTTACCTTGTGCCGTAATTTAATACACACTATGTATTATATGTTTTATAAAAAAAACCGTCAACCTTTTTCCACAATAAGCTTTACTGTATTTTACAAAGAATCTTTTCTTCACACACATTTACAAGAATCACATCCGGTCCGACTTTGCAGATACACTCATAAGGAATAATATATTCATTCTCCCTTCCTAAGAATCCAAAAAGTTTCCCCGGTCCCGGAACGATTATTGCAATAATCTTTCCCGTGAAAATGTCAATGTCCACATCTATAACAAAACCCAGTATTTTACAATCGGTAGAATTGATGACCTCTTTGTTTTTTAAATCACATATTCTCACGGCCGTACCACCACATACAGATACTTATTTTATTATATGCACTAAATCCGATTTGGTATCATAACCCTAAGATATAATGAAATGTAAAAAGCCCGATTGAAAGATTTTTGATGCCGTGGGTCCTTAGGCTGCGTCCTCTGCAGCCTTAGTACCCTTACGAGCATCAACCAAACGCAAGTGTTCTTTCAACCGGGCTATTTACATAACTTTTACTCCTAATATTCATTTATTCGTCAAAAGAAATCTCTTCTTCTGCAATATTGAAAATCTCAATTTTATTCTCAACATTTATTCTTTGAACCAACCATCCTTTGAATGAACACTGATAAATAAAATCTTCTATTCTATTTACTCCGTTCATTTCTTTTAAGGTAACAACAACGCCAAATGGAATCCCTTTTCCATCAGGTCTGCCAAGTCTTTCTTTGGTTTTTATGCTGATTCCCCATAATCCATCTCCATATACTTTTTTTGCTCTTGCACCCTTCTTTATTTTTTCACATATATGTTTTATGTTATCCCATTTTCGATATTCGTTTCTCGCCTTTTCTTCTACAAGATAATGCAGTCCCTCTGTACTTTGCTTATTGTCATTAATAGTATCTAAACCTCCATTTTCTTTTACCCTGCCAAAGTGTAAATCCAACTCGGTATTTGTATAATCAACCCCCTGATTTCTAGTACATTTCGGGAAATAACACAAAGTTGCTTTCGCTATATATGGTTGTTTTTCTTTATATATTGGTACCGGAATTGAAAAATTATATGTATCATATAATTCTGATGTCCCAGACAAGATAAATCTAATTTCATCATCTTGAGATTTCACTATATCTTCTATTCGTCTCGGAACGATTCCATAACCTATAACATGAGATGGATCTCCCATCTTTTTCCAACTCGCTGCGGAATCAACAATTAGCGCCTTCGCCACCTCTCTGCTAAACCCTAAAACATGTATCATATATGCCATTTTTCTTGAAATCCAAGGTGCTGCATACGATGTGCCGGTGACAAAGCTTTCTCCAAATGGAGAGCATACGCGGATTCTATCGTTTCCATCTCCACCGTAATAGCAAATATCCGGCTTATTAAAAAATGATAAAACCGGTCCCGTTCTGGAATATGATGCAGGTCTGTTATCAAATCCAACCGCATTTACCACTAATGAATTTATTGAATCTGCAGGTGCTCCTATTCGTTTAATACGATTATTATCTCTTGGTATGTTTGTTCCTGCGACCACAAAAACAACATCATTTTCATACTGTATCTGATCCAAAATAGCTGCTTCGGGAGAAATAAAATTAGGATTAATCTCTAACGCCGATCCCAAAGATAAATTCCAAACTTTTATATCTTTATTTTCTTTAACTATCTCTTTTATTTCCCTAAGTATGGAAAAAGAACTAAACCTTCCGCTTGTTGCCACTCCAAAATGTCTGACTCTGAATCTTCCACATCCATCGTCCAAATTTGGGTTAAAACTTGTTCCATCGACTATAATTGATGTTACTTCTGTTCCATGAATATAATCCCTATCATCACGCGGCAGCTCTTTCGGTAATCTATCCTTGTTATCAACCCAATCCGAAAAATATACTGACTCATCAAACAATGTATCAATCACTCCGATAATCGGTTCATTCTTAGGTTGCGGAATTGTTAGTATACTGCTTGGTTCAAAATCAAAATCGGAATAATCCAATTGTGAAATATCGCTCACAGCCATGGCGATTAAATATGGTGCTTTCTCTTTTAACAGTTCATATTCATATGGTAACAGTAACAATGTTGTATCATCAATAACATTTGTTGGACGATAATCAATATTTAAGCGTCTTAATAGCTCGTTAATTTTTATTCCTGTATCATATATGGTTATAATTGTACTTTCTTCAAAATCATCCGCTTCTAAACCAACATAAAATCTATTAACATAATATGCATCAACTATTACCGCTACAAATGCATTACGCTTCAAAGGCTCTGCATCAGACCACGAAGTCACCCTCTTATTAATATTTAAAATATCTTCCGTTGTAATCGTTCCATCATACTTATTATTAACAATATTAAATGCCGCATGAAGAAGTTGTTTTGTTTTTCTAATGGTCTCAATATTAATACAATGTGTTATCACATGCCTTTTGTGTAAATCACCTACAAATTTGGCACCAACAATAACTTCATTAACGCTTGACCCCGGAACTAAAAGTTTACTTACTCTATGTGATTTAGCTACTACACTCGTATATTCTACACATACTAATGGTTTATCTACAATTTGTTTTTGTTCCCAAAAAGACAAAACACTGTCCAAATCTCTTTCCAAACTGTGTATATGTTCACTATCAACACATGCATTTTTAGGCAAATTATTTATAACTACCGGCTTTGGTGCTTTTCTTTGCTCAAAATGTCCCTTTAATTGTAACAGATCATTCATAATCTTATCCTTTCAGTTCTCTTGACACTTGACTTTTTGATACTCCAGTTAAAATTTCAATTTCTCGAACTGTATATCCCTTTTCTTGCAGTTCTTTAAGTTCTATTTTATGTTCGTCATTCACAGCAAGATATAACCTTCTTAAATAGTCATATTCATCTCCTACTTTACTAAAGGCAATAGATGTTTTAATTATATTTTGTAATTCTCCCGGATAAGGAATTACCTCCATCCCATTTAAAATCTTTCTAAATAACCTGATGTTCTTTGTTGCAAACTTGAATTTCCCCAAATAAGTATTTAAAATGCTTTCTGCAATTTCCAACAAATCTTCTTTACTATACCTATTAAAGTTAATTATAGAATCAAATCTTCTAACTAATGCTTTATCAAATTTGTTATATAAATTTGTTGTAGCAATTAATACTATCCGACTGTTCATTCTATCAAACTCTTTCAAAATAGCCGAAGTAGCCCTTCCCATCTCACGCAAATCATTATTATTGGTTCGATCTAGAGCAATTGCATCTATCTCATCAAATAGAATTATTATCCTCTCCGGATGTGCAAAACTATTAATTTCATTGAATAAAGCAACAATATTCTTTGATGTTTGCCCCAACTTACTATCAACGATCGAATCAAAATCAACAGCATATAGGTCTCGGTTTAAAATTCGAGCAATTTGCTTTACCGTCTCGGTTTTACCCGTTCCTGGTGCACCCTGAAATAAAAATTTATTTATTCCTACATTATGTCCCACCGCATTTACGATTCCAACAATATCCTCTTTTATTTCATTTGGAAGTGGAAGTGCTTCGTTGCCAGGCTCTACCTTTCTAAAAAAAGCATGTTCACCACTTACCTGTGGAACAAATGTATTTGCATCTGATAGAAGCGCCATAATATATTCAGACAGCTGATAATCTCCTGCATTATCAAAATCTCTTGCTATCTCATAAGCTTCATTTCTAAACCCCACATCATTTTTCTCCGAATAGAATTTTATCAAATTCAACACATTTTTCTTTTTCATCCCACTGTTCCACCTTTTCTTTATATTCTAATATTAATATATATTACATGGGACAGAATGTCAATATTTTGGGACAATAATATGTAAAAAGCCCGGTTGAAAGATTTTTGATGCCGTGGGTCCTTAGGCTGCGTCCTCTGCAGCCTTAGTACCCTTACGAGCATCAACCAAACGCAAGTGTTCTTTCAACCGGGCTATTTACATACACATTACTTCACCCCGTAAATTGTGCTGTAAAGCTTGTCAATATAATAATTAAAATCAATGCCTATATGGGATATTCCGTCGATAGTCAGATATTTAAACTGATCGTCAGGTATTCCCCATGAAATAATCTCGTAATTTCCGATATCCGGAAGGATTGCAATGATTTCAAGAAATTCAGAAACCGGAATATTTGTGGTAACCTCCGGGAGAACTGAATCAAGAAGATTAATAAGCGTGGCTGCATCTATACTTTTAAGCTTATCAAAAATAAGATTTACAACTTTTCGCTGTCTTTCTGTTCTCGTAAAATCCCCGTTGCCGACATATCGGAATCTGGCATATGCCAGTGCCTGTTTGCCGTTAAGGTGTTTATATGAGCCGTCGGCACTTTCCAGATATCCTTCATGCTCGTCTCCTCCTGTCAGAAGATTACTTGCATGTATGTACTGATTTAGCCAGTAGAGCTCGTCTTCCTGAACATCCACATCAATACCTCCGAGGATATCCACTACCTTGATAAACGAATAAAAATCCACGGCAATGTATCTGTCTATCTCTATAGAAAAATTGTATTTAATTGTATCTAAAAGCAGCTCAACACCTCCGTACGCATAGGAAGCATTGATTTTGTCAAATCCCCTGCCGTTCAGATTTACATATAAATCCCTTAAAAAAGATGTGGCAATAATCTGTTTTGTATTTTTATTAATTGATATTAAAAGCATTGTATCGGAACGACCCGTTCCATTGGCTATTCTTGTATCGGAGCCTATAAGCAGGACATTGTATACATCATCTAAATCCTTATATGATTCTCCGATATTTCCAAGTGCCTCCATTGCTGCTTTCTTGTATTCATCAATTTCCTCCTCCGAAGAGTCCGCACTTGTCTCTTCCAGTGGATTTGTAACATCTTCAAAGGCTGTACCGATTTCTTCTGCAATTGTATAATTCTCATTTAACGGAACATAATTCATTTTTTTGATATAATGAACCACTACGAGAACGGCAACGAGTGCCACAAAAACAACGGTTCCTATTACAATTCCGCCTGCTATTGCCGCAATCTTTCCTGCATTCTTCTTTTTTCCCCGTCTTTTTTTATTTGCCATACTAAAAGCCTCACATGCCCCTGCAGAGGGAGAAATGCCTGTCCGCAGGGGCAATTGTTATTTTTATAAATTCTTTAGTTCCACAGATTTGCCGGATATTTACCGTCAGCAATCAGCTTTTTGATGGAATTAACAACCTCCGGTTTATCTTCTTTATAAGTTACGCCAAACCACTTGCTTCCCGTCTCAAGCACTTTGACACCGGCAAGTTTTTCTTGGATAAGTTCATCTATTACAACCGGAAGATAGAATTCTTTCTTAATATCCTCCTCTGTAAGAGAAGCCAGGAACTTAACAAATCTCGGTTCCAGTTCGTTAAAGAACTCCGGAGTCAATCCCCACATATTCATGGACACACAGCTTGAAAGTGTGGCTACGGTATCGCTTCCGTTCTCGTCATGAACAACCTGACCATTCTCATATCTGATACCTGTAGTTTCGCATACGGATTTTAACATACCCTCGGAATCTTCCACACATATTCCTCTCGTTACCGCTCCGTTATCGCTTAATGTATTTCCCAGTCTGAATCCTGCCATGCAGAAATCATATTTTCTGCCGCCTGGTATTCCTCCTGTAAGCTCATCATGAATAAGTCTGAACGGCTCTTCTCCGTAAAAGTCATCTGCATTAATTACAACAAAAGGCTCATTTACAACATTTTTGCATGCAAGAACCGCCTGGCCTGTTCCCCAAGGCTTTGTTCTGTCCGCAGGAACCGTGAAACCTTCAGGAATATCATTAAGTTCCTGATACACATACTCGACCTTCATTACTTTTTCAATGCGGTTTCCGATAATTTCCTTAAAGTCAGCTTCTATATCCTTGCGAATAATAAACACAACCTTATTAAAGCCTGCTTTTTTTGCGTCGAAAATGGAATAATCCATAATGATTTCTCCGTTAGGTCCCATTTTCTCTAACTGCTTAATTCCTCCGCCGAATCTGCTTCCGATTCCGGCTGCCATAATCACAAGTGTAGTATCCATTTTTGCCTCCTCACAATTATTGTTATTCACCATATATCCCATTAATAAGTAACTCAACATTCTTTTTGTAATCCGGCAGCAGGACAGAAATATTGTCAATATATGTAGGTGTGCTGCTGTCATCAAACGGTACTCTCTGGGACACAACTTCATATCCCAGATATGTTATTGCATCTTCGATAATATCCCAGATTTCATCAGAATCCATATTGGTACTGATATTAGGAAGGGCATTATCCGCAAAATTCATAATCTGCGTCATGCTCATACTCTTACAATTATTAAAAATTGCGTTTAAGATTTTTCTTTGTCTGTTGGTTCTCTCATAATCCGCATTTCCCACATAACGGATTCTTGCATAAGCTACAGCCTGCATTCCGTTAAGGTGCAGATCTCCGCCTGTAGTAAGGTACTGGGTATTCGGGTCCTGGCCTGTGTACTGACACATTCTCCTGATATAATCATTGGCAACAGGTATCTCCTCATCCGTAACATACATATCGATACCGCCTGCTGCATCAACAATATTCATCATTCCGTAAAAATCCACTCTCAGGTATTTATCAACTTTAATTTTAAAATTACCGGTAATTGTCGCACAAAGCAGATTACTTCCTCCTACCGCATGGGAAAGGTTAAGTTTTCCGCTGGTATCAAGTTCCGGAATATATACATACATATCCCTCATAAAACTTGTCATTACAATCTTTTTGGTTTTCTTATTGATTGAAACAAGTATCATGGAGTCGGAATTACCGTTCCAACTGTCACTTACGCGCACATCGGTACCTATAAAAAGGATGTTGGTAACATAGTTTGACTCCACTGCCTCTGTGGAATAGAAAAATGTCTTTGAATCGGCATCAATAAGATTACGCTCAACTTCATCAAGATTATCTTCATCAGGTACTGTCTCATCGGCAGACTCTTTTATCGCATTTTCGTCAATATGATATCCGTCGAATGTCTCATAATTAAGTTTATCAATAAACCTGTTGGTAATAACTTTTTTACCGATTAATATCGCAAGAAAAACAACAAGCCAGAGTGAAACAAGTGTAATATCCACACCGATTAATACACGGAGTTTTTTGGAAAAACGGTGCTTTTTAACTTTGGTTTCAGTCTCTTCCTGTAAAACATCTTCTCCGTCTTCCTCTGTGTCTGCTTCTGTATTTTCCTCTATATCTGCTTCTTTGTCTTCCTCTACGGTCTGTTCTGATTCTTCTGTTTCCGGTAATTCGGTTTCTTCACTTAATTCTTCGTCATTTTCTTCCATTTTATCATCAAAATCGTTCATTGCCTTACCTTGAGCCTTTCTTCGTAAATACAACCGCAATTGTTTTTATAAGAATTTTCAAATCAAGTACCAGTGACCAGTTATCAATATATTCCAAATCCAGCTTGACAACCTCTTCAAAATCGGTAATATCACTTCTGCCGCTTACCTGCCATAAACCTGTAATTCCCGGTTTCATGCTGAGACGGCGTTTGTGGTGAAAAGCATATTTTTCAAATTCATTTACCGTAGGCGGTCTTGTACCCACAAGGCTCATATCACCTTTAAGGACATTGAAAAACTGAGGCAGTTCATCAATACTTGTCTTTCTTATAAATCTTCCCACCCTGGTAATTCTTGGGTCATCCGACAGTTTAAACATATATCCCGTCATTTCATTCCGGTCCATCAGAGCCTTTTTGCGCTCTTCCGCATCCTTATACATGGAACGGAATTTATATATATAGAAAAACCTGCCGTTTTTACCTACTCTTTTCTGTTTAAAAATAAGCGGTCCCCTTGACTCTATAAGGATTGCAGGTGCAACAAAAAGTCCGACTACAAGGGTAATAAGAATACCCGCCAGGGCTCCGACTATATCTATACATCTTTTAATAAAAACTTTACTGGCATCAAATTTCTTGGTAGCGAACGAAATAACAGGATATGTTCCGTAAACCGCAATTTCCTTATCAAATCCGGCAAAATTTTCCAGCATTGTTATGGTTAAATGAACGGTAATACCCATTTTTTCAAATTCCGCAATAATGCTCTTAAGGGAGTTTCCCGAATCGTAGGGAACACTGATGAAAACCTCATCAACTATTTCCTTACGGGCCATTTCAAGCATGTCGGAAAATGTAGCCATAACCGGAACATCAAGTATTTTCTCGCCTCTCATATCATCATCCACAATACAGAGTTTATAATCCCTGCCTGTGAAATTTTTATCATTCTTAAGCTGGCTTATGACTTCTTCTGCTTTGTCCTTCGTGGTAACAACATAGCAGAAAAGTGTATTAATTTTGATTGAGAACCATTTTCTGATTAAGAATTTATAAATTATATGGGTCAGGTACATTAAAATAACATTGACAACAAGTGCCGTACCCAGACCGCCTCTGGTCATAATCTTTATGTCCTTCTGCAAAAAGAGCAAAAGGAGAAGAACTACCATAAATAAAATATTTATTTTGAAAACATAAAACAGTTCTTCCAGATAACCTCTTTTAATCATCTGGTCATTCATGTTAAAGAAAAGGAACACAACAATAAATGCCAGAACAATAGTCCCTAAAAGCGCAAGAACATCCGTATGGCTGAGATAATATTTGCTGACTAATCTGGTTGATATATAATCAACGCTGAAAAAGCTGAAGATCAGACACGCAAGATCAATTATCATAAGACCCAGAGTCTGCAGCTTGCCTTTAAAACCATTCATTTTAACACTCCACTTCAGTCAATTATGACATGAATTCGTCATATACCGGCAAAACCTCATCCACTGTACCAATCATTTTAATTTCACCTTCATGAAGCCAAATAACACGGTCGCACAGTGATTTTATGGTTTCTGTGTTATGTGATACAATTATAACTGTTCTGTTATCATCTGAAATAAGCTCTTTCATTTTCTGTGAGCTCTTCTTTTTAAACTTGGCATCTCCTACGCTTAAAACCTCATCAACCAGCATAATTTCCGGTTCCAGAAGAGCTGTAATCGAAAAGGCAAGTTTGGAAAACATACCGCTTGAATATGTCTTAACAGGCATGTCAATAAACTGTCCAAGCTCGGCAAACTCAATTATTGCATCCATTTTTTCTTCAATCTGCTCTTTGGTAAAACCTAAAAGCATTCCTGAAAGAACAATATTTTCCCTTCCGGTAAGTTTTCTCTGAAATCCGACTCCTATTGAGAGAAGGGCAACAGATTCCGAACTAAGGTCAATCGTACCTTCATCCGGCGAAAAAATACCTGCTATTGCACGAAGTGTTGTGGATTTACCGCTTCCGTTTTTGCCGATAAGTCCCACAATCTCGCCCCGCTTAACATCAAAAGAGATTCCTCTTACGGCCTCAAAGACCTCTGTTTTACTCTTTTTGAGACGAAAAATACTGCTTTTTATGGATACATTTTTCAAACACTTATATCTGATTCGGAGATTTTTTACTTCAATAGCATTTTCTTTATTCACTTACATCACCTTTACATAGCTGTTTTCATACTTATAAATAAGTCTGATTCCTATTATTGACAAAACCACTCCTACCACAAACCAGGCTGCCAGAACTTTATACCCCACATTGGAAGCATATATAAGACAGTTTCTTGCAGAAGTCATCAGAAATGCAAACGGATTGCATTTTGACATGATTATTGCCAGAGTCTCCGGTAATCTTGATACTTTACCGTTTCTTGGAACAATTTCGTAAAATACACCCGACATGTAGAATACCACTCTGAGGGCAACCGCACATGCCGTCTTCAAATCCTCTACAAATACTCCGAAATGCGCCACAATACAGTTAAGACCGAATGTAACCAGGAATAATGTAAGCATAACCGGAATTATCCAAAGTATATAAAACGAAATCTGAACACGGTAAATTATCATCATTATTACAACAATTACCATGGAAATAACCAGTTTAAAGCTCTGTTTAAGCATGCTGATAATTATAAGCATGTATTTAGGTACATATACCTTGGAAACAACAGCCTTATTCGCATTGACAATCTGAATGCTTTCCATAAAACTTTTGTTAAAAAAGTTCCAGATGCTCAGACCGATAAATACATATATCGGGAAATACTGAGCCGAACTTCCGAAAATAATCGTATAAATAAACCAGTATACCAGCATAAAAAGTATAGGTTCCAGAATCCACCACACCCATCCCAGGTGTGAGCCTGCAACCTCGGATTTAAGACCCGACTTTGCCGAAAATAAAACATATTTACCAAATTTTTTAATATCCTTCGTAAATCTGGACATAATTCTTCTCTCTTTCTGCCAAAATCATCCTATAATATATCACAGACCTTTGATACAGGCAAGATAATTTTAATTCATACATTTCATAACTGCATTCCGGGTGTATTCCCCATTGCGGAGTCTGTCACCCACAATACAGGCATTATTAAAATATTTTTCATATTCTTCATATGACATTTTAATGAGGATATTCTCTGCTTCATCAAGACTGTCAACCGCAAAGCCCACTCCGTTATTGATAACGAACTCTGCCGCGGCGCTTTCCTTCCACACAATAACCGGCATGTTTGATGCAAGATATAATGAAAGCTTGTGCGGATTATTATATCTGAGATATTCTCCGGTATTCCCGGTACAGCCATCCATCACCGGCCCGTCCCAGACGATGCCAAAGGATGCCCTTATATTGCGCACAAGTTCTTCCGGGGTAAAATTACCTTTGTATATAGCATTTCCAATTTCCCTGGTTTCATCAAAGTTAACTCCGAAAAGCTCAACCCCTATTTTCGTAACGCTATTTGCAAATTCATATATATATCCTGATTTGTCGCCGGACATATTGCCCGCTATTGCTACGGTTCTGTTAAATTCACATTTTCTCCGGTTATCTTCACATATATAATCAAATATTCCCAGTTCAACAATCTTTTCTTCGGGAATTCCGGTTTCTGTCAGATAGTTCTTCATTCTGTAATTATGACAAATTATTTTATCACAGCAATTAAGGAACACCCGGTCATTAAAATTGCTTCTTCCGGCTCTGTAACTGCCTTTATACACACCGTTTCTAAGGCTTTCCAGATCATGTATAAGTAAAATAATCCTGCATCCTTTATCGGATTGCAGTTTTTTAACATATCTGATAACTTCTCTGGCCATCTGTACGGGATGCTGTATTACAACGGCAGATTCCGGCTCAATATCATTATATATTTTTTTCCATGACCTGCATACGGATATTTTTTTGTAGGGATAATCCAGTCTGTACCTGCTTATAAAGCCATGGGAATATACTGTTTTGACAGGCAGCTTTACTCCTCCCATTTTAATCAGAATGGTTTCCACATCTTTAGGCGCTTTGGATGCTGCCGTATTTCGTCTGCCCCAGTCCAATGAGGCAAAATATAACTTCATGAATTTTTTTCTCCTTTAAGGATTTCAATCGTATGCTCAATTCCCATCCGTGCCGTAAACTTAGGTCTGTATCCTATTTGCCAAAGTTTGGTGCAATCAAGAACTCCGTGGCTTATGGGTGAAAGATATGCTTTATCTTCCGTATCCGGTATTTCAAATTTAACATTTTTACCGCATATTCCCGCCGCTATATCTGCAAAATCCGCAATTGTGATTGTGGAGCTGTTATTTGAAACATTGTAAACCTCTTTGCTCTTTCCTGAAATAAGTGCCGTAAGTATGCCCATACAGCAGTCAGCCACATAACAATATGAGCGTCGCTGTTTGCCGCGGCTTTTCATTACAATGTCCCGGCCTTCAATTACATCACGGATAAACTGGGTGCCTGCCCTGTTATCATCCCGGGTGGCATTAGGTCCGTATGTGTGGCAGAGTCTTGTGATAACATAGTCAAGCCCCTTCTCCTGTCCGTATGCGGCGCACAGGCTTTCACATATACGCTTTCCTTCAGGATAACACGCCCGGACCGTTGCGGGATTGATAAATCCGCCAAAGTCCTCTCTGTATGCGTCGTCATTTCCCGTATTTCCGTAAATTTCTCCGGATGAGACAAGGAGAAACCTTCTGATTCCGTGTGTCAGTCCGTAATCGCAAAGATTTGCGGTTCCCATAACCCCGGAAAGAATTGTATCCACAGGATTATCGACAAAAGCCTTCGGATATGCATTTCCGGCACAGTGTATTATATAATCACAGGTAAAATCCCCTGATATCTCATCTTTAACATCACCTTCATAAAAATAAAGGTCTAAACAATTTTCATATATTTCAAAGCGTTTCTTAAGCCGCGGCAGGCTCCTGCCCATGCAGTAAACAGTAATCCCCGCGTTATAACGCCTGTTGGCATACATAAGCATATCCGTAATAAATGAACCGATTAAGCCTGACGCCCCGGTAACAAGAACCGTACTGCCATTCAGGCTTTCTTTATTGATAATATTATCATACGCATATGCCACATCTTCTTCGTATAGTTTATGATACTGTTTCATATCATACTCTCCTATTTTAACCAGTCAGATTTCTGCACATTTAAAAGTGCCTTAAATATATCCAGATCTTCTGTTGTGGTAAGCTTTATGTTTTTTTCGGAGCCCAGGGAAAAAGTTATTTTCTCTCCAAGCTCTATTGCAAGTGTACATGATGCTATGGAATTGGTAATTCCTTCCTTGAGAGCCCTCTCATGCATTCCGCATATTTTCCCAATGGAAAATCCCTGAGGAGTCTGGGTTCTTTTGAGGGATGAACGGGGAAATGTTTCCTTGGAGCTTTCTCCGTCTTCGGTAACCAACATTGCTTCCGCACACGGAATTGCGGCAATTGCACATCCGAACTCAACCGTCTTTGCAATACAGTCTGAAATGATTTCTTCCGAAACCAAAGGCCTTATGGCATCATGAATAAGTACTATGTCATCATCACTGTGATGCTTTCTTAACTCATATACCCCGTTTCTGATAGAAGCCTGTCCGCAGTCGCCTCCCGGAATTATATGTTTAAGCTTGGTAATTGAAAACTGTCTGGCGTATGCGGCGAGTACATTCTCCCAGCCTTCAATGCATACAACGGCAATCTCATCAATTGATTCATGCTTCTGAAAAGCTTCAAGTGTGTATATGATTACCGGAACATCATTAACATTAATAAACTGTTTTGGAATGTCCTGATGCATCCGCTGTCCGCTTCCGCCTGCTATAATAAGTGCAATATTCATTATCCCTGCTCCTTTATATCCATAATAAGACGAAATACATGATCTGACTTTTGTTTGTCTGCTGGAGGCAGTTTCATGTAATCGCCATACAATTGTCGTAAATAATTATCATACCCTTCCGGAATCAGGAAATCATGTCCGCAAAAATCTTTTTCGGTGGTCCCTGAAAACCAGACCGTTTCAAACCTTTCCTTATCCATGTAATGTGAAAGAACGGAAACCCCGGAATAAGCATGGGTGTTATAATCCATCTTCCCTGAAACTCTGTTAACTTTGCAGGCGTAATAATAAGGTCCTTTTTTGGCTGTAAGCTTACCCAGAAGTTTCTTTAATGTTTTATTTTTTTCGCCTTCGAGGAAATTTTCCCTCATCGAAGCATTTCTAAGTACATTAAGGAATTTAATCCGGTAATTATGGAGTTTAAACAAAAGTCTGTTGGTGGGAATTCCGTCAATAGGAAGAATGTCCACATACACTCCGATTGCACTGTCCTTAATGGAATCAAACTCCACAAGTGTAGTGGAATCCCACACTCTTGCCCACGGTCTTGTCCAGTCCTTATCTGTCTCAACCGAGCCGAATCTGAACCTGTCATCCGGATTATCCTTTAATACCTTAAGCAATTTATCATATTCGCTTCTGGGAAGCATAATATCGGCATCATCATCCCATGGTATAAAACCATTATGTCTTATTGCCCCAAGAAGAGTTCCGCCGGACAGAAAATATACAATATTATGTTCCCTGCATACCCTGTCAACATAGAGCATTACTTTGAATATTTTTTTCTGAACATCTTCAATGGATGCGTCACTTTTAATCATTACAGTCTCCTAATTTCCATTCCATGCTGAAGGTGTCTTTCAGATTCAGGCGGAAGTTTCATATAATCGCCGTAAAGATTTGAAAGAACTTCCTCCCCTTTAACGGGACAGTTTAATTCCATATCTTCAAATTTGCGTTTTACGGCGGATGCATAATATTCTGCAGGCATAATTTCACGGAATTTGTATGCTCCGTAATTACTGTTCACATAGCGGCATTTATAAAAATCAAATTTCTTAATATATTTCTCAGTCTTGTCTGTTATTTTATGCAGATTGAGAATTTTGTTAATATGTGTTATTTTACCGAATTTAATAAGAAATCTTTCAATAAACGGTCTGTTAACCCTGTGCATATGGATATTGTCCATATCGGCATAATTGCGCCACAGTCTGAGCCATAATATTCTGGCTTTGTAGAGCTTCAATCTGAGCTTTCCGTCGGGAACTCCGTCATACGGAAAAATATCAATAAACATATTGGTGTATATGGGTTTTTCCGCATAATTAAGTACCAGCTCCGTACTGTCGTCCAAAACTTTAAGAAACGGTATGTTACTTACATCCGGGGTTAATTTATAATTCTCGAGTCTTAGGTGTTTCGGCAGTTCTTCCCCCGCTATTTTGATAAACTTCTCGTAATCAGGTCTCGGCATTGCCAGATCCACATCATCATCCCACGGTATAAAACCACCGTGTCTTATGCAGCCAAGGAGCGTACCTCCTGCCGCGAAATATTTAATGCCGTGCCTGTCACATAATGAAGTTATCTCTTTTAAAACGCCTAATTCTTTAAGCTGTAAAGTTCTTAATTCTTCGTCAGTCATTGCCTTATCCCTGCTTTAATACCTTTGCTTTGAGTTTCTGAAATCCGCTTCCTGTAGTCTTTTTAAAAGCGGAAATCATTTTACCCATTATAATACAAAGTGAAACATTTTTCATTTTAATCGGTATTATACAGACTTTCATCAGGAAAGAATCAGTCTTCTGAAGCTTAACGCTTTTCCTTGTAAGTTCGTCATAAAGGATTTCTTTTGTGTACTGCCTTTTTTCCCTGCCCGTAAAACCTTTATATCCGGCAATTTCCTGGATACACTGTACAAGGCGGTTGGTATAATAAGCATATACAACCCCGTCTATTTCACTATTGTTAAGATTCCAGCTTTCATAAAGCTTCAGTACATGCAAAAACTGTTCCTTACGCTTCTCGTACAACTTTCCGTCAAAGACTTTCGTCGTCTCCGAACCGACTCTTGAACGAAGGAAATGGTAAAAATGTCCGGAGCATATGCATACTTTTTCTATATCTTTAATGACTTCCATATTAAAATGGAGATCATCCCATGCCACATCCGGGAATCTTAAATTATGGGATTTGATGTAGGATGCCCGGTATAATTTGTTCCACGGCACCGCTAAAAGCATATTGTTAAGATATTCATGGGCATGCTGTCTGAAATCGTCCCTGTAATTGTATACCCGGTCCTTTGGCTCCACAGGAATGGAAAACTCGCTTCCGTTCTCATAATATTCCATTATAAATCCTGCAATGAGAAGGTCCGAATCGTTAGCTTTGCATATATTATAAAATGTCTCAAGCATCCCCTCTTCTGCCCAGTCATCCGGGTCCAGAAAATACAGATACTCGCCGTTGGATATTTCTATTCCCGCATTTCTGGCACTGGGTGCTCCGCCGTTGTCTTTATGAATAACGGTAATCCTGTCATCCTTCCCTGCGTATTCATCGGCAATACGGCCGCACCCGTCAGGAGAACCGTCATCCACAACGATGATTTCTATCTCCTTAAGCGTCTGGTTCATCATACTTTCTATTGCCTTCGCCAGGTAATCTTCAACCTTATACACCGGCATAATTACTGATACTTTTATCTCTGACATAATTTTATCCTGCCATATTTTAATAATATATATTATTAATGTCTTCCTGCATTACATACTATAACCAATATTTAACATTATATCAGCCCTGCCGGTTCTTTTCAACCATTCTGCCAAATTCAGCTGTCAAAACAGCTTCTTAATTTTTGAATTGCCTTCTTTTCTATTCTGCTTATATAACTTCTGCTTATATGCATTTCATCCGCCAGTTCCCGCTGCGTCGCTTCTTTATGCTGAAAAAGTCCGTACCTTCTTACTATAATTTCTCTTTCCCTGCTTGTTAAAACTTTGTCAATTCCTTCATAAAGCTTTTGAATATCACATTTTAGTATATATGCATCTATAAAATTTTTTTCATCGGTTTCAATAACATCAATAATACTGATTTCGTTTCCTTCTTTGTCCGTTCCTATCGGTTCCTGAAGCGATACCTCCCTGCTCTTCTTTTTATCGCTTCTGAAAGCCATTAACAGCTCATTATCTATACACTTGGCAGCATAAGTTGCAAGACGGCTTCCTTTCTGCAGATTAAAAGTTTTAACTGCTTTTATCAATCCTATTGTACCTATAGAAATCATTTCCGAAACATCCTTGTCTGATAAAGCATAATGCTTTACCATGTGGGCAACAAGGCGCATATTTCTGATTATAAGGATTTCTCCGGCTTTTTCATCGCCATTGCGGTATCTTTCAAGGTACTCCGCTTCTTCCTTTGCTGAAAGCGGCTTTTCAAAAGTTTTCAAAGAATTCCCAACCTTTCAGATATGCAGTTAATACAGTTTATTCCGATTTATCCCTCTTCGTGCATGTCAACATTGAATCAGTACCAAATCTTTATTCCGAAGGTATCCATTCTGATAAAAGAAGAACCGGAACACTCTGGCTTCACAAAGTATTCCGGCCTATACGCTGTTAATTCTTATTAATTACTCTTCTTTTCTTCTTAAAATATCATATTTATCAAGTTTTACCCCAAGGTCAATGTACAAAAGCTGTTTAGGATGCGGTGCACTTTCCATCGGATTTCCGTTTTCATCAGAAATTGATTTAACGGTTACGTTAAGATTGGTTCCGTCAGGCTTCATTACCTCAATTTCCTCACCTACAGAGAATTTATTCCGTTGTTCGATGAAAAATCTGCCCTCTGAATCCGTATCAACAATACCCAGATAGGTATACTCTTTGATATAAGTATTGCTGTCGTAAATCTGTGCATCCTCATTAGGTTTACCAAAGAAAAATCCTGTAGTGTACTTTCTGTAGGTACATTTTGCAATCTCTTCTTTGTAAAAAGGAATTCTGCTTCTGTAATACTCTTCACTTTTCAGGTAATCATCTATGGCAAGCCTGTAGGTTCTCGCCACCGTGGCAACATAAAGGGCTGTTTTCATTCTGCCTTCTATCTTAAAGCTGTCTATTCCTGCCTCAATTAATTCAGGAATATGCTCAATCATACAGAGGTCCTTTGAATTAAAAATATATGTTCCCCGCTCATTTTCAAATACAGGCATATATTCTCCCGGTCTTGACTCTTCCACAAGATGATACTGCCATCTGCACGGATGGGTACAGGCTCCTTTATTGGCATCCCTGCCTGCCATAAAACTTGAAAGAAGACATCTTCCCGAATAAGAAATGCACATTGCCCCATGGATAAATGTTTCTATTTCAAAATCCTCGGGAATACGCTCCCTGATTTCTTTAATTTCCCTTAAAGAAAGTTCCCTTGCTGTTACCACACGGGTTGCTCCCTGATTTTTCCAGAAAAGGAATGTTCCGTAATTGGTATTGTTTGCCTGTGTACTGATATGAATATCAATATCCGGCACACATTCTTTCGCAATGGTAAATATTCCCGGATCGGAAATAATCAGTGCATCCGGATGAACTTTTTGGCCAAGCTCCGTAAAATATTTACGGGCTCCGTCAAGATCATAATTATGAGCCAGAATATTGGCGGTTACATACACTTTTACATTATGCTCATGGGCAAATTTAACGCCTTCTGCCATTTCGTCAATAGTAAAGTTTTTGGCTTTGGCCCTGAGTCCGAATGCCTCTCCGCCGATGTATACGGCATCAGCACCATATATTACCGCTACCTTTAAAACCTCCAGAGAACTGGCCGGAATCAGAAGTTCAATATTTCTCATGGTTATTCCTTTCTATTTCCTGACACTTAATGTTATTCCGTCACCTATAGGTATTATTGATGTTATAAGTTCATCAGAATGGGTTACCTCAAAAAGATATTCCCTCATTCTGTCATAAATCGTTCTGTTGCGTCTTGTTACTCCGAATCTGGATTCGGTTATTTCGCCTTCCTGAAGAACATTATCCGTAACAAGGATGCCGTCTTTCTCAAGGAGTCTGAGGATTTCAGGGAGTATTACAATATACTGCGCTTTTGCCGCATCCATAAAAATAAAGTCATACGGCGCATTAAGCGTCTTAAGTACATAAAGGGCATCTCCTTCAATGAGATTAATTACATTCTCCTTGCCTGCTCTGCGGATATTTTCCCTTGCAACAGGAATTCTTTTGTCATAATTCTCTATTGTAGTAATTGTGGTTCCCTCGGGAATATTTTCACTCATAAGAATAGATGAGTACCCTACCGCCGTACCTATTTCAAGAATTCTTTTTGGCTTCTTCATAGCCAGAAGAACTTTCAGCAGAGCTCCCATCTCTTTACGAATTATAGGCACAAAATCCCTTCGTGCCTCCTGTTCAATTGTATTGCATAAGGGGCTGTTTCCTTTATCCATTGAATTGATAAAGGAAACCACCCTTTCATTAACTATATCCTGCAACTTTATTTTCCCTCCGCGTCGGTCTCATTCACGCATAAAGCAGCCATTATTTCCGACGGTTTCATATCTGTCTTTAGTGTATATGTTCCTGCAACAAATTTACCGTAATAATCGGACAGACGAAGCTGTGTTAAAAAAAGTGTCGTATCATCTATGAGACCGGCATTAAGAAGTGTCTGTGCCACATCATCAATAGTCTGTTCCTCATCTATTGTGACGGTAACTTCTACTGCATTAACAGAATCTGTCATGGATTTTTCCGCAAAAACTTCTTTTCCGAAAGCAAATGCCTTTCTGCCCAAAAAATATAACAGCATAAGAAGCAGAACAAAAATCAGTGTCCTGCAGGATGCGGATAAAATTGTTCCGGCAAGTTTTTTACCTTCCATCATCATCCTCCTGACTAGCTAAGAAATTCATCATCAAACTCTACTTTGGACATAATCTGCCTGTTAATCTCCTGTATGAGACAGGCTAACCCTACCTCTGCATTCAAAAATGCATTTACCAGGGTATTCTGTCTGAGGCGCTTTGATTCGGCATATATTCCCGAATATTCTTCATATGTCATCCGCTGGTCTCCGCCGTTCTGCATAACAAAATTCTTTTTGCGAAGATTATTTACCTCTTCATAAAGCTCCGGGTCTTTTTGAAGTTCCTCCAGATACTTCCTGTAACGGATATACTCATCACTTCTTACGATTGCCTCTGACAACCGCTTTGCGAGCTGATTGGTCTCCCTTGTATCTTCGATATTAGTCTCTTTATTCATGGTGGAACCTCCAACGGATATCCTCTTATGAAATCTCCTGCTAAACATTTTACTATCCTTCTTATGAAACCTCCATAATAATCGGCAGTATCATCGGTGTTCTCTTCATCTTTTTCCAGATATAATCACCGAGGCTGTCTCTTATAACGGTTTTTATTCTGGACCAGTCCGCATTGTCGCTGTCAAGACAGTTCATAACCGACTCATACACAACCGCCGTAGCATCTTCAATAAGCATTTCGGATTCTCTTACATATACAAATCCTCTTGTAACTATATCAGGTCCGGCAAGCAGCTGGTTCGTATATTTCTCTAATGTCAATACAACTATTATAATACCATTTTCAGCTAAAGTCTGTCTATCCCTTAATACAATATTTCCTACATCACCGACTCCGAGTCCGTCAACCATCAGGCTGCCGCTCGGTACGGTTCCTACTTTTCTGGCATAATCTTCATTCATCTCCAGTACATCACCGGATGAAAGAATAAAAATATTGTCCTTAGGTATTCCCATGCTTTCCACAAGCTCGGCATGATGAACAAGATGTCTGTATTCTCCGTGAACCGGAACAGCATATTTAGGTTTAAGTATGGAATAAATAAGCTTAATCTCTTCCTGGGATGCATGTCCGGACACATGGGTATCCTGGAAAATCACTTTGGCACCCTTCATTGAAAGTTCATTTATTACCCTTGCAACAGATTTTTCGTTACCCGGAATAGGAGTTGCACTTACAATAATAACATCTCCCGGCTTAATAGTAACTTTCTTATGGATTGAAGCAGCCATTCTTGACAGGGCCGCCATTGACTCGCCCTGACTTCCTGTGGTAATAATTGTTACCTGCTCATCAGGGTATTTTTTAATCTCTTCCGTATCAATTAAGGTTCCGTCAGGGATTTTGATATATCCCAGTTCGCCTGCAACATTAATAATATTTACCATGCTTCTGCCTTCTACGGCAACTTTTCTGCCATGGTCACATGATGCATTTATAATCTGCTGTACCCTGTCCACATTGGAAGCGAATGTAGCTACTATTATCCTGCTCTTTTTATTATCATCGAAAATAGTCTCGAATGTTTTGCCAACCGTCTTCTCTGACATTGTATAACCCGGACGCATTACATTTGTACTGTCACATAACACGGCAAGGACACCTTTTTTACCAAGTTCACCCATTCTCTGTAAATCAATAGGTTCTCCGAAAACAGGCGTATAGTCCACCTTAAAGTCTCCTGTGTGCACAATAACTCCTGCCGGTGTATGAATTGCCAGAGCAGCGGAATCCGCAATACTGTGGTTAGTTCGTATAAACTCGACCCTAAACTTATCAAGAATGATACTTTGTCCATAACTTACGATTTTTCTTTTCGTAGTACCAAGGAGATTATGTTCCCTGAATTTGGTTTCAATAATACCCATCGTAAGCTTTGTAGCATAAATAGGCTTATTTACTTCTTTAATGATATAAGGAAACGCCCCTATATGATCCTCATGTCCGTGTGTAACAATAAACCCCTTTACTTTCTCTATGTTATCCTTTAAAAACGTTACATCAGGGATTACGCAGTCAATTCCAAGCATATCGTCATCCGGAAATGATATACCGCAATCCACAACAATAATACTGTCTTCATACATGAAGGCAGTCATGTTCATTCCAATCTGTTCAAGACCACCTAACGGTATAATCTTGACACTGTTATTCTCTTTACTAAGCAAAATATTTCCTCCTATAAAATTCCTCCGCATTATCCCCCTGCGGATAAAATAAATTTAATTTTAAAGCATGTCCGCTGTATTATCTCTTCGTACTTTATCCAGATATCCCTGTAAAATAAGCTGCGCAGCAATCATATCCACAAAATCTTTTCGTTTTTCCCTGCGTATACCGGCTTCCATCATGGCATTATCTGCCGCAACGGTGGTAAGTCTTTCATCCCACAGTTCTACCGTAAGTCCTGTTCTTCGTTCAAGCATTTCTTTAAATTCCAAAGTTCTGGCCACCCTGTCACCTTCTGTATTGTTCATATTCTTAGGCAGTCCCAGAACAATATGGGTCACTTCTTTGTCCTTAATGATTTCTTCTATCCTTGCCAGAGTCTGTCGGAGCTTATTGGCGTCCTTACGGCGCACAATTTCAACACCTTGAGCAGTAATTCCCAAGGCATCACTAACGGCCACTCCCACTGTTTTACTCCCGAAATCCAAACCAAGAACCCTCATTTCTACAGTTCCTTCACTTCTATATAACTCTTTAACAGTTCTTCCACCAGCTCGTCCCTCTCGGCCTTCATGATAAGACTTCTTGCATTCCGGTGACTTGTTATATATGTCGGGTCCCCTGACATAATATATCCTACAATCTGATTAACCGCATTATATCCTTTTTCCTTCAAGGCAGCATATACCTGTTCAAGAATATCTGCCACCTGTATAGTCTGTTCCGGCTGTACTTTGAAAAATTGTGTATTATTTATATCTGACATATTTCCACATCCTTCATACAAATTGTATCCATTCCAACTTATAATATAATAATATAAAATTTAATTTTCGGCAACACCAATTACCATTTCTTTACCAAAAAGTCCGGTTACTTTAATATCAATAATGGTGTTAGACGGAATTTCTTTATCATCCTGCACAGGAATTGCGGCCCTTACATATGTGTCCGTAAATCCGGTAATGTATTTTTGATTGTCAATTGTTATTACTTCTTCCGTAAGTATTCTTACATGCTTTCCGATATACGCCTCCCTGAATTTTTTTGACAGTCTTTCATCAAGTGCTATAAGCTCATTGCTTCTTTCAGACTTGATATTTTCGTCAATCTGGTCAGGCATCTTATCGGCCACTGTTCCTTTTCGTCTTGAATACTTAAATACATGAAGCTCGTAAAAACATACTTTTTCAAGAAATTCCTTTGTCTTACGAAATTCATCTTCGGTCTCTCCCGGAAATCCCACGATAACATCAGTGGTAATCGCCGGTTTCTCATAATATTTTCTCAAAAGATTTACTCCTTTAAGAAACTCCTCAGAAGTATATCTTCTGTTCATTCTTTTAAGTGTCTCATCACATCCGCTCTGTAATGACAGGTGAAAATGAGGGCATACTTTTTCACATTTTACAAGTCTTTTCACAAAATCTTCCGTAACAATGAGAGGCTCAAGAGAGCCCAGACTGATTCTCTCTATACCGTGAATATCATTTACTTTCTCAATTATGTCAATGAGAGTATCGGCTCTTTCTTCACTCTTATCAAGCCCGAAGGAAGATAAATGAATTCCGGTAAGAACAACCTCTTTACAGCCGGAGTCTGCAAGTCTTTCCATTTCTTCAAGAATATTTTCCGTACTTCTGCTTCGGATTCTTCCCCTTACATACGGAATAATGCAGTAAGAACAAAATCGGTTGCATCCATCCTGTATCTTAACATATGCTCTGGTGTGTTCCGAAGGCTTTTGTATCTTCATCTCGTCAAAATCAGAAATTTTGCCGATATCCTCCGGTTTTTCATGCTTTATTTCTTCAAAATAACTTGTAAGAATCTCTGCAAGCCGGCTTTTTTCGTTATTGCCTATGATTATGTCAATATCTTCGTCAGTACCGTTTCCCGCCGATTCCACATAACATCCTGCCGCCACAATTACTGCCTCGGGGTTCATTTTTCTCGCTTTATGAATCATTTGTCTGGATTTGCGGTCTGCAATATTTGTTACGCTGCAGGTGTTTATTATATATACATCGGCCTTTTCCTGCCCGAAAGGAACTATCATAAAACCGGCATTTTCCATTATCTGCTGCATGGCCTGCGTTTCGTAAGAATTTACTTTACACCCTAAATTATGCAATGCGCATTTCTTCATATTTGTTAAAACTCCTGTATAATTTGCTGTTTTTTTGTGCAATTCAAACATTGACATTCTAAATTGTTGATTGTACTATGATACTGTTAAATGTAAAAAATTGTTATTTTGAGGAGGTATTATTATGAAGTCAGTACAGATTTCTTTAAACTCTATCGAAAAGGTTAAATCATTTGTAAATGTTATTACCAAATTTGACAGTGACTTTGACTTGGTATCAGGAAGATATGTAATCGACGCTAAGTCTATTATGGGTATCTTCAGCCTTGACTTATCAAAGCCAATCAATCTGAATATTCATTCAGATGATGATGCTGATATCCTCGTAGCTTTAAAGCCTTACATCGTTGAGTAATCATAACTAAAGAAGAATCTTTGCCCGGATTAATATCCGGGCATTTTTCTTATTCTATCCACAAATCTTCTGTGGTTTCGATTGCAGTCTGCACCATCTCGTCAATTTTTTCACGAAGTTTTAATTCAGACTTCTTAATAACTTTAAGATTCGGTTTGGTAACCGGATGTTTTGCGACGAATATTGTACAGCAATCTTCAAAAGGAAGAATTGATGTTTCGTAGGTTCCGATTTTTTCGGAAATATTAATAATCTCCTGTTTATCGAAGCCGATTAACGGTCTTAATACCGGAAGGGTACATACTTCATTGGTAACTGCCAGTGAATGCATTGTCTGGCTGGCAACCTGACCTATGCTTTCTCCTGTAACAAGTCCCAAAGACTCCTCTTTTATTGCAAAATGCTCTGCAATTTTCATCATATATCTTCTCATGATAATAGTCAGTTCATCATGAGGACATTTATCATAAATATACATCTGTATATCCGTAAAATTAACGATATGAAGTTTAATAGGTCCGGAGTATACGGCAACAAGTTTTGCCAGATCTATAACCTTCTGCTTCGCTCTCTCGCTTGTATACGGAGGAGCGTGAAAATAAACCGCATCGATAATAACACCTCTTTTGGCTACCATGTATCCTGCAACAGGACTGTCAATTCCGCCGGATAAAAGAAGTGTTGCCTTTCCGTTGGTACCTACAGGCATTCCGCCCGGACCCTCAATAAATTCCGAATAAATATTGATTTTACTGCGGATTTCCACATTGAGTTCCACATCCGGATTGTGTACATCCACCGAAACATCCGGGAAAGCGTCAAGAATTTTTTCTCCAAGATTCATATTGATTTCCATGGAATCCATCGGATAATTTTTTCTTGCTCTTCTTGCCTTTACCTTAAATGTGTATTTTTTATTGCCATACACATCCCCAAGGTATTTAACGCACTGGGCTGCCAGGTCATCAAACCCGTTATCTTCAATCTGCATCATGGGACATATCCATAAAATTCCGAAAACAGTCTTAAGGGCATTTACGGCCTCATCATAATCAAAATCCCCAAGGCTTTCCACATAAATTCTGCCCTGTTCCTTCGTAACCTCAAACTGTCCGTCTGTTTTTTTCAGTGCCCTTCTTATCTGTCTGCAAAGAGCATCCTCAAAAAGATATCTGTTTTTTCCTTTTGTACCGATTTCTCCGTACTTAATTAAAAATGCTTTATACATAACTTTCCTTTCCGAATTTTATCTTGGTCTGTATTTTCTGAGTACAGGAAGAAGTTCTTTTAATGCCGCAACTGTATAAGAAAGTTCATCCTTTGTTGTTTCCACAGAAAAACTGAATCTGATTGTGGATGTAATGAGTTCCTTCTTTACACCTATTGCGGTAAGTGTACCGCTTAGTGCCGGATGATTTGATGCACAGGCAGAGCCGGACGAAACATAAATTCCCTTTTCTTCAAGTGCATGTAAAAGGACTTCACTCCTTGTGATTCCGTCAAAACTTATACTGACTACATGCGGAGCGGATTCCTTTCCTTTAACTCCGTTAAGGGTGGTTCCTTCGATTTTAAGGACTTCGTCAATAAAATAATCCCTAAGTTCATACATCCGCTCAATGTCGGTATCGTAGGATTTATAAATCATAGATGCGGCCATAGCCATTCCGGCAATTCCCGGTACATTTTCCGTTCCGGAGCGCATACCTTTCTGCTGTCCTCCGCCCGGGGCAATAGGTTTAATTCTGGTTTTCTCCCTAATGTAGATTACTCCTACGCCTTTAGGCCCGTGTATTTTATGGCTGCTAATTGAAAGCAAATCAATATTTTCCTTTGAAGGATATATCTTGATTTTGCCGAAAGCCTGCACTGCATCCACATGGAAAACAATGTCTTTATTATATTCCTTAATTATTCTTCCCAGTTCTCCTATAGGATTAACCGAGCCGATTTCATTATTTACATACATAATTGATACAAGAATTGTATCTTCTCTCAGTGCCGCCTTCAGTACATCGGGCTCAACCTGACCTTTTGAATTAACGGGAAGATAGGTGGTTTCAAAACCAAATTCTTCAAGAAACCTGAAAGATTCCAGTACCGCAGGATGTTCTATTACAGAAGTAATAATATGCTTACCCCGCCTTTTGCATGCAAGAGCAGTCCCGATAATCGCAAGGTTATCGGATTCCGTTCCACCGGATGTAAAATATATTTCTTTCGCCGACACCTTTAAAAGTCCTGCGAAAATATCTTTTGCCTCCCGTATGTACTTTTCTGCATCAATTCCTTTCTTATGCATTGATGACGGATTTCCGAAATCCTCCGTCATAATATGATACATGTAATCCGCAACAGGCTTTGTTACCTTCGTAGTTGCAGAATTATCAAGATATGCTTCCATTTATTTACTCCTGTATTTCAAGATGATACATAAGGATTGCCATTACTGTCATTCCCGCAGTCTCTGTTCTCAGAATTCTTTTGCCAAGTGATACCGGTGTAAAGCCTAAAGCCTTGGACAGTTCTATCTCAGATATGTCAAATCCGCCCTCAGGTCCTATAAAAACACCCACATTCATTCCCGGCTTAATGGATGATAAAGCTATTTTGGTTGCATCCATTCCTTCGCATAACTCATACGGAACAATAACCATATCCAGATCTTTAGCATATTCCATGGCCTTATTAAAGCTCATGACTTCACTAATCTTTGGAACGATATTCCTTCCGCACTGTTTTGCTCCGCTCTCGCTTATACTCTGCCATCTGGAAACTTTACCCTTTGCTTTCTTCTCATCAAGTTTAACCACACATCTCTTCATTGATACAGGTACAATTTCAAAAACTCCAAGTTCTACACATTTCTGGATAATCCATTCCATTTTATCGCCTTTTGGAAGTCCCTGAAAAAGAGTTACTTTAACCGGTAGTTCTCTGTCGGTAAGAGATGTACTGTCAATGTGAAGAATTATCCTGTCGTCTTCAAAGCTGCCTATGCTGCAGACATATTCTTTATTGTTGCCTCCGGCAACCAGCAGTTTGTCTCCCTGCTTCATCCTCAGCACATTTTTGATGTGATTAACATCACTGCCGTCAATTATTATTTCATTTTCAAAAATATTCTCTGATTTACCGAAAAATCTGTTCACGAATAACCTCTGTCAATGGTACTTATCTGACTTTTCTTGCTGTAATGGATACCCACTCGCCCTGATAAGTAGTTTCTATGATTTCAAAATGCTCATTTGATAAAAAGGCTTCCTTAACCGCCTGTTCTTTCATATCAATAATTCCTGATGTGATAATGATTCCCCCGGACTTCATATGTACATATATTACATCAAGAAGCGGTATTATAATATCGGCAAGAATATTTGCCGTAACCACATCATACTTTTCATAGCCGGCATAATCCTTGATTCTCTTATCGTCGATTATATTGCCTTCTATTACCTCATACATATCCTTTGTAAGTCCGTTGGCTTCCATGTTTTCATCAGTGGCAATAATAGCATTTGGATCAAGGTCTGTGCCAAGCACATGCTTTGCGCCGAGTTTTAATCCTATTACGGACAAAATCCCGCTTCCCGTTCCCACATCCAGAAGCTCAGTATCTTTGGTAATATACTTTTCCATCTGGCGGATTACAAGCTGGGTAGTTTCATGGGAGCCTGTCCCGAATGCCGTTCCCGGGTCAATATCCACCACCATGGTTCCCTCCATACCTTCGGGAACCTCTTCCCATGTAGGTTTAATTATAATGTCATTTACGGTAAACGGCTTAAAATACTGTTTCCAGTTGTTTATCCAGTCTTTATCCTCTGTTTCATCAGAACTGACCGTTCCCGCTCCCGTATCATAAAATTCCTTCAATTCATCAAGGCCCGCCGCAATTTTGGCAAGCATATCCTTTTCATCTGAAATTCCCTCCGGAAAATGAATACCTTCTTCATCTTCCTCAAGGAAAAAACTTACTTTGGCAATGCCTTCATCCGGCGGGAGCTCCGGAAGGAAATCCACAAACATTGCCTTGGTATCCTTCTCGGAAAGCTGGATATTATCTTCAATCTGAACACCTTCCATGCCCATTTCGTTCAGCATAAAGCTGACCATATCCTCAGCCTGGGTAGTTGTCGTAACGGTATATTTTTTCCACTTCATATTCTTATCCTTTATTTTAAAAATGCTTTATACGCTCTCATTGTTTCATATATGTCAATCTTACTTGTGACTTCATAAGGTGCATGCATATTCTGTACCGCTACTCCGCAATCGATAACTTCCATTCCGTAGTTTGCAAGAATATATGCTATTGTTCCGCCGCCTCCTGCATCTACTTTTCCAAGTTCTGCCATCTGGTATGCGATATTATCGTTCTCCATTACGCCACGAATCCAGGCAACATATTCTGCATTGGCATCATTACTGTTACTCTTGCCTCTGGAACCTGTAAATTTATTAAATACAACACCACGGCCAAAAAATGAGGTGTTTTTCTTTTCAAAAACTGATGCATAGTTCGGGTCAAAGGCTGCACTGACATCAGAGGAAAGCATTTTGGAAGCTGCCAATGTTCTTCTGAGTGAAAGCTCGCTGTAGCATCCCATGCGGTCCATTAATTCTGCTACCATATTCTCAAAAAATCTTGAATGCATTCCGGTAGCGCCTTCGCTTCCTGTTTCTTCTTTATCAACCAGAAGACAGGCTGTGGTGGTTTCAGGTGATGTTGTATCAAGCATTGCTGCCAGTGATGCATATGCACATACCCTGTCATCCTGACCGTATCCCATAATCATACTTGAATCTATACCCATATCCCTTGCAGGTCCCGCAGGTACGGCTTCAAGTTCAGCAGACATAAAATCTTCTTCTTTGAATTTGTACTTTTTCTGAAGAAGCTTAAGAATGTACGCTTTGGACTTTTCTTTTTCATCTTTATCATCGGATTTATCATTTCCCATCGGCATACTGCCCACAAGAATATTCAAATCCTCGCCTTCTACAACCTTCACGCCCTTTTTTTCCATCTGCTGTCCCGCAAGATGGATAAGAAGGTCGGATACCCCAAGTACAGGGTCTGACATATCTTCTCCGATTACAACAGGAATTTTTTTACCGGAGGTAAGAACCACAACTCCGTGAAGCGCTAACGGAAGCGCTGTCCACTGATATTTCTTGATTCCTCCGTAATAATGTGTATCCAGAAGGACAAGTTCTTCATCTTCGTAGAGAGGATTCTGCTTAATATCAAGTCTCGGAGAATCTATATGTGCTCCGAGAATCCTGAGTCCTTCTTCAATAGGCTTTTGTCCCACCTGGAAAAGGACGAGAGCCTTTCCCATATTGGAAGCATACACCTTATCCCCTGCCTTAAGGGTTTCTTTTTTCTTAATAACCTGTTTAAGGTCCCTGTAACCTGCCGCCTTGGCAAGTTCTATACAGGCATCGGTGCACTCTCTTTCCGTCTTGTTTTCTGAGATAAACTTTCTGTATTCCTCGCAAAAAGAAAATACTTCTTTAATTTTCTTTTTGTCACATCCTGTCCATGCATTATTTCTTTTCATAAAGATATCCTTTCATAAATAAAAATACATTTACTATATACTAAGCTCAATCTGAGCCTGGGATTCTTCTTCCGCCTCAACCTGAAAATCTGCCAGCATATCCGGACTGATAACAGGAAGGTCTTCAACCGATGACAAACCGAATGCCCGTAAAAATTCCTCCGTTGTTCCAAAAAGTATTGGTCTTCCCGGTGCGTCAAGTCGTCCCAGTTCGGTAATAAGATTATATTCAATAAGCTTATTAACGGCATAATCGCTTTTTACGCCGCGAATCTGCTCTATTTCAATCCTGGTTACCGGCTGCTTATATGCAATTATTGACAAAGTTTCCAATGCTGAATCAGTAAGTACATGATGTTTAGGTTCTGATGCGACTTTAATTATGTGCTCATAGAACTCAGGCTTGGTGCACATCTGAAAACTGTCTTCAAGTTCAATAATCTTGGTTCCTCTGTCCTCAGCATTGTACTTGTCCATCATATTTCTGACAAGCTTTCTTGTTGTGGCCACATCCTGACCGATGGAAACAGCAAGCTTAGAGGTCTCTACAGACTCTCCCATGGTAAAAAGAACAGCCTCAATTACGGCTTCCATTTTCTTAATGCTCATCTCCATGTTATGCTACCTCCAATGAGTTGATAATAATATCGTCCCTGCGGTTTTCCTGAACAACAGCTACTTTACCGCCTTTTATCATTTCCAGAATTACCAGAAATGTTACAATTATTTCCATTTTACTGCTGCTTTTCGTTAAAAGCTGCCTGAACGAGAACTGTTTATGTTCCCTGACATAAGTATGTACAAATTCTGTCTTTTCTTCCAGATTCACATCTTCTTTTTCGATTTTGCCAAATTTACTTCGTACAGGGTCTATTTTATCTTCGCAACGTTTTAAAACATCGTTAAAAATTTCACGGAGTTTTATAAGAGTTACATCTGAAAGCAGCTCTTCCATATCTACAGGCTCCTCATATGCCGCCACTTCGGAGGGAATTGTAGCCTGCTTATATAAAAGCTTGTCTGCATCCACCTGTCTGTCCTTAAGCTCCATTGACATATACTTGTACATCTTGTATTCGAGAAGTTTTTCAACAAGTTCCTGCCTTGGGTCTTCTGCCTCCTCATCCTCTACAGGATCAACCGGAAGAAGCATTTTAGATTTAATGTCCAAAAGCATTGCGGCCATTACAAGGAACTCACTTACAAGATTCAAGTCTCCCTTGTCCATTCCCGCAACACACTCCAGATACTGGTCGGTAATAAGAGCAATCGGTATATCATATATATTAACTTTATTTTTGTCAATGAGATGGAGTAAAAGATCCAGCGGACCTTCAAATACTTCCAGCTTAATTTCCAGTGCCATATTGCCTCCGGTACTGATAAAATATCAGAAAAAATTATTCAGGCACTCTTTTTCACAACAGCGCCACCCTATATTGTAACCTTACAGGTCATTCTTTGCAAGAACTTTCAAAATAATAAGCTCAGGGTCATTATTGATTCGTAGTTTCACTGTGTGTGAACCCATTCCCCGGCTTACAATCATGGTACTGTTCCTGTATTTGTATAAGCCTCCGTCGTATTCAGGAAACAGTCTGAAACGCGGTGATAAGAGTCCGCCTTTTCCCGGAATTCTTATCGTTCCGCCGTGAAGGTGTCCTGACAGAACAAGATTTGCTCCCCAATCCGAGTAATTGTGAAAATAATCCGGATTATGAGCCAGAAGGATATTAAAAACCCCTTTGTCAGCAATTCCCAGATGCTTGTCCATAAGTCCGCCACCCATTACCGGTGCATTTCTTTTATAAAAAACAGAATCTATCATTACACCCGTAAGTGCAATTCTGTTATTTTCCTTTTCGAGAAAAACTGTTTCATCTTCCAGAAAAACAATTCCCGCTTCCTGAAGATATTCTTTTATCGTATGGTATTTGTATCCATATTCTTCGGGATACATTTTCATATCATATTCATGATTTCCTATACCGTAAAAAACCGGGAAATGTTTTGAGAGTGTCACAAGATAATTTAGTGTGTCCGTCGGTTGTTCCTTATAATTTCTGTTAAATATATCACCTGTAAGCAGAACTGCATCCGGTTCTGCGGCTATAATTTCCCTGTTCAGTCTGTGAAGGTCAATGCCATAACAGTTGGAGTGTAAATCACTTATTACCGCAAAAGTAAATCCACAGGACTTTGGTGAGATTTTCCCGCTTGATACCGAATAATGTGTTACCTGAAAATTTTTCATATATCGTTCCTCTTTCATTTATGCAAAACAACGGCTATTATCGATTGTATCAGATTACACAAATAATTTCTATCGATATTTTAGATAACTTTATGATTGATATATTTTCTTTTTTTCCGTATACTATATAAATACGGTTAATTTAATCCCAAAAAGGCGAGGAGAACTTACCATGAAACTTATTGCGTCAATAGCGGCAATTATTAATAAATCCAAGGAAGATAATGTAAGTGCTTTTGCGGCAGAAGCAGCACTTTTTATATGTATGAGCTTCGTACCTTTTCTCATGCTTTTACTTCTTTTAATAAAATACACTCCTCTCACAAAGGAAATGTTATTGGAATTTGTTAACGGAATTGCTCCGGATGCTTTTAAATCAAGTCTTGAATCCATAATAACCAATCTTTATTCAAATGTAAGCTCCGGTTTCATTTTCATCACCATAATTTCTCTTTTGTGGACTGCCGGAAAAGGATTTGTTTCACTTATTGATGGTCTGAATTCCGTATTTAATATCAAGGAATACAGAAATGATTTCGTAATACGACTCTATGCAATATTATATACCGTTGTTTTTGCGGTTATTATTGTATTATGTCTTGCACTTCTGGTTTTGGGCAATCAGATTTTATCCCTGGTGCACAGATATGTCCCTCTGATTTCCCATATAATTGATTTCATACTCCAGTTCCGTGCCCTGTTTTCCATTGTCCTTTTTACGATATTTTTTACTTTTCTGTATGTTGCAATACCACATAAACATACAAAAATCAAGCGTCAGCTTCCGGGTGCAATTTTTGCTGCATTGGGCTGGGCAGGTTTTTCATTCTTTTTCTCACTTTATGTAAACTATTCCAAGAATCTTTCCGTTCTTTACGGAAGCCTTACGACCGTGGTATGCGCTATGATATGGCTATATGTATGTATGTTTATTTTCCTTATCGGAGCGGAAATTAATCTTTTTGTGGAACAGTGGACAGCCGAAAGTTCCATAAAAAAGGCTACCGATGTTAATCATTCAGATAAACATTCTTAAGCGTAGTTCCCTCATAGAAAAATTCCAGTATCTCGTCATATTTCATTCCTGCAGCCACCATGGAAGATACTGCATTCTGGCTCATTCCTATTCCGTGGCCGTATCCTCCTCCCGTAATTACATATCCAATCTCTCCGTTTTCCTCATATTTTTCAAACATACAGTATGCGCTCGGCAGAATATAAAAAGTGGTTGTGTCTCCTTTTAACAATGTTATGGGATTATCTCTGGGGCATAATACATATCTGATATTCAGTTCATTTTCAACTCTCACAGTTTCCTTCGTTCCGTAGATTATTATGGACATTAACGCTCCGCCTGACGAACGGCTTTCCACTTCTATTCCCGTTACATCTCCCACATTTCTGATTTCTTTTGAAACAAAACATCCGTTTTCAAGTGTCTTTATACTACCCGGATTGGCGCAATATCTGGAGTATATATATTCATTTACACTATTTGTTATTTCAGACAGGGACATCCTGACATTCCAGCGGTAGTAACCGAATCCGTAATCAAAATCTTCTTCATTAACGGTATGAATAAATTCTGAGAATGCCTCTTCGGATGATAAATCCGTATTTTCTCCCTGCTTATTCACTGTTTTTGAAACAAGATACGGACATGATGCAGGATTGCCACCCCATATTGTATTGTCCGAGGTGTGTCCGCAGGATGTGGAGTAATAATATGTGGTTATCGGATTTCCTTCGTAAACCGCCACCTCACCATATGTTTCCTGTACCGCCCTTGTGGCATTTTCTTTTTCCTCCACATTGTTATATACCTGAAAATTCACACTGTCATCCACATGGGCTCCGTATTTACTGTATGTGTTGTTTAAAAGCTGTTTATATGCATAGCTTCTTGCACACACAGCCTGAACCTTAAGTGCCTCCACTCCAAAGCGGTTAGGCATTTCACTTGGTACAACGGCATACAGATATTCTTCAATAAGTACATCATTAATCAGAGCCAGTCTGTCATCCGTCTGTGCCACTTCTATTGTTCCTCTGTAGGAAGGGTTTCCATATGAACGCTCAACAGTAAGGATTTTAATTCTTCCATCCGGATCCTTTGAGTTAATTGTAACACGGCCATCCATAAGCTGCTCGCAGTCCGGATATAAATCAATTATCTCTCCCGCTTTATGTTCTTCCGTCTTATCACCGTATTTTACCGTATAATCAGATGTTCCCGTAACGGATATCCTGTCATGCAACAATGAAGTATATCCGGTGCTCATAATCAGTACCCTTATATTGTCGGCTGTAAGCGTTCTTGAAATAATTGCGGCACATACCTTTCCGTCCGCCACGACAAAATCTGCCAGGTCATATCCTACCAGTATTTCTGAAATACTGCCCTCTTTTACGGAGCCGTATGTTCTGTATACATGAAAATTTTCGTCCAGATTAAGTACTCCGTAGTTTTCTATCTCAACCTGACTGTCGTTTACCATCAGAACCTTACCGTCTATCTTTTCTTTTTTTAATGTAATAGATACAACTTTTCCGTCTTCTATATATATATCACCTATGGTCTGTTCAAAACCCGCTTGAAGAGTTTCAACTTCAAATGTTCTTTTTCCCCCTCCTATTGATGCAGTAACCGTGGTATTTTCACCTTTTTCAAGCCATATATTCTTGTACACCACCCGGTCAGAAAGCTTCATTATGACTGAAATAATTTCTTTATTTCTCACATAAACCATAATACTTTTGTCTATATACCGGTCAAGAACAAGTCCCTCAAATCCATAAACTCCATTTGAAGTATATGTTTTCCATCTTGCTGCTTCCACTGTGTTTGAAGGAGTGCCGGAAATAATAAGCTCCTCAGTATGAACGCCTTCTTCAGAGCCGTACATTACAACAAGATATTCATACAACTCCAGAAAATCCGTTTTTTTCATTTTCTTATCGGAAGAGAGATTTTTTACCCAGGTTCCGGCAGTATCCGTATCAAGGGACAGTCCTTTTTTACTAAGGTATGTATTCAGATGCTTATATGTCCAATATTTTCTGCCGGTCTTATCGGTCGGAGCATTTGATGATTTATCAAGATATCCGTGGTAATACATATAATTCATATACTTCTCAAACCACTCATCTTGTCCGTCTTCAAAACATTGCGGTGAATCCGAAATAAGTCCCTCATCCGCTTCTAACATGGCAAGCATTTTGGAGGCCAGACCTATTGTAATATATTGTTCATGATTTTTTTTAACCTGAAAAACTATTACTAATGAAACAACCGCAACCACAGCAATAAATAATCCGATTAAAATTATCTTTTTTTTCATAACCAGCCTCCCAAAACAATTACAGGCAATACAAGCCTTTTTAAATTGTATTATTAAGCAGATAAAAATAGACCGTTTTTATAAATGTACTTAAAATAAAAGAAAGTACACTTTACGGACTTTCTTTTATCATAAATTAAAAATGACATTGCTTTCACAATGTCATTTTTAATATGTCCCCAAAATGCCGGTTCCTATGATTCTGACGCCTAGCCGCAGCCAGGTGGGTTACCGCAAATAAGCTTCTGCCTTCCACTGCAAAATCGGAGGCCTGACATCCACTTAAAGATATAGGAATCCCTTTAGTCAAATGTAGGATCAAAACAATAGGAGTTGTCGAACATTTCAGGAAACATATCACTATTATTGTATCCTTAGTATACTCTATATTATGTATTATTTCAACAGAAAATGAAAAAAAATTATGTCAAAAACGGAATATTTTTCTAACAATTCCAACAGATATCAAATAATATTTTAAAAATTCAATTCCGCCACCGTGCGCTCCTTACTGAAGCTTTTTTTAACAGAAATTATCCTGTTAAAAAACAGCCACCACCCATATGGGCAATGGCTGTTATATAACATTATGCTGCCTGTTTACGATAATGCAGATTAGAGAGCTGCAGCCTCGTCAACAATTTTCTTAACTGCTTCCAAAGCTTCATCAGGAAGTTTATCATATCCTTCCTTCTTAGTAGCAAATCCTTCTACTGCATCAACACGATTCTGCATTGCATTCTTAAGAGCCTCTGTATAAGACTTATCGCTAAGGTCAGGAACAAATCCTTCCCATTCCATAATTTCAATATCTTCAAAAGGTCCCCACTGTTTGAATGAAGCTTTGCCTTCAACGATTGACTCGATAATTCCGAGAGTATCCTTAGGCTGAACCTTCTTGCCCATGAAATCACCTGTATTTACGATATAGCAGTCTACATTCTTCTCTTCAACAAGCTTTTTGAACTTGGTATAATCGTTAACTAACGGATAAGTTCTGAATGGGTTAGCATAAGGAACGATACGAAGTGCATTAAGGTCTGTTCCTGCTGCTACACGCTCTGCTGTAGATGTCTTGGTTGCAAGTGTTGCACCCATAACTGATGCAAGTGCTGCACCTTTTAATTTAACTACAGGAGGAATTGTAGGGTCCTTCATAATCCAGAAAATAGCATTAACAGGTGCATCAATCTTGTCCACACGGTTAGGTGACCATAATTTAGACTTAATTGCTCGTCCGTTACCATTTCTGATATCTTCTGTTACTAACTGAATCTTGCCTTCTGAATCAAGTGTAGCTGAGCAGTTCTGTGCTGTAAGAAGATATTTATTATCAGGACATCCTGTAGGATAATCTGCTGTCTTATCAAAATATGTCGGCTCAAGTGCTATAGATGCACATGTATCAGTATTGATAATGAATGCATCATCATGAAGAACCTTGATTGCAGGATATTTATTACCATGCTTAGCATGTGTAAGTGTTGACTTACCTGAACCTGAAAGTCCATATACTGAAGCAACGAACTTAGAGCCGTCTTCCAATGTATATTCTTTCTGTCCGCCATGACATGCTGCATATCCGTTTCTGTTAGCAATAGCCCATGCCATTGTAAGTGTACCCTTCTTATGCTCTCCGAAATATCTCATTCCGAGAATACATGCACAGTTCTGATCTGTATCAAAATAGCAAAGTGTTAACGGATCGCTTAAGCAGCTGTAATCAACATCAGGTCTGTTACCAGGAACCCACTGAGGATCTGAAAAGATATAAATATCAGGTTCATTGCCATTTCCTACCGGCTTTGAATCTCTGTACATCTTAACATACTCATCTGACATATACTGGAAGTTAAGCATCCAGTTATAAAGAATATTCTCTTCTCCTTCAGGAATTAAAAGATGTGCCTTTACCATGAATTCAGGATCAAGTCCTACGAATACTTCTGCATGATAAAGTGTTTTCCAGCGTGCTTCATAAATAGCATCCATTGCTACCTTATCAAGCTTTGCAGCGTCTACACCCGGCTCGCCTTTAATACGACGTGCTGCAGCGTAACGGCCTGTTACTGCACCATCATTGAATAAAAGAACCTTTGCGTCCTTTTCAAGACCAAATTCTTCTCCTCTATAAACCGGCATATCTGTAACAATTGTTCCAGGGGAATTCTTTGCTAACTCATAAGCCTCTTTTAATGTGTTTACTTTAACAACATTGTTGCCGTAGAAAGCAGCCTCAATAATAGAACGAGTCTTTGAAAAGCCCACTTTACCGGCACCTATTTCTGACAATGGGTAATATGCTTTTGTTGCCATTTTCTATAGACCTCCAATTTAAAATTTCGTGCTAATTATCTCATTATCGACTTTAAAAGTCAATAGAGTTTATACTTTATTAATTGTTTTCACTTTGTATTTTGTATAAAAATTGCATACAGACCTTCCTGCATTTCAGAGAGCCGGTACCCTTTACTTTCCAAATTACTCCGTTCATCATCGGAAAGACTTCCGAACCGCAGGTCAATTATAACATAGTCAGTAATAATACTCTTGTCATACAAATACGGGTATTCATAAAGTTCTTCCCTATCCGCCAGATGAGGAGTAAAAAATGTCGATGCTGACACGGAGGCATCTTTAGGAATGCTTTCCATAACCTGATTAAGAATCTCTATTTTTTCTTTCTCATTCTTATATGCACTGTAATAATGGGTCCTTGATAAAGAACCCAGCGGCATAAGCATAATGGACGCACATATTGCTATTGCACACATTGAGCGTCTTGTTTTGTCCGACATTTCTGCATAATTGGAAATTGCCAGATAAAAAAGTATTGCCAGAACTCCGAATGTATACTGGAAAAATATTGAATGCTGATAAACATAATCTGACGCCAGATTCACAAGTATCATCGGAAGTAACAGGATAAGTTTTGCACTGTTTTTAAATGCCACAGACAAAAATCCCGTAGGAAGAAGCATATACAAAAGATATGTCATTTTCTCCGAACTGAAACATTCACTTAATGCATATGCCGGATTCACAACAAAATTACGGATTACATCCATAAGGCTTCCCGCAGTTCCTGCCGCCATAAAATTGTCATATCTGTTGGACATGATTCCCAGTCCGTATTTGCTCATAAGTGCGGTAACAATACAAAAATATCCGAGTCCCAGCAATGTTATAACAGAACCGTTACGGTACTGTTTTTTACCTATAATATAAAACAATCCTATACATGCCACATATACCGGAGCATCTTCCTTGACAAGACATATTAAAACCGAGAAAATAATCATGCCTCTGAGCTTTTCCTTCTCCGCAAAGTAAAAGAGCCACAGTATTAATGGTACAAGGAAGCAGTTTTCATGTAAATCATAATAACATCCGCAGGCCAATGACGGAAACAAGGCAAATATAACTCCAAAACATGCCGTAGCCGATTTACTGAGCCCGAAATGCCTGCAAAGCAGATATACGGGTATAATTCCGCTTGCAAGAGTAATAACCTGCAGTACCTGCAATGTAACAGGAGATGAAAAAATAAAATACACCGGCAGATATATGTAATAAATAGGAGAAAAATGTACCGCAAAATGGGACAGCAGTCTTTCCCTCTCTATCGTGGTTACAGGCTCGAAGCTTTCTTTCATATTATAAAACATCTGTGCCCATATTCCGAAATCAAATGCCGGTGAACGGTAAGTTACATATCTTAATACCGTAATACTGCCGGCAATACCCATGTAAACCAGCGCAGCCAAAATATAAATACATATTACAGTGCTTTTTTTGGTAATTTCCGCAAAAATTTTTGTTTTATTTACTGCATAAACAACTGTTACCGCCAGTACTATTGTCACTCCGACAAGATATGTCAAATCAGAATTTTTCATAATTGTTACAGTGCCGTATATTGTAACAAGTAACATCGGACCGTATATTTCCATCCATGAAAACAATCTTAAATGCCCTAAAACACAGAAAAACACAAAGAACAGAATCACAAAACATACAAACATTGCCACATTGACTGATGCTGCAAATTCAGCATTAAAGACCGTAACTTTTGATTTAAGGAAAAAGAATAACGCAGTAATAAGCCATGCCATAACAAGCCTGACTACAACTTTTTCCAGTGTTATCTCTTCTTTAATTTTTTGAAAAAATTCTTTCATATATATACTCCAATCTTATCTGAGCCGTCCGCATTCAAATCTTGCCATTGTATTCAGGCAGCTCATCAATGAATCAAATTGTTCTTCCACTGTTCCCTCATTAATCGTAATATCCATTGCCGCCGCCATATCACTTATAAGCCGTTCATCAACTTTATTTCTTATTGTCCTAAGATATTCAATCCGTTCCTTAACCGTATCCTTGTCAAGGAATTCCAAAAGGCATGGATTAACTCCGGTATCATTATCTTTTTCGTACTGATTCGCAGTTTCTTCAGATGAAGCCGTACCGGTATTCTCAATGTCCTTTTCTGTCTCACTGCCTAATTCGTCGGAATTTATTTTTTCGAATCTGTATTTTTGAACCACGTCCGGATATTTCACATGGTCAACTTCACTCATAAACATATCGTATGGCCTTATATATGTCTGAAATGTTCCGTACAATGCCTGATACACAACATATTTTTCTTTAGTTTCAGAATGATATGCAACTGCAATAATCTGATATAATTTATTTTTAAAGTGTCTGTAAATTTCTCCCGGCTGTATTGTTCTTTCCATTGCTTTACCATCCTTTTCAATTGCATCTTTGCTTATTGTATAACATTATGAATAAAAAAGCAAACTCCATCTCCCACCAGTCATCAAGGTCATCAAGGCTCTTTTATACTTATTAATTTCTTAAGTCATGTAGAAATTCGCCTATACAGATTTTCACTTAAATTTCAAAATACTATTGACATTATTTGTCATCTGAGATATCTTGTAAGCATACAAGCATACATTCTGTGAGGTGTTATGGTCTAAATGTACAAAGATTTTGGTGAATTCCTGCATAATAAAAGATTGGAAAGTAAAAAAACCTATAGAGAACTTGCATCAATTCTTGATGTATCCGCACCTTATATTAGTGATATTGAAAAGGGAAGGCGTAATGCCCCTACAAGGGATAAGCTCGAGAAGTTAATTGATATTTTTCAGCTTTCTGAAGAAGAAATATCAATAATGTATGACTTGGCAGGCAAGAAAAAAAATACAGTTGCTCCTGATATTCCGGACTACATTAAGGAGAATGATTATGTAACTGTAGCCTTACGTACTGCCAGAGACCTCGGTGCTTCAGAAAAAGACTGGGAAGCATTTGTTGAGGATTTAAAGAGAAGAAAAGGATAATCAAATATGTTTATTCCACATTTTAAGCACAAATCAAATAATGTTCCTATAATTTCAAGGTCAGATATTGACTTCTTTGCCGAAGCATTTATAAAAGATTTTCAGCCCGAAGCACTTACTTCTCCTATGGAATTAAATATTGATTTGTTTGTGGAAGATTATTTGGAATTAGTTGTAGATTATCAGCATCTTTCTTCTGATCAGCGATATCTTGGTATGACAATCTTTAATGATACTCGTAAAGTGATTATTTTTAATCCTAATGAAAATCAAGCGGATTACATATCTTCAAAGTCAGGAACAATTATTATAGATAATTCATTATTGCAGAATAACCAGATTCATAGATATCGTTTTACAATTGCTCATGAATCAGCTCATTGGATTTTTCATAAAGCATATTATGGGTATAACCCTAATCAATTATCTTTATTTGAAATTGATATTCCATTCATTAAATGCAGAGACATTAATAAAGATTATTGTCTATGTGATACCCAAAAATGGGACGATAAAAAATGGATGGAATGGCAAGCTGACAAATTTGCCTCAGCTATTCTTATGCCCAAATCAAGTGTTTTATTATTTGTAGAAGAATATTCTAAATCACATAGTCCCTCTGAATTGATAAGTGATATTGTATCTGTTTATATTGTATCCCCAGATGCAGCCAAATACAGACTTATTGATTTAGGGATTATAAAAGGAAATAAAAATAACAAATATGAACAGCTCTCGCTGTTTTAATAAAGCGGATTTCTTCCGCCATATATTTTGCAGTTTTTGTTAGCTTGTATGCTTACTGCTTAAGAAAGGAGTAATATGCCTATATACGACAATAAAACATACACCAAAATTATGAGACCACTTCCATCATTTGTAGAAAGGGATATTTATAATATTCCGGTAATGGAGGCTTGTAAAATTGATATTTCACAAATGAATAATGGTCTTTGGTTAATTAACATGAAAAATCTATCAACTAAAGATAAACACCCTGAATCAAAGATAGTACATTCTTTCTGCTATGATGATACTTTAGTTCGAGAATACAATAATCCCTATCGATATCTTGAAAAAACCGGTTTATATTTAGCTACATCCTCATTTGATTTTAGTATGGATTCACGAATGGATTTCAAACAAGTCCTATGTGCAACATATGATAACAGATGGACTGGTGCTTTTCTTCAAACTCACGGAAAACTTTCTATAGCCACCGTAGGATGGACCACTTCTGAATTTTATGATATTACATTTGCCGGATTACGTGACGGAGGAGTCTTTATTATTTCAACACTTGGGGCAAATAATCTCATTTCATACAATGAATTTATACAGGGTTATCACGAACTACGAACGCGATTTCCTAACACTAAACTCATATGTGTCGGGGACACATTGAAAGGAATGGACTCAGATGTATGCTTTGTTCGTTATGAAGATTCTTTTGGAACATTTGATGCACATTGTGATTACTGGCAGCCAAAACTTTTCAACTGGGATATGTCTATTTCGAAAGGAGTATGTTAATATGTCATCAAGAGGTGCAAAAACTGAAAACGGTCATGTTACTACAGACGAATATAAACTTAAAGATAATAAAAAAGTTGAGGATGCGAAAGTTCTTATTGGATCCACATCAAAACAACACGGACTGCCTGATTATGCTCATACACCAAACAGTAAATATATCAAAGAAAACTCCGATGGAAGTTTTCGAGAACTACGAGATTATGATAAATATGGTTTCCCAATGATTGAAATTGGCTATCATCCCGAACAATCATTAACCGGTAATCGACATACATATGTGCTACACTTTCACACATTCAAACCAAATATGGAAAGAGTTATGGGTGGAATTCTATCCGAAACAGAGCATCCTGACATTTATAAAAAATACAAGAAATATTTAAAGGAGTATGGACTATGATAAATGGAAATATTAATCAATTTCTTGATACTGGTTGGTTTTCAGAAGCGACACTGTTTTATAATGGTTATATCTATTGGCTTGAGGCTCAAACCAATGATATCGAAACCATATTCTTTATTGATTGTTGGAAAGCTGAAAATGAGAATAATAAATACTATCATTCTCAGTTAAATAACGACGGCACGCTCTCCTGGAAACGCGTCTTGGAAATTCATGATACCGATTTGGATTTGATAAAAAAACAATTTCTTGAATCACCAATTTTTGAAGGCAAGACCTTTTGGCAAGTTGAAAACCAACTGGCATGGTTAGATGAAGGACCCCCTATTATACATTAATCTCATAAGCAGAAAGAACCGCCTCAATGGCGGTTCTTCTGTAATAGGGAATTATATATTTTCTAAACTAAGGTCTGATTACAAAACTTTATTTTCTCTTAATTACTCCGAAAAGTGCAAGACCTGTTACACAGAATCCTGAAATACCGAAGATGATTTTGAAAAGGTTGATGTTGAACATATCACCCATATCCGTATCAGCTTCTACCTCTCCTCTTCTTGGAGCCTTTGTTGTTGTCTCAGGGTCTGTATCAGCTTCTACTTCTCCGGTTCTTGTTTCTGTTACTGTAGTCTCTTCTACTGTTGTCTCTTCCGGTGTAGTTTCCTCTACTGTAGTCTCTTCTACTGTTGTAGTTTCCTCAACTGTTGTTGTCTCTTCTACTGTTGTTGTTTCCTCAACTGTTGTTGTCTCTTCTACTGTTGTGGTCTCCTCAACTGTTGTGGTCTCCTCAACTGTTGTGGTCTCTTCTACTGTTGTGGTCTCTTCTACTGTTGTGGTCTCTTCAACTGTTGTGGTCTCCTCAACTGTTGTGGTTTCTTCTACTGTTGTGGTTTCCTCAACTGTTGTGGTCTCCTCAACTGTTGTGGTTTCTTCTACTGTTGTGGTCTCTTCTACTGTTGTAGTTTCCTCAGGTGTTGTTGTTTCTTCTACTGTTGTTGTTTCCTCAGGTGTTGTTGTTTCTTCTACTGTTGTTGTTTCTTCTACTGTTGTGGTCTCTTCTACTGTTGTAGTTTCCTCAGGTGTTGTTGTTTCTTCTACTGTTGTTGTTTCCTTAGGTGTTGTTGTCTCATTTTCAAGGAACTGTGAGTAGAAATGCCATTCTCCGTTTGGATTGTTAAAGCTGTCTGCAATAACTCTTCCTGCACATGTTCCGCCAAGAACAACCTCAGCGTTAGGTGCTACGAATACACCAGGCATATTTGTTAATGTAATCTTTCCGTCATAATCACCGAAGTTCCAGATAAGTGTGTTGGAAACTGCATCTGAATCATAATTCTCACCATATTTCTCAAGTGAAAGTTCCTCTGAATCAGGGCAGCTGATATTCATAAGGATTAACTGATCTTCGTTCTTAACTACTTTAAAGTTAGCTACTGATTTTAATTTGCTGTAAGATACATTTAATACTACTAATTTTGAACCACAACCTGTGATATCGATTTTACCATTGTTGTAATCACTGAAATCGATTTCGATTCCTTCTGTTGTTTTTGTATATTTCTCAAGATTTGCTGAAACTGTTTCGATTGTTGCTGTTACATCCATATATTCAGGATCGAGATAATGTTTCAGGCTCTTGTAATTTGCATAATTGAAAACTCCGCCGTCCTCGGTGGTGATATTGTAATCATCAACTTCATATTCTGTTCCGAATACTACTGAACCGATGTATGAATTTGTTGATGTTATTGAAAGCTTTCCGCTTGTAAACTTATTAATGTATGAAACGCCGCCTTCATTTGTTCTTCCTTCAGAGCATCCGAAGTACTGTACTCCGTTAGAAATTAATTCATTGGTTGCCATGTTGGTCTCAAGATGGTTGCTTGCATAGAATGTCTCAGAAACAACACCATAATAAAATGCATCTCCAAGAATCTCTTTTACATAATCTGCAGTAGACTTCTTATCAACTGCCATTACCTTGCTGCCGAAAATTCCGGTTCCTGCTATAACCCCAAATGCTACCATTACAGCAGCGAGAGCAATTGAGCTTGCTTTTTTTGAAACCTTTAACAATTTGTTAATCATACCTTGCCTCCTAAAATGATATATATTTCCCTTTCGATAGTACTAATATACCACCCTTTTTACATTAATTTTACCCCCCTTTTGGGGGGTATTTATCAGTTTTTTTATTTTTTTGCCTTCCGTAACCAAATTTTTATGCCGTTCATACAATATATCAGATACCAATTTCAGGAAAAACATATGAATAATATCAGGAGAATATTAGGAGTAAATCTGCTTCACAACAAGGGAATAACAGGTAAAAATATTAATGTTGCTATATTGGATACAGGTATGTATCTTCATAATGACCTCCATAATAATCTGGTGACTTTTGAAGATATTGTTAATAAAAGGAAGGAATCCTATGACGACAATTCCCACGGTACACATATCAGCGGAATTCTTGCAGGTACAGGCAGACAAAGCAACGGTCTGTACTGCGGAATTGCTCCGGATGCCGGAATAATACCGATAAAAGTACTTAACAACAACGGTACATGTGATTCCGAAAATCTTTTTCTGGGGATACAATGGATTCTGAAAAACAAGGACAACTATAATATAAAAATAGTAAATATTTCAATAGGCACTACATCCTCATCATGTGATGATGAAAACAGTCTTCTTGTACGGGCCGTAGACTCATTATGGGACTGCGGACTTACCGTAATAGCATCTGCCGGAAACAACGGTCCGGGATATAAAACAATTACCACCCCGGGAATAAGCCGTAAAATAATAACCGTCGGTACCAATGAGCTTATGACCCACAGGCAGAACGACGGTTCATATAAGATAACATATTCAGGAAAAGGTCCAACCCACTGTAATGTTCCAAAGCCTGACATTATTGCCCCGGGAAGCCATATTGTGAGTTGTTATTACAAAAATAACGGCTATATTTCAAAAAGCGGCACCTCCATGTCTACGCCTATTGTATCAGGAGCCGCCGCTTTGCTTTTGTCATATGAGCCGTCTTTATCCAATCAGAATATTAAAGAAATTTTCTGTAAAACAGCCGATGACCTTGGATATGATATTTATACCCAGGGCTGCGGAAGAATAAATCCTTACCGGGCCTTACTGAGCATCTAACCATATTTCAAGCTGTTCTTCGTATACTTCAAATGATGTTATACCTGTATTAAGTAACCACTCATGATATTTACATGCATCGAACTCATCTCCCAGTTCTTCTTCTGCCGTCTTTCTCAAATCAACCATCATGATATATCCTGTAGTATATGGAAAATACAGTCCCGGATCTCCGGTTGCACTGTAATACAGGGTTTCAACCGTTTCCGTATTGGCATCAATATAATTTGAAAGGTACTCTCTGGTATCCTCTAAATCCCAGCCTTCATAATTAACGCCTACATCAACTCTTGAACAGAGTATATAAGAAAATAAATCATTAATATATATTATTCTCTTCTCATTTTCACTCAAATCAAGATAATCCGTTGAAAGATTTGAAGCATACTGGGCCCAGCCTTCTGTCGCACCTATAAAACTGAGAATTTTCCTTATATCAGGGACATCCTCATTTGCATAAAAATAGGTAAATTCATATAAATGTCCGGGATAACCTTCATGTGCCAGTGTATTATATAATTGAAACGAATCTTCGTTAACTTCCGAACCGTTTACTTTAATATTATTCACTTCAACATTGTCAATTCTGCATGTAACATAATATGCCAATGAATGTTCAACTTCACATGCTTTATTCTGATACTCTATATTATAGTTCAGTGTGACAGGTTCAGGAAAATCTTTGCCCATATTATCCAGAACATATTCAAGTACCTGTTCCGGTTCGGTAAAATCCGGCTGATATGAAAGAGCGCTATAATATGCATCATAATCTGCAGCAAGAATCAGCGACAGTTCAAGCATAAGTCCGCTCATTGCGTCATCAAGAAAATCTGCCAGCTCTTCCCCATCCATATCCGAACTGGTCTTTTCCTTGATTATGGCATCATAATACTTTTCTCCGATTTCCCCGTAATTACAAAGCCCTTGTTCATTTGTGCAGCTTCCTTTTAATTCATTAAGAACATCAATTGTATCACTGTATGCCCGGTTAAAATATTTCTCAACATATTCACGATTAGTCTCAATATACTCATCTTTTCTGGATTCGGAAATGTCAAGCTTTGCTATTTTATCCTCAAATGTTACAATAAGCGGGTCATTCTCAGCAGCAAGATACTTTTTGCACTGCTCAATTACCAAATCAGCATTATAATCTGACATAAAATAACCGGCTGCTGCCTGTTTACTTAAAAATGTAAATACCTGATTCATATAATTTTCCACATCGGCCAATAAATCAAGATATATCCTTACATCTTCTTCGTCGTAGAACTGGAATTCAATAAAGTTGGAGGACAAATTACTTATCAATCCGGAATTAGGTCCCATAATATTCGTTATAATTGCAGTCTGGCAGTAATTGTCCTGTTTATCAAGATATTCAACAAGGGTATCGTAAGTGAGTTTCTGCTCATCCGTAAGTGCAGACCTGCGAATTTTCTTCAATTCTTTAAGGTCTTCTTTACTCTGTTTGTAAATACTCTCTAAATATTCTTCGGAAAATTCTCCCAAATTATAATCTTCCTCAGAATACTCAATGCCATATTTTGAAGGGTTTGAAAAAGTAAAATGAGCATCAAGGATATTATCTTCAAAAGCTTCCTTAAATAATCTGTCACATAAGTTTTCAAACTGCTCCTGCATTTTTGCATTGTCATCTGCGGAATTCACTTTACAACCCGTAAAAGTACAAATAATCAATATACTGCTTAATATTATTGAAACTGTTTTTTTGATTTTTGACATATCAAACACCTTTCGTAAGTCTTAATTAAAATATACCAGATCGTCATCCGGCTTATCTGCAGAACTTATATCAATGGCATAGAGAACAACTCCGGGTCCTCTGTATTCTTTACAAAACTCCACTTTCACCTTGGCCGTAAGATTAATAAAATCTCTGTCCTTATAATTATCAAGCTGCTTTTCGGTAATCCTGTCACATACGCATTTAAACCCGATAAAACGGATATCCTCAACGCAGCATGTCATTGCAAATCTTCCCGGAGCAAACATACCTTTTCTGGCATACTGCTTTGGTTTATATACGACAGCCTTGGTCTTAATTATTTTGCCCTCATATTTCTCAGGATTATCCATCGCATCCATATACCAGAGTCCGAAATCCTCATCTGCAATAACTATTTCGTCTTTGGTTACATCAAACGGAAGAATTTCCTCTACCTCATTGGAACTTCCGTCTGAGGATTCAAAATAAACCTGGGCACGGCCGTTTACAGCTTTAACGCTTCGTCTGTATGAAGCTCTGTTGGAATCTTTGGTGCATCTGTTAAAAATAACCATTTCCGTAAGCTTATACTGCTCCATCATAACCTGTTTCATATTTGCAAGATACATATCATATGTCTCTGCATTTACCAGGGTAATAATCTGAGCCACTTCCATAAATCCCGGAAGTCTGTCAACAAAGTCTTCCAACTTCCACATTCCGTTAAATTCCACAAACACTCTCTCGGCTCTTGATTTATTACATGCATTGATAAAAAAATCTTTTGTAAGTTCTTCTTCACTGTCAACCGTAACCACGGTTGTATTAAGGGATTTCATGACACTTTCTTCGTACTCTTCCTCGCCTTCTTCGCATGCAATTACAAGACTTTGTGCGCCATCATTAAAATCCTCGCTGGCAAGAGTATCTTTTATGAAAGAAGTTTTTCCGCTTTCGAGGAATCCGTTTACAATAAATACAGGTATCTCCATTTTTCTCTCCCGATAATCGGCATGAAATCAATTCATATTGCCTTATATATAATTATTTTAAGCCAAACAGTTTTTCCATCTGTTCCGGTTGTACATTGGTTCCGATAACACAGAGCTTTCCTGTGTATTCAGGTGCACCGTCCCTGAGTTCATATTCACCCGGCACTGCATCGAAATAAATCCATGAACCATTTTTGTCCGGAACCATTCCTTTTGCACGAAGAATCGTTCCGTACTCATCTGTTTCAACCAGTTTCTTTAATATTGATTTGATTTCATCCCTGTCATATTTATGAGGAGTTTCAACACCCCAGCTGTTAAATACATCATCTGCATGATGGTGATGATGATCATGATGATGTCCGCATCCGCATTCTCCGTCATGATGATGGTGTTCATGCTCATCTTCGTCGTGGTCATGATGATGATGCTCATGTTCGTCTTCGTCGTGGTCATGATGATGTCCGCAGCTGCATTCTCCGTCATGATGGTGGTGTTCATGCTCATCTTCGTCATGGTCGTGATGATGATGCTCATGCTCATCTTCGTCATCGTGATCATGGTGATGTCCGCAAACAGGGCAAACATCCATTTCTTTAAGGAGTTCCTCTGCAAGAGATGTATTTTCCATGGCAGAGACAATCTGTTCACCGGTAAGATCATCCCAAGGAGTGGTGATAATTGAAGCTCTGTCATTATGTTCTTTTAATAATGCTACTGCTTCTTCAAGTTTCTCCTCTGTCATATTCTGTGTTCTGCTAAGTACTATTGTGGAAGCACTTTCAACCTGATTGTTATAGAACTCTCCAAAGTTTTTCATATACATTTTACACTTGGTTCCGTCTGCAACGGTAATGAACTGTACCAATTCAAGTTCTGCCTCGTCTTTTACATTCTCAACAGCCTTAATAACATCTGACAGCTTACCAACCCCTGACGGTTCAATAATAATCAAATCCGGAGAGTATTCCGCGGTAACTTTCTTAAGAGCCTCACCAAAATCACCGACAAGTGAACAGCAGATACATCCTGAGTTCATCTCATTAATCTGTACTCCGGCATCTTTAAGAAATCCGCCATCAATACCTATTTCTCCAAATTCATTTTCAATAAGTACTATTTTCTGTCCTTTGTATACCTCTTCAAGGAGTTTTTTAATAAATGTTGTTTTTCCGGCACCTAAAAATCCGGAAATAATTGTTACTTTTGTCATTTTATTTTGCCTTCTTATAAAATATTCTTAACAGGTATAATACACCTGTCACATACAAAATATAACACCCGCATAACTTTTTTTCAAGTATGCGGATGTTATCCTCAAATTAATTCTATACTATAGTAGTTCCCGTCTTTCCCGCAAGTGCTTCTTTGGCTTCCATAAGATTGGCTATAACTGCCTTTCTGCCTTCTCTCGCCAGCACAAATTCCACTGCCGCATCAACTTTAGGAAGTGTGGTTATTGCTTCCAGATTATCTTCATTGACATATCGTTTAAGTTCCCTGGCCTCAATTCTGTCAAATGACTGTTCCTTATCCGTTCCTTCATTAATTACAAGTTTATTACCTGTGGTAAGGAATAAAAGCGTTCCTGCGTCAAGAAGCTCGGCAAGCCTTGCAGCCACATAGTCTTTTTCAATTATGGCACTGGCTCCTTTAAGTACAGTCCGCTGTTCAAGAACAGGTATTCCGCCTCCTCCGGCTGCTATGACAATCTGTCCCGCATCGACCAGAGTTCTTATTGCATCGATTTCGTATATATCCTGTGGCTTAGGAGCTGCAATAATTCTTCTGTATCCGCCTTCTTCTTCAACCACATAATTACCCTTGGCCTCTTCTGCAGCAGCCTCTTCCTTGGTCATATACCGTCCGATTACCTTGGTAGGATTACTGAATGCCCTGTCAAAAGGATCTACTTTAACCTGTGTTATTATTGTAGATACTGTCTTATATATTCCTCTGTCAAGAAGCTCGGTACGGATTGCATTCTGTAAATCATATCCTATGTATCCCTGGCTCATGGCTCCGCAAAGGGACATAGGTGCTACCGTATATCTTGAATCAAGTCTTGCAAATTCCGTCATGGCAGTCTGAATCATTCCAACCTGCGGTCCGTTGCTGTGAGTAATAACAATCCGGTATCTGGCTTCAACCAAATCTGCAATTGCCTTTGCTGCCTTGCTTACATTCGCCTTCTGCTCCGGGAAAGTCTCTCCGAATGCGTTCCTTCCTAACGCAACTACAATTTTTTTGTTATCCATTAATGGTCCTCACTTTCACTGTTAAACTACATATGATTGTAGCATATATGCCGTATCAATTCAATTAATCAATTGTCAAAAACATAACTCAAAACATTTTTTATTAAAGTATTTGAGTATTTATCGTATACAACCTCTCTGGCCATAACGGGATTATCGGTAATAATTGCATCAACACCCATTCCGGTAAGCTGTTTTGCTTTGGAAGAACTGTTTACCGTCCAGACAAATATTTTTTTGCCCCTGTTATGAACAGCATCAACAAGACTTTTGTTTACGAAAGCCGAGCTTATGCTGAAGGCATCCACATTGTCTATATTATAGAAACTTCCGTAAGCCATTGTAAGAACATATCCTGTCTGTATTGATGAATCAAGGCGTTTCACTTCCTTAAGCGCTTCATAATTCATTGATGTCACATAACATTCATTCTGTAATTCATATTCCTGAATAAGTTCCACAACGCTTTTTACCAAGTCAGGCTCTCTGTCACTTAATTTAATCTCAATATTAAGCTTAACTTTACCCTTGGTATACTCAATTACATCCCTAAGCGTGGGAATCCGGCATTCGGCATATATTTCATCATCTCCAAACCAGCTTCCGGCATCCAGGTCCTTGATTTCATCATATTCCACATTCCATATCTGCCTGTTGACGCCGGTGGTTCTTTTAAGGCCGGAGTCATGCATGACAACTATTACCCCGTCTTTCGTTTCATGGACATCAAGTTCAATATAGTCAGCCATGGAATCCACAGCATTTTCAAATGCCATCATTGTGTTTTCCGGTGCATTATATGAGCATCCTCTGTGGGCCATAATTTGTGTTTCGCTAAAAATTTCAACCCTGCCGAACGGATTGTTTTCAAATGCAGATGCCAGATAAAAAATATTTACCGCAAGAAATATTGCCGCCACAACCCCGGCAATGATACGCTGACGCAAAGGATTTTCTTTAGGGCACAGACTTTCATCCTCAGCCGTTTCGCCGATGTTAAGACTGTATCCCGAATCACACCTGTATCTGTAAAACAATCCTGTTATGACGCCATATGATACGGGAACAGATATAAATATCAGCAGAATTCTTACAACTGTAATTACAACACGGAATATGGACAGATACACAGCCATTCCCATATCAGACTTATCAAGAATAAGCACTCCCAGACATATGAAGACTACTAAAAGCAGATATGCCGCATAAATTCCCAGAAAAATAATTATGTTCCACCCGAAAATAACCCCAAAGGTCTTAATTTTCTTCTTTTTGATAAGAGCATGGCTCTTTTTTTTGCTTTCGGATATGTCCCTTCCGTCATATGCCATAAAATTCATAACAAAAATATTGAACATACAATATATAAAAAACGCCGTAAAAACTACTGCGGCAATTACAATGACATATTTATGTTCACCAAAAAAAGTCCTTGCTGCATTGGGTAATGTAATGCTGGACAGCCAGTATCCTAACATTGTTCCGTTAATCATTAAAACTACGGATGCCACATGGAAAATACCGTTTAAAGTCTTTTTTCTGATAACTCTTCTGAAAAGTTTAAAGCCGCCTCTGAAAATTCCCAGAATAGTAATATGACTACTATGATATCCTGCATCAAAACATACGGAAAGGCATGCCACTTCATATGTTATATAAAATCCGGAAATAATAATTATAAGAAGAATAAAAATTATGGTATACGGAGATTTAAGATAAGTAAAAATATAGCTGTTGGTAAGATACCTGAATCCGGCCTTTTTCATGGTAAAATCCGTACCCCACAGAAATAAAGGATAAAAGATTCCCACCGCACCCAGTTTGTACAGCATTTCAAACAGAACGATATTTAACCCGCATTTTTTAATGAGCCCCATGGAATCCATGAAAATCATATCAGTATAATGTTTTAAGAATTTTCTGATTTTCCCTTTCATATAAGGCCCTTTCTTAAAAACCCGGCTGAATTAACAGCCGGGTCATCAAACTATGTACTACAGCAGTTTTTCAAGATTATTTCTTACCGCCTTAATAAAATCAAAGCTGTTAAGCACTTTTGGATTTTCCATTGTAGTAAGAAGAGCCAGCTCTTTGGTCATCTCTCCGCCTTCTATTGTATCAATACATGCTTTTTCCAGCGCATCCGCAAATTTCTGTAATTCCTCAATTCCGTCAAGCTCACCACGCTTTCTTAATGCACCGGTCCATGCAAAAATAGTGGCAACCGAATTGGTGGAAGTCTCCTCACCGTTTAGATGCTTATAATAATGTCTCTGGACGGTTCCGTGAGCAGCCTCATATTCATAAACACCTTCCGGTGAAACAAGAACGGATGTCATCATTGCCAGTGAACCGAAAGCAGTTGCCATCATGTCACTCATAACATCACCGTCATAGTTCTTACATGCCCAGATAAAGTCACCCTCTGATTTCATTACTCGTGCAACAGCATCATCTATAAGTGTATAGAAATATTCAATACCGGCTGCTTTAAATCTATCCGCATATTCAGCATCATATATTTCCTGGAAAATATCCTTGAAATTGTGGTCATATTTCTTGGAAATTGTATCCTTGGATGCAAACCAGATATCCTGCTTCATATCCAGTGCATAATTGAAACAGCTTCTTGCAAAGCTTGCAATGGATTTGTCAATATTATGAATACCCTGGATAATACCCGGTGTCTTGAATTCATGTATGGTTTCTCTTTCCACGCTTCCGTCTTCTGCCGTAAAAACAAGTTCTGCTTTTCCGGCACAAGGAATTTTCATTTCGACATTTTTATATACATCACCATATGCATGTCTTGCAATGGTAATAGGCTTCTTCCAGTTTCTTACAAGAGGTTCAATACCTTTTACAAGAATCGGTGCACGGAATACGGTTCCGTCAAGAATTGCACGAATTGTTCCGTTAGGGCTCTTCCACATTTCCTTAAGGTCATATTCCTTCATTCTTGCTGCATTAGGTGTTATAGTTGCACATTTGACCGCAACTCCGTATTTCTTTGTGGCTTCGGCAGATTCAACGGTTACTTTATCATCTGTCTCATTTCTGTGAACCAGTCCCAGATCGTAGTATTCCGTCTTTAAATCCACAAAAGGAAGGATTAATTCATCCTTAATTGCCTTCCAAAGAATTCTTGTCATTTCATCTCCGTCCATTTCTACCAGGGGAGTTGTCATTTTTATCTTTTCCATATTGTGTCCTCCTTAACAGCCTTTTCTTAATCTTTTTAATTATACATTTATTAAACATCAAAATCAACAATAAATAAGGAAACAAGACAAACCGTCATGAATATCTGTATATTGTAAAAAGAATTTTCCCGGAGGAAAAAAAATGAGTGATTTAGCTGCAACAGGATGCGGATGCGGAGGTCATGTTCATGAAAGAGACAACTGCAGTTGTAATGTTCTTATCTGGATATTGATCCTTTCCTGCGCATGCGGAGGCGACAGTGGTCTTTTCGGCGGTTCTCTCTTCGGAGGCGGATGCGACGACGGATGCGGATGCCATGGATGCAATAACTGGATCTGGATTATTATTCTTATTGCTTTAATCGGCTAAGTAATAATCTGCCGGATTCGACCGGTGGGAAATGCATATGCATTTCCCACTGTTTTTTTGCATATAAATAAACAAAACATTAAGGATATTCTCATGGAAGAAAAAGAAACACTTTTACTTACGGACTTTGATGTGTCCACTCTGTCGGACGAATTGCAGATGTTAAAATCTTTTTTACCTTTTGTGGATATGCCGCAGCAAAGAAGTCTGGCACTTTTTATAAGAATTTATGAACTCTTATGTACTCTGGACTTTTATAACAATGCGCCGTCACCTTCTCCGCTTTACAGAAGAAGTCATGATAAAAAAGATATTTTTCAGGAAATAAAAAACTATTGTCCGAAAAAAGACAGGGAAATTGTTGATATGATATCCAATATGGATAACATTTCCGAATTTTACAATATGTTCCAGACCATGAATCAGGAACCCGGAGAAAAGAAGCAGACCGATATGCTGAAAAATTTTCTTTCACCAAAGCAGCAGGAACTTTATGAATATTACAGTAAATCATTAAATATATAGGAGGGCAATATGGACACTGATTTTTCAAATATTGATTCAAAAAAAGCGGGACTTTTAAAAGATTTTGCAAAGCTGGCACAAGGTAAATCCACTGACGAACTGTTACCCTTAATTCTTGCCTTTTCCAACAAGGCAAAATCCGAAAATATCAGCTTTTCAAAGGAGGAAACAGCTCTTTTGTTTGAACAGATGAAGAAAAACATGTCTCCCGAGGAACAGCAGAAGGCGGAAATTCTTATAAAAATGGCCTCAGTTCTCTAACGGACTGAGGCCTGAAATAAATTATTTCATTACAATATTAACTATCTTACCCGGAACATAAATTTCTTTAATCACATTACCTGTAAGCTTATCGGCAATTGCTTCTTTTGCCTTGGAAAGAACCGAATCCTTATCTTCTCCTTCGGCAATATTTACAACGCCTTTTGTTTTACCGTTAATCTGGACAGGAATCTCTATCTCGTCATCCTTCATAAGTGTCTCATCATATTCCGGCCACTTATTATTGAATACGGTTGTATCATGTCCGAGAACGCTCCAAAGTTCCTCTGCAATATGCGGTGCAAAAGGAGAAATAAGAATAACTGCCGTTTCAAGGGTTTCTTTGTCAACTCCGCCCTCTTTCTTCGCAATTGAAAGAAGTGTATTGTTATACTCCATAAATCCGCTGACAACAGTATTAAGGTTAAAATTCTCAAGACGGGTTGTAATATCATAAACCATCTTATTACGGACCTTAATCATTTCTTTGGTAGCTTTGATATCCTTACCTGCATTATCTGTTACAAGATTCCAGAATCTTGTAAGGAATCTGTATACGCCCTCAATTCCTCTGTCATCCCACTCTGCATCAAGTTCAGGAGGTCCTACAAAGAGCTCATACATTCTTAAGGAATCGCATCCGTAATCTCTTACCAGATCATCAGGAGATACTACATTACCTTTGGATTTGCTCATCTTAATTCCGTTCTTACCTGTAATCATTCCCTGATTAAAGAGTTTCTGGAACGGCTCGTCAAAATCAATTACTCCGATGTCGCACAGGAACTTGGTATAAAAACGGGAATATAACAGATGAAGAACAGCATGTTCAACACCGCCTATATACATATCAACCGGAAGGTACTTATCAGCTTTCTCCCTGCTTACAAGTTCTTTATCGTTCTTACTGTCAACATATCTTAAGAAATACCATGAAGAACCTGCCCACTGAGGCATTGTATTTGTCTCTCTTTTGGCCGGTTTACCGCAGCACGGACATGTGGTGTTAACCCATGAATCAATTGCTGCAAGCGGTG
>JBJENE010000067.1:0-23873 GCA_051880035.1 Butyrivibrio sp.
CAGAACACAAGATTCAGAAAAGAAGAGACCAAGAACGAAGAGAATTTCTCTAAAGAACTTGCTTCTCTTTGCGATGTATATGTTAACGATGCTTTCGGAGCATGCCACAGAGCACACTGCTCTACAGAAGGTGTTACCAAATTCGTAGATACAAGCGTTGTAGGATACCTTATGCAGAAGGAAATTGATTTCCTCGGCAATGCGGTTAATAATCCTGTAAGACCTTTTGTTGCTATTCTTGGTGGTGCCAAGGTTGCAGACAAGCTTAATGTTATTTCCAACCTCCTTGAAAAATGCGATACATTAATCATCGGTGGTGGTATGGCATACACATTCCTTAAGGCACAGGGATATGAAATCGGAACATCTCTCGTAGATGATACAAAGATTGAATACTGCAAGGAAATGATGGAAAAAGCTGACAAACTCGGTAAGAAGTTATTACTTCCTGTAGATGCTGTTACAATAAAGGATTTCCCAAATCCTATTGACGCACCGGTTGAAACAGAAATATATGATTCAGCTAATATGCCTGCAGACCGTGAAGGATGTGATATCGGACCAAAGACTCAGGCTCTTTATGCAGAAGCTGTTAAGACTGCCAAGACTGTTGTCTGGAACGGACCGATGGGTGTATTCGAGAACCCAACACTTGCAGCCGGAACAATTGCAGTAGCTAAGGCACTTGCTGAGACAGATGCTACAACAATTATCGGTGGAGGAGATTCAGCAGCAGCTGTTAATACTCTTGGATTCGGAGATAAGATGAGCCACATTTCAACAGGTGGCGGAGCTTCTCTTGAGTTCCTTGAAGGAAAGGCTCTTCCGGGAATTGAATCAGCAGATGATAAATAACATTGTTTGAGAGGTGGGATTTATATGGTCAAAAAAGTATTTGGTATCATTTTGACGGCGTCAGGCGGTGTAAGTCTTCTTTGTACACTGATATTTGGAATTATATTTGGCTGTCTCGGCAACTTTATTTCAAAAAACGGAGAAGATATGGCGAATGCTGCATACAGGGAATTTAGTGAGTCATGTGAGGGCTTAATCGTAGATACTACCGGAAGCGATACCCTGATAGAATATGAAGTTAACGGAAAGACTTATTATAAGACTTTAAGTGTTCATTATGAGAAATATGAAGAGGGTGATTATGTCACGGTATATTATGACGGAAATGACCCAGTGAAATGTTCTATTCCCGAGCTTACAGAGTTTGCTGTTGATTTCGTTGGAACGATGTTTAGTACAATGGGACTTGTATATGTAGCTATTTTCGGAGTTTCAGGCGTTGCGGAACTGATAGTAGGTATTGTACTTTTGAAATCATATAAAAAGAGCCGCATGAACAAATTAAATAATCCGGGAGGTCCATACAATCCGGGTGGACCATACAATCCGGGTAACCAATATAACCCATATCAATAATTAAAGGAGATTAAATAATGTCCAGAAGAAGAATTATTGCCGGCAACTGGAAAATGAACAAGACTCCTAGTGAGGCAGTTGCTCTTATTAACGAATTAAAACCTTTAGTAGTTAATCCTGATGTTGATGTTGTGTACTGTGTGCCTGCAGTTGATTTGACAACCGCAATTGAAGCAGTTAAAGGTACCAATGTTGAAATCGGTGCAGAGAATATGTATTTTGAAGAAAGCGGTGCATATACCGGAGAAATTTCTCCTGCAATGCTTACCGACATCGGAGTAAAATATGTAATTATCGGACACTCAGAGAGAAGAGAATACTTTGCTGAAACTGATGAGACAGTTAACAAAAAAGTATTAAAAGCTTTCGAACACGGAATTACACCTATTATCTGCTGTGGCGAATCATTAACACAGAGAGAGCAGGGAATTACTCTTGACTGGATCAGAATGCAGATTAAGATTGCGTTCCAGAATGTAACTGCAGATCAGGCAAAGAAGGCTGTAATTGCATATGAGCCAATCTGGGCTATCGGAACAGGTAAGACAGCTACTTCAGACCAGGCAGAAGAGGTTTGTGCCGGAATCCGTGAAGTAATCGGTGAAATTTATGATGAAGCTACCGCTGATGCAATCAGAATTCAGTACGGCGGATCAATGAATGCATCAAATGCAGCTGAATTACTTGCAAAGCCGAATATCGACGGAGGCCTTATCGGCGGAGCCAGCTTAAAGGCTGATTTTGGCAAGATTGTTAACGCATAATCAGATTATGACCAAGGTAAGAGCTATTGGGTACGGCGTATTCAATAGCTCTTAATTAGTGTGATACGAAAGTGGAGGTTTTATGAAAAAATTTATATCCTGGAATGTAAACGGATTGAGAGCCTGCATGGGTAAAGGCTTTGAAGATTTTTTTAAGGAAAGTGATGCGGATGTATTCTGTCTTCAGGAGACAAAATTATCTCAGGGACAGTTGGATTTTGCCCCGGAAGGATATTACTCATACTGGAATTATGCCGAGAAAAAAGGATACTCAGGTACAGCTGTTTTTTCAAAAGAAAAGCCTCTGAATGTATCCTATGGAATAGGAATTGATATTCATGATCATGAAGGAAGGGTTATAACCCTTGAGTTTGATAAATTTTATTTAGTAACCGCATATGTTCCCAATTCACAAAGAGAACTGGCAAGACTTGATTATCGTATGGAATGGGAAGAAGATTTCAAAAAATACCTTAAATCACTGAAAGAAAAGAAGACAGTAATCATGTGCGGAGACCTCAATGTGGCACATGAAGAAATAGATTTGAAAAATCCCAAAACAAACAGAAAAAATGCGGGATTTACAGATGAAGAAAGAAATAAAATGACACTTCTTCTGCAGGAAGGATTTATAGACAGTTACAGGTATCTTTATCCTGATAAGGAAGAATATTCCTGGTGGTCATATATGTTCCAGGCAAGAGCCAAAAATGCGGGATGGAGAATAGATTATTTTATTGTTTCTGAAGATGCAAAAGAATTAATCAAAGATGCAGTAATTCATACGGATGTTATGGGCAGTGACCACTGTCCTGTGGAACTTCTGGCTGATTTATGATGCATTGACTTATTCTAAAGTCTGTGATAACATTATTCGGGCGAAATTGTTATTTTTCCGGGTAAAACCGGAATTCACACATAATATTTTGAGAATAGGAGAATATAAAATGAGCAAGAAACCTACCGTACTCCTTATCCTTGACGGATATGGACTTAATGAAAAGACAGAAGGCAATGCAGTTGCTCTGGCTAAAACACCTGTTATGGACAAGCTGATGGCAGAATATCCGTTTGTTAAGGGTTATGCCAGCGGAATGGCAGTCGGACTTCCTGACGGACAGATGGGAAATTCAGAAGTCGGACATCTTAACATGGGTGCCGGCCGAATTGTATATCAGGAACTTACCAGAATTACTAAAGAAATTCAGGACGGGTACTTTTTTGAAAACGAAGAGCTTGTGAAAGCATGCGAGAACTGCAAGCAGAACAATTCTGCACTTCATATGTTTGGTCTTTTATCAGACGGTGGTGTTCACAGCCATAATACACATCTTTACGGACTTCTTGAACTTGCTAAGAGACAGGGACTTGACAAGGTTTATGTTCATTGCTTCTTAGACGGAAGAGATACACCTCCTCAGTCAGCCAAGGGCTTTGTTGAAGACCTTGAGGCTGAAATGACCAAAATCGGAACAGGTAAAATCGCAACTGTTTCAGGCCGTTATTATGCTATGGACCGTGACAATAACTATGACCGTGTCGAGAAAGCATATAATGCCATGACCAAAGGAGAAGGAAATACATGCACTGATGCGGCTGCAGGAATACAGGCATCTTATGATGCAGGCGTAACGGATGAGTTTGTTGTACCTTTTGTTGTAACTGAAAACGGCGCGCCAAGAGCTGTAATCGGAGATAAGGACTCAGTTGTATTTTTTAACTTCCGTCCGGACCGTGCAAGAGAAATTACACATTGCTTCTGTGATGATGATTTTGACAAATTTGACAGAGGAGCAAGAAAAGATATTGTATTTGTATGCTTTACGGAGTATGACCCTCTTATCCCTAATAAAGGTGTTGCCTTTAAGAAAGTTGAAGTTACAAATACATTCGGAGAGTGGATTGCCGCTAACGGCATGAGACAGGCACGAATCGCTGAGACAGAAAAGTATGCCCATGTTACATTCTTTTTTAACGGCGGTGTAGAAGAGCCTAATGACGGAGAGGACAGAATACTCGTTAATTCTCCTAAATATGTACCGACATATGATAAAAAGCCTCGTATGGCAGCATATACCGTTACAGATAAGTTGAGTGAAGCAATTACAGCCAAAGATGAAAACGGCGATAATAAATATGATGTAATTATTTGTAACCTTGCCAACCCTGACATGGTTGGACATACAGGTGTGCTTGAAGCGGCAATTGAAGCAATTGAAGTAATTGATAAGTGCGTAGGTGAAATCGTTAATCTTGTTAAACAGGAGGACGGAACCTTGTTTATCTGTGCTGATCATGGAAATGCAGAACAGCTTATTGATTATGAGACAGGAGCACCGTTTACCGCACACACAACCAATCCGGTTCCGTTTATTCTTGTTAGCAATGATAAGAGCCTTGGACTTAAGGAAGGCGGATGCCTCGCTGACATTGTTCCGACACTTATTGAATGTATGGGAATGAAACAGCCTGAAGAAATGACCGGAAAGTCTCTTCTTGTAAGATAGGATAACGGTTTTAAAGAATCTTCTTGAAAAAGGTTAAAATGTATGATACAATGACCTTTGCGTGAGTTTATGCTCGGTAAAAATCATCGTAGGAGGTGTAAAATAGTGGACGTTGTAAGAATTATTATTTCAGTTTTATTCATAATAGATTGTATAGTGCTTACCGCTGTAGTATTAATGCAGGAAGGCAAATCAGCAGGACTTGGTTCTATAAGCGGTGCGGCAGAAATGAGTTTTGGAAAGACTAAGGGGCGTACAATGGAAGGTATGCTTGAGAAGATTACCAAGATTTGCGCGGTTGTTTTCTTTGTTGCAGCTATTGTACTCAATCTCAAAGTGTTCAAGTAATACGACATTTTAAGGCTCCCGGTTTTACCGGGAGTTTTTTTGTTCATTGGGAAATTCGCAGGTGAAATTCTTTTTATTTGGAAAGCAGGGGGATTTATGGACAACGAATCATTTGAAAAAAGAAAAAAAGTAATTAACGATTTAATTCATGACAAATTCTATGTTCCGATGAAAGCCAAAGAAATTGCCATGCTTCTCAATATTTCCAAAGAGGACAGAGGCGATTTGCAGATGGTTCTTGACGAACTTGTCAGAGAAGGTAAAATCGGAGTCTCCAAAAGAGGAAAATACGGTAAAGCCGAGAATACTGCCATAATCGGACGGTTTGAGTGTACAAGAAAAGGTTTTGGATTTGTGGTAACCGAAGATGATGACGAGGATATTTTCATTTCCGAAAAAGATATTAACGGCGCGTTCCATAATGATACTGTTCAGGTTGTAATCACCTCCGACAGAAAAGACGGACGACGCAGGGAAGGCCGTATTATTAAGGTGCTTGAAAGAGGAATTACCAGATTGGTAGGGACTTATGAACAGACAGGCAATTACGGATTTGTTGTGCCTGATAATCTTAAGTTTGCCAATGATATATATATTCCGTCAGGTAAATCCCTGGGAGCAGTGACAGGGCATAAAGTTATAGTGGAAATTAAGAACTTCGGAGACGAAAAACATAATCCGGAGGGCTTTATAACCGAAATAATTGGTCATGTAAACGACCCGGGAACGGACATAATGTCTGTTGTGGCTGAGTATGAGATTCCTGTGGACTTTCCTGAAGAGGTTATGAAAAGTCTGGAGTCCATACCCGATAAAGTTTTGCCTGAATCCATGGAAGGAAGGCTTGATATCAGAGACTGGCAGACGGTAACAATTGACGGGGAAGATGCAAAAGATCTGGATGATGCAATTACCATTACCAAAGAAGGGGACATGTATCGTCTGGGAGTTCATATTGCAGATGTTTCCGAGTATGTCAAAGAAAACAGTCCGCTTGATAAAGAAGCACTGACAAGAGGTACAAGCGTATATCTTGTAGACCGGGTCATACCAATGCTTCCGCATAAACTGAGTAATGGAATATGTTCCCTCAACGAGGGAACCGACAGGCTTGCATTAAGCTGCATAATGGATATTGACAGCAAAGGAACGATAGTTGACCATCAAATATGTGAAACGGTTATCCGTGTTGACAGAAGAATGTCATATAATGATGTGCAGAAAATTTTGTCTGACAGCGACCCTGATATTAGTGATAAATATAAAGAACTTATTCCTATGTTCCGAACCATGGAAGAAGCGGCCGCAATTTTGAGGCAGAAGAGAAAAAAGAGAGGCTCCATAGATTTCGACTTCCCTGAATGTAAAATTCTGCTGGATTCCAAAGGTAATCCGCTGGAAATTAAAGAATACGAAAGAAATACGGCAACAAGAATTATAGAGGATTTTATGCTCATCGCCAATGAAACCGTGGCTGAGGATTATTATTGGCAACAGGTTCCGTTTGTTTTCCGTACCCACGATAATCCGGACCCGGAGAAAATCATGGCTTTGGGAGCGTTTATCAATAATTTCGGATATGCAATAAAAATGTCAAATGAAGATGTTCACCCTAAGGAACTTCAAAAGCTCCTGGATAAGATAGAGGGGACAAATGAAGAGGCACTTATAAGCCGTCTTACGCTTCGTTCAATGAAAAGAGCAATGTATACAACCGAATGCACCGGACATTTTGGTCTGGCAGCAAAATATTATACACATTTTACTTCTCCAATCAGAAGATATCCTGATTTGCAGATACACCGCATAATTAAGGAATGTATCCATGGCGGAATGAAAGAAAACCGTATCAGCCATTATAACCGCATTCTGAGTGAGGTTGCAAAGCAGTCCGGTTCGACCGAAAGAAGAGCAGATGATGCGGAGCATGATGTTGAAAAAATGAAGAAAACCCAGTATATGTCAGGACATATAGGGGAAGAATTTGATGGAGTAATATCAGGTATTACCTCCTGGGGCATATATGTGGAACTTCCGAATACAATAGAAGGAATGGTCAGAATCAATTCGCTCAGGGGCGACAGTTTCCATTATGATGAGTCTCATTATGAAATGGTGGGAGATGTAACCAAAAAGACATATAAGCTGGGCGAAAAACTTCGCGTTGTATGTACTGCAACAGATGTTATTCAAAGAACAATTGATTTTGATATTGTGGAAGAAGATAAAGGGGAGTAAAATGTAATTGACTGATGGAGGTCATATTATGGGAAAAGAATCAAATGGCTTCAAGCTTGTAGCAAATAACAAAAAAGCATTTTTTGACTATTTTATAGAGGATAAGTTTGAAGCAGGAATTTCCCTTGTGGGTACTGAAGTTAAATCTATCCGCATGGGAAAAGTCAGCATTAAAGAATCATACATTAAGATTGAAAACGGTGAAGTTTTCATTTATAATATGCATGTAAGTCCTTATGAAAAGGGCAATATATTTAACAGAGAACCTTTGCGTACCAGAAAGCTGCTGTTACATAAGGCAGAGATTAATAAGCTTGAAGGAAAGAGTTCCGAGAAGGGATACACAATAGTACCTCTTCAGGTATATCTTAAAGAAGGTAAGGTCAAGTTAGAAATCGGACTGGGTAAAGGTAAGAAGCTCTACGATAAGCGTGATTCAATAGCCAAGAAGGATCAGCGCAGAGAGAATGAGCGCGAATTCAAGGTTAAGAACCTGTAATTGTGTATTAGACATCTTTGATGTTTAATTATATAAAACGATGCGAAAGTATCGTATACAACAAGGGCCTGTACTGGCTTCGACGGGGATTTTGAATTCGGAGAAGCAAGCCGCATGGTAATGCGTTAAATTCCAACCTAAATATAAACGCTAAGAATGATAATTTAGCAATCGCTGCCTAATGGCAGCCGTCGGCTCTTTTGCACCTGCACCTAAGAATACCGGCGTCGTATATGCAGGAAACGACATATGTTAAGCTTTGCGCATATGGGCGTATCATGAAGCTACCAACCACCGTATTGTGTCTGCTCAAGACGGTGTGAGGGAATCTTAAATAACAGACTAAGCTTGTAGAAGTACGATGGATGGGTTTTCGGACAGGGGTTCAACTCCCCTCAGGTCCACTTTGTCATGAGGAGGGACCCACGCGAAGCGTGGGAGGAACCCTTATGACCTATGCAGACGCCCTCCGAACTTGTTCGGATTCAGATGCGTCTGCTCCATATTCGTAAACACCCTGAAAGCCCCTTATATTTTAAGGACTTTCGGGTTTTTTCTTTTTTTATTCAAGAAGTCATTAAGAATTTAATTGCTTCTTTTTTTAAAAGATATGTTATAATTTATTTGTATAATTCAACTGTGGGGTGTGATAAAATGGCATTCAAACAATTAGAAGTTGATTTTGAAATCCCTGAACTGATACAGAGAGATATTGACGGACTCCAGAAAGAAATAGAAACAGGCGGAAGTTGTATAGATTGTTGGCAGGATGAGATAAGAGGCTCTGCACATATGTGTCAGGGGTGGTGTATTACTTATGAGCAGGCGGATTTGTTGATTGATTATTATTGCAGAAGACGATGGTAATTTCCTGCTTTCGGAAGTGAGGTGTAATAGGTGGTTGATTTTACAGAATGCCCAAGAGATGGGCTCGTTTATGGAGGATCAGATAAAAAATTTGGAATCATATATAATAATGAGCATTATATGATAAAATTCTCGGATGAAATCCCGGATTTTAAACGAAACAGTAATAACAGTTCATATTCAAATAATGTTTTGTCTGAATATATCTGTTGTAATATATACAAAAGCATTGGAATTTTATTTAATCCAACAACTAAAGATGCCAAGATAGCTCCGGTATTTGACTGTGGTTCATGTCTTTACCCACAACTGACAGATGAGGCTATAGAAAATATTTTAAATAAACAGGATGAAATTCAACTAAGAATTGACAAATTTCCGACAGCTGCATTGGATATAGGAAACGGAATAAAAGCAAATTACAAAGAATATATAGGTTCATTTGAAAATAAGGATTGCGTTAAGGCTTTGCAAAGAATTTATCCAAAAATTAATCTCGAATTTATTTCAGATATAATTGACAGTGTGGATGGAATATCTGATGTAAGAAGACATTTTTATAAACTTATGCTTAATGAGAGATATAGACAAATTATTCAGCAACCATATCTGTTATATTCATGAATAATGGAGTAGAATAGGAAATATAGATTTTATTTGATAAAATATGCAAAAGAAATAAGAGGTGTTTAACTTGCAGGGAACGAATTACATTACAATTATTTCAAACAGAAAAAAGATTACTATTGGCACCGATTCAATTTTGTATGTTCTTGTAACCGGGAAGATTGCCGAGATTCATGTTTTGGGGGATGAAGTGTATCAGACAAGGATGACACTCGGGGAACTTGAAGAGATTCTTGGTGATGATTTTATTAAGGTACACAGAGGGTGCCTTGTGTCTGCAATGGCCATACATGATGTTACAAAGAATATTAATCTGATTAATGGTGAGTCACTTGAGTACACGGTACGAAAGAAAACACAGATTACAGACCAGCTTCATGTGAGGCAGAAAAGTATTATTAAGAATTTTATTGGAGAGGGGACTCCTACGACTGAAGAAGAGTACCACAGATATTACATCAGTTTTGATAATATGCCATTTGCATTCACGGATATAGAAATGGTGTTTGATGATGAAAGACATGCTATAGACTGGATATTCAGATACGGGAATGATGAACTGGCGAGATTGGAGAAAATACCGTTGTCCGGGCTTATTGGGAAATCGTTCGGCAGTCTGTTTGAAAATATGGACTCAAAGTGGTTAAGATGCTATGAGCGTGCTACCCTTTATGGCGAAAAACTGGAGATGATTGATTACAGTCCGGAGATACATAAATATATAAAAGTTATCTGTTTTCCTACTTTTAAAGGACATTGCGGATGCATTTTGTTTGATGTTTCAGAAATACAATTAGCCAAAAAAATCTCAAATCCTCAACCTTAAATTTGTTGCAGACGCATCTAAATCCGAGCAAGTTCGGAAGGGCGTCAGCATAAGTCATAAGGGTTCCTCCCACGCTTCGCGCGGGCCCCTCCTTGTGACAAATATGGGTCATCAGGGCTCTTCCCACCTCATGACAAATATTTTGGCCTGTGGTAATAATAATACTACAGGCTTATTTATATGTGACGGATTGACTATTTTGTCGTAATTCTGTATAATATGTATTTGGTGCTTAGGAGGGAAAAAATGGAAATTGCAGATATGCATTGTCATGTAATTCCGGCTGTTGATGATGGTGCAGCGGACATGAATGAGACACGGGCAATGCTTGATATAGCGTATAAAGAGGGGATAAGACTTATGGTTGTTACTCCTCATTATCATATCGGGAAGATGAAAGTATCGTCGGACAGTCTTGCCGCAGGAGTGGCACAACTAAAGGATATTTGCGCCCAGAGCTATCCGGGACTTAAGATTTATCCGGGGCAGGAGATATATTATTACTCTGATGCAGTTAAAGATTTGAATGAGAAAAGGGCTTCCACAATAGCCGGCTCAAGGTATGTTCTTTTGGAATATTCTACAACCGTCTCTTTTCATGAACTCAGAGACAGCGTGTACGAGATGGTAACCGAAGGGTATATTCCCATAATTGCCCATGCTGAGAGATATGGAAGGCTTCACGAAGATATTGACCTGGTAAGGCAGCTTATTGATGACGGGGCATATATACAGATTAATGCAGGGAGCGTTATTGGCAAGTCAGGCAATACGGTGAAACGCTTCGTTAAAAAACTGCTTAAATATCATATGGTTCACTTTGTAGCTACCGATGCTCATGATTGTAAAAACAGAGCGCCCCATATTAAAGTATCCGTAGAGTACATCAGAAAAAAATACGGGGATGAGTATGCTGTGGAGTTGTTTTTAAAGAACATTCTTACTGTTATACAGGATGAATATATATAACACAATATAATGATGGAGTGAATATGGAAAATATTACAATGGAAACAGAGAGAAAAACACAAAGTGATAATGAAAAGGAAATTAATCTTGCCCAGATAGGTGCCGCTTTACTTAATAAGTGGTTTGTTATCGTTCTGGTCGGAGCCGTCTGTGGAGTACTGGCATTTATTTATTTCAGATTTTTTGTAACGCCACAGTACACATCCACAACACAGATTATGGTAATTAACAGACAGAATGAGAACAGTATTACGGCAACTGATATTACTTCCGCATCCAGTCTTTCAAAGGATTATGTTGTTATAGTTACATCGGATACCGTAATGGAAAGGGTTATTGCAAATCTGTCACTTAATATGACTGTAGATGAACTTGCCGGTAAGGTTACGGCGTCACTTGTTACAGATACAAGACAAATCAGGATAGATGTAAAGGATCCGGATCCGATACTTGCCAAGAAGATAGCAGACTCTGTTGCTCAGATATCCAGCCAGAGAATATGTGAAATAATGTCAATTGAAAATATGGTTGAAATCATTGATCCGGGTAATATGCCTACCAAAGCATCTTCTCCGCGGACTATGCGAAATACAATTATTGTAGCGATAATCGGTATCTTAATTTCAAGTGTTATTGTTGTTATAGCTGACATTACCAATGATACGATAAAGAATGCAGAGGATGTGGAAAAATATCTCGGATGCAGCGTGTTAGGAATAATACCTGTTTTTGAGGGAGAGGCATCATCCAAAGGCAAGAAAAAAAATCCGGGAAAACAGTAGCAGGAGGATATTATGTTAAAGATTAATATTGGAAAATTAATTAAACTTGATTACCGCTCCAATGAAGCATTTAAAAGGCTCAGGACAAATATCCAGTTCTGCGGTAATGATGTAAAAGTTATTACGATTACAAGCTGTATTCCGAATGACGGTAAAAGTTCAGTAAGTCTGAATCTTGCCGTATCTCTTTCCCAGCTTGGCAAAAAAGTACTTTTTATAGATTGTGACCTTCGTAAATCCGTTATTGTAGGTAAATACAAGATTGGAAAAGCAACCAACGGAATGACACACTACCTTACAGGAATGAAGACTCTTGAAGAGGTTGTATACAGCACTAATATTGAGAATCTTTATATGGCACTTTCAGGTCCGGTTCCGCCTAATCCGGCAGAACTTCTTGCCAATAAGAAATTTGATGCCATGTTGGAAACAACGAGAGAAATATATGATTATATCATAATTGATACACCGCCTCTGGGTAGTGTGGTTGATGCTTCAATAGTTGCAGGTAAAAGTGACGGAGTTGCACTTGTGGTTGCGGCAAATGCAGTCAGCCATAAGTATGTATCCGGAATTATTGAACAGATTCGCTCAACAGATACCCGTTTTCTTGGAATAATTCTTAATAAAGTAGATTTTAAAGACTCAAGTTATTACGGAAAATATTACGGCAAATACTATGGCAAATATTACGGTAATTATGAGTCTTCGGATAATTCGAAAGATACATCAGACAAATAAGAGGGTTTGGCAGAATACAAGGAGTAAATCTAGTGAAATCAAAAAAAGTTATAGGATTACTTATTTTAGTAATTGTCATTGCAGTGATAGTTGTTATTTCTGCGGGAGTTATATCTGATCGTAAAGGACCGTCAATTAAAATCCCGTCAGAACTTGTTTATTCTGACAATATTACTGAGGATGACTTGTTAAAGGGCGTTACGGCTTATGATTCCAAAGACGGGGATGTAAGCGACACCCTTATTGTTGAAAACATAATTATACTTGATAATAAGACACAGGTGAAAGTTACATATGCGGCTAAGGATTCCAATAATAATGTGACCGAAAAAAGCGTTGTTATACCTTATAAAGAACATACCGCTGAAAATGAAACTACACCTTCGGAGACTCAGACAAGCGTTGATAATCCTACAGAACCTTCAACCGAAGTTGAGGCAACAACCGAAAGTATACCTGAAGAAACCACTCAGGTTCCTACAGAATCGGCAGAAGCTCCCGTACTGACACTTACTACATATGAGACTGAGATTGTAAAAGGTTCTGAAGTGAACTGGCTTAAATATGTAAGTGACATTACAGATGATAAGGACAGCAGAAACGATTTATTTAAAAGAATAATGATTAATGATTATGCTGATGTTAATACACCGGGAGAATATCAGATGAAGTATAAATGTTCTGATTCAGACGGAAATTTTTCTCCTGTAGTGATTTTGAAAGTACATATTATAGAAAATTAACTATGGAGTGTGACTAACGAATGATGACACATAAGAAAATAAACACGCAGTGGGGGAAGAGAGTTATTCTTCTTGTGTTGTTTGACATAATAGCAATTAATATGGCATCAATACTTGCTTTGATTGTACGATTTGAGTTCAGTTGGGGCAGTATCCCTGAGATATATCTTGACAGGTTTATTTCATATATACCTTTGAATACGGTTATTACACTTGTTATATTTTTTATATGCAGGATGTACCACAGCTTATGGCTTTATGCAAGTATTAACGAACTGTGGAATATTGCATGGGGCAGTCTTATTGCAATTCTTGTGGAATTCGGTATAATGAGCCTTTTAAAATACCGTATGCCGTACAGCTATTATGTAATAAGTTATCTTTTAATGTTCGGCATGACGACGATAATAAGATTTTCATACAGGTTTCTCAGATTTATTAAGAATGAGAAATACGGAACACTCCTGAAAAAAGGTAATAAAAATGTCATGGTTATCGGTGCAGGTGATGCAGGGAAAATTATTGTAGATGAAATACATGACAGCAAACATATTGATTACAATGTAAGATGTTTTATAGATGATGCGCGTACCAAGCAGGGACGAATAATTTGCGGCGTACCTGTTGTGGGCGACAGATATTCCATTTTAAACAATGTAAAACAATATGATATTGATATTATATTTATTGCCATACCTTCTATTAAGAACGAAGATAAGAAAAAAATCCTTGAAATTTGCCAGCAGACAAATTGTGAACTTAAGATTCTTCCTGGAGTATATCAGCTTGTAAACGGGGATGTTAAAGTAGAACAGCTTCGTAAGGTTGAATTAACGGACCTTATCGGAAGGGAACAGATACAGGTTAATATTAATGATATTGTTGACTATGTAAATGATAAAGTAATAATGGTTACCGGAGGAGGCGGCTCAATCGGAAGTGAATTGTGCCGTCAGATAGCAGCCCACGGACCAAGAATGCTTATTATACTTGATATATATGAAAATAACGCATACGATATCCAGCAGGAATTAAAACGCAGATATCCGAACCTGAATCTTGTGGTTTTAATCGGCTCAGTCCGCAATACACACAGAATGAATGAGATTTTTGAAAAATATCATCCTGATATTGTGTATCATGCGGCTGCACATAAGCATGTTCCACTTATGGAGGACAGCCCCAACGAGGCAATTAAAAACAATGTTTTCGGTACATATAAGACGGCTCTGGCTGCGGCGACCCATGGAGTTAAAAGATTTGTTCTTATCTCTACCGACAAAGCAGTTAATCCTACCAACATTATGGGAGCATCTAAGCGTATCTGCGAAATGATAATACAGATGCTTGATAAGGAATATGATACGGAATTTGTTGCGGTACGATTCGGTAATGTACTTGGAAGTAACGGAAGCGTTATTCCTCTTTTTAATAAACAGATTGCCGAAGGCGGTCCCGTAACAGTGACTCATCCGGATATCATAAGATTTTTTATGACCATACCTGAAGCTGTGTCCCTTGTTCTGCAGGCAGGTGCATACGCAAAAGGCGGAGAAATATTTGTCCTTGATATGGGTGAACCTGTTAAGATTGATACTCTTGCAAGGAATCTCATAAGGCTTTCGGGGCTTACTCCGGATGTGGATATCCGAATAGAATATACAGGACTTCGTCCCGGAGAAAAACTTTATGAGGAAATTCTTATGGAGGAAGAGGGACTTAAGGATACCGATAATAAGCTTATTCATATCGGAAAACCTATTGAAATGGATATAAATAAATTTAAGGAACAACTGGAACAACTTCGTAAAATCTGTGAACAGGATGATGAAGCAGTTAAGAATTATGTTGAAAAGATTGTTCCTACATATCATTCTGTAAGAAGATAGAAGGACATATTTATGGAAAACACAGATAAGAAAAATAAATCAAATATACTTAAATACATCGGCTGGGGAATAAGCACAGTGCAGCTTATTATCTCAGTTGTGTTGATTGTATATGTTGCCGGAATGAATATTCTGCCTGCTGCATACATGATTATAGGCAGTGTTGTCCTGGTTCTTCTTGCTGCGGTTGTTGCCGTAATGATGAAATGGACAATTCCCGGCATAATTGCCAAAATAATATCCGTAATCATGTGTGTCATAATGATTATAGGCTGTATATATATTAAGGCGACAGATAACACCATTGATAAAATAACAGGAATTCAGACCAAAATAGATAATATCTGCATTTATATTCCGGCTGATGACGATGCAAAGGAACTTTCGGATATTAAAGATTACAATTTCGGTATCCTTTCTGAGCTTGACAGAGCCAACACAGATAAGGTAATCGACAGTATTACAGAAGAAGTTAAACAGGACATTACAATAACAGAATATTCAGACATTTTATATCTTGTTGACGGATTATTGTCAAAAGAAACCGGCGCCATTATCCTGAACAGCGCATATGTATCATTTCTGGAAGGTGTGGAAGGATACAGCGACTTTGAATCAAAAGTAAAAGCCATTTCCTATCAGGAAATTGTAACGGAAATTCCGGCAGATAATGACCCTAAAGAACCGGAAACAAAGGACCCATATGCAGAATATGAAGGCTATCTTTATGGCGGAGAAGATGTTTTCACATTATATATAAGCGGAATTGACACAACAGGTTCACCTGCAGTCAACCGTAACAGTGATGTGAATATTTTAATGACTGTTAACACTACCACAAGACAGATTCTTATGATTAACACCCCAAGGGATTTCTATATGCCGTTATCAATTTCAGGCGGAGTTAAGGATAAGCTTACCCATGCCGGATGTTATGGTATTGATGTATCAGTTAATACACTTGAAATGTTCTATGGTGTAAACATTGATGATTATCTGAAAGTTAATTTTACAGGATTCCAGAAGATAATTGATGCTCTCGGAGGCGTAGATGTGTATTCTGATTACGCATTTACGGCATACAGCGGAGATACTTTTGTGGAAGGATATAATTATAACCTTAACGGAAGCAAGGCACTGGCATTTGCCAGGGAGAGACATTCTTTTGCTTCCGGTGACAGACAGCGCGGCAAAAACCAGATGGCCGTAATAAGGGCAATAATCAACAAAATGGTTTCTTCCGATATGCTTTTAAATTACACAAGCGTCCTTGAGGCACTTTCTGACAGTATGGTTACAAGCATGAGTTATGAAGAAATAACCGATCTTGTCAAATTTCAGTTAAGTGATATGAGAGGTTGGGATATTATTTCATGCAGCGTGGACGGAACAGGGGACAATCTTCCTTGTTATTCACTCAGCTCTCCAAACTATGTAATGATACCTAACCAGGCAACAGTCGATAAGGCCAAAGCATATCTGGAGAAGATTTACAGCGGAGAAAAGATTACAGAGTAGAAGATGTGAGGGCAGCTATGTATAACAAAATATGGAAAAGAGTTCTTGATATTATTCTTTCGTTTTTTGCAATTATTATTTTATCATGGCTTTTTTTAATCCTTATTATTGTAATAAAAATAGATTCCAAAGGTCCTGTTTTGTTTAAACAGAAACGCGTCGGAATTCATAAAACATATTTTAATATTTTGAAATTCAGGACGATGCGAATTGATACGCCGAAGGACATGCCAACACACATGTTATCCAATCCTGAACAGTATATTACCAAGGTTGGAAAATTTTTGCGCAAAACAAGTCTGGATGAACTTCCGCAGATATTTAATATTTTTGTCGGTGATATGAGTATAATAGGTCCCCGCCCGGCTCTTTGGAATCAGGATGATCTGGTTGCGGAAAGAGATTTATACGGCGCCAATGATGTGCGTCCGGGACTCACAGGATGGGCACAAATCAACGGCAGGGACGAACTTGAAATACCGGTTAAGGCAAAACTTGACGGCGAATATGTCAGGAGAATATCATTTGGTTTCGATATCAAGTGCTTTTTTGGAACAATATCAAGTGTTGTAAAACATAAAGGTGTTGTGGAGGGCGGAACCGGAAATATTCAAAATCAGAAGGATACATAAACATGAAGAAAGTGTTGATTACCGGAGCTAACAGCTACATAGGTACATCTTTTGAAAAATATATAAATGAGCATCATCCCGGAGAATATGTTATCGATACCATAGATATGGTTGACGGAACATGGCGTGAAAAGGATTTTTCCGGATATGATGCAGTATTTCATGTGGCTGGAATAGCGCATGCTGATGTTTCTCATGTCTCAGAAGAAATAAAACAATTGTATTACAGTGTAAATACGGATTTGGCGGTTGATGCGGCAAAAAAAGCACATAAAGAAGGCGTTAAGCAATTCGTATTTATGAGTTCTATGAGTGTTTATGGAAAAAATGAGCATATATCCAAAGATACCATACCGCAGCCGGAAAACTTTTATGGAGACAGTAAATGGCAGGCTGATAAGAAAGTCAGGGATTTGGCAGATGACAGTCTGACTGTTGCCGTACTTAGACCTCCAATGATTTATGGCAAAAATTGCAAAGGAAATTATCCGACTCTTGTAAAATTTGCAAAGAAATTGCCTGTTTTTCCCAAAGTAAAAAATCAGCGCTCAATGTTATATATTGACAATTTGTGTGAATTCGTATATGCGATTATAAATAGCAGAAAAGGTGGGGAGTTTTTTCCACAGAATGACGAATTGGTTAATACCAGTAAAATGGTAAAAACAATAGCAGAAGCCAAAAAACATAAAATCTGGGTTACTCCTATATTGACGCCGTTTGTCGCTGTCGGGAAAAAAATTCCCGGCAAGATAGGCAAGTTATGTAAAAAAGCATTTGGAAATCGTTATTATGACATGGAAATGAGTCATGAAGATATTAATTACAGGGTAATTAATTCATATGATGCGGTAAGGGAGATAGAAAAATAATGGATAAAATATTGGTTTTGTTTTATAGAGCCCCATATCCTGTTACATCAGGAGATAAAATAAGAGCATTTCAAAATATTATGATGTTATCAGAAAAATATGATATAGATTTATTATATATAGATGATAATGAAAAAAATATAAATATAAGTGGTTTAAAAACTTATTGCAAAAATATTATCAAATATAAAAACAATATTATAAAATCTTTTTTTAATGCTGTTTCAATGTATCTTTTTAGAAAAATGCCGTTGCAGGTAGGTTTTTTTTATAATAAGAAAATGCAGAAATGGATTGATAAGAATATTGAGCAATATAACATGGTGTTTTGTAATCATATCAGAACATTTGAGTATGTAAGAAAACATAAAAACATTATAAAAATAACAGATGCCATTGATGCAATCTCAATGAATTATCTTAACAAGGTTAAAGTTAGTTTAGGTATAAAAAAATTTATATATAAATTGGAGATTAAGCATCTTATTCCTTATGAAAAAAGAGTATATGAAGAGTCTGATGCTACAATGATAATATCAGAAAGAGATAAAGATTTTATTGAAAAAATTGGAGTGAAGAAGGTACCTTATATTGTATATAATTATGCCAGAAATTTAGGATATAATTATGACTATGACATAATGACAACAAATATTAGTTCTTGTTTTATGGGGAAACTAAATTATGAGCCAAATGTTAATGCGATGAGTTATTTTGCAAATAAAATATTCCCTAAGGTAAAGGAAAAGTATCCGGAATTTCAATTTTACATTATGGGACAGAAAGCGACAAATGAAATAAATAATTTAGATAAAATAGATGGAATAAATGTTTTAGGATATGTAGATAACCCAGCCGAGATTATTGGAAAATGTAGAGTTGTTATTGCTCCAATGGTTAGTGGGTCAGGACTTCAAAATAAAATTATTGAATCAATGTATTTAGGTAAAACTGTTATAACTACTGAAATTGGAGCTGATGGTTTAGCAAGGCTGACTGGCAAAGAATTGGTTATTTCAAATAGCACTGAAGCATTTATCAATAATATGATATATTATCTTTCGGAAGAAAATCTGGAAGAAACAAATGAAATTGGGAAGAATGCAAGAGAATATGTTTTGAGCGAGTACAGTTATGAGGCTGTGAGCAAACAATTCAATAGTGTATTTGATAATATTGAAAGGAGTATGTGATATAAATTCACATAAACATAGTTATGAATTTATTTTTATATAGATTAAAGCAAATATCATTTGTGAGAGTTATTTCATACCCGTTTGTAAAAGTCAAGGATTTGTTTGATAAGATTAAATACAAAAAAACACATTCCTACAATTTTTTTAAGGCTTGTAGAAATATGTATGAAGGGAAAAGATGCTTTATCATAGGAAATGGTCCATCATTGAGACCAGAAGATTTGGGGAAAATACAAGACGAAATATCATTTGCGTCAAATAGAATATTCTATATATTTGACCAGACAAAATGGCGTCCAACATATTATATGTGTACTGACAAGGAGATTATTAGTTCAAATTATAAAAAAATAAAGGAATTGAACTTAGACAATATACTTCTTAGCAAGTATGCTCAGAAATTTATTTGGGATGATGATAACGCTATAAAATATATGATTATGAGCAGAGTAATGTTACCTAAGAAATATCGCTTAAAAAAAATATCCGAAGATGTATCAAAAAAATTTTCGCCTGTTCCAACAGTTACCTGTTCGGCAATAGAACTAGCTATATATATGGGATTTAAGGAAATATATCTTTTGGGGATGGATAATAACTACAATATAAAAAATAAAAGTGGGGCGAAGGTTATCAATTCTGATAGTTATTTTAAAGGAATGAAAGCGGAATCAGTTACTATTGGAGACAACAATACAAAAGAAGCAAGAGATTATTACTATGAAGTATATAGAAAAGAAGCTGAGAAGCATGGCGTAAAAATTTATAATGCTACAAGAGGCGGAATGTTGGAAGTATATGAAAGAGTTAATTTCGACGATATAATAGATAAATAAGATGTTGTGGGAAATTTAGGTAATATAATGAAAATAAACAAAAATAAGTGGAATAATACAATATTATACATAGAATTATTTATACTTGGAATTTTTTCATTTTCTTTGATTAACAGATATTTCTGGATTAATGTTTGCAAATTATCATTAACATTTCCAGAAGTATTTTGGATATTATTTGTCTTGATAAATATTAAGAGATACATTAAAGATATTTCTATAATTTGTAATAAAAAATTTTTGATATTATGTGCTTTAGTATTTGGCATGATATTATATAGTATAGCAAGAGGTGGCAATCTTGTATTGATATTGTCGTATATGCAGTCAATATTTGAAATTATTTTTTTTGCTATTATTTTTATGGATTATGAGAATGTTGATGTAGACAAACTCTGGTGGCTGTGCTTCGGAGCTGTTTGCGGGGATGTGTTTTATTTAGTCTTTTTGTCAGGAGAAACATATGAGACTGTTAATCATATTGCGTGGGTAAGCTGTTGCATTACTTCTTTTTTGGCAAAAGGAAAATACAAAATAATACTAACATATGTTTTATGCTTCGTTGGAGCTGTATTATCAGGATTTCGTATAAATATTATTCTTGTTTTAGTTGCTTTATTGACATGTACATTATGGGAATTGTTTAGAAAGCGAGAAAATGGTATTAAATCTTTTTTGTGGAAAATATCTATAACGATAATTTTGGTCGGAGGAAATATTCTTTTATATAATAATTTGTTATTAATTATTAAAAAAATTGCAGATGTATTTAATTTTAATGGCGAAAAAATTTTTCGTATTGTGACAAGATTGCAGATGTTTTTTTCTGGTGATTCAATAAGTGGTACTGATTCTGTTAGAATGGAATTCATAAAATTGATATTTACAGAATTTGATAATCATATTTTACCTACGGGATTAATTTACGGACCTGTGTTTGGGAAAACCGGGTATTATGTTGATACCCCTTTACTATTATTTTATGAAATATTTGGATCCGTTGTTACATGGGCGATACTTTTGTTCCTTGCATATTGTTCTATACGATTAATAATAGCAAGTCTTAGGGATATCGAAATAAAAAAAGAGTATGTATTTGCGGCTTTAACAGTACCATGTGCAACTATTCTTTTAGTTCTTAATGGAATGTTTGTTATTTCAAATTATTCTGCAGCTGTGACGGGAATTCTAATTGGAATAATTATCAGATATACATTATCAAGTCGAAAATATCATGTAATTAAAGCGAAAAGAGGATTTTGATATGAAAACTGTAGCAGTTGTTCCTATGAAATTAAATAATCGTAGACTCCCTCAGAAAAATACAAAATGTTTTACAAATGGTAAGCCTTTATGCCATTATATTTTATCTACACTTCTTGAAGTGAACGGAATCAATGAAGTATATGTATATTGCAGCAATCCGGATATAAGGGAATATATTCCGGATGGAGTAAAGTATCTTAGGCGTTCGGAGTCTTTAGATACGGATGATACTAAGATGAATGAGGTGCTTCGGTGCTTTTCCAAAGATGTTTCAGCGGATGTATATGTAATGACCCATACAACGGCTCCTTTTATATCAAAGGAATCCATTGAAAAGGGATTGGCAGCTGTAGTGTCTGGAAAATATGATTCGGCATTTGCTGCCAAAAAATTACAAGATTTTTTGTGGAAAGATGGTAAACCGTTTAATTATGAATTGAACAATATTCCGCGCACACAGGATTTGCCGGCTTTGTACGAGGAAACAAGTGGATTTTATATTTATCGCAGGGAAATTATGACGGAAATGAACCGGAGGATTGGCGATAATCCGTATATTGTTGAAGTTGGAGAAATCGAAAGTGTGGATATTGATGAGCCTGAGGATTTTATCATAGCAGATGCTATTTACAATTATATGTATATGCAAGAATAGTGGATTGTAAGGGAGAATGCGTAATGAATCATGTTCATGTTTTAGATTGTACACTCAGAGATGGCGGATATTGCAATCAGTGGAAGTTTGGGTTTGATAATATAAAAAAAATAATACATGGGCTTTTAGATGCCAATATAGATATTATCGAATGTGGTTATATTACCCAAAAAAAGCAATATGACAATGATGTAACTAAGTATTATGACTTAAGTGAATTTAGTTCCATTATACCGAATATTCATGGAGATAAAATTTTTGTGGCGATGATGAATTATGGAGAGTTTGATGTTTCAACACTTCCAGAGTGTAAAAGCGTGGCACTTGATGGTATTCGGGTTGCGTTTCACAAAAAAAACATGGATGAAGCACTGGCGGATTGTAAAATAATTAAGGCAAAGGGGTACAAGGTTTTTGTCCAGGCAATGGTGTCATTAAGTTATTCAGATGAGGAATTTTTATCATTAATACATAAAGTTAATGAAATTGAACCGTATGCCTTTTATATTGTTGACAGCTTTGGTATGATGAAGAAAACAAACCTTATCCGTATGTTCTATATTGTAGAGAATAATTTGAAAGAAGATATATGGATTGGCTTTCATTCGCATAATAATATGCAGTTGTCCTATTCAAATGCTCAAACATTGGTTGATATTAAGACTAATCATAGCCTTATAATTGATGCATCAGTATACGGAATGGGAAGAGGCGCTGGAAATCTTAATACAGAGCTTTTTGTTGATTATCTAAATGAAAATAATGGTGGTAAATATAAATTAAATCCTCTTTTGAATATAATAGATGAAATTCTAGCAGATTTTTATCAAAAAAACTATTGGGGTTATTCTCTTCCAAATTATTTGGCTGCGGCTCATGATGCACATCCGAATTATGCGTCCTACTTGGATGAAAAAAGAACGCTTACAGTAAAAGATATGAATCAAATATTTGGAATGATGAATAACGATAAGAAAGTAGAATTTGATAAAAACTACATTGAAGAATTATATATACAGTATATGGGGAAAGAATATGTGATTGAAACTCACAAGTCAGAACTAATTGGTAAAATTGCAGGAAAGAGAATGCTGATAATAGCCCCAGGAAAAAGTTCGGAAATTGAACAGGAAAAGATTAATTCATATATAAATCTTGATGATGTTGTATCTGTCAGTGTTAATTATGATTATCCGTATGGAAACACGGATTATATTTTCTTAAGTAATTTACGTAGATATAGAGAATTAGACAAAATAAAGAATCATAAATGTATTGTTACGTCAAATATCCCTGATTTTGACGGCTATTTGAGAATTGAATATAAAGAATGGCTCAATTGCGTAGAGGCTGTTAGGGATAATGCGGGCTTGATGGCAATAAAGTTTTTTGCTTCAATGAATACAAGAGAAATATTATTGGCGGGATTTGATGGATATTCACATGAAGCATCACAGAATTATACTAGTGAACAAATGCTTTATATTCCAAATGAAAACAGAATAGACGAATTGAATGCAGGGATGACTAGAGTTCTTAAGGAATATGAAAAGCATATACCAATTAAATTTATAACAATTCCAAAAAATATTATTATATAAACATTTCAAAAGGAGCTTCCTGTATAATTAAAAATGTAGAGGATCCCAAGAAAGAAGGTTGAGAAA
>JBJENE010000068.1:0-23791 GCA_051880035.1 Butyrivibrio sp.
ATCTCTTCTTGCATTCTCGCCAAGGTCGTTAGGTCCCAAATCAAAATATCCCGCTCTGTCATTGGAATTAGTGGTAGGCGCACCATTTTCATCTACATTAAAAAGGAAAAATTCACATTCAGGTCCGACATTGAAAGTGTAGCCCATTTTCTCGGCTTCTTTGACAGCCTTTTTCAAAATATATCTTGGGTCGCCTTCAAAAGGAGTACCGTCAGTCTTATAGACATCACATATAAGTCTTGCAACTTTGCCTGTCTGTGGTCTCCATGGGAAAATAACAAAGCTATCCAGATCAGGACGCAGATACATGTCAGATTCCTCAATTCTGGCAAATCCGTCAATAGATGAACCGTCAAACATCATCTGATTGTCCAAAGCCTTTGCCAGCTGGCTTCTCGGAATAGCAACATTTTTAAGAATTCCGAAAATATCGGTAAACTGAAGACGAATAAATTCCACATCATTCTCTTCAACAAATTTAATAATATCCTCTTTAGAATATTGAGCCATTACAATTACCTCCCTGAATCGGTTCTAATCTCTATTATGTTATCAGCAGAAAAAAAATTTGTCAATAAATCCATATTATTAATAATTGCAATACCGTATTCATAATTGTATAATATGTATCAAAAGGAGGAATAAAGAATGAAATCAAGACTTTTTCGGTATATTCTGCCGTTTATTTTATGTCTGGGAATCCTTAGCGGCTGTGCCGGTTCCAAAACCACCAATGTAAACCCACAGGCCACCAAAGATGTTTCCGCCAATGTTTCAACCGAACCCACAACCGAAGCAGAGACAGAACCTTTGCAGACAGAGCCTGAGATAGAACCTGTTACCATTAATCTTATGGCAATAGGCGACATGCTTATGCATGCCAGTGCAAGCTTTCCTGCTGTTATGTCAGACGGTTCATACAATTATGACTATATTTTTGCCAATATCGCCGGTGACATTCAGGCAGCCGACCTGGCTGTTGTTAATAACGAAGTAATCATGGCAGGCAATGAACTGGGTAATATAGGATATCCTATGTTTAATGTCCGTACCGAATTAGGAGATGCGGAAGCAAAGGCCGGATTCAATGTTATTTTAAGTGCAACCAACCATACTCTGGATCAGAATGTTTCCGGAATAATGAACTGCTTCAATTTCTGGAAAAACAATCATCCTGATGTATCACTTCTGGGCATCCATGATTCTTTCGAATCAGCATCGGAAATTACCGTAAGGGATGTAAACGGTATTTCTGTGGCAATGCTCAACTATACATATGGCCTTAACGGTCTTACCATTCCCGAAGGAATGGAATACGCCGTGGATTTAATGAATGATTCCACCAGGGATAAGATTGCCGACGACATTAGCCGTGCAAAAGAAATGGCGGATTTTGTAATTGTATATCCTCATTGGGGAACAGAATATAACATGGGTATTTCAGATGAGCAGAAAGTATGGGCAGAGTTTTTTGCCGAACAGGGGGTAGACCTTGTTATCGGTACTCATCCTCATGTTGTTGAGCCTGTGGAATGGATTACAAGCTCTACAGGTCATAAAATGTTAGTATATTACTCATTAGGTAATTTTGTTTCCGTACAATATTATAATTTTTCCATGCTTGGCGGAATGGCCAAAGTAAGTATCACCAAAGATTCTTCCGGAACATATATCTCAGATTATGATATGGATTTTCTGGTTACTCACTATACTGCAGGCCGTACTGCCATAACGACTTACAAGCTGGATGATTATACTAACGAGATGGCAGCTTCACATGCAATTCTTACCGAACCGGGCGAGAAATATATGGAAGTAAACAAGGGCTATCCTTTCACAGTTGAAGGATTGAAAGGCCTTGCCGAAACCATTTGTCCTGAACTTGCTGATTATTAATATAATGCAGATATGGGCAGAGGCCGGAAACCGGCTCTGCCCATTTGTATTTATTCACAAAACTCATTTTTTCTTTCTGATTTCTTTTTTGCTGACCTTTTACAGTCGTTTTATAAAATTTCCGTCTACATCAATATTATCATTCATGATAATAAACGCATTAGGATCAACCTCATGAACCAGTTTTCTGAGTTTAGTCACCTCGTACTTGCTTATGATTGTCATATAAATATATGTATCTGTTTTGTTATAACATCCGGAACCAACCCAGCGGGTGGCTCCCCTTTTCAGATCTTTAAGGATGATATCCTGCACCTCCTGATATTTGGTAAAGATAATTGCACTGGTCTTGATGTTCTGAGTATGGGTCTTATCGATAACAAAAGACATCACAAACAGATAAATTGCCGAATATACAACCATCTGGATATCGTAACGGAACAGGCAATAGCAGTACACTCCCGCACTGATAATGTTCTGAATCCTGCCAACGCTGAAATCCGGATATTTCTTGGCAAAATACATTCCAAGGATATCTGTTCCTCCGGCAGAGCCTCCGTTTCTCAAAGTCAGACCGCTTCCGAACCCTGCGATAATTCCGCCAAGAATACACGCTGTCAACGGATCCTCGATAATAGGACTGGACGGCACCGGAGTAAACTGCATCACTGCAGATAAAAAAGCTGAGATAATAATTGATTTGATTGTAAATGCCTTACCAATCTTACAGAATGCAAGAATAAACAGCGGGATATTGAACATAAACAAAATTGTTCCCGTAAAGTTGGTGTCACTGTGAAGAATAAACATGTTGACCAGGTCACTGATTATTTGAGCAACACCGGTAAGATTACCGCTGTAAAGATTCAGAGGCAGAATCAGCCAGTTAAAAGCCAAAGCAAACAACGCCGCTCCTACCAATTCGGCTCCAAATCTTTTAAAAGTATTTTTGTTTAATCTAGAAATTATTTTTTCCATAATGCCTCTCAACTTATTTATTAATTGACCTTTAAAAAATAGCCATGAGCTTGCCCATAGCTATTTTACTACACTTTTTTATATACACTATTCATCTAAAATCCGGTTTATCAGAATATCCATACATACCATTTTCCGCCGACTTTATAAAGCTCAAAGGTCTCTGTATCGTCTATCCATTCATTTATTGTTTTATCCCATCTTGAATATTCAACTTCAACTTCGCAAATGGCCTGGAGTTTAACTTTTACACCGGTATCATCTTCTATATCTTCTATACACTCTTTAACATCATCTTTGTCTTCAAAATCAGGCTCATGGATTTCGATAATTTTAAACTTCATCTTGCCGTATGTATTTTTAAGGCTTTCCATATTTCTGTCAATATAGTCAATGAACTCTGTTGTATCCATATCATATTCTGATGCAACTGCCTTAAACATATCTTTGGATAATGTTATATTAATGTAATCGGTAGTATCACAGGTTGAATATGCATCAAAAAACTCATCAATGGCACCGTTTATGGTAAATGCTCCTCCTGAATTCAGCTTTACTATAAATACAATAAGTACCGCCATTAATACAGCTGCTACGGCTGCAACAGGAATAATCCAGATTTTGGATTTTTTCTTAGGCTGATTTGCCGGTGGTACCGGCGCTCCGTATTGCGGCTGTGCATACTGTGGCTGTGCATACTGCGGCTGTGGATTCTGTGGCTGTGGATTCTGTGGCTGTGGATTCTGTGGCTGTATAGCCTGTTGTGCACCGCATGTAGTGCAAAATTTTGAATCATCATTAAGCTGTGTTCCGCACTTTGTACAAAACTTCATATTTTACCTCCGTCGTAAATGTGTAATATATTATCATTATATATTATTAACTTTCCTTTAGCAATACAAGTCTTTGACAACTCTGTTTCTTCCGTTTTCTTTGGCTTTATAAAGGTTATTGTCTGCTTCCTTCAGTATTTTCTCGATATCCGTGCCTTCTCCTTTTGTAACGCCGAAGGACATTGTAACATTTATCACATTCTCTTCGCAGACAACTTCCGTTTGCTCAATCTTACGCCTTATCATCTCAAGTTTTTCTGCTGCCGTATCCATATCAGCTTTATCATATACAAGCAGAAATTCTTCTCCGCCCCATCTTGCCGCAAATCCCTTGCCAAGCATTTCATTGCGGATAATATTGGAAATCGTAACAAGTACGCAGTCTCCCGCATCATGACCGTATGTATCGTTTATTTTCTTAAAAAAGTCTATATCTGCAATACATACAGAAAAGTCTGTACCGTTTTCAAAGGATTTTTTAAGTATTTTATTGAAATTTTTGTTTGCATACCTTCTGTTATAAAGTCCGGTAAGTGCATCCCGCTCTATAGACTGCCTGATAGCTTTCTGCATGCTCATGACACCGTTTGCCACCTCGCCCAGTTCGTCGTTTCGCGATCTTATTTCGTAATCGATTTCACTTTCCAGATCCCCGTGTTCCACGGAGAGAATAAATCTTCTGAGCGAATGGAATGCTCTTATAAATTTCTGTGAATACAGTGTGGAAATAAATCCAACCACAACGGTGGCAATCACTGAAATAATTATAATAGGACTTACCGATCTTCTTACCAGCGCATCAATGGTATCCGAACTTCTGAGCAACGCAAGCATACCGACAATCTGTCCGTCTGAATTGTACAGTGGCATATAGTTGGCGGCATAATCCTTATCGTGTAGTGATACTTTTTTATAGAAGACAGTATTACCACTCTCTATAACCTCATGCACAATAAGGGAATTTACAGAGGTACCGGTCATATCCTCTCCGTCCGAGCCTTTTAATGTGGTGGCGAAACGGATATTTCCGTAAATAATACTTACCTCTGTATCAGTATCTCTTTTGATATTATTAATAAAGGCATTGTTACTGCTTATATATACACTGCCTTTTTTCAGTGCCATCATGGTATCCGATTTGACCAGTTTGTAATCTCCGGGATACATTTTATCCAGAGCGTCAATTATGGTATAGGACATGTTTTTTAGTTTTTCTTCTTCCTTCACATAGATTGATTCCCTGAACCGGTTGGCACTAAAGGTCGCAAGTATTATTCCGAGAATAATAATCGGAACAATGGACATCAGAATAATCTTCTGTTTAAAGCTCCCTCTTTTGTTTTTTACAGGTTTCTTATTGTTTCTTTTTTTCAATATTGGCACCCTTTAATATATCCTTTGTATTATATATTTACTTATCATCTTTTCTGATAAGTGAAAACTTTGAGTAAATGAACTTTTGTGAAGAATAGAGTCCCGTGTATCCCGATGAGACAAAACTTACCGCAGTGGCTATAAGAATGTACGGAACACAGTCAAATCCAAATAGTTCAAAGCTTATCAGCATGGCGGTAATCGGACAGTTGGTAACACCGCAGAACATTGCAGTCATTCCCACAGCCGCACAAAGCTGAGGAGAAACACCAAGTACATGTCCCATGACGCAGCCGAATGTGGCTCCGACATAAAATGCCGGTACAATTTCTCCGCCTTTATATCCGCCACCGAGAATAAGTGCGGTTAAAACAAGTTTTAATATGAAAGCATACGGTACCGCTTCTCCCTCAAGTACCGCCCTGTCTATAACATCAATTCCGGCTCCGAAATAATCCGTGCTTCCCGTAAGAAAAGTAACTCCCAGAAATACTGCAGCCACAGCCACAACTCTTAAGAACGGATTTTTAATAATCACAGCCAGATATTTTTTGACATACTTCATCGCAAGGCAGAAAATAATGCTTAAGATTCCGCAAAGAAGTGCAATGAGCATTACTTTGGCAGATATTGACACGGATATCTTAGGTATCCCGCTAAGAGGGAATGCCTCCGGCGAAATTCCCATGGTTGCGGAAAACTGGCTTGCAACAAGAGAAGCAACTATACACGGAAAGAGCGAGCCGTAATACATAATTCCCACGGTTGAAGCCTCTATGGCAAAAATTGCCGCTGCCATAGGAGTTCCGAAAAGTGCGGAAAACGCAGCGCTCATGCCGCACATAATCACAACCTTCTTATCACGCTCATTAAACTTTAAGATTTTGCCCATAAAATTTCCAAGGCTGCCTCCAAGCTGGAGTGCCGCACCTTCTCGTCCTGCGGAGCCTCCGAAAAGATGGGTAATAACGGTGCCCATGAAAATAAGCGGTGCCATTATTACAGGAATATCCTTACCGTCAGAAATTGATGCCATAATAAGATTGGTACCTTTATCCGGACCGTAATATTTTTCCGCAAGCTTGTAGAACCCCACAATTACAAGTCCGCCTACAGGCAGTCCGTACACAATCCACGGATAACTATTCCTAAGTGCCGTAACATGTTCGAGACACCATGAGAAAACATAACTTATTACGCCCACAACAAATCCAACAAGTAATCCAATTAACAGCCACTTCAGAAGCTTTAACGCATACTCTCCCAGATATCTGAATTTATCTCCTATTGTGGCACTAATCTTTTTGTCCATGTAGTATCCTTCCGTATAAAAAATCAAGGGGCTGTATTAAAACTCCCCTTTTGTATATAAATATCAGGATGCAGAAAAACCGTCAGAAAAACATTTGATGCCGCCGGTGCTAAGGCTTATATTCTGTGCAGCCTTAGTACCGTTACGGCATCAATTAAGCAAAAGCATTCTTTCGGACGATTTTTACATCCCTTTAGGTTTACTGATTGCCGCTTCCGTTATTATCATCATACTTATCCTTTAAATCATTAAGGCTTTGGTCTCCGAAAGTTTCCAACGGTTTGTCGAGCATTCTCTCCAAATCTTCCTGTTCTTTATTTTTCTGTCTGGTTCTGGCCTTCCACCAGTTAATAGCAAGAATAACAATTACGACAACTGCTACTATTGAAACAATTATTATTACAACATATCTTATATGAAGAGGACCTTTCATCAAATCTTCTCCTGTACTGGAAAAAATCCTTGAAAAGAACTGTTCTATTGTCAGATTCGGCTGTTCATAATAATTCCAATTTGCGGTAAAAATTTCTTTGCCTTCGGCATCAAGTATTTTCTCAGTCTCCTTACCGCATATGTAGTATACATCACCTTCTACAAGGTCTGTATTATCATTTTCACAAGGGAAATAGCACACAAGGAAATGACACTCATCATCAAACAGTTCATCATACTTACTCTGTGCAAATTCTTCCTGTTCGGAAGGGGTCCATCCGTCACCGTATTCTACCAGATAAAGTAATGGCTGTACACCGGTCTTATCATAAAATTCTTCAAGTCCCTTATTAAGGGTTCTTTCATAACTTATCCAGCCCAGTTCATCAATATACCATTTGTCATAAAGTTTCAGATTGGAACTGTTTAACTTATCTCTCTTCTCTGTAGTCCTTGTAACTCCGGTCCCGCCGGTACACGAAGTGCAGCTCCATCTTGAGCCCGTAGCGGTAAAAGCAACTATAATTAATACGGTAAGAATTATCACTGAAGTTATAATATTGGTCAGGCATCCGCCGCTTCTTCGTCTTACCGGACGAGGTGGTGGTGGCGCATACCCCGGTCTTCCTCCGTAATATCCCGGAGGAGGTGGTGGTGCATATCCCGGTCTTGGCGGTCTTGGAGAGCGTGGTCTTGAACTGCCTCCGCTGAATCCTCTTCCACCCATGGAGCTGCTGCTCCTGCTTCTTCCGGAGCCTCCGCTTATGCGGCCTCCCGAACGGCTTCCTCCGCCTACATGACCTCCTGAGCGGCTTGTGCCGCCTCCGCCTCTAGCCATTGCTTTAGTCCTCCCTTTATCTTAGTACATATTTCTGCTCATATATTTCATAAGGAAGAGGCTTGTCATACAAAAATCCCTGAACGGCATTACAGCCGCACTCATATACGATTTTTTCCTCTTCTTCACTCTCTATTCCTTCACAAATAACATCAAAATTAATATTCTTAAATGTATTAAGAAGATTCTTAAGTATGGAACGACCGGCTTCGACTTTAAGACTGTTAGTCACAAATCCTCTGTCAAACTTAATCACATCTACCGGAACTGTTCCGAGAAGATATAGTGAATTATAACCGGAGCCGAAATCATCCATGCTTATCTTATATCCATGTCCCTTAAGGAACTCAATCTGTTCAATGATATGACTTAAATTTTCACAGAAAATAGTCTCGGTAAGCTCAAACTCAAAGAACTTTGCAGGGACTCCGGACTTTCTTATCTGTTCATCTATTTTCTGAATGAAGCCCGGTTCCCAGAAATCCATTCTTGAAAGATTCATGGATATTGTGGAAAGTTCATAACCCTGCTCCATCCACTTTTTCTGAAGTTCTATTACCTTCTGAATAACATAATTATCAAGTCTGGTAATAAGTCCGCTTCTCTCCAAAATATCTATATATGTATTAGGAGGCATAATATTTCCGTTATCATCAGCTATACGGGATAAAGCCTCCCCGCCTATAAGCTTATGACCGTCAATAGCAAACTTCGGCTGGATAAAAACTTTAATTCTGTCATTTTCCAGTGCGGAATAAAACATAGGTATTACACCTGCTTCATTATTCACGCGATTTTTCATACTCTCCGTATATGCTGCAACGGTACAGGCATAGTTCGTCTTAATACTTCGTCTCGCATACTGCGCCTTGTCAATCATATCATTCATGTCTTCATCCGCATATGCATCTTCAATCATAAAAACACCCATATAAACCCTTATTCTGGCTCTTGGGAATTCCTGATTGATTTCATTGCTGAATTTACGATTCATAGTATCGTACTTATTGCATAATGCTTCCACATCCATCCTGCCTGCTTCTGCAAGAATAATAATATGATCCACATAAATTCTGCACGCAAGAACACAATCGGTATTCATATGACAATACCGGTACACACATCTTTCAATCAGTCTGTCTCCGGCTTCATAACCATACATCTGATTAAAATATTTAAAATTACTGATGTCCAGCGAAATTATTGCAGGATTTTTCATTTCATTTTGAATTATCCTGCCTGCCTTTTGTTTAAAATAATCAACGTGAGGCAGTCTGGTAAGCGGCTCTACCGTAGTATTTTCAATCCTCATCCTGTTGTAACCTCCAATATACCTTTACCTTAAAGCTGCACACTCCCATGAATAATATAATATCACATTTTTTTAAACAATATAATATATATTTAGTACCATTTTTCGACAAAAATGCATCTAAAGTATAAAAATTCTAACAATTCCAAGCAATGCCATGTGCACCGGATAAAAAATATAAAACAAATATCCGGGAAATTTTCCTTTAGTGCCGTTATAAAAATGAATCGGCAAAAATGCAGACAATGCGGGAATGTCAGTTATATCACAATCAATCAGTAATACAATGCCTCCCGATATATACATGAATCTCCGGTCGGATCGTGACATATACATGAACACCGCAAGCATTATGCATTTCCATGAATATGCGGACTTGATAAACCAGGATGCCGCCATTCCGGCCGTGGTAATTAGTGCAATAAGCAAAAATCCCTTAACTCCCCTGTCCACACATTTGGAAATCAGCCAGAGTACAATCAGGGCAATTGTAAATGTAAAAAGAATATTATTATGGGTAAAATCAAAAGGTTTACCACTTACCATAAGGTCGTAAGGTATTTCGGAAATAAGTGCCAGTACTCCGATTCTTGTAATATATTTTCCCAGAGAACGGGTATGCACAAATCCCTCAACAAGGACAAAACAGAATATCGGAAATGCAATTCTTCCGATTCCTCTCATTATATAGTATGCTGCAGCCGAAAGTCCGTTTCCCGCAAGAATCAGTGCAGTATGGTCTAAAAGCATCGCTGCCGCACCGATTATCTTTAGCGCGGATAAGCTTAATTTTCTGTTCATATTATCTGTCCTTTTCGTTACTCACATAAGCCTCATATACCGATGCCCGGTCTCATATAAAATTTTACCATAAAGATTGCAAAATTAACAACACATTTTAAATAAGTGTGATATAATCTGACTGAAATAAAAATTCGGATTAACATCCGGTAGAGATTAATGCACTTATACGGAGGACGAATATGTACAAATATGAAACTCATTTACATACATGCGAGGCAAGTGCCTGCGGATTTTCAAGCGGTGCCGATTACCCTGCCTACTATAAGGCCATGGGATACGACGGAATTTTTATTACCGATCATTTCTTTAACGGTAACAGCTGTATTCCCAAATACAAAAGCTGGGAGAAGCGTATCAATGCTTTCTGCAAGGGATATGAAAAAGCCAAGGCCGCCGGTGACAAAATAGGCTTTCCGGTTTTTTTCGGATGGGAGGCTAATTTTGACGGAGACGAATTTCTTATATACGGGCTTGATAAGGAATGGCTTCTTAATCATCCCGACCTTCTTTCATACAGCAGAACAAAGCAGTATGATGTGGTTCATGAAGCCGGTGGTCTGGTGGTTCAGGCCCACCCGTTCAGGGAAAGGGGATATTTAAATACCATCCGTCTTAACCCGGATACATGTGATGCCATGGAAGCATATAATGCCTTCAACCTGACTTACTGCAATCACAATGCAGAAATATATTGCAGGGAAAACAATATTTTCACAACTGCAGGCTCCGATTTGCACAAAATGGATTCCATTCCTGCCAAAAATCATCTTGGCATGGAATTTGATTTTCCGATTAACAGCGAAATGGACTATGTCCACGCAATTCTTGAAAGAAAAGGCAGAATGTGCGTTCCTCCCGAAGAAAGGCTGGATGAGTCCATGTTAAATCAGGGAATCGACGCAAAACTCCCCGTAGTCATTAACCACAGGGAGTAGTTATATCATTATTATATCTAAGCTTCTCTCGGTTTGGAGAAATGAATAAGTGACAGCATATTCGGTCCCGTATGTGCTCCGATAATCGGACTGAGCATTGTGACACGAACAGTTAAATCACTGTACTTCTCCGTAAGCATGCTTTTAAGTGTTATTGCATCATCCATGCAGTCGGCACAGCATATGTATACCAGTTGGCCAAGAGACGGGTCATATGAAGCTTCGAACTTCTCGATAAGTCCCTTCATAGCCTGTTTCTGGCCTCTTATTTTATCAATCGTCTCAAGCTTTCCTTCAGGATTAATTCTGAGAATCGGCTTAATATTAAGTGCCGTTCCGAGAACTGCGGATGCAGCAGATACTCTTCCGCCTCTCTTTAAGTACATCAAATCATCCACCATGAACCAAAGACTTATATTATTGGCATGACTGCGTAACCATGCCGCATTATCCTCAAGGCTCATACCCGCCTCTCTGTTATTGCATGCACTTTCCACAAGAATTCCCATTCCTCCCGTAGCAGCCAGGGAATCCACTACCTCAATATGAACATCATCATATTCTTCCTTAAGATTCTGTACGGCAAGCAGTGCAGATTCATATGTATTGCTGAGTCCGCTGGAAAGTGATATATAAAGTATTGAATTACCCTCTTTTACAAGAGGGCCAAAAATATCCATATAATGGGTCGGTGTAATCTGACTGGTCTGGGTTGTGACTTTAGAGCGTAATTTGTCATAGAAATTATGCATCATCTCATCCGACTCAGGCTCATTACAATAGTGGGTCTCCTCTCCGAGTACATATTCCATAGGAATATATCTGACATCATGACTTTTGGCAAACTCGACATCAATGTCAAGCGAAACATCCGAAAAAATTAAATAACTCATAACATATCTCCCAAATCGTATAATATAAACATCATTGTTTGAATGTTATGTTAACATATTTAAACAAAAAATGCAATCTGTTAAAATATCTTGTTCTTTTCCTCGATTGACCTTATTAAAAGGCAAATCATTTCGTGGGTAGGGACAGCAATTCCATGGTTGCCGGCAATTCTGCATATACATCCGTTAAGCGTATCTATCTCTGTCTTATGTCCTTTTTCCAAATCCTGTAAAGTGGATGAGCGGTGCTCATATGTGTCGGGTACCAGCTTACCGTAGAATGCTTCCTTATATTCTTCCGGAGAATCCCAGAATGTCCGGTATCCTTCTGCCTCCATTACGGCGTATGTTTCATTAATTAACCTGTTCATAATATCTCTTGCATAAGTAATTTCTGACATTTTACCGTATGACAGATTAAGTATTGCCCCCAGAGGGTTCAGGGTTGTATTAAAAAGCATTTTGGCCCAAAGGGCTTCTGCCACCTGATTGGTAACCTCTGAAGGGATTCCTGAACTGCTAAGTGCTTTGGCTATCGGTTCCATCCATGCAAAATCTTCTCCGAAAAGTGAACCAAGAAGAATAGGAGCCGTATGAACGGTAACTTTGCTTATTCCGAATTCAGTTTTCTCAAATCCCGTAATTATTCTTGCATGAAAAATTCTGTCTTTGGGCAGAAATTTCATATACGCATCCTCATTGCCCCATCCGTTCTGAAACAGGATGATTTTACCGGATGGTCCAAGAATTTCCGGATGGTCTGAAAGCTCTTTGGCAATTTCATTATTGGCAAGGGTTTTGGCACTTATTATTACTGCGTCATAATTTTTACCTGCCGTCTCATAACTGTCAACAACCGGCAATTCACCTTTCCTGAGGAATATATCTCCGAATATTCCTGTTCTTTTCGCACCTTTTTCCCTGATATAATCTGCGGTTGCGTTTCTTGCAAAAAGATATGTGTCAATCCCTTCGCTTTTAAGTGATACGGCAGTTGCAACTCCAACTGCTCCTGCTCCTATAATAAGTACTTTCATGTCAGTTCTCCGTCTCTAAAAAATCTTCACTCCAGCCCGTGGTATCAAAGACTTGTTTAATGCAGTCTATATAGTAATTCTTCTTGGTATTGAGCCCCGTGCATTTTTCCCATTCTATCCAGCAGTCATCCCTCATTATGTTTTCAAATATTCTTGCCCTGTCCTCAGTCGGAAAGGTCATGGAATAACTGTCAACAAAGTATACCATTGACATATCTTCCTCATGAAGGTGGGCATCACTGGTATAATAGAAACTGTTTTCCCATCCGAATTCTTCGTATGAATATGTATATATATCATGGTCTTCAAATTCCGGATTAAGGGATTTCCAGTATTCATCATCAAGATGCTCTGTCTGGTCCAGACATTCCATATCAATTATTTTATCATCAATCGCATGGCTTAACTCATGATGAAGTGTCAGGTTAATATTGTCAGGATATGTACAGTCCACGATAATAAGCATTTTATTGCCATCATATGTTTTAAGACCTCCGGCTGCCTCAAGGCTTCCCGAATCAACTCCGTACATTTCACCGGAAATAAGGATATCGATTTCAGCAGTGCTTCCCGTTATAAGCTGTGGAAAGAAATTATCAGGATATTTACCCATTTCTCTTTCCAGACAATCAAGTGCCTGAGCTATGGTATCGTAATCATTAATGGCCATAACTGCGTATCCGCCTACAAATCTCTTACATTCGTCACCTATACAGATTTGCACATCATACATTTTCTCCAATGCATCAGCTCTTTCCCGAAGCGGTTCTAAATCCTCGCTTATTGCTTCCGGAATAAAGTAATTAGGATTCCAATAATTTTCAATTGAAGCCACCACAGGTTCAAAAACTGCCTCTGCGGTCACCTCCACCATATCCATATTGCCATATGGAGTATGGTCACTTATATCCCATTTGAAAAAGCCTATATTACCATCATAATCCGTGGAAATAAACATAATCTCATCTTCTTCCGTATATTGAAACGGTGATTCCGGACCACTGTAATAAGACATGTATATAGGATTCGTCTGCGACGACAGATAATCGCTGCATATCAGATTTCCGGTTTCGATGTCATACACTCCGATATGACAGCAGTCTTCATCATAGTAAGAAATAACAATATCATTTCCCAATATGTCTGTCCGGTCAAAAAAGCAATTATTCCCGATAGAAAAAGAAATCGGATTGTAATTGTATTTGTTTACGTCTATTTTCATGCCGTCATCATAGAAATCATTTATAATCAGGATTCCATTCCTGCTTTCCCCCGCAATTCCTGAATCATCACCGTTTTCCAGATCAAAAAATTCTCCGGTAGTCAGATTAACAATTCCCGAATATCTTTTCAAATCACTTGCCAATCCGGTTACGGTTGCATATTCCTGCGAATCTCTTCCGACAAACACATCACCCATCAGTTCCACAAAAAACGCCTGTGAAAGTTCAAATACAATATCATTGCCGCTTCCGTCCAGGCTGCGGCAATGAATACCTCCGTCTTTAACATAATAGTAATAAGGCAGATTTTCCGAAAATGAACCCATATTGGTGTCCGGTATGTTAAGCACTTCTTTCTTATTAAGCTGCATGTCATACCCTACAGCCCTTACATTATTTATATCCGATGTAATACACCATATTATGCCGTCAGCTTCTTTGAAATAGCAGTCACCGCCTTTTGACACTCTTTTATCCTCATATACAACAAGCGTATCCTTGTCTGCAAGCGCAAGATGATACTCAAAATCCATCGCCTGTCCGTTACTTAAGTCGTCTTCCGTATAAGTTCCGGAAACCGCAATACAGTATCCGATTACAATTTTACCGTCACTGTAACCGCACAAAGTCATCCATTGAAAACATCCGCTTTCATCCCATTCATTCCTTACAATTTCCGCAATCTTGGAAATATTGCCGGAGTCGTTGGTATTTTGCCCTTTCTCGTATACGGTAATTCCTTTAAATTCGGAATATTCCGGCTCAGTCTCCGTTGGCTCTTCCATTGTCTGTTTTTCTGTTACAGTCTCATTAGTTACAACTTCTTTATCATGCTTACATGCAGTAAAAAGAAATGCCGCAACTATCAAAACAACCCAAATATATTTTTTCATGGAACCGACACGCTCCTTTCGATTTTTAATCTTATTATATAACCATCAGGGAATAACTTCAATTAAATTTGAATTATTGACATTTCATTTTTAAACATTTATCATATTTAAGACAGTAGTTGTTGACAAATCAACATCTTTGGAGGTTAAAAATGATTGACAGGTTTGATTTATTCACCAGATACATCACACGGATTTACCGGGATCTTCAGCGAATCAAAAATCTGGAAATGGTTGATTTCAATCTGAAAGGCATACATGTAATGTGTCTTTTTCATTTGAACCGCTCTCCAAACGGACTGACCGTTACGGGGCTCGGGCAGGCCTGCACCGAGGATAAGGCGGCAATTTCGCGAACCGTTTCCGATTTGGCGGAAAGAGGTCTTGTTACAGTAGACAGTTCCAAAAAATACCGTGCTCCCATTGTTCTTACCGAAAAAGGACTTAATATCGCAGACCGTATCGACGAACTTGTATGTTCTGCCGTCTCGGCAGGAGGCGCCGGTCTTACAGACTCAGAGCGTGAAACTTTCTACAAGGCATTAACCACAATTTCCGACAATTTATCCGAATATTTGAAAGGAGAACCATTATGAATCCATTAAAAAAGGCTTACTGCCGTGCATATCAGACAGTTTTTAAACTTGCACTTCCGCTTTTACCTTACAGAAAGCCAAAGCGCCTTGAAAGCGTCAATGAGCTTCCTGCACTTTTTATCAAAAAAAATATTGATTCGGTAATGTTGGTTACCGACGCAAGTATCCGAAGCAACAATATCACTTCCAATCTGGAAAATCTTCTTATAAAAACCGGAATAACTTGTATAGTATATGATAAGACCGTTGCAAATCCTACAACAGATAATGTAGAAGAGGCAAGACAGCTTTACCTTGACAACGGATGCAAAGCCCTTATAGGCTTCGGCGGCGGTTCTTCAATCGACTGTGCCAAAGCCGTCGGTGCGAGAATAGTTAAGCCGAATCAACCGCTTTCCAAAATGAAAGGAATCCTTAAAGTCCGCAAAAAGCTTCCTTTGCTGGTCGCTATTCCTACAACCGCAGGAACAGGAAGCGAAACGACTCTCGCAGCCGTTATCGTGGATTCTGAAACAAGACATAAATACCCTATTAACGATTTTCCTCTCATCCCGCATTACGCCGTACTGGACCCGGAGGTTACAAAAACTCTCCCTCCGTCCCTTACAGCCACAACAGGAATGGATGCACTTACGCATGCCGTGGAAGCGTACATAGGCCGTTCCACCACTCACGGAACAAGAAAAGATTCCATTCGTGCGGTACAGCTTATTTTTAAATACCTGGAAAGGGCATATAAAGACGGTAACGACATTACTGCCCGTAAAAAAATGCTTTATGCCGCGTATCTGGCCGGAAGCGCTTTTACCAAGTCTTATGTAGGATATGTCCATGCGGTAGCCCACTCCCTGGGAGGCCGGTACAATACACCACACGGTCTTGCCAATGCCGTTTTACTTCCTCATGTACTTAAAGCTTACGGTCCTGCAGTACACAAGAAACTTGCAAATCTTGCCATATGTATCGGTATAGCGGACGAAAACACTCCTGAGGAAGATGCTTCTAATGCATTTATTGAAGCAATATGCAATATGCAGAAAGCACTTAACATTCCTGAATATATAGACGGAATAGTTGAAGATGACATACCTAAGCTTGCCCGCTATGCGGAAAAAGAGGCAAATCCTCTTTATCCCGTACCTGTGCTCATGACAGCCAGGGAGCTCAGACAGTTTTACATAGATGTAATGAAACCTGAAAACTAGTGTGAAAGGAAAAAATAATGACCCCGGATGAAATATCAAAGAAAATAAATCTGCAAAAAGATTTTTTTGCCACGGAAAAGACAATCCCCGTAAGCTATCGTACAGAAGCACTGAAAAAACTCAAAGCTTCAATTCTTGCACATCAGAAAGATATTGCCGATGCGCTTTATAAAGACCTTGGAAAAAGTGAATTTGAAAGCTACATGTGCGAAACAGGGCTTGTATTAAGCGAAATATCATATATGATAAAACACACAAAAAAATTTGCCCGCGAAAAACGCGTTGCCACTCCGCTTGCGCAATTCGCGTCAAGAAGTTTTATCAAGCCGTCTCCGTACGGAGTTGTACTCATAATGAGCCCATGGAATTATCCGTTCTTACTCACAATTGACCCGCTTGTGGATGCAATCAGTGCCGGTAATACCGCAATAATCAAGCCAAGTGCCTACTCTCCCGCAACCGGAAAAATCGTGGAACAGCTTATAAAAGAATGTTTTGACCCTGAGTATGTTACAGTTGTAACAGGCGGACGCCTTGAAAACTCATGCCTGATGTCTCAGGATTTTGACTATGTATTTTTTACCGGAAGTCAGGCTGTAGGTAAAGAAGTAATGAGGCAGGCAGCCGAATATCTCACTCCCGTTACACTTGAGCTTGGCGGAAAAAGTCCTTGTATTGTGGACTCAAGTGCCAACATTAAACTTGCAGCCAAAAGAATTGTTTTCGGTAAATACCTTAACTGTGGCCAGACATGCGTGGCTCCGGATTTCCTCTACTGTGATTCCTCAATTAAGGATGAATTAATCGGTGCCATAAAGGATGAAATTATAAAACAGTTCGGTGATGCTCCGCTTAATAATCCTGATTACGGAAAAATAATTAACCAAAAACACTTTGACAGACTTATGGGACTGATTAAAGGTGAAAATATTTTCCATGGCGGTAAAGGAATTGCAGACACTCTTAAAATTGCCCCTACAATCCTTACGGATGTTTCATGGGATTCACCGGTTATGCAGGAAGAAATTTTTGGTCCCGTCCTCCCTGTCCTTACTTTTGACAGTATGGATGAGGCAATAAATAATATTAAAAGAAGACCTCGTCCTCTTGCTGTATACATCTTCTCAGAAAACAAAAAAATTATCCGCAGAGTTACTTCCTGCTGTAATTTCGGAGGCGGCTGTATTAACGATACAATTATTCATCTCGCCACCTCAAACATGGGCTTCGGCGGTGTAGGTGCCAGCGGAATGGGCTCCTACCACGGAAAAGCCGGATTTGATACATTCTCCCATAAGAAGAGCATTGTGGACAAAAAAACATGGATGGACCTGCCGATGCGCTACCAGCCGTACAAATCCATCCACGATAAATTAATCAAAATGTTTCTTAAATAATTTTTTGTTTTTTCTGCTGTCTGCTCACACAGAATATGCACATCGGCACTATATAAAAGCATGCTGAAAGCCATGCACTCTGATCCGTGAAGCAGATGGCAGTAAAACCATATAAAGGAACAAACACAAGACTCACAAAAATTCTTGCCGCCATCTCAAAGGCTCCCGACAACAATGCACGATAAGGGAATCCAAGTCCCTGTGTTGTCATTCTGCATACATTTAACATTCCCGGCGCCCACATAAACATTCCCAGACATTTTAAATATTTTGCAGAAGCATTAAGCACTTCCACTTCATCACTTCTGACAAAAAATCCGGACAACAGTCTTCCGGCAAAAATCAGAATAAGTCCCATGCATGCCCCATAACTCATTCCAATTATTACACCATGTCTTAAACCTGTTTTAATTCTGTCAACTTTACCTGCTCCCAGATTCTGACTGCAGAATGTGGATACCGCAGTGGCAAAAGCATCAAACGGGCATATTGCAAACTGTTTTATTCTGGCTGCTGCCGTAAATCCTGAGATATACACACTTCCGAGACCATTATTTGCCGACTGCATTACCATACTTCCGATTGCGGTAATGGAATACTGTAATCCCATGGGAACTCCCATAACAAGCATCTTTCTGACATTATTTCCTTTAATCCTGCAATCCGTTTTGGACAGATGAAGTACCGGAAATTTGCGGTTCATATACACAACGCAGAGAATCCCGCTTACACCCTGCGCAGTAACCGTAGCCGCAGCAGCTCCCATACATCCCCAATGCAGAACCATAATAAAAATCAAGTCCAGGGCAATATTAAGCACCGTGGATATTGCCAGAAAGATAAAAGGAGTCTTACTGTCTCCGACAGCCCTTAAAATCGCTGCCATCAGATTATACAAAAGAGAGAACGGTATTCCTGCAAAAATAATCACAAGGTAAATATATGCGTCTTTGAAAATATCATCAGGTGTTTTCAGAAGATGTAATATGTTGGTGCATTCAATCACGCACACCAAGGTTAATACCACCGCAAAACATACGGTAAGTATCATTGAATGAAAAACAAAGCTCCTCATTTCATCCTTATCCCCTGCCCCGAATCTCTGGGCTATGGGAATTCCGAAACCACAGCACAGTCCTATGCAGAATCCCAGCACAAGGAACTGTACACTGCTTGAAGCACCTACACTTGCCAGTTCGTTGCTTCCCAGATATTTACCGACTATTATCGCATCCGCAATATTGTATGCCTGCTGCAGTAAATTTCCAAGAAGCAGCGGAATTGCAAACTTAATTATTAATTTAAACGGACTTCCAACAGTTAAATCCTTTGTCATTTCTAATTTTCTCCGTTCTGTTCAAAGTTTTTTCCCCAGTTATTCATAATGATTTGTGCCGTTTCCTTTTGAACCGGAAGCCCTTTTATTGCACATACATCCGCATAATCTTCCAAAAACATTTCCATATTCCGAAACAGTTTTTTTATATTAATGTCAAAATCATCAACACAACCGTATCCTTTAACATGCGCCTGCTTTTCCTTTGGAATAAAATGCAGTTTATTGGCCGGTCCGCCCCATGATATTTTGTCATAGCCGCAAAGCAGAAGCGAAACATGTGTATCCATAAGTATTCTCATGACATTGTTAAGTTTAAAAAAATCTTCTCTTTTAAGATACTTTATTGTCATGTTAATATGAAACCAGTAGGTATTTCTAAGCTTCTCCACATCAGCGCTCCACACCTCTCCCGAAGGTGCATTCTCTGCCAGCTTTCTTATGTTCCCGTCTTTGTCAAAAAGAATATTATCCATCTTCAAATCCGTATAATGAAGGCGGCACATAAAATCATCTGTTTTCTCAGAGTTTATCAAAAAGACATCAAACTGCAGAAGTTCTCCTTCGCACCTTAACAGATAGCCGTAATTGGTTATTGCCTCGCTGTTAAATGTTTCAGGCCAGCACATAACCACCTCATCACATACAGCTGCAAGATAAGATGTGAGTTTTTCATTCATTTCGTGAAATTTATTTCCCTCTACGAGAAAAATAAGATCCACATCCGAATATTCATCCGATAGTCCATGGGTTGCAGAACCGAAGTTCCAGGCTCCCATTATACCTTCTTCCGCTTTCATTTTATCAAGAAATCTGAAACAGATTTTTTCCAATACTTTGTTCATCTTGAGTTCTCCCTGAAAAATTAATACATGGTGTATCCGTGTTCCTCTTTATCGGCATCTGCCCTGGTATGGTGTATCGTTCCCTTCGGATGATTAGGCGGTGCATAAATGCTGGATAATTTTAATCTGTTATCCCCGGCATTAATAACATTGTGCCATGTTCCGGCCGGGACAAAAACCCCATCACCTTTGCACATTTTCCGGCAGATATCCGGGCGGTCCTTATTCTCTCCCATTTTAACAACTGCAATTCCCTGTTCCACTCTTATAAACTGGTCCGTATCGTGATGTACTTCCCAACCTATATCTTCGCAGGGCAGAATGGACATAACAGTCATCTGCAGATGGCATCCTGTCCAGACTGCCATACGAAAGTTAGTATTTACTGCAGTAATTTCAGGAATATCCGCCACATAAGGGCATCCTCCGTTATCCATGTTTGCATAATTATTGTTCATATTCATTGCATGGCTCCACACAATATCTCCATACTATGATATGCATTATGTCATAACGCGTTCATATTGTATCTCATTCTGAAATATATCTCGCCAGCTCCAGTGCAATATCAAACAATCCGGAATCATGCTGTGTGTTTTTTTTCTGGTTTTTCTCCATTCTGGCATCCCATTCCGGAGCATCCAGAAGGTCTCCGCAGGTAAAAAAGAAATACGCATCAAGTTTTCGGAAATCACACATGGCCTGAACGGCAGCACATTCCATCTCAACCGAAATACAGCCATCAGATTTTCTCTTTTCAAAATTCCCTCTGGTCTCTCTGTGAAATGCATCCGTTGTCCAGGTCTTTCCTTTCACAAACGGAAGTCCTGCAAACTCCATAAATTCCGCAACCTTGTCTGCATTTTTTACGGTAATGTAATCCGACGCCTCTGCATAGTGGTAAGATGTACCTTCATCCCTGTAAGCTTCTGTGGGAACCATAATTTTGCCTCTCGCAATCTCTTTGTTAAGACAGCCTGCTCCGCCAAATACAACATACTTGTCTGTATTAATAAGCGATAATGTATCCTCCATATCAGCGACGCATCCCGGAGCGCCTACATATGACATATATACCGCGAATGTCCTGTTTTCATATTCAAACCGGTATACCGGATTGGCTCCGTTTGAGGAATACAAATTTCCTATAAGGGAACATTCGAAGTTATCAAGAACAGATTTTAATATTTCATTGGAAAATGTGACAATGCACGCATCAGTTCCGGGTGCCTGTTCATTTCGACAGACCTTAATAATTTCTTCTGTTTTGTTATCAAATGTATCCGTAATCATTTGTATCCCTCCTTCAATATCTGTCCGTATATTATAGAATAACGATTTGACATTATCAATACCCATATTTTCAGATATTCAGTATTTATTTTTTCTTTACTGCCAGAACATATTCCACCCCCGCAGGCGCACACATTTTTTTACCTGTCGCCTTATTATAGGCTCCAAAATACTGTTTTGTCATTTCCTCCGGGTCAAGATGCTCGTATATGAGAAAGCCTTTTTCCGAGAGCATGTGAACAATTTCACTTTCAGTGTACTTTGCCCTCATTTGTTCTCCCGCACCCTCTGCAAGCACCTCATTCCGTCTTGTCACTTCCGATTCGTAATCCGACTGATAGTCAAAACAGATTGCAGAACCTTCCGGCATTATATAGGAGATATTGCCAATCAGCCCGGCAAACGATTCCTTATCCAGATAATAACTTATTCCCAACAGGCTTCCGTATGTCTTTTTGTCTTTTTCATATCCGGCTTTTTCAAGCAGATATTTCCAATCTTCTTTTTCAAGGTTACATGGCACCATCGTCCTGTTACAAGGTTTCAATCCATCCATACATTTTTCACGGTTTAATTTCTCCTCAATCATCTGTGGCAAATCCAGTTCAAACACCTTAATTCCTGTACAATCATTCCTGTAGGCGTAAGTGTCATATCCCGATGCAAAAATAATATACTGTACGGCTCCCAGACGAATTTCATTTGCCAGATGTGTCTCATTAAAGGCACTTCTTCCCAATACGGACGGTGACAATTGCTGCTCAACAATAAATGCAAGAGCCTCCTCTCCTGTTCCATTAAATCCCGGAGAAAAAAACTGTATTCCACCCGCCATATTCAAGGCGATGGCATCATATTCTTCCTCTCCCAGCAGCAATCCGGCATGCTCATCTTTGAAAATCCATGCCGAATTGTTTCGATAATGATACGCTCTTGCAAAACAGCTTACCTTCGCAGTCATGTTATCCATAAATCATCTTCTCCAATCTTTTTTATTCCCGGGTGTATACTTAATACACCCTTTTAAAGCCAATTACAAGACTGGAAAAAATCCCTGAAATGTGGTAATGTAAGACCATGTTATTCAACATTTTTTTGAAAAAATAACAGAGAAAACAATAATTATGGAAGAAATTTATAGCAATTAACCACTCGAAAGAGGAATAAAAATAAGAAGATCCAAACGACAAAAGCTCATGTCCGGCAGAATTATTTTATAAGACAGTTCATAATGTAGATTTTTCTTAGCAACAGTTATAGTTTTATTTATACAAATATGGCTCCCATGTCTTTAAGTTTCTTAAAGTATCTTTGTTGTTTCTTTTCAAACACTGTACCTATTGACTTAGTAATCAGCGTAACTTTATACTCTAATTTTATAGCTCCTAAAGCAGTAAGAGCAACACATCCCCCACCATCAACTCCTGCTATTTCAATTTCATTTATCCCCTGTTTTTCTAAGAAATAGCATAAATCTTTATTTGAAAAGGCATTGCCTTCATACTTGCTATAAATATTGTCTCCAACAACAATTAATCCTTCTGCAAGCTCTGCTTCCTCTGTTCCATCGAAGCATTTAACGGGTGCTAATCTATTTATTATATTATTCTTCATCAAATTTCTAATATATACTATACAATCAGCATCTGTACTTTCAATAGTACGATTTACTGAGGACAATATGCTATCGTCATAGCTAAACATTTTTGCATGATTTTTTCCAACAGTAATCTCCTGCATATCAATTACAAATAACGCTTTACTCATTTTTTTCTTTCCCTCCTTTATAATATTCTATTGGTGTTGACAACAACTGAAGGCTCCTTAGCTTAGCCCCTTTACTACTTTTGGTTTGATAATTATCAATCAAAGAAACTATATCGTTTACCAGCGAACTATAATCCTCATCAGAAAGAGAAATACTGAAGTTCAACATAAAAAGTTTATCTCTTTCAACATCAGCATCTTCTTTTGCAAAGTAATTAGTATATTGCGAAACCAGATTCATAAGCCACATCGTAACCGTTTCCAGTCTTTCTCTATTACCGGACTGTTCTGATATTACAACATTTTGTAAGCAATACTTCTTTTCTGTTTGTCCTCGCACAACCTTTGTCTCACTGACACAAATTAATTCTTCTGCAACTAACCTGTCAATTTTTCGGTACAAAGTTGCTCGTGATACATTCACATCTGCATCAAGCAATTCTCCAACAGTCATTGGACCATTTACCCTTAGCAGCTGAATAATTTGATTAGAAACAGGGTCTAAAAGTGTTTTAATTCTATCCATTCCGCCTCCACTATTCTCATTTATGAGATTAGTATAACTGATAATGAAAATCCTGTCAAGAACAAA